>NZ_JADWYU010000135.1:22410-65165 GCF_016786325.1 Frankia nepalensis | reverse complement strand
CCGGACAGACCACCCGAACGAGCCACCCCCAAAATTTCCGCGCTTGCGCGGCCGGCCGAAGGGCCCGGAGGACTCAGAGGGAACTTGACGGTCGTGATGTTGGCGTTCTCGTGATGTTCCGCCCGCCGTAGCGCTGACGAGGGGCCGTCCGGATGGCTGACCTTTCACATCGCTGGTGCCAGACGGCGTCGTTCCGTGATGACGGCTATGGGAGCTGGTTTGCCGTAGAGGTAGCCCTGTCCGTAGGGGACGCCGGCCCTGACCACGGCGTCGCGTTCGGCGATGGTCTCGATGCCTTCGGCGACGACGGCTCCGCCGATCTCTTCGGTGAAGCGGACAAGTCCGGTGGCGATCGTGCGGCGGGCCAGGTCGCGGTCGATGCCGCGGGTGATGAGGTAGTCGAGCTTGATGACGTCTGGCCGAAGTCGGAGGAGTTGCTCGAGACCGGAGTAGCCGGCGCCGGTGTCGTCCACCGCGATGCGCACGCCAAGGTCGCGCAGGCAGTCGATGGCACGCACAAGGTCGGGATTGCCCGCGCAGTTCTCGTGCTCCGTGACCTCCATGACTACGCGGTACGGGTCGCGAAGGTCGCAGAGGAGTTCGACAAGGCCGCCAGTGACGGTGCTGGGGGATGCGTTGAGCGCGAGTCTGATCCCGGGGGGAAGGCCGGGAAGCTCCTCGATGGCGTGGTGGATCGCGGCCATCTCCAAGTCGATGCCCAGACCGACGAGCCAGGCAGAGCGAAACCAGCCCGGAGTGTCGTGGACCTCGTCGCCGCATCGTGGAGGGAACCGGGAGAGGGCCTCGACGCCGACGAGAGCGCCGCTGCCGAGTCGCACGATCGGCTGGTACACGATCCGGGGACCGCCGCCATCGATGAGACCGCAGATCGCGCGGGACGCCCGACTGCGCGTCTCCCACATCCGTCGTAGGTCGATCAGTGAGTCCTGGAGGAACTCGGCCACCATGCGTACGAAGTGACAGTCACGCTCACGGATTCCAGGATGGGGTTGATGGGCCAGACAGCAGAGCAGCCCGTACAACTGTCCGTGGCTGTCGACGAGTTCGGCCGACGCGTAGGACCCGACGTCAAGATTCCTTACCATCGGGGCCGTGGCCGCGTGCGCGTCTCTCTTCGTGTCGGCCGACACCGAGGGCAGCCCGAGGGCCCGTAGGTCCTCGTACAGTTCCTTGCTCCGCCGGATCGTCACCCCCGGCGCCAGCCCAAAACTCGATCCGTCGCCGCTGATGACCTGCACAACCAGCAGGTCCTTGTCCCACATACCCAGAACCGCGACATCCATACTTAAATGCCGACGAAGCACGTCGAGTAGTTCCATCACCTTATCGTCCGGCTCAAGCACCTTGGCTGAGGGTCCGAATGTCTCGTCTTTCACGACATCCCCCTCCCCGGCGTCAAATGATGGCCTTTCGCCCGCAGACTTCGTCTCGTACAGAAGCCTGCCCGCATAATTCTCAGCCATACCTGCCCAGGATCGTCATGGCCCGCGACCATTCTCCCACCGGCCGGCCTCCGCCTCCCCGGCAGAGCCGGCCAGCCCCGACGACGACGCGAACGAGCAGCGAGACACCAGGACTCCGGGGATAAGAGAACGGCCTTGGCGCGGATTTCCACGCAACCGGGCCGGCGCAACCGGCGCGTCGGAACGACTACCCTGCCCTCACGAGCCGCGGGCTCGGGCAGCCTGAGGGTCGAGCGCGGCGATGCGTGTGGACGATTCCGTCGTTCGACCGCCCGGATGCGTCGAGGAGGGTGCCGTGGCCGACCGCCCGGACGCGGAAGTACGGCGGGCGCGTGAGCTGTTGAACACGCCCTGGCGGGCCGATCCCGAGGCGACGGTCGTCGGCGCCCGGCAGCTGATCGAGCTGGGGCCAGCGTACGTCGCCGAGGCCGTCGAACAGATCAGGCTGCATGTCCTTACCAACTACCGCCTTGGCATGGGCGTCCGTATCGAGGGTGCGCGCCTGCTGGCCGGGCTGGGAGGGAAGTACGTCACGTATGCCGCTTACGGCCTGCGTTTGATGATCAACGAGTACCGGGGCTACGTCGACCTGTTTGAGAACATGGACGCCGCCAAGGAGCTCGCGGGGCTGGGGCCGGCCTATGTCGGCGAGGCGGCGTGGGAACTGCGCCGACAGATCAGGATGCCTGACGCCGATGAGTGGGACCGGGGGTATGGGGCGCTGTACCTGGCCGATCTGCGAGGTCCTGGCGTGATGCCCGAGCCGCCGTGGGAGCTGGACTTCCCGGTCTACGGCGCGTCCCAGGACCCCGTCGAGCAGCGAAGGTTCGAGCAGCGGTGGGTCGAGGGGTGGGGCACCGTGCGCGGTGCGCCCGACCAGCCGTTGTGGCATCTGAGCTTCGGCCACCGCACACCGGCTGGGGGCACCCTCGTCGTGTCGACCTGGCGCGGGCTCGGCAGCCACTGGCACGGGCCACACGGCCCCCAGGAGGCCGCATCCGACGCCGCGATCGACAGCCAGGTCGGCGCGCTGGGCCTGGCGTTCCCACGCGACGCCGCCAGAGGCCGGGCCGAGGAGGACTTCCGCCGCGCCGCGGCACCACTGGACGACTGGCCGCGGTCGTGGCCCACGCTGACGATCACGGTGAACGACGACCGGGCCGAGTTCCGCGTCCGGCGCCTCGGCGACGCCTGGGCGGCCGTCGCCCAGCTCGGCCCGCTGGCGGTCGGCGTCTACGGGCGCGGTTGCGAACTCGGTGACCACAGCCTGTTCAGCGCTTCCACGACCTACAGCCAGCCAAGTGGAGGGCGCGGCAGCCCGCCGCTGCCGCGTTCCGCGCTGTAGGCCCGGCAGGGTACGCGACAACCTCTAGTTGGCGGCGCCACGGAGGTAGGCGAGGACGGCGGAGACGCGCCGGTCGGAGTGGGGGTCAAGTGGGAGCTTGGCGAAGATGTTGCCGACGTGCTTGCGGACCGCCGCCTCGCTGACCACCAGCTTGTCGGCGATCGAGGCGTTGGTGCGGCCCTCGGCCATGAGCGCGAGCACCTCGCGTTCGCGGTCGGTGAGCGTGGCCAGCGGCCCGTCCCGGCGCCGCCGGCGCAGCAGGTGACGGACCACTTCCGGGTCGACCACCGTCCCGCCGGACGCGACCCGGTCGAGGCTGTCGAGGAATTCGCGGACATGGCCCACGCGGTCCTTGAGCAGGTAGCCAATGCCGCCGCCCGGCGCCGAGTCGAGGAGTTCTGCGACGTAGGCGTCGGCGACGTAGGCCGACAGCACCATGATCGCGGTTTGCGGGTGGGCGGACCGGATCTCGGCCGCGGCGCGCAGGCCCTCGTCGGAGTGGTCTGGCGGCATCCGGATGTCGGTGATGACGGCGTCCGGGTGGGTGTTCGCGGTGAATGTCAGCAGCGCGTGGGCGTCCCCCACCGCTGCCACCACCTCGTGACCGGCCCGTTCGAGGATGCCGACCAGACCCTCGCGCTGCAGTGCCGCGTCCTCGGCGAGGACCAGGCGCAGCGGCCGGCGGACCAGCGAACGGTGGGCCGGCGGGCGGTGGGCCGGCCAGCCCTTGGTATGTGGATCTTCGCCCACCGGCCCTCCCAGATCGTGTCGGCGCGGGTCGTCGGTCACGGGTCGGTACCGATCGGGCATTCCATTCTGACCTCCGTCGGCCCGCCGGCCGGGCTCGCGACCGACAAGGTCCCGTCGAGCGCCTCGACGCGCAGGGCGAGGCCGGCGAGCCCTGAGCCGGCCGCCGGATCGGCGCCGCCAGCGCCGTCGTCGACCACCGTGAGGACGAGCCGGTCGCCGAACGTCCAGGCATGGATCCGCGCCGACCGCGCGTGGGCATGCCGGGCGATGTTGGTGAGGGCCTCGCTGACGACGAAGTAGGCGGCCGCCTCGACCGGCGCCGGCAGCCGGCTGGGCAGGAGCAGGTCGGCGTCGACGGGCACGGGCGAGCGGTCGGCGATCTCGTGGATCGCGGCGACGAGGCCGTGGTCGCTGAGGACGCGTGGGTGGATGCCGCGGATCGCGGCGCGCAGGTCGTCAAGCGCGCCCTCGGCCTGCGCGTGCGCCGCGCGCACGAGGTCGAGCGCCGGGCCGTCGGGCGCCTCCAGCTCGGCCTGCCCGAGGGTCATCGTGAGGCCGACCAGGCGCTGCTGGACGCCGTCGTGCAGGTCGCGTTCGATGCGGCGCCGCTCGGCCTCGAACGCGCCGACGAGCCCGGCGCGGGACCTGCGCAGCTCGGCGACGGCGGCCGTCAGCCGTGCTTCGGGCGGATCGAGCAGGAGACGGGTCAGGGCCGCCTGCCCACACGCGAGCGCGGTGACCACGTAGGCCGCGACGACGAGGCTGACCAGCCCGGGCCCGGCGGCGGCGAACCAGGCCTCGCCAGGGGAGTCGATCGACCAGCCCGAGACCTCGACGCGGTCGTCGCGCACGAGGACGGGCGCGAGCAGCAGCACGACCGGGACCGCGACGGCGAACAGGAGCACCGTCGCGTCGACCAGCCACAGGACGCTGGCCAGCAGCACCGAGTACCCGATCTCCGACCAGCTGGCCGGCACCCGCCGCCCGGCGCGCAGGCGTTCCCACGTCGTGGCCCGCGTCGCCGCCCGGGTCGTCGCGCGGGGACCGGCCGCCTCGCGCGGCAGCACCAGCCGAAGCCGCGCCCGCTCCATGGCCGCGATGACAGCCGTGAACAGCGGCACGCCGGCCAGGAGCAGCAGGCCGACGACGACGACCGCTGTCAGCACGCCGAGCCCGACCACCAGCGCGAGGACGACAAGGCAGCCGAGCCCGACGGGCACGCTGGAGGCGAGGTAGACGAGCGACAGCCAGGGCCACCGCGAGAACAGGAAGCGCCAGGGCCGTCCGCGCACCGCGGCCCACGCGCCGCCGGACGAGCCCATGACCCGAGCGTAGAAGGTCAACCCGACCCCCGGGGTAGCGCGGGCGCTACCCCGACCGTGGTGCGGGGGCCCGTGTTCCGGCGCGTCCTGGGCGGTGAGGTGGGATCATGACGCCACGCCCGCGGACACCGCTCGCCGCCGCGCCTCCCGGGACACCCCCGGCGCCCGACGCGACGATAGCCGTCGCGCTCGACGGCATCAGCCGCACGTTCCGCTCCCGTTCAGGCGAGGTCCACGCCCTGCGCGGGGTGACCCACGCCTTCCGCCGCGGCACCTTCACGGCCGTGATGGGCCCATCCGGCTCCGGCAAGTCCACGCTGCTGCAGATCGCGGCCGGTCTCGACCGGCCCAGCCGAGGCCGGGTGATCGTGGACGGCACCGACCTCGGTGCGCTCGACCAGCCAAGGCTGACCAGGTTCCGGCGGACGTCGCTGGCGTTCGTCTTCCAGTCCTACAACCTGCTCGACGCGCTGACGGCGTTCGACAACATCACGCTTCCAGCACGACTGGCGGGCCGGCAGGTCGACCGCGCCGCCGCGCTCGACGCGCTGGACCGGGTGGGCCTGCGGGGCCTCGCGCGCCGACGCCCGACGGAGCTCTCCGGCGGCCAGCAGCAGCGGGTGGCGATCGCGCGGGCGCTGTACGGCCGGCCCGCGGTGCTGTTCGCGGACGAGCCGACCGGGGCGCTCGACCGGGCCTCCGGGCGCATGGTGCTGGAGCTGCTGCGCTCCCTCGCGGACGCCGGCCAGACGGTCGTCATGGTGACCCACGACCCGCTCGCCGCCTCCTACGCGGACGAGGTGCTGTTCCTGGCCGACGGCCGCGTCGTGGGGCAGCTGCGCCACGCCGATCCCGCGCGGATCGCGACCGCGATGAGCGAGCTGGAGCGATGACGTCCACCCGGCTGAGCCGCCAGACCGTGCGCCATTCCTGGCCTGCCTACGCGGGCGCCTTCGTCGCGCTCACCTTCGGTGTCCTGCTCATCGCCGTGACCGTGTCGCTGGTCGGTTTCGTCGCCGCCACCTCCGGCCAGCCCGGCGTCACCGACGCCGACCGGACCCAGCTCGCCGATCTCTCCGCGATGTTCGGGATCATGGCGAGTGTCTCCGTGTTCATGGCCCTGTTCGTCGTCGGCAGCACGTTCGGGTTCGTCGTCGCCACCCGCCGCCGCGAACTCGGCCTGGTGCGCCTGCTCGGCGCGACACCGGCGCAGGTCCGCCGGATGGTGCTCGCCGAGTCCGCGGTCGTCGCGCTGGCCGCGGTCGTGACCGGGTGCCTGCTGGGTACCGTCCTCGCACCGGCCCTGCCGGCCCTTCTGCGGGGCCTGGACATCACCACCCTGCGCCTGCGGACCCCGACGCCCTGGCTGGCATGGGCGATCGCGGCACCGGCGGGGGCGGCGGTCGCGCTGCTCGGCGCCTGGCGCTCAGCCCGGCGGGCCGCGCGCATCGCGCCGATCGCGGCCCTGGCGGAGGCGGCCGTCACGCGCCGCCGGCCCACCGTCGTCCAGCTGGTCGTCGGCACCGTCTGCCTGGCCACCGTGGCGGTCACGGGCGCGCTCGCCCGCGACCTGCCGCCGCTGTTCGCGCTGCTCGCGGGCGTCCTGCTGCCCGAGGTCCTCGTCGTCGGCGTGATGTGCTTTGGCACGGCGCTGTTCCCCTGGCTCGCCGGGCTGCTCGCCCGGCCGTTCACGGCTCGCCACGTCGCCGCGCATCTGGCGGCCCAGGAGCTGCGCGCCTCGGCGCGCACCACCGCGGCGCTGGCCGCGCCCATCGTCGCCATCTCCGCGATCGCCGGGTCGCTGCTGGTCACCCTCAGCTTCACCGCCGACTGGACGGTGGCCCAGGACCGCGCCCAGCTCGCCGCGCCGCTGGTCGTCGAACCCGGGGGCCCCGCGGCGGCGCGGGCCGTGGCCGCCGATCCGACGGTGGCCGTCGTGGACGCCCGCCGGCACCTGACCGGCGAGGCCCCCGCCGGCGAGCATGACGGCGACGCGCTGGAGGGAGAGGACGTGGACGTCGTCGACGTCCGCGCCGCCGCGGCGGCGCGTGGCCTGCGCGCCGTCCGCGGGAACCTCGCCGACCTGCGCGGCGAGACGATCGCCGTCACCGAGACCCTGGTGACCGACCTCGGCCTCGAACCAGGGGACACCGTACGTGGGCGCCTCGCCGGCCGCGACGTCGCGCTGCGGGTCGTCGCCGTCGTGCCCGACGCTCCCGACCTGTACGGCGAGCGCCTCATCCCCGCCGACCTGTTCACCGGCGGCCTCGCGGGCCTCGAGCCCGATCTGCTGTTCGTGATACCGCGAGCGGGCGTGTCCGCCGACGCGGCCCGCGCCTCGCTCGAGGGCGCGCTCGCCGGCACCGGCAGCCGCGTCCTGTCGGCCGAGGCGTGGATCGACGAGGTCGACGCCGCCACCCGGGCGGCAAACAACGTCGGCATCGTCGTGTTGCTCGGCCCCGCCGGCGTCTACGCCGCCATCGCGATCGTCAACGCCACCCTGATCGGTGCCGCGCAGCGTCGCCGTCAGCACGACCTGGTCCGCCTGCTCGGCGCCACAGAAGGCCAGCAGCGCCGGCTGGCGGTCTGGACGGCCGGGCTGGTCGGCACCGCCGCTCTGCTGATCGGGGCGTTCACCACCGGCTTCCTCGGCTGGCTCATCCGCCAGGCCACCGCCCGGGACCTGGCGCGAGCCCACCCCGAGGCCCACGTCTCGGTGGCGATGTCGATCCCGTGGCTGCCGCTGCTCGCCGTCGCGGCGACCTGCGCGGCCCTGGCGATCGCGGCCGCCCTCGCGGGCACCCTGCCGACCCGCCGCCGTGGCCAGCCCTGAGCCCGCGGCTCAGGGTGTTCGTTGATGACCGCTGGGCCCGGCCCGACCCACGCCTACTACTGTCACGTCCCGCTCGAGGAGACCCCGCGCCGGCACGCGACAAAACCGAATACCGACGGCCGCGGCGAACACGACCTGACCCATCGGCGCCCGATGATCGGCATGAGGGAGTTGTTGTCGGTCTGGAAAACTTTCCGGTATCGCGTGTGCCGCCGGAGTCGCCGCCCCGGCGTTACGGTCGCCAGCAAGATCCGGATTCATTTCGGAGGATCCATCCTCGAACCAGTACATGAACAAGGGTCAGTGGAGACCGATCGTCGCCCAGAACGGGTCGATCTCGCCTCTCGCCCATTCATGAAGATCGACCACAACCAAGGCTCGACGACAGACCGTCAGCTCGCCGCCGAGCCGACGGCGGCTGGCGGCAGGAAGCGGCCGAGCTCGGCGAGGGAGGTGATCCGGTGCGGTTCATCGAGCGGGCCGCGGCCGGTGCGGTCGAGATGGACGGCGTTCAACCCGACGGCGCGCGGCGCCAGCACGTCGAGGTCGTGGCGGTCACCGACGTGCAGCACCGCCTCCGCAGGCACGCCCAGGCGTTCGCAGACGGTGAGGTAGGTGATCGGCGCGGGCTTCGCGACGCCGATCGCCTCCGCGGTGAAGACCGGTCCGACCCGCCCCGCGAGACCGATCGCCTCGACCTTCGCGAACTGCTGCTGGTCGATGCCGTTCGTGAGCACCGCGGTCGCAAGTCCCGCCCGGGCCACCGCCGTCAGCGCCGCGTCGACGTCGTCGAACCGCTGCCAGGTCGACGCGTAGCAGGTGAGGTAGTCGGCGATGTGCCGATCGAGCTCGGCGTCCGTGCCGGGGCGGTGGCCGACGTGCGGCAGGAAGTCGCGCAACCGGGCGCGGCGCTGCTCGACGTAGCTGATCAGACCGTTCTGCCACGCGCCGAAATGCCGGTCCTCGGCCTCGAACCAGGCGGCCAGCAGCACATCGGTAACGGTCTCGACGCCGAGCCGCGGTACCCACTGGCGCAGCGCGGCGACGGCGGAGCTCTCGTGGTCGAACAGTGTGCCGTCCAGGTCGAAGATCACTGCACGCAGCCTGTCGGACCAGGTCACGGGTTCGGGGGGAGCGGTCGCGGTCACGCGCCCAAGTCTGCACGCAGCCACAAGTTCCCACGCGTTCGCGCCGCCGCGCCCGCCGCGCACGGGGCCCGTGACAAGGACGTCGAGATCCTCACTCCGCGCCGCCAGATCACCGTGCCGCAACGCCAACTCGACGGCCAACGCATCCAGTTCCAGCCCGCCGACCGCGCCCTGCCCGCGCCCCTGCACCCTGTATCGGGCCAGAACCCGGATTCGGACCATCGGCCTACGCCTCGACGCCACATGCCTTGGCGCATGACGCCTGGATGAGCCGGGGGACCGCGCGGTTTTCTGGAGGGCGTCACCCGGATATCCAGCATGCCGGTCCAGAAGGTGCTCGCCGCCGCCGACCGGGCGCGGCCGCCGAGGACACGACCGGCGCCTCTCACGGTCGAGGACCTTCCGCCCGCCGACATATTTGCCGAAACAAACACCAGCCAGGTGGACGCGCTGCCGCGCCGACTGAACAGCTTGCGAAGATACGCAGCTACATGCTATGTATCACGGTGTCACCGCGCGCACGGTGCGGCTCATGAGGGAGTTCGGGACATGGTGGACCTGAGCAGGCGCAAGGTGTTGATCTCGGGCGGCACCCTAGGCGCGCTCGGTGCGCTGGGCGTGGTCACGCCGACGCAGGCGCGCGCCGCGGGGGGGTGGACGTGGCCGGCCAGTGGATCGGTGGCCGGTACCGGCACAGGTGCCGACCCACGGTGGGTATGGGATGCCGAGGCCGATCCGGTGGTCGCCTCGTTGTTCGACCGCGGCCTGGTGCCCCAGGTCAACCAGCTGTTATGGGACTGGAACCGCAACGGCCAGCCGCTGCCGGACGGGTTACCGGAGAATCTGCGGGACTTCATCGAGCACGCCCGTCAGCTGCCCTCGTGGGCGGACCGGGCCAAGCTGGAGACCGCCGCCCAGTTCAACAAGTCGCGGGGGCTCTATCTCAACCTGCTCAACGGTGTCGGCGGTGGGATGCTGAGCACCGCCATTCCCAAGGAGGCGCGCTCGGTCTACTACTCGGCGGGCGGCGCGGACATGGAGGACCGGGTTGCCAAGACGAGCATTCTGGGCTTCGCCGTCGGCGCGCTGAACGCGTACCGGCCGGACGGCAACTGCATCGTCAACGCGGTGAAGACCCGGCTGACGCACGCGGCGGTGCGGCACCTGCTGCCACAGTCGCCCCACTGGTCCGGCGACATCCCCATCAGCCAGGAGGACATCCTGGTGACCTGGCACACCCTGCCGACCTACGCCATGGGCAAGATGCGGGAGTGGAAGATCCCGATGAGCGCGGCCGACTCCGCGGCCTACCTGCACGTGTGGCAGGTGACCGCGCACCTGCTCGGCGTCCGGGACGAGTACATCCCCGCCACGTGGGACACGGCCAACTCCCAGTCGGACCTGGTGCTGCCGCCGAACATGGGGCCGACACCCGAAGGCGTGGAGCTGACCGACATCCTGCTGCGCCAGCTCGCCGAACAGGTGAGCCCGGGTGGCGTCGGCCGGCCCCTGGTCAACGCGCTGGCCCGGTTCCTGGTCAGTGAACAGGTGGCCGACTGGGACCAGATCCCGCGCGAGCCGTTCTGGGAGGCGACGATCAAGAGCGTGTGGCCGGTACTGGTGAAGGTCCGGGAGGGGCTCATCCCGTTACCGCTGGTGCCGTCGATCGCCTGGACCGTCGACGAGGCCCTGCGGCAGTACGTCCTGTTCTTCCTCACCAAGGGGCAGGAGACAAAAATCGTCATCCCCACGGGCAATCGTCCGAGCTGAGCCAGCGAAATGCGCGAGTCCATTGGGCGGCGACGGTTCCTCGGGTATGTGCTCGCCGCGCCGACGCTGGTGACGGCGGCGGAGATCGGTCTGAGGCCGACGGTCGCGGCGGCGTCTTCGGCCGAGTTTCAGCTGCCGTCGCCCGGTATTACTGACATAGTCGACCTCAACGACCTGATGACCGTGGCGGCGGCGCCGACCTCGGGTCTGATCTCGGTCGGGGTCGGCCAGGACGGGATGGTGTCGTTCGCACTGCCCAGGGCCGAGGTGGGACAGGGCATCACCACCTCGACGGCCATGCTGATCGCCGAGGAACTCTCGGTACCGCTGGACCGGGTGCGGGTCACCCTGGCCGACGCCCGGCCGGAGCTGGTGTTCAACCAGCTCACCGGTGGGTCGAACACGACCTTCGCGACCTACACGCCGATCCGGGTCGCCGCCGCGATCGCCCGGCGCCGGCTGCTGGAGGCGGCGGCGATCGAGCTTGGCTCCGCGGTCACGGACCTGTCCGTGCGCGACGGCATGATCGTCGATCGTTCCGGCAGGAGCATCGGGTTCGGCGCGCTGGCCGACAAAGCCGCGAGCGTACGAATCGAGCAGGTATCCGTCGAGCTCACGCCACGCGAGAGCTTCACCGTGATCGGCAAGCCGCACAGCCGGATCGACGCGCTGGACGCGGTCACCGGACGCAAGAAGTTCGCGATGGACCTCGACGTGCCGGATGCGAAGCCCACGATGGTGTGCCGCGCGCCGACCCTCAACGGCAAGGTCGGCTCGGTGGCCAACCTCGCCGAGGTGCGCGCGATGGCGGGGGTCACCGATGTCGTGGTGATCTCCACCGGAGTGGCGGTGCGCGCCGAGACCTTCGGCCAGTGCATCGATGCGGTGCGGGCACTGCGTGTCTCCTGGAAACCCGGTACCGCGGCGGGAAAGTCCGACGAGATCGTGCGTCGAGAGTTGGAGCGTGCGGAGCTGTCTCTCGGGCTGCCGCCGCTGACGCCGACTGTGGAAGGGAAGTTCACCTTCTACTTCCGCGGCAACAGTGCGTTGGAAACCAACTGCGCCATCGCCGATGTCCGGGCCGACCGTGCCGAGATCTGGTCGGCGTTGAAGTCGCCGATCGTTGCCCAGCGGACCATCGCCGCGAAGCTCGGCCTGGCGCCGTCCAGGGTTGCCGTGCACGTCGTCCAGGGCGGTGGTTCCTTCGGGCGCAAGCTGTTCTTCGACGCCGCGCTGGAAGCCGCCGAGGTGTCGCAGAAGATCGGCAAACCGGTCAGGCTCATGTGGCACCGTGCCGACGACGCTCGCCAGGGCCGCGTCCACCCGATGGCCACCTCCCGAGTGCGCGTCTCTTACCTCGGTGGCACCGTGCTCGGCTACGAACAGCGGCACACCAGCGTAGCCACCGACCTCGGCCACGGGCTCGGCGAGATCATCACGGCCACCGCCGCGCAACTGCCGGTGGGCGACATCGGATTCTCCGAGACCTTCTTCCTGCTCAGTCAGACGATGCCCTACAACTTCGGGGCAACCAGCCAGCTGCTGTCCGAAACCGACAAGGGCTTCAACACCGGCAGCATGCGCAACGTCTACTCGCCCGACGTCGCCTGCGCCCGCGAACTGATCGTCGACCAGCTCGCCGCGCGGATGCGCAAGGACCCCTACCGGTTCCGGCGCGACTTCCTGCGCGATGACCGCTCCAGGGCGGTCCTGGACAAGGTCGCCGAGGTGGGCGGGTGGGGTCGGGCCCTGCCGGCCGGCACGGCCCAGGGCATCGCCTTCCATGCCGAGTACAAGTCCGTCAGTGCCGCGCTGGTGGAGATCGACTGCCGGCCGGAGACGGTCAACCGGCCCATCCGCGAGGGCGTCGCCGGGCCGCGGGTCACCAGGGCCGTCTTCGCCGTGGACGTCGGCCTGGCCGTCAACCCGCGCGGCCTGGAAGCCCAGATGATGGGCGGCATCTCCGACGGCATCGCGCTGGCCCTGACCTCCAGCCTGCACCTGCGCGACGGGTACTTTCTGGAAGCCAGCTGGGACAACTATTTCTACACGCGGCAGTGGAACACGCCCCTCGCCCTCCAGATCATCGTCATGCCCAGCACCTCGGAGCAGCCGGGCGGCGCGGGGGAACTGGGCGTCGCACCGGCCATGGCCGCCGTGGCCTGCGCCTACGGCCGCGCGACCGGGACCATGCCGACCAGCTTCCCGATCAACCACGGCACGCTCTCCTTCGAGCCCAAGCCAACCGTCCCGCCTGTTCCCCCGTCACCGACCGACGGCCTGAGCCATGCCCGCTGAGATTGGGAGACGCCCGTGCCCGAGCGCACTTTCCGTGTCAACGGCGAGCAGGTCACCGTCAATGTCCCCGACGATGTGCGCCTGCTGTGGGTGCTACGCGACGTCCTCGGCATCACCGGCCCCAAGTACGGCTGCGGCATCAACGTCTGCAAGGCCTGCACGAGCCACCTCAACGGCAAGGAGGTCAACCCCTGTGCGATCCCCGTCAAGGACCTCCAGCCAGCCGACGAGGTCACCACCATCGAAGGACTGCCGGCCACGGTCGGCAGGGAGTTGCATCCCATGCAGCAGGCGTGGCTCGACCACGATGTCGTCCAGTGCGGCTACTGCCAGCCGGGCCAGATCATGGCGGCGGTGGCGCTGGTCCGCCGGGTCGCCGCCCAAGGACGTGCGATCACGGACGACGACCTCGACGGCCTACGCAACATCTGCCGCTGTGGCACCTACTTCCGCATCCGTGAAGCCGTCAAAGCCGGTGCCGCGAACATGTGAGAGGGATCCGGCGGTCAGTCCTCGTCACCTGCTGGTTTCAGCAGGGGCACGAGAAACCGGCGGGCGACCGCGGCCATCTGCTCGTCGTCGTCGATATCGACGACATAACTGGGTATCACCAGAAAGGAAGCGGACACCCGAACCATCAGCTCGGCCGCGAGGTCGGTGTCCAGGTCGCTGGACACCGCACCCGCGCGCTGTTCACGGCGCAGCTGACCGGCGAGGAACTGCCGTACGGTCGCGAGGGTCTGCCCACCGTCGCCGACCACCGAGGCCACCAACAGGTCGGGTTCCGTGGCGATCAGACCACCGATCAGCGGATTTCTCCGGACGGCGCGCAACGAGCTCACGAAGCCGAGCACCAGACGGTCGGCGACGGTCTTGGCCTGTCGGATGTCGACGAGGAACTGGTCGAAGTACCGGCGGAACTCGCGTCGCACCACCTGTTCGACGAGCACGTCCTTGGTCGTGAACCGGCGGTAGACGGTAATCCGCGAAACCCCGGCCCGCCGCGCCACATCCTCCATCGTCGACCGCTGAATACCCATCCGGCAGAACTGCTCATACGCCGCGTCAAGAATCCGCGCCCGAGTCTCCTCTGTGTCGTCGACCCGTTCGACGGCGTCGGTGTACGCGCGTTGCAGCACCGACTCCGAGCCCGGTGTCATGAACGCGGACAGCGAGGGTTCCATGGTCACCTCCTGGTTCTTCCTCAACGGTCGCCGTCGCGACGAGCCTTTTGATCATCTACACGCCATGACCCAATGATACACGGACTCTGTTTTTGTTTCATTGCACCAGGTTTCCGGCTGGCATCGAACGACCTCGAGGAGGAGCGGCAGCATGGAGAAAATCAGCAGGCGCAACATCCTGGCGGTGGGTGGGGCGTTGGGCGCCCTCGGCGCCCTGAGTGTCACGGCGCCCGTGCCGTGGACCTGGTCGGCCGCGGGGTCGGTGGCGGGCGCGGGCGCCGGAACCGACCCGCGGTGGGTCTGGGACCCGGAGGCCGACCCGCTGGTCGCGTCGCTGCTCGACCGGGGTGACGTGCCGAGGGTCAACGAGTTGCTGCGGACCTGGACGAAGAACGGTCAGCCCCTGCCGGCCGGATTACCCGCGGACCTGCGGGACTTCATGGAGCAGGCGCGGCAGCTGCCGCCGTGGACCAACCAGGGCATGCTGGCGACCGCGTACCAGTTCAACGAGAAGCGCGGGCTCTACCTCGGTGTGCTGTACGGGCTGGCCAGCGGCATGATGAGTACGGTCATCCCGAAGGAGGCGCGCGCGGTCTACTACTCCAAGGGCGGCGCGGACATGAAGGACCGCATCTCCAAGACCGCCAAGCTCGGATATGACATCGGGACCCGGAATGCTTTCGCCCCCGACGGCGAGATGATCGTGACGTGTGTGAAGACCCGGCTGGTGCACGCGGCGGTACGGCACCTGCTCCCGCAGTCGCCGGAGTGGTCGGGCGCCGCCCCCGAGGACATCCCGATCAGCCAGGCCGACATGATGGTCACCTGGCACAGCCTGCCCACGACCGTCATGCAGAAGCTGACCGCGTGGAAGGTGCCGATCCCTGCCAACGAGTCCACGGCCTTCCTGCACTCGTGGCAGGTCGGCGCGCACATGCTCGGCATCAAGGACGAGTACATCCCCGCGTCCTGGTCCGAGGCCGACTCCCAGGCCAAGCAGGTCCTGGATCCGGTGCTGGCCCCGACACCGGAGGGCAAGGTCCTCGCCGACATCCTCCTCAGCCTCGGCGCCACGATTGACGCCGGCATCCTCAGCAAGCCCATCCTCGGCTCGTTCACACGGTTCATGCTCGGCGACAAGATCGCTGGCTGGCTGGACATCCCCCGCGACCCGGTCTGGGACACGCTCCTGCGCACGGCCTGGGGCCCCTTCATCGCCGTCCGGGAAGGCCTGCTACCCCTCCCGCTGGTGCCGCAGGCCTACTGGCTCTTCGACGAGTTCCTCCGCAAGCTGGCCCTGCTGTTCCTGTCCGAGGGACAGACGATCAGCATCGAGATCCCGCAGATCAACCGCCCGTCCTGACCCGTCCTGACCCGTCCTGACCCGTCGTGGGCTGGCCGGGGGTGTTCCCGACCCCCGGCCACCCGGGTTCTCGAATGCCGCCGCCGGACCGGCCGTTGTGGACGACCCGGGTCCGCCGACGCGCCGTCGTCGCCGGCGGAGACCCTGCGACGGAGAGCGGTCGGCTCAGGAGTCGTCCTGGCGGCTGGCGGGGATGAGCGCGGCCGGGGTGATGGAGCCCGCCACGGGCAGCGTGAGGATCATGCGGGTGCCGTCGGTGTAGCCGTTGTCGAGGTCGATGTGTCCGCCGTGGAACTCGACGATCTTGCGACAGAGGGCGAGGCCGATGCCGGTGCCGGGGTAGGCGTCGCGGCTGTGGAGTCGTTGGAAGATGACGAAGACCTTCTCGCTGAACTGCGGGTCGATCCCGATGCCGTTGTCGGTCACCGACAGGCGCCACGTGTCGCCGTCGCGGTCGGCTCCGACATGGATGACCGGGGTGCGTTCCGGGTGGCGGAACTTCAGGGCGTTGCCCAGCAGGTTGGTCAGCAGCATCTCCAGGGACGCGCCATGGCCCGGGACGGTGGGCAGCGGGTCGTGGGAGAGCTGGGCGTCGGTCTCGTCGATGGTCAGGGTGAGGCTGTCGACGGCCCGGTGATAGACCTGTTCGAGGTCGACGGGCTCGATCGCGGTGCCGGCGCGGCCGGCGCGGGAGAACGCGAGCAGGTCCTGGATGAGTTTCTGCATCCGCGCCGCGCCGTCGACGATGAACGCGATGTACTTGTCGGCGCGGTCGTCGAGCTGGCCGGTGTAGCGGCGTTCCAGCAGCTGGCAGAAGCTGATCACCTTGCGCAGGGGCTCCTGCAGGTCGTGGGAGGCGACGTAGGCGAACTGTTCGAGGTCGGTGTTGGACCGGCGCAGTTCCTCGGCCTGGCGGTCAAGGACGTGGCGGGCCTGTTCGGAGGTTTGCAGTTCGGCGGCGAGGCGGCGGCGCATCCGCTCGACCGCGCCCGCCACCGTCTGGATGTCAGCCGGGCCGCTGGGCTGGATGGGATGGTCGAAGCTGCCGGCCGAGACCCGGGTGGCGTCGGCGGCGAGCCGGGACAGCGGCCCGGACACCGCGCGGCGCAGTCCCACGAAGGCCAGGACGGCGCCGGCGAGGATCACGGCGGCGATCGCGGAGAAGGTCCAGTTCCGCACGGTCCGTACGTGCACCAGATCCGCGCCCGCCTGGGCGCGGGAGGCGGTGAGCTCGCCCTGCAGGGCGTTGCTGGCCGCGCGCAGCGCGTCGAACGCGGCCTTGCCCGTGGCGGCCTGCGTGGTCGCGACCTCGACGGGCTGGCCGGGCGGCGCGGCCACGACCCGGTCCGCGTATACCCGGTGCCAGTCGGCGGCCCGGGCGAGCACGGCGTCGAGGGCCGCGGCGCCGACCCCTTCCGCGGTCAGTAGCCGGCGCAGATCCGCGACGGTGCGGTCCTGCGCCGCGACCCCGAGGTGGTAGGGCTCCAGGAACTCGGACCGGCCGGTCATCCCGTAGCCGCGGACCCCGGTCTCCTGGTTGATCAGAGCGTTGTCCAGCCGCACCGCGCCGATCAGCGCCGGGGTGCTCCGGTTGATCAGCCGCTGGTTCACCGCCGTCCCGTGCGCCAGCAGCCACCCCCCGAGCACGCCCAGCACGACCAGCACGGTGAGCGCGGCGCCGACCCCCACCGACAACCAGCGGCTCGTCGTCCACCCAGACGCCCGCCCCGGCGCCCCCGCGGGCTCGGCCGATGGCCCGCCACCCCCTTCGACGACCGCCTCCTCGACCACCACGATCCCTGCCCTCCGCCCGTCGCACGCCTGCCCGCCCACGCGCTGACGCCCGTAGCGGTTCGCCAGGAGTCTGGACTCCACCCCGCCACGTCCACTCGCCGGGAGCCCCACAGCGGCACACCATCCCCGGCCCCGGACCATGCGCGCGGGCGCCCGGCGGTGACCGCCGCACGCGCATCGCAACGGCAGGTGGCCTGCCTGCCTTCGCCGGTCATGATCACCACAGATGGCGGGTAGGGCGTGCAATGATGACGCACCCCCGACGGCTCCACCCCCACAGCTGAGGGAGACCCCGGCCTTGATGACCGCCGCGGCGCCGAGCCGCCCCTACGACGTCCTGCTCGTCGAGGACGACCCCGGTGACGCCCTTCTCATCGAGGAAGCGTTCCTCGTCCGCGGCTTCGGTCAACGACTGCACCAGGTCAGCGACGGCATCCAGGCACTGGAATACCTGCGCGACCCGGCCCGGCGCCGTCCCGACCTGATCATCCTCGACCTGAACATGCCGAGGATGGACGGCCGCGAGACCCTCGCCGCGATCAAAGCCGACCCCGACCTGCACCGCATCCCGGTCGTGATCCTCACCACCTCCGACGCCCCCGACGACGTCGCGTCCAGCTACGAACTGCACGCCAACGCCTACGTCAGCAAACCCACCGACCTCGACGCCTTCCTCGACACCGTCCACACCATCGACGACTTCTACCTCGGCCTCGTCCGACTCCCCCGACGGTGACGCGCCCCAGAACCCGAGACATCAACACCACACTCCCAAACACGGACGGTCGCTACGCGGCCAGCGCACAAGACCGGCGCGCCCGCAAGACACACGACCGCCTCGGTCTCGGCGACCGGTTCTGACGCCACCCCTGCGCCCGTGACCGACCGGGCTCGTCGCGGATTCCCGGACCCGCTCCGGGTCCCGAACGGGGATCGCGCTGAAGAAGTTGTATGCCTTACCGGGGACGGACGCGGCGACGTGGGAACGTGCTACCGATCCGCGGGCCGCAGCAGGTCGAAACAGTACAGGCCCTTTTCTCCAGCCATGACCGCCCGTCGGGCGTCCGCGCTCCATGCGCAATGTTCAATCCGGTCTCCTGGGCGCGCAGATGCGGCAGCGCGGCGCGGATCAGGGTGATGGAGCCGGTGAGGTTGGTGGCGATGATGTGGTCGACCTGGGCGTCGGTGATCTCCTCGGCGGCGCCGAACAGGCCGTAGCCGGCGTTGGAGACGATCACGTCGACGCGGCCGGCGGCGAACGCGACGTCCACCGTCGTGCGCACGGCGGCGGTGACGGTGACGTCCAGGATCTGCGCGTCGAAGGTGTCGGGGTACTTCTCGCGCAGGTCGGCGACCTTGTCCAGGTTGCGGACGGTGCCGATGACGCGGTCTGCGCGTTCCAGCAGCTGGGTGGTCAGGGCGTGGCCGAAGCCACTGCTGACGCCGTGATGAGCCAGGTACGGGTGGTCATGCGTTTTCCCTCGGGGCGGGGCGCCGCCGGCCGGGGTGACGGCGTCGATGGCGGCCAGGGCGTTGAGGGTCCGGGGGTAGCCGATGAACGGCAGCAGGCCGGTCAGGACGGCGATCAGGGTGGTACGGGTGTTGCCGACGTGGAGGTTGGCCGCGACGTGGCCCTTCACCTGGGCGTCCGCCCCGCCGAGCGCGGGGAGACATGGCCGGGGAACAGGCGCTCGTGCGCGGCGGTGGCCGCGGCGTTGGGTTTGCGGGCCGTCACGGGCGCACCAGCACCTTCAGGCGGCTGCGCTCGTCCATGGCCCGGTAGGCGTCGGCGACCTCGTCCAGGGCGACCTCGGCGTCGAAGACCCTGCCCGGGTCGATGCGGCCGGCGAGCACGTCCTCGAGGGCGGGTTCGAGGTAGGCGCGCACGGGAGCGGGGCCGCCGGCCAGCTGGGCGTTCTTCCCGAACAGTGACCCGAACCCGACCGGGGCCTGCTCGTACTGCGGGACGCCGACGCGGGAGATGATCCCGCCGGGGCGCACGATGCCGTAGGCCTGCTCGTAGGCGGGCATCAGGCCGACGGCTTCCAGCACGACGTGGGAGCCCTCACCGCCGGTCAGCTCCATCACCGTGGCGACGCCCTCCTCGCCGCGTTCGGCGACGACGTCGGTGGCGCCCCACTCCCGGCCCAGGTCGGTGCGGGAGGCGTGGCGGCCCATCAGGATGATCTTCTCGGCGCCCATCCGGCGGGAGGCCAGCACCGCGGACAGGCCCACGGCGCCGTCGCCGATCACGGTCACGGTCTTGCCGGGCTCGACCCGGCCCATGTGGGCCGCGTGGTAGCCGGTGAGGTAGACGTCGCTCAGGGCGAGCAGCGAGGGCAGGAGCGCGGTGTCGACATCGGTGGGGATCTTCACCAGGGTGCCGTCAGCCTGGGGTACGCGCACGGCCTCGGCCTGCGCGCCCCCGACACCGCCGGCGCCGTACCAGCCGCCGTGCGGGCAGGCGGTGTGGAAGCCGTCCCGGCAGATCGGGCAGGTGTTGTCGGCGAACGCGAACGGGGAGACCACGAAGTCGCCACGCCGCGGGCCGCGCACGTCAGAGCCGGTGTCCTCCACCACGCCGAGGAACTCGTGCCCCATCGGCACGCCCTGATCGGTCTTGTCCATCGAGCGGTAGGGATGCAGATCGGAGCCGCAGACGCAGGCCAGGGTGATCCGGACGATCGCGTCCGTGGGCTCGACGATCGTGGGGCCTGGGACGTTCTCGACCCGCACGTCTCCGGGCCCGTACATGAAGGTGGCACGCATGGAAGATCTCGCCTTTCGGGGCTCGCGGTAGCTCTGTGAGCCGGAAGTGAAGGCCGCGCTGGTGCGGGCGGCCGGGCGCGGTCAGCGCGGTTCGAGGCGCAGGGTGGAGGTTCGGGCGGCATCGGTCAGGACGTGCTCGACGATGCTCGGGTAGCGCCCGTACTTCTCGCGGTAGGCGGCGTCCACGCCCGGGTACTCGCCGGGGTCGGCCGGGCGGAAGGTGACGTCCTGCCGGACGCCGCCGGCGGCGACGCGGCCCTGGCGACGGGACTGCGCGCCCCGGTACCAGGGGCCGTCGGGGCCCTTGACCGAGCGGACGTAGAGCTGGTCGCCGGAGCGGACCACCCACATGGTCACCGGATCGCGCAGGGTGCCGTCGACCCGTTCGGAGGCAAGGCGCAGCTCCTCGGCCGCGGCGATCGTCTCCAGGTCCGTGCCGTTCCAGTCCACCATCGTCATCACCTTTTCGGTATGCGAGGCCGGGAGCCGGGCTTCCGCACCGGCCGTGTCGCCGTCCGTCACGTCCACCGTCACCCGCCCGCGGGAGGCAGGCCATCGAGAGCGTCCAGAGCGGCTCCGTAGCAGGACCACGGGCCGCCAGGAGCACAGGCGCTCGCTGGCGACCATGAGGCGACACACTCAACCCTGCCCGTTCACACCTGTTCCAGGCAGGCCGAGACGTGACGGGGGGTATCCAGCCGGGGTGCGACAGGGCCCCCTGGACAGGCATGGCGCACCGATGGCGGAGAGACACTGGCGTAGTGGCACCCGAGCAGCAAAGCGGCGGCGACGAGCTGGGACGCTTCCCGCGCGCCCGCCGCACCCAGACCAGCCCCCGGTCGGCCGGTCTGACCCCCGGCCCTGGTGTGCGCCGCACCCCCGGCTTGCGCCGCGAGGAGCTGGCCACGCTCGCGGGCGTCAGCATCGACTACTACACCCGTCTGGAACGCGGCCGGGAAACCCGCCCCAGCCCGGCCGTGATCGACGCTCTGGCCCGCGCCCTGCAGCTGGACGACGCCGAGCACCAGCACCTGCGCGACCTCGCCGTGCGCGCCGCCCACTACGGGCCCCAGGCCCCGCAAGCGCCTGGTCGCACCGTGCGCCCGCACCTGAAACTGGTGCTCGAAGCCCTGCGCCCCAACCCGGCCTACGTCGTCAGCCGGAGCATGGACGTCCTCGCCCACAACCCCGGCGGCCTCGCCCTGTACGCCGGCATCGACAACTGGCCGGCCACCCAGCGCAACCTCGCCCGCTACCTCTTCCTCCACCCCAACGCCCGCGAGGTCTTCCCCGACTGGGACAACCAAATCCGCGGCTGCGTCGCCCGCCTGCGCGCCCTGGCCGGCACCGACCCCGACGCCCCCGACCTCACCCAGCTTGTCGGCGAGCTTCTCCTCAAGAGCCCGGACTTCGCCAGGCTGTGGGAGCGCTACGAGGTCACCGGCCGCAAGATCACGACCAAGACCTTCCAGCATCCCCAGGTCGGTACGATCACCCTCGCCTTCCAGGGCCTGGCCCTCGAAGGCACCCCGGGCCAGCGCATGGGCATCTACACCGCCGAACCGGGCACCCCCGACCACGACGCCATGCTGCTGCTCGACATGACCGCCCCCGCATCAAGCCGACCGCATCCGAGCACAGACAGCGCCACGGTGATCGGTGACGTCGGTGTATCCCGGCCCGATGGCCGATGACCCACTCGTAACGCGGGGCGTCCGACAAGCGACCCCGAACCCCGACCAGGTCAGCTGATGACCGGCCATCGGATCCGAGGGCTTCGAATCCCCCTACAACCTGGAACTCCTCGCCAGCGTCCACGGGATCGCCAGCCACGAGGCCGCCAGCTCCGACGCCGCCGACCTCGGCCGAGGGCCGGTCAGTGGTGGCGGCCGCGCCGTTCTGTTCGACCTGGACAGGCGGTCAGATCGCCTGGACCGTGCGGCCAGCGGGATCCGTGACCTGGTCGGTCACATGGTCCGAATCCGGCGCGCCACCCGACGTATGTCCCCGGGGGTCGACCAAACTGACGGCAAACCCGCGCTGGTCACGTAGGACGGCCCTGGTGAGCCGGTCGGTGCCGTCGCCGAACACGGTGACCGTAGGGGCCGGTTCGCGTCGTCGTACGTGTACTTGGTGCGCGCCGTGGTCGAGGTGCCGTCGGCTCCGGACACGGCGGGCAGCACATCGCCGGCCGCGTCACAGATGTACGCGGTTCACCGCCGCGGCCCCCGGTCGACCACCTGCGACGCAGCGGTGCCGTCCTCGTCGGAGGTGGCGCTCGCGGTGCGCGGCCCGCAAGCGGGCCTCCGACCGCGGACGCAGAGTCTTCGGGCGCGCCGAAGCTCTTGTCGTCAGAGATGGGACATCTTGCTGAACGGAGTCGGGATGCGTTCCTGCTGGGAGCCGAAATCGACGAGCACGGCGATGTCTTCCTCGACCCCGATCACCTGGCCGAGACCGTACGTGTCGTGGGTGACTCGGTCGCCCACGGCGAACCGGTCACACGCCGGAGTCACCGGATCCTTGAAGGGGCTGGTGCTCAGACGGCGCTTGGGTACCGCTGACTTGGTCATTGGCTCCAGTATGCGCCTACCGGGCGGCAGGCTACCAGCGGCGGGTGTGTTGTACGAGCGGACCGTCACCGCGGTCCGCGCGTGACCGGCACACGACCGGATGATGGATCACTGCCGTCCTCGACCGCCGATGCCGGTCTCGGAGCTCACCGGGTGTCGGCCACCCAGGCATGGGATGCCAGAAGTCGGCCCGGGCCTGGGAGGAGCTGGACTATCGAGGTGGCGGACCCAGAACACCCGCCGCGGCCGGCGCGGGATCGCCTCCACCCGCGGGGTGCACGCGAACGTCGCCTCCTGCTCGCCGCGTCCCGGCCGGACCCGCGGCGACCTCGCCGGCTGGGTCGCGGGGCCCCAGCAGGTCGGCCAGTGCCTCGAGGGCGTCCTTCACGCGCTGGATCTCGGCCGGGTCGGTGCTGCCGATCGCCCCGGCGAGCGCCTCGTCGATCTCGGCCGGGGGGCGGTTCTCGGCGCGCCGCAGGGCCTCGTCCGTGGGGCGCACGAGGGTCCGGCGGCGGTCGGCGGGATCGGTGAACGTCTCGACGGCGCCGGCCTCGCGCAGGCGGGCCACGCAGGCCGAGACCTGGCTCTGCGGGAACCGGACCCGGGCGGTGATGTCCGAGATCGAGCTCCCCGGGTTCCCGAAGACGTCGAACACGACCGCGCGCGTCGGAGCGGACATCTGGTGGAGCCCGATCTCCGGGATCGCCTGCTCGCCGAGCTTCATCAGCCGGCGACCGAGCTGGAACAGTTCGAATCCGTCCATGCCAACCTTACATCAATCATGATGCATCTATCTTGATGGAACCCGCCTCGCTGGCCTAGTCTCGCAGGCGCCCGGCCCACACCCCCGGTCCGGGCGCTTCCCCGACGGCCGTTGTGAGGCCCCGTGCTGCTTCGTCTGCTCCTGCCCTACGCACGCCCGTACCGACGCGCGCTCGCGGTCGTCGCGGCTCTTCAGGTCGCCCAGACCGCCGCCGCCCTCTACCTGCCCGACCTGAGCGCCGACGTGATCGACAACGGCGTCCTCGCCGGCGACACGGGCCACGTCTGGCGCCTCGGCGCGCTCATGACCGCCGTGTCGCTCGCGCAGCTCGCGTGCGCGGTCGGCGCCGCGCGGGTCGCGGCGCGGGTCGCCTCGTTCCTCGCCCGCGACCTGCGCACGGCCCTGTTCGACCGGGTGCAGTCCTTCTCCGCGCGCGAGCTGAACCGGTTCGGCGCCGCGTCGCTGACCGTCCGCACGACCAACGACGTCCAGCAGGTCCAGATGCTCGTCCAGATCACGCTCACGTTCATGGTCACCGCGCCGATCATGCTCGTCGGCGGGATCGTGTTCGCCCTCGCCCAGGACGCGCCGCTGTCGCTGCTGCTCGTGGTCGTCGCGCCGGTGCTCGCCGGGCTGGCCTTCGTGGTCCTGCGCCGGATGACGCCGCTGTCGGCCACCCTGCAGGACACGACGGACTCGGTGAACCGGATCATGCGCGAGCAGATCATCGGGCTGCGGGTCATCCGCGCCTTCGTCCAGGAGGAGCGCGAGCACGCGCGCTTCGAGGCGGCGAACGACCTGCTCACCGACACCTCGGCGCGCGTCGGCCTGCTCACGGCGCTGATGTTCCCCCTGGTCACCGCGGTCGCCAGCGTCGCCAGCGTCGCCGTGGTCTGGTTCGGCGCCGCGCGGGTCGAGACCGGCGCGATCGGGGTCGGCGCGCTGTCGGCGTTCCTCGGCTACGTCCTGCAGATCCTCGGCGCGGCCGTCATGATGACCTACCTGCTGCGGATGCTGCCCCGCGCGCAGGTCTGCGCCCGGCGCGTCGGCGAGGTCCTCGACACCGCCAGCACCGCCGTCCCGCCCGCGACGGCCGCGGTCGCCGCGCTCCCCCGCCCCGGGCGCGTCGAGCTGCGCGACGTGGGATTTCGCTACCCGGGCGCGGAGGCGCCCGTCCTCGCCGGCGTCAGCCTCACCGCCGACCGGGGCGAGACCGTCGCGGTCATCGGCAGCACCGGCAGCGGCAAGAGCACCCTGCTCAGCCTCATCCCCCGGCTCGCCGACCCCTCCACCGGCGCGGTGCTCGTCGGCGGCGTCGACGCGCGGTCCCTCGACCGGGCGCTGCTGAGCCGCACGGTCGGCTACGTCCCGCAGCGCCCCTACCTTTTCTCCGGAACCGTCGCCACCAACCTGCGCTACGGCGACCCCGACGCCACCGACGACCACCTGTGGCGGGCACTGGACATCGCCCAGGCACGCGCGTTCGTCGAGGCGCTCCCCCAGGGCCTCGACGCACCGGTCACCCAGGGCGGCACGAACCTCTCCGGCGGCCAGCGCCAACGGCTCGCCATCGCGCGCGCCCTGGTCGCCCGGCCCCAGGTCTACCTGTTCGACGACTCCTTCTCCGCCCTCGACTACGCGACCGACGCACGGCTGCGGGCCGCGCTCGCCCGCCAGACCGCCGAAGCGGCCGTCCTCATCGTCGCCCAGCGCGTGAACACGATCCGCGGCGCCGACCGCATCGTCGTCCTCGACGAGGGCCAGGTCGTCGGCACCGGCACCCACGCGGAACTGCTCGCCGCCAACCCGACCTACCGCGAGATCGTGCTGTCCCAGCTCACCGAGGCGGACGCGGCATGAGCCGGACCAGACGGTCCCCCGACCGCGCGGCGGCCGCCGCGATCCCCGTGCCCCGGCGGCCCGACCGGTCCACCGACACCGGTGCCGTGGCCGGTCGCCTCTGGCGCGCGGTGCGCGGCCAGCGCGGGCTGCTGGCGGGCACGGGCGCCTTCGCCATCGTGAGCGTCGTGCTGAGCGCCGCCGGGCCGTTGCTGCTGGGCCGCGCGACCGACCTCGTCCTGGCCGGCGCGATCGGGCGTCAGTTCGACGCGGGCACCACCCGGGCCGAGGTCGTCGACGACCTGGGCGCGCAGGGCCACGGCACCCTCGCGCGGATGCTCGGCACCGTGGACTTCGTCCCCGGCCGCGGCATCGACACCGCCGCCCTCGGGCACACGCTGCTGTACGCGACGCTGGTCTATCTGGGCGCCGGGCTCTGTGCCTTCGTCCAGGGCTGGCTGGCCAACCTCGCCGTGCAGCGCGTCATCCGCGACCTTCGCCAGGACATCGAGGTGAAGATCTCCCGGGTACCCGTCTCCTATTTCGACGAGCACCGCCGCGGCGACGTCCTCAGCCGGGTCACCAACGACATCGACAACCTCAGCCAGAGCCTCCAGCAGACGCTCAGCCAGCTCGTCATCCCGCTGTTCAGCATCGTGGGCATGCTGGCCGCGATGTTCTGGGTCTCCTGGCTGCTGGCGCTGATCTCGCTCGTCACCGCCCCGCTGTCCCTGCTCGTCGTCGTGCTGATCGGCAAGCGGGCACAGCCGCGCTACCTGGAGCAGTGGAGGCAGACCGGGCTCCTCAACGGCCATATCGAGGAGATGTACACCGGCCACGCGGTGGTCAAAGCCTTCGGGCGTGAACGACAGGCGGCGGAGGTCTTCGCGAAGGGCAACGAGGCGCTGGCCGAGACGACCCACCGGGCCCAGGCCGCCTCCAGTGCCCTGCAACCGGCCATGGTGTTCCTCAGCAACCTCAACTACGTCCTCGTCGCGGTCGTCGGCGGAATCCGGATCGCCGCCGGCGCGCTGACGGTCGGCGACATCCAGGCGTTCATCCAGTACTCCCGCCAGTACAGCCAGCCGCTCGTCTACCTCGCCAGCATGGCCGGCATGGTCCAGTCCGGCCTCGCCTCGGCCGAGCGGATCTACGAGATCCTCGACGCGCCCGAGCAGACGCCGGACCCCGCCGAGCCGAACCTTCTGGCGACACCGGTCACCGGCCGGGTGGCCTTCGAGGACGTGACCTTCCGCTACTCCCCCGCCCGGCCGCTCATCGAGAACCTGTCGTTGGCCGCCGAGCCCGGGCACACCGTCGCCATCGTCGGCCCGACCGGAGCCGGCAAGACCACCCTGGTCAACCTGCTCCTGCGGTTCTACGACCTCGACGCGGGACGCATCACGCTCGACGGCGTCGACATCGCCACCCTGCCCCGACCGCTCCTGCGGTCCTGTGTCGGCATGGTCCTGCAGGACACCTGGCTGTTCGGCGGCACCATCGCCGACAACATCGCCTACGGTGCCCGCGACGCCACCCGCGACCAGATCGTCGACGCGGCGCGAGCGGCCCACGCCGACCGGTTCATCCGCACCCTGCCCGCCGGCTACGACACCATGATCGACGACGACGCCGTCCTCAGCGCCGGCGAGAAACAACTGCTCACCATCGCCCGCGCGTTCCTCACCGACCCCGCCATCCTCGTGCTCGACGAAGCCACCAGTTCCGTGGACACCCGCACCGAGATCCTCATCCAGCAGGCCATGGCCCGACTACGCCACGGCCGCACCGCGTTCGTCATCGCCCACCGCCTGTCCACCATCCGCGACGCCGACACCATCGTCGTCATGAACGACGGCGCCATCGTCGAACAGGGCACCCACGACACGCTCCTCGCCCACGGCGGCGCCTACGCACGCCTGCACATGGCGCAGTTCGACGACGCGACAACGAAGATCTTTATGCAGCGCCGAACTGGAACGCCAGCCTGAACGCGAAGTGGAAACAACATCCTCCGACGGCATACGGCCGCGGGCTGGCGTACCGCGGTCGTGGTATGCGCGGATGACGGCGGTGGGCGGACGTCGCAGGTCCGCTTTGGCGGGACCGTGAACTGCCACATTCGAGCTTCCGAAAGGCAGTTCCGTGTCCGTTCTTGCCCGATGGTGCGCACGCCATCGCTTCGTCGTTCTCGGGGCGTGGGCCGGCGCCGTCGTCGTCCTGATCGGCCTCGTCGTCGGCATGGGGTCCAGTTTCAGGACCGTCGCCGACCTTCCCGACAGCGAGTCGGCACACGCCTACACACTGCTCGGCCCCTCCGCCGGCTCGACCGAGACCGGCCGCGTCGTCTGGCACACCGCCGGGCAGGCCGTCGACTCGGCCGAGGTGCGCGGCGAGGTCACCGACATGCTGGCGAAGATCGCGTCGTTGCCCGGGGTCGAGGCCGTCGCCAGCCCCTACGCCGCCGACGACCCATCACGGCTCAGCGCGCGGCTCAACACCGGCCAGAACACGGCCTACGCCGACGTGACCGTCACCGACGACGTCGAGGTCGCCCAGGTCCAGAAGATCGCCCAGTCGATCGAGAGCGACCAGCTTCAGGTCGAGACCGGCGGCCAGGCGTTCGCCCCCGAGACCAAGGCCGGCGGCATCGCCGAGGCCGTCGGCATCCTGGCGGCGCTGCTGGTCCTGCTGCTCATGTTCCGCTCCGCGTGGGCCGCGGCGCTTCCGATCATCACCGGCGTGGTCGGTGTCGTCGCCTCGTTGCTGTTCGTCATGGTCGGCTCCCACGTCGTCGACCTGTCGAGTGAGTCGATCACGATGGGGTCGCTGATCGGCCTGGGAGTCGGCATCGACTACGCGCTGTTCATCGTCGACCGGCACCGCAAGGCCCTGCTCGCCGGAGCGTCGGTGACCGAGGCCGTCGGGCAGGCCGGGAACACCTCCGGCCGGGCGGTCATCTTCGCGGGCCTGACGGTGATCGCCGCGCTGCTGGCGATGTTCGTGGTCGGCATGGGGGTGCTCACCGGCATGGGCCAGGCCGCCGCGGTCACCGTGGCGTTCACGGTGCTGGCGGCGATCACCCTGCTGCCCGCGCTGCTGTCCGTCCTCGGCCAGCGCGTGCTGTCCAGGCGCCAGCGCCGCCTCCTGCTGGCCGGCGGGACGGTTCCGGCGGCCACGGGGATGCGCGCGAGGAAGCGGCACCGCCGCGCGCCGGCGCGCGCGTGGGCCGGACTCGTCACCCGGGTCCCGAAGCCGATGGCGGTACTCGCTCTGGTGGTGCTGGCCGCGCTCGCGATCCCGGTGCTGTCGATGCGGGTCGGCGAGGCCGACGCGAGCAGCGACCCCGCCGGCTCGGCGTCGCGTCAGTACTACGAGCTGATGAGCCCCGCGTTCGGCGGCGGCGTCGACGCTACCCTCGTGCTGGTGGCCGAGACTCCCGACGCGGGCTCCGTGCGGGCCCTGGACGCGCTGGTCAGCCAGTTGCCGGCGGTGCCCGACGTCGCCTCGGTCTCGGCCGGCGAGCCGGCCGGCGACGGCGTCCAGGTCGTCCGGGTAACGCCGTCGAGCAGCTCGGGGGCCGAGGCGACCGTCGACCTGGTGCACCACCTGCGGCGGGACGTGATCCCGAACGCCGAGGCCGGCAGCCACCTCGAGGTGTACGTGGGAGGCAGGACCGCCACCGACATCGACGTCGCGGACGCGCTGATGAGCAGGCTGCCGCTCTACCTCGCGCTCGTCGCCGGCCTCGGGTTCCTGCTGCTGGTGCTCGCGTTCCGCAGCGTGCTCGTGCCCCTGGTCGGGGCGGTCAGCAACCTGGCGACGATCGCCGTGGGCCTGGGCGCGCTGACCGCGATCTTCCAGTGGGGCTGGGGCAGCGACCTGCTCGGCGTCGGGGACGGCGCGCCGATCTCCTACATCGTCCCGGTCATGATCGTCGGCGTCATGTTCGGCCTGTCGATGGACTACCAGGTGTTCCTGGTGAGCCGCATGCGCGAGGAATGGGCACACACCCGCGACAACGCGCACGCGATCCGCGTGGGCGTCGCCGAGACCGCCAAGGTCATCGCCACCGCCGCGGTGATCATGCTGTGCGTGTTCTCCTCGTTCGGGTTCAGCGGCCAGCGGATCGTGTCCTGCATCGGCGTGGGCCTGGCACTGGCGGTGGTCGTGGACGCCTTCGTCGTGCGCATGGTCCTCGTCCCGGCGCTCCTGCGGATGATCGGCGACCGGGTGTGGGCATACCCTCGCTGGGCCGAGCGCGTCACCCCGCGCCTGGCGATCGAAGGACCCGCCGAGGAGGTCGCGCCATCGCCCGCCGAGGTCAGGGCACCGTCCGGCCAGGTCGACGCGCACCCGGCGGGCGATCTCGTCGGCGCCACCGGCCACGCGTCGGCGGCGGCCGACCGGCGATGACCGAGGAGCCGTGACGACCAACCGATCCCCCGCCGGGAGATCCGGTGACACCACCGGGTGGCGAAGCCTGCTCAGCGAGAGCCGGCCTCCTACCCGGTGGGACGTCGCCGTCACGGTCGCGACGCTGGCGGCGATGGTGACCACGGTCGTGGTCCGCACCTCCGAGCCCGCGTTCCCCGGGACGCAGCGCCTGGTCTTCACCGTCGTCTCCTGGCTGCCGCTCCTGGTCCGGACCTACTGGCCCGAACCGGCCCTGGCGGCGGTCGTGGCCGTCGAGGTCTGCCAGCTCGCCGTCATGCACGACCTCGGCTCCGACCTGCCCGGGGGTCTTTCCGTCGCCGCCTACCAGCCCATCCCGCTGGCCACGATGCTCGCGGTCCACACCGTCGCGACCCGTCGCCGCCAGCGGGACGGATGGCTCGCGGGCGCCGTCGCCGCGTTCGTGCTCCTGGTCGCGGCGCTGCTCTTCCAACCGCTCCGGCTGGCGGGCACCGATCTCGTCATGGTCCAGGTCGTCGTCATCGCCGCGGGCCTGGGTGTCGCGACGCGCGCTCGGCGCGACGCGCGGGCACAGCGCGCCCGCGCTGCCCGGGAGCAGGCCCGGCAGGCGGTGCTGGGCGAGCGGCTGCGCATCGCGCGCGAGCTGCACGACACCCTCGCCCACGAACTCGCCCTCGTCGACGCCCAGGCCGGGGTCGCCGACTACCTGCTCGACGTCGATCCGCGGGCCGCGCGCCAGGCGTTGCGCGGCATCACCCAGCACACCTCGGCGGCGATCGACGACCTGCGGGCGACGCTCCTTCTCCTGCGCGGCGACCCCGACGAGACCGACGCCCTCGACGAGGGGCGACCCGGGGCGGCCGGCGGCGAGGTGCCCCGTACCGGCGCCGCGGCGCTCGACGCCCGCTCGCTGGCACCGGTGGCCGGGCTGGACAGGCTCGACAGCCTGCTGGAGCGGCTGCGCGACGCGGGCACGCCCGTGACGCTCGACGTCCTCGGCGAACCGGTGGCGCTGGGCCACCAGAGCGACCTGGCCGCCTACCGGATCATCCAGGAGGCCCTCACCAACGCCACCAAGCACGCGCCCGGCGCGCCCGTCGACCTCACCCTGTGCTGGACGCGAAGCCAGCTGAGACTCGAGATCCGCAACACCCGTTCGGTCCGGCCAGGCCAGCGGCACCCGGCCGGCACCGGGCACGGGCTGATCGGCCTGCGTGAACGGGCCCGCGCCGCCGGCGGGACCTTCGACGCCGGTCCGACCGGCGACGGCGGCTACCTCGTCACCGCCGCGCTACCCGCCGGCGCACGACACCCCACCCACGACCCAGCCGTCCCCGACGTGGACGCCGCCGCGCCCGAGAGCAACCCGCCCGACACCAAGGAGCCCAGGCCGTGACCGCCCCGATCAGGATCGTGCTCGCGGACGACCAGGAGCTGCTGCGCGCCACCTTCAGGCTGCTGCTCGACGCCGCGCCCGGCATGGAGGTCGTCGGCGAGGCCGGCACCGGCGTCGAGACCGTCGCGGTGGTACGCCAGACCGTCCCCGACGTCGTCCTCATGGACATCCGCATGCCCGAACTCGACGGCATCGGCGCCACCGCCCAGATCACCTCCGACCAGGCCCTCGCCGGCGTGCGCATCCTCGTCCTGACCACCTTCGAGACCGACGAGCTCGTCCTCGCCGCCCTGCGCGCGGGCGCCAGCGGCTTCCTCGGCAAGGGAGTCGCGCCGGCGGCCCTCCTGGACGCCATCCGGACCGTGGCCACGGGCGAGTCGCTGCTCTCCCCCACCGCGACCACGGCCCTGGTCAAGCGGTTCCTGGCCAGCTCCACCGCGCACCTCGACGCCGCCCTCCCCGGGATGAACGAACTCACCGCGCGCGAACGTGAGATCACCGTGCTGGTGGCCCGCGGCCTGTCCAACGAGGAGATCGCCGACCACCTGGTCATCAGCCCCGCCACCGCCAAGACCCACGTCAACCGGGCCATGACGAAGGTGCACGCCCACGACCGCGCCCAGCTCGTCGTGTTCGCCTACGAACACGGGCTCATGACCCCGGGCACTCGGACGCCGTAGTCCGGCGGCCGCGCCCGTGGCCTCAGCCTGGTCGCCGTAACGCAGATGGGTACTTCACCCGCCCACGCCAGACAGGTCCATGAATCCCTATCTCGAGACGTGGAGTTTCCTCGCGGCAGTCCTCCCCGGGCGACGAGCCGCTCGGCGATGATGGTGCGCTGAATCTCGTTGGCGCCCTCACCGACGATCATCAGAGGCGCGTCCCGGAAGTGGCGCTCGACGTCGAACTCGGTCGAGTAGCCGTAGCCGCCGTGGACCCCGACGGCTCCGAGTGCCACCTCCACGGAGCGCCCGGCCGGCGGCGACTACGGGATGCCGTGGGCGAAGGGCCGACCGGCGGACAAGGCCTACGACGGCCGCCCGCGGCATGCCGCTCGACCGGATCCGCGCCGGCCTGCACGCCCTCGCGATGCCGACGCCCGTCAAGCTCCCGGCCAGAGGCTGACGCGCCCCCTGCCGATCCGCGGCCGATTCTGCTCTGTCCTTCGGTCAGGAAAGGCGGCCCGCGCGGGCGACCTGGCCAAGCCAGCGGGCGGAGGGCTTCACGGCGCGGGCGAACGTGGCCCGGTCGACGGCGATCAGTCCGAACGTCATCGCGAAGCCGGACGTCCACTCGAAGTTGTCAAGCAGCGACCAGTGGAGGTAGCCGCGCACGTCGACGCCGTCGGCGACACACCCGGCCAGTCCCTCGAGGGCGGCGGCGGTGTAGGCGATGCGCGCGTCGTCGTCGGCGGTGGCGATGCCGTTCTCGGTGACCAGGACAGGCACCCGGGCGTGCTCGGCCGCGAGCCGGACCGTGTGCCCGAGCGCCTGGGGGTACACCTCCCAGCCGGTCTGCGTCGTCGCGGCCCCGTCCGGAACCGGCAGGACGCCGTCCGGTCCGATGCGTTCCCTGGTGTAGGTCTGGACGCCGACGAAGTCGTCGTCGCGGGACACCTCGAGCCAGTCGAGCTCAGCCGCCTGACGGACAGCGGCCGAGCGCTGCTCTCCCCCGTCGGCGGGCTGGAGATCGATGAGCGCCAGAGTCCAGCCGACCGCGGGGCTACCCGGCCCGGACTTGATCGCCTCGACGGCCTTGCGGTGCGCCGCGGCCATCACCTCGACGCTGGGGACCGGCCAGCTCCCGCCTGAACTCGACTGGCCACCCGACGGGGCCCGCTGGCCGTCGGCGGCATCCGACAGGCCGAGGCCGTCCTCGCGGGCGGCGGCCGGGACGACGCCGAGGTGGACCATCAGCGAGATCACGTTCGGCTCGTTGAAGGTGCACACCCAGGGCACCAGGTCGCCGAGGTGCTTGGTGACCCGGGCGGCGTACCTGGCGAACCGGTCGACGGCGGCGGTGCCGTTCCAGCCGCCGGCCGCGGCGAACCAACGGGGCGTCGTGAAATGGCTGTAGGTCACGATGGGAGTGACGCCGTGCTCCAGGCAGGTGCCGACCATCCGCCGGTAGTGGTCGAGCGCCGCCCGGGAGAAGAAGCCCTCCTCGGGCTCGATCCGCGCCCACTCGACCCCGAACCGGTAGGCGTTCAATCCCAGGCCGGCGAGGGTCGCGATGTCTTCCGGATAGCGGTGGTAGTGGTCGACCGCGTCGCCGGACGGCTCGGCGAAATGCGATCCCGGGGCCCATTCACTGGGCCACAGGTCGGCGTTGACGTTGCCGCCCTCGACCTGGTGGGCGGCGGTCGCGGCGCCCCAGAGAAAACCGTCGGGAAACTGACTCATGTCAGCGAACCTCCTGATATCACGCGGGGAAGGCGGGGGACGTCGGGTCGGTCGCGGTGGGACGCCTCGGTGGAGGGGGCGCGGTGGCTCGTCCGCTGTCTTTCGGGGCCGGCGGCCGGGTGACGTGGATCGGACACGCGCTCGGCGTCGCGCGTCCGCCGGACCCGCGAGGACTCCGCCGGCGACGTCGGACCGCGTGTCGAACGCATCAGGCCGCCGCGGCGGCCAGCCAGGCGGTCATCCGGTCCAGGCTGCGTTCGCCGGCCACCGTGAAGGGTTCGTTCAGATGCCCGTGGCGGGAGCCTGGCTCGAACTCGACGCGGACCGGGACGCTGGCCGCCGCCAGTTGCGCGGCATATGCCTCTCCGGAGGCGCGCAGAAAGTCCGCGTCGGAGTTGAGCACGTACACCGGTGGCTGTCCGGCGACGTCGCCGTTGGCGGGGAAGGCATACGGGTCCGCCAGCGCCGCCGTGGTGCCGGTGAAGTTCAGGTTGATCTCGGGAGCCATGTCCGCGGTGGGAAAAAGATCCTGCCCGGCTTCCGTCTTGGCACGTAGATCCGCGCTCGCTGGCGGCAGCCGGGCGTGCAGGACGGCGTACACGAGCAGCAGGGACGCGGGCAGCGGTCCAGCACCGTCGCGAAGCCGTTTGGTCACCCCCGCCGCCAGGTTCCCGCCCGCGCTGGCCCCGCCGAGGTGAAGTCCCGCCGATTCGGCCTGGAGTTCCCCGGCGTGCTCGACGGCCCACGACCAGGCGGTGAGGAGGTCGTCGGACGGCGCCGGGAAATGAACACCGCGAAGGCACTTGCGATATTCGACCGACAGCACCGGGACTCCCCGCGAGGCCAGGGTCAGGCCGACCCAGTTCGCCTCCGGCATGTCCAGGTCCCCGCCGACGAAGGCGCCGCCGTGTGCCCAGACCAGCGCCGAGCCCGTCGCGTGGCCCGGCTCGCGGTAGAGCCGGGCCGGCATCCGTCCGGCGCCGTCGACAGTCACGTCGTGTACCTCGACCCGGCCCAGTTCGGGATAGTGGGCCGTGAGGGCCGCGGTGTCCGGGCCCCGCGGTATCCGCTCGGCGACCACCTCGGGGCTCGCCGTCTCCAGGAACCGGACGTAGCCCGCGAAGGATGACTGGTTTCGCTCGGCGCCAGTCTCAGCGGTCACGGTGCCTCCAGCGGTACGGCATGCTGTCGCTCTCCTCTTTCTCAGTGCTGATTTCGCGCCAGCTGAGATCGGTGAACTGTGGACCAAGGCCAGCGGACATCGATTTCGTCACCGGACGGCTGTGCGTTCCGTGGGCACCGGCGGTCGTCATTCACCGGCCGCGGGTGTCATGAGGACGGCGAGCAGGTCACGTTCCATGGCCGGTGCCTGCTCGGGGAAGTACGCCAGGAGGGTTCGCAGGTTTGGCAGGGATGGTTCGGTGCCGCTGTCGGCGTCGCCGAACTGCGGCAGGTGCCGGCGCAGCGCGGAGTGCAGCGCGGCCCAGGTGTCCTGGTCGTGGAAGAGCACCTTCAGCGGGGTGTCGAGGGTGTAGGCGGGCCGGGTGGCCGCCGGGAGGTCGTACTCCCAATGGTGGCTGCCCGCGCCGACGTGGGCGGTGAGCTCGTCCGGATGGCGGGGCAGGACGACGTCGGCGGCGGTGCCGGCCGGGATGGTGACGTCGACGGTCATGTGGCCGTCGACGTCCAGGCGCCAGGCGACGTGCGCCTGTCCATGGGGGGTGTCGTGGGTGACGGTGGCGTGGGTGAGCCCGCCGCCGGGCTGTGGGGCGATCCGGATGCGGCGGTAGCCCGGCTCGGCCGGTTGCAGGCCGCCGACGACGCGGTGCAGCCAGTCGGCGACGGCCCCGAGGGCGTAGTGGTTGAGCGAGGTCATGCCGGTGTCGTGCAGCGCCCCGTCCGGCCTGATCGCGTCCCAGCGCTCCCAGATCGTCGTCGCGCCCTGGGTCACCGGGTAAAGGAAGGACGGGCACTCGGTCTGGAGCAGCAGCTTGTAGGCGGTGTCGAGGTGGCCGGTGCGGCTCAGCGCGTGGGCGACCAGGGGTGTGCCGGCGAAGCCGGTGCTGATGCGGTGGTCGGCTCTGGCGACGAGCTCGGCGAGCCGGCGCCCGGCCCGTTTCTCCTGCGCGGGGCGGAGGATGTCGAAGCAGATGGCCAGGGCGTAGGCGGTGACGGTGTCGTTCGCGACCAGGCCGGTGGGGGTGACCCATTCGTCGCGGAACGCCGCGCGAACACGCTGGTGCAGCCTTGAGTATCGGGCGACGTCGTCCGTACGGCCGAGGACGTCGGCCGCCTGGGCGAGTTCGCTGGTCGTCCTGCACAGGTAGGCGGTCGCGACGAGGTAGGCGTCCGTCTTGCCGCCCGCCGGGTTGGTGGGCGGCGCGTCCGGGTCGAGCCAGTCCCCGAACTGGAAACCCGAGTTCCACAGGCCCCGCTCGTCGAGCATGCTCTCGGCGCTGTCGACGAACGCGGTCATGGAGGTGTACTGGCGGGCGAGGATGTCGGCGTCGCCGTACTCCTGGTAGAGCGCCCAGGGCAGGCTGACCGCGACGTCCCCCCACAGCGCGGTGGGCGTGGTGATGGGCATGCCGAGCGCGTCCGGGACGACGAGCGGGACGTAGCCCTTCTCGCGCTGCTCGGCCGCGAGGTCGGCCAGCCACGAGCCGAGCACGCCGCGGACGTCGTAGAGGAACGCGGCGGTGAGGGCGAACGCGTTGAGGTCACCGGTCCAGCCGAGGCGCTCGTCGCGCTGCGGGCAGTCGGTCGGCACCCCGACGAAGTTGCCGCGCATGGACCAGACGACGTTGCGGTGCAGCTGGTTGACGAGCTCGTTCGAGGTCTCGAACCAGCCGGTCCTGACCAGGTCGCTGTGCACGACCACCGCCCGCAGCGCGCCGGCGTCGAGCGGTCCGGGCCAGCCGTCGACCTCGACGTAGCGGAACCCGTGGAAGGTGAACCGCGGCTCCCAGGTCTCCCCGTCGGCGACGCCGCGCAGGGTGTACCGGTCGGTGGCGAGCGCGGTCCGGTTGGTGCGGAAGTCGGCCTCGCCGTCGATCAGCGTTTCGGCGTGCCGCAGGGTGATCGTCGTCCCGGCCTCGCCGCGGACGGTGAGGCGGACCCAGCCCGCCAGGTTCTGCCCGAAGTCGACGACCGTCCGCCCCGCCGGGGTGGTCAGGATCTCGACCGGCGCCAGCTGTTCGATCCGCCGGACCGGCGGCGCCTCCGGAGCGATCAGGGTGTCGAGGTCGTGCTCGACGACCTCGACCGGCGCCCAGCCGGAGTCGTCGAAGCCCGGCTCGTCCCAGCCGTCCGGGTGGTGCCGCGCGTCGTAGGTCTCGCCGTCGTAGATGCCGTCGGCCAGGATCGCGCCGGTACCGGCCCGCCAGTCGGCGCCGCTGCCCACCACGTCGACCCGGTCGCCGTAGTCGAGGTCGAGCCGCAGGAACCCGGCCGGGCGATCGGCCCACACGCCCCGTCGGCCTTCCTCCCAGGTCAGCCGGCCCACCGCCCAGCCCTCGCCCAGGATCGCGCCGAGCGCGTTCGTGCCCTCGACCAGCAGGTCTGCGACGTCGTGGCTGCTCACGACCATCCGATGCCGGTAGGACGTCCACCCCGGGGCCAGGACCTCGTCACCGACCCGGCTCCCGTTCAGATAGGCCTCGACGAGCCCCAGCGCGGTAACGTGCAGGGTGGCCGACCGCAGGCCGGGGCCGACCGTGAACTCGCGCCGCAGGTACGGCGCCGGCGCCGGGGCCTGCCCGGTGGGGCGGGCCGGCGCGGCGATGAAGCTGGCGTTCCACGAACGGGACACGGGACCTCGCTCCTGGGGTAGGTCGCGGACGTGGCGGCTGGTCCGCCTGGGCGGCGCTGGTGGCCGGGCCGAACGACGGCGTCCGCGACGGCGAAGCTCGGCTCCACGGGATGCGGGTCAGCTCGACACGGCTGGCTGGTAGACGAAACGGGTCAGCGTGGCGCCGGCGCCCAACGCCTCGACGCCGATGACGCGTCCGGTGAACCCGCCGGCGACCTCGGTGGACAGGTACCGGCCGTCGACGGTGGCCAGGACCTGGAAGTCGCCGTCACGGACGTGACCGAGCTCGAGCAGGTCGGGCCCCTGGCGCAGGCTGAAGGCGTCGGGCTTCGCGACAGCGCGGATGGCGAGGGGGTGCCGCGGCTCGATCTCGTTCTCCGTCGCGAGCGTCTGGTCGAGGGGGCCGATCACCATCCGCGCGGTGAGGGTCCGGCCCTGTCGTTGGACGGCGGCCCAGTGCGCGTCGTCGATGCGGACGGTCAGGCTGGCGTCTCCGTCGGGAACGGCCGCGGTCGCCTGCCACTCCAGGTCCCGGGCGCGTACCGCGAGCAGGTGCCGCGCCTCGCGCGCGTCCGCCGCCCGGCCGGCGGCGAGGGTGATCCCGCCCTGGGCGCGGCGCCGGACGAAGGTGGCGGGGTCGGTGCCGGGAGAGATCCAGCGGGGATGCAGGGACGAGGCGGAGAAGTCATCGACGAAGGACGTCGCCGCCGCCTCGGGCGCGAACCGGTCCTCGACGACGGTGGGCCAGCCGTCGACCCAGTCGACGCCGGCCAGGAAGGTCTCCCGCCCGTTGACATGAAACTGCGGGGTGGTGCCGCGGGGACGGACCCCGAGGTGGACCATCGCCCAGGTTCCGTCGGCAAGCTCGACCAGATCCGCGTGGCCGGTGTTCTGGACCGGGTGGTCGGTACCGGCCCGGGTCAGGATGGGATTGGCGGAGTTGGCCACGAAGGGTCCGGTGATGGTGCGGGAGCGGGCTACCGAGACGGCGTGGCCGCGTTCCGTGCCGCCCTCCGCGATGACCAGGTACCACCAGTCATCGTGGTGGACCAGGTGCGGGCCCTCGGGATGAGCGAGGCCGGTGCCGCGCCACAGCGTTCGCTGCTCGGTCAGGAGCTTGCCGCTGCCAGGATCGAGGGCCGCCTGCAGGATGCCCGCGCCCGGCATGGTCCAGCTGACGTGGCAGGTGCCGTCGACGTCCCAGGCCAGGTCTGGGTCGATGCCGATCGCCCCGTCGACGTAGGTCGGCTCGCTCCAGGCGCCGGCCGGGTCGTCGGTGTGCACGAGCAGGTGGCCCTTGCGGATGTCCGCCCGGTTGGTGGTGATCAGCCAGAACCGGCCGTCGTGGTGGCGCAGCGTCGGCGCGTAGATGCCCGCGCTCGCGCCGGCCAGGCCGGTGGTCACGTTCAGCTGGGTGGGACGGGTGAGCACGTTGCCGATCTGTTCCCAGTCGGTCAGGTTGGTGCTGTGGAAGATCGGCACGCCCGGGAAGTACTCGAAGCTGGAGGTGGCGAGGTAGTGGTCGTCTCCCACCCGGCAGATCGTCGGGTCCGGATGGAAGCCGGGCAGGATCGGGTTCACGTTCACAGTGCTGGGCCTCGTCTCATGCGGGGGCAGCGGATGACGTTCGGACCGCGGGTCGAACGCATCAGGCCACCGCGGCGGTCGGCCAGGTGGTCATCCGGTCCGGGCTCCGTTCGCCGGCCACGGTGAACGGCTCGTTCAGATGCCCATGGCGAGAGCCCGGCTCGAACTCGACGCGAACCGGGCGGCATGGTGTCGTTCCTCTCCTTCTCGGCTCCGCTCTCGCGCCACCCGGTGCGGGTGGGTCGGTCCGCGTGGGCGGCTCCGGCGGTCGTGCCGTGGCCGGCCCCGGCGGTGGTCAGGCGGTGAACGCGGGGAGCGTGATCGTGCCGGCGCAGCGGACGTCGTCGCTGCTGAACCCGGCCAGCACGGTGACGTCGCCGGCCTCGATGCCCCGGGTGCCGTCGGCCTGGGTGTAGAAGAGCCGTTCGACCGGGGCTTCGAGGGTGACCGTCGTGGTTTCGCCCGCGGGCAGCGCGAGGCGGGCGAACCCGATCAGCTGGCGGACCGGGCGGACCACGGCGGCCGCCTCGTCGCGGGCATAGAGCTGCACGACCGTCTCACCGTCGACGGTGCCGGTGTTCGTCACGACGAGCCGCGCGCGGATGAGCCCGTCGGTCTCCTCGACCGCGGGCCCGGTGGAGTCGTCGAGCGCGACGTCGAAGGTGCTGTAGGACAGGCCGTGGCCGAACACGTACAGCGGGCCGGGGTCGGCGAGGTCGTTGTAGCCGTGCCGGGTGCCGGTGGGGTGGTGGTAGCCGCTGCCGTGGTGGTGCCCGTGGTAGATCGGCAGCTGGCCGAGGTGGCGGGGGAACGTGCCTGGCAGCTTGCCGCTCGGGTTGAGCGCGCCGAAGACCGCGCCGGCGATCGCCGGGCCCGCCTCCTCGCCGAGCAGCGGCGCGAGCAGGACCGCGTTCGATGCCCGCGCGACCGCGTCGAGCAGCAGCGGCCGCCCGGAGACGACGACGGTCACCAGCGGCTTCCCCGTGGCCGCCAGCTGGGCGACGAGCGTCTCCTGGTCGCCGGGCAGCGCGGGCTCGGCGGTCGACTGGCCTTCGCCGGCGGTGTTGTTGCCGACCCAGCCGGTCCGTTCGCCGACCACGGCGATGACGACGTCGGCGTCGGCCACCGCCTGTTCGACTATGAACGGGTCCAGCGGATGGTCGGGGTCCGTCTCGAACCGTCCGAGCGGGAAGTGCTCGATGGCGGGGTCGAGGCGGCGCAGGGCGTCGACCACGGTGGGCATGTCCGGGTGGATCCGTCGTGCCTCGGCCTCGAAACGTTCGTCGAGGCCCGGCATCCGGGTTTGGAAGATGTCGGTGAACACGAAGGTCGCCGGGTCGACGCCGGGGATCTGCCCGGTCATCACCGCGATCATTCCCATGGGGACCTCGGCGTTCGAGACCGAGGTGTAGGCGCCGAAGTGGATGCGCAGTTCGTCGGCCGCGGGGCCGACCACGACGACGCGGCCGCTTCGCGGCGCGAGCGGCAGTGTCCCGTCGTTGTCGAGCAGTATCAGGCCCCGTTCGGCGATGGCGCGGCGTACCGTCGCGGCCTCGCCGGGCTCCGGCGTCGCGGGCGCGGGGTCTGAACGGGGCGTCGTCATGCCTGGGATGAGTCCGGCGCGGGCCTTGGCGGCGAGGACGCGGGTGACGGCGAGGTCGATGACCCGCTCGTCGAGCCGGCCGCCGCGGACCTCCTCGACCAGGTGGGAGTAGTTCGTGTCGCCGGGGAGCTCGACGTCGAGGCCGGCGCTGACCGCCTGGACGGCGGCCTGCGCCGGCGCGTCCGCGGTGTGGAAGAACCGGGTCTGCAGGGTCACGGAGTCGTAGTCGCTGACGACGACGCCGGTGAAGCCGAGCTGGTCGCGCAGCAGCTCGGTGAGCAGCCAGCGGTCCGCGACGCACGGAACGCCGTCGATCTCGTTGTAGGAGTTCATGACGCTCGCGAGGTCGGCTTCGGCGATCGCGCGGCGGAATGGCTCGGCGTACTCGTCGACAAGTGCGCGCCGGCCCAGCTGGGTGACGGCCTGGTTGAGGCCTCCTTCGGAGGCGCCGTAGCCGACGAAATGCTTGCCCGTGGCCAGCACGCCCGACGCGCCGTCGGTGCCCTGGATGCCGCGCACGAACGCGACGGAGAACCGCGCGGCGAGTTCGGGGTCCTCTCCGTAGGTCTCGTGAACCCGGCCCCAGCGCGGGTCCCGGGCGAGGTCCATGACCGGGGACAGCGCGTGGTGGATCCCGGCCGCGCGCATCCGCGCCGCCGTCACGGCCGCGGCGCGCGCCACGAGCGCGGGTTCCCAGGTGGCCGCCTGCGCCCAGGCGGTCGGGAACTGCGGGCCCGAGCTGTGCAGCAGGCCGCTGATCGCCTCGAAGTGCACGAGCGCGCCGATCCCGAACGGCGACACTTCCCGGACGGCGGCCTGGACGCGCGCGAGATCGGACCGCAGGCTGTCGGCGTCACGCCCGAGGAACCAGGCCAGCGACAGGTGCCCCACGCCGTGGGGCCGCAGGGCTGGCAGCCGGTCGACGTCGATGTCCGGGCCCGCCTGACCCGAGTCGCCGCCAGGCCGTCGTACGACGAGGTCAGTGACGGCGAACCCGGTGAGCTGGGCGACCTTCTGCTCCAGCGTGAGCTGGGAGACCAGCTCCGAGACCTTCTCAGGCGTCCACGTGGTGGCGGTCATGGGTGAATGTCCCCTCCAGATCGCGGGGCGCCCGGCGAATGCGGGATCGTCGTGGCTGGTCGCGGGATCTCGAGATCGCTGGTCGGGTAGCGCGGGCCGATCCGCGCGCGCACGGCGTCGAGCGTCCGCATCACCGACACGGACTCGTCCAGTGGCATCACGTCGCTGTCCAGGCGCCCCGCGCGGATCCGCTCATGGACGTGTCGAGCCTGGTGGTGCAGGCCGCCGCCGGCCCGGTCGTGTGGCCCGTCGCCACCCGCGGCCGCGTCGGCGGTGTCCGCGGGGTCGAGGGCGGCCGGCAGGCGCAGGCGCTCGGTGCCGGACCGGCTGTGGACGACCAGCTCGTCGGGGCAGTGCATGAACGCGGGCAGCTCGATGCTGCCGGCCGTGCCCGAGATCCGGCCGGTACAGCTGAGGCCCGCCCGCAGGGACGCCTTGGCGAGCGCCACGGCGCCTGACTGGTAGCCCATGAGGATGGCGACGTGCTCGTCGACGCCGGTGGCGCCGACCTGGCCGACGGCGCTGACCTGGTCCGGTTCGCCGAGCAGCATGCTGGCCAGCGAGACCGGGTAGACGCCGAGGTCGAGCAGCGCGCCGCCGCCCCGGGCGGGGTCGAACAGCCGGTCATCCGGCGTCGGTGGCAGTCGGAAGCCGAAGTCGCCGTCGACGGCCAGCACGGTGCCGATGGCGCCCGCCGCGACCAGCTCCCGGATCCTGACGTAGGCGGGCAGGAACCGGCTCCACATCGCCTCCATCAGGAACTGGCCTTCGTCGCGGGCCGTCGCGACCATCTCGGCTGCCTGTACGGCGTCGAGCGCGAACGGCTTCTCGCACAGCACCGCTCGGCCCGCGCGCAGGAACAGGAGCGTGTGGCGATGGTGATGCGAGGCCGGGGTCGCCACGTAGACGACGTCGACGCCGTCGTCGGCCGCCAGCTCCTCGTACGAGGCGTACCTGCGGGACGGCTGGACCGCGAACCGCTCGCCGAACTCGTCGGCCGTCTGCTGCCGGCGCGACCCGACGGCCACCAGCTCGGCGTCCGGCAACCGGCCCAGCGCCTCGGCGAACCCGCGCGCGATGGCACCGGTGCCCGCGATCCCCCACCGGAACGACATGAGACATCCCTCGGTACCCAGGGCCGATGCCCGGGCTTGGTCTGGTGTTCCGCCCGGGGGGCCCGCGGGGCGGAGACCCGGGCCCCCCGCCGGGGGGGGGGGGGGGTGCC
>NZ_JADWYU010000135.1:0-22400 GCF_016786325.1 Frankia nepalensis | reverse complement strand
CGCCGGCGGCCCCCGCCCGCGCCCCGCCCCCCCCCCCCGCGCGGCATGAGCGATGGGTCAGCCGGCCGTGACGAAGAACCCCTTCTTCGTCGCGTCCCACGCGAAGATGCGCGGCGGGATGGCGCCGTTCGGCGTCTGGCGGCTGTAGGTGGCGCCGTCTGTGGCAGTCGGGAGGTCGAACGAGCCCAGGGAGAAGGACGCGTCCTGGAAGGACTTGTAGGTGAGGTCCTTGCCCGCCTTCTCGGCGATGGCCTGGAACAGGGCCAGGTAGCGGCAGGCCACCGACTCGGAGGTGCCCCACGCGGGTTCCTTGGCGGGGGTGAGCGCCGGGTCGATGATCTTACCCTTGGTCTCGGGCAGCGCGGCTTCGACCGTGGACAGGCACGTGTTGACCGCCGGGTCGGTGTAGTTGGCGGCCTGCCCGATCGCCAACGAGTCCTCGAGCACGCTCAGGTCGCCGTCGCGGGCGCCGAACACGTAGGAGCCGGCGGTGTTGTTGCTCGCGAACAGCAGGCGGGGACGATAGCTGGTCTTCTGGAGCTCGGCGGGGAACTGGGCCTGCGAGCCGCCCACCAGGAGCACGGTGTCCACGCCAGCGGACTGGAACTTCTGGATGAAGACGTTCAGCTGCGACGACACCGCGGCCGGGTCGCTGGTATCGGCGTCGAGGACACCCGTCTCGGTGACCGGGATGTTCTTGTCCCGCAGAGTGGGCAGGACGACCTTGTCCAGTGTCGCCTGGTCGTCGCGGTAGGCGACTACGGCGAGCTTCTTGCCGGTCAGGACGCCGTCGTCGATGAACAGGTCCAGGCCCTCGGGCAGTTCGTCGCCGCCCCGCTGGTCGGACACCCAGGGCGCCTGCGCCTTGCTGTAGCGCTCGGCGGTCAGGTCACCGCCGACGACGACCGTCTTGTGGGTCTGCACGTAGCAGTTCACGTCCTCGGCGTTGAGGCTGCCGATCACGGCGAAGACCTTCTCGTCCTCGGTCAGCCGCACGCAGGTCTCCTGCGCTCCGGTGGGCGAGATGACGTCGACCGCGCCGTAGACCGGGACGATCTTGCGGCCGGCGATCCCGCCATCCGCGTTGACCTTGTCGATCAGGGCCTGGAAGACGGCCTCGTAGTCGCCGTGGTCGACGTCGACGTACTGCTTGACGACGGACAGGTCCGGGTAGACGACACCGATCTTGATGCTGTCGGCGGTGACGCCAGGTGCCTCCGCCGGGGCCGGCGGGGGCGGGTAGGCCTCGGCGGTGGGCGTACCCGCCGGCGGTGTCTTGTTGTCGTCGTTCGACTCCACGCTGCACGCGGCGACGGCAATCGCGGTGGTTGCCGCGAGGAGTAACGCACTGTATCTGCGGATGCGGCGTTGCGAGGTCATCTGACTGTGCTCCCGGAAGATTGCAGGATGCGAAAAGGGGACGGCCGCTGTCGCGGCGATGCCTGGGCGGTGCGCCGGGCTATCCGGGCGCTGCCGAGCTGGTGGTCGCGCGGTCGCTTTCCGCCGGGGTGGGTGCGTTGCCGCTGCGGCTGATGGCGCGTTCGTCGGTGCCGAGGTAGCTGGCGATGACCTTCGGGTCGTTACGGACGAAGCCCGGAATACCTTCGGCGATGACGTGGCCGGTTTCGAGGCAGTAGACCCGGTCGGAAATTCCCATGATCAGCGGCATGTCGTGCTCGATGACGAGCATGGCCGCGTCGAGCTCGCGGCGGATTTCCTGGATGAGGGGTCCGAACGCCTCCGTTTCCCGTTGGGCGACCCCCGCGGTCGGCTCGTCGAGGCAGAGCAGGCGGGCGTCGAGGGCGAGCAGGCCCGCGAGCTCGACGATGCGCCGGGTACCGGTGGACAGGTCGGCGATGAACGCGTCGGCGTAGCGGCCGAGGCCGAGGAATCCGATGAGGTCGTCGGCGGCGGCTCGTTGCGCGCGTTCGGCGCGCAACGTGTGCGGCAGGTGCAGGGCGGTGGACAGCAGCCCGGTGCGGCCGCGCGCCTCCAGCGCGATCTGCACGGTCTGGCGGACGGTGAGCTCGGGGAACAGGGTCGCGGCCTGGAACGTGCGGCCCAGCCCGGCGGTGGCGCGGGCGGTGGGGCCCGCCCCGGTGACGTCGCGGCCGAGGAGCTCGACCCTGCCGGCGGCCGGGACGTAGCCGCCGATGGCGTTCATGAGGGTGGACTTGCCGGCGCCGTTGGTGCCGATCAGGCCCACGATCTCGCCCGGCTCGACGCGCAGGGACACCCCGTCGACCGCGGACAGGCCGCCGAACCGGACCCGGACGTCGCTGGTCGCAAGGACCGGGCGGTCGGGTGGGAGCGGCTCGCGGGCGACCGTCCGGGTGAGTGCCCTGGCCACGGCCACCTTCGGTCTGCCGGCCGGAGCGGGGCCGAGCCGGCGGTCGGCGAGGCGCAGCAGGGCGTCGCGGGCGGTGTAGCCGATCTGGACTAGGCCGCCGGGGAAGTAGAGCAGCAGGATGAGCAGGCCGAGGCTGGAGGTGAGCAGGGGGACGATGTCGTTGCCGGGGAAGATCGCTGGCAGGCCGATGACCCAGATGGCGCCGAGCACCGGGCCGTACACCGAGCCGAGGCCGCCTATGACGACGATCGAGACGAGGGCGAGCGAGTCGGCGGACAGGAAGTACCTGTCGGCGTAGGGGACGTTCTGGACGGCGCCGGCGAGCAGGCTGCCCCCGAGACCGGCGATCCCGCCGGCGAGCGCGAACGCGCGCAGCTTCACCCTCGTGGCGCCGACGGTGTAGGCCGCGGCGGTGGCCGGGTTGTCCCGGACGCCGACGGTGGTCCGGCCGACACCGGAGCGGCGCAGCCGGGCCACCACCACCAGCACGACCGCCAGCACCGCCAGGACCAGGTAGTAGTAGTTACGCTGGCTGGTGATGTCGATGCCGAAGGCGGTGTCGCGGGGGAACGAGGCCGTGCGGGCTCCCTCGTCCTGGAACAGCTCGCGGCGGTAGAGGTACTGCTCGGCGGCGATCCCGAACGCGAAGGTACTGACCGCCAGCAGCAGCCCGCGCACCCGCAGCGCCCCCGCGCCGACCAGTGCGGCCAGCGCCGCGGTGACCAGCCCGGCGATCAGGACGGCCACGGGGAACGGCAGCGCGCTCAGCGTGAGGGTGCTGCCGCCGACCGGGATCCGCAGCCCGCGGTGCAGCGCCGCGGCGGTGAGCGCGCCGAGGCCGGCGAAGGCCATCTGGCCAAGCGAGAGCTGCCCGGCCCAGCCGGTGAGGATGGTGACCGAGACCGCGCAGATCGCGTAGCCGAGGATGATCGTGTAGAGCAGTTGCCGCGAGCTCTGGGTGACCAGCAACGGCAGCACGACGGCCAGCACGCCCAGGAGGAGCAGTGGGGCGCGTTCGAGCTGGCGGACCCACCACAGGTCGCGCAGCCGTTCGGGGATCGGCGCCGCCTTGGGAGCGAACGAGAACGACGAGGCCTCGGTGTCGCGGCTACGGCTGACCAGGAACACCGCGGCCAGGACCAGCAGGAAGATGACGAGGTCGGTCAGGCCGGGCTGGTCGAGCCAGTTGAACTGGATGAACGACTGCAGCAGGCCCAGGACGACGCCGGCGAGCAGCGCGATCCGCAGCGACACCATCCGGGCGAGCACCGCCGCCGCGAGCGCCCGCACCAGCGTCGTGGGGCCCAGGGTGGTGATCTGGTTCAGCGACTTGGTCTGCGCCGAGATCAGGATCAGACAGAGCGTGCCGATCAGCCCGGCCAAGGCCCACATCGCGGTGGAGACGACCTTCGGGCTGATGCCCTGCAGCCGTGCCAACTCGGGGTTGCTCGCCGACGCGCGCACCGTGCGGCCGAGCACGGTGCGGCTCAGGAACAGGCCGAGCACGACCGCGACGAGCGGGACGGTGACCAGGACGCTCAGCTGCGCCCCGGTGATCCGCAGGCTGTCGACCGGAGACCAGGTCCCGCCCCAGGGCACCGGGTAGTACTCGTTCGGGTAGTCGTCCAGCTTCGGCAGGGCGGTGACGACGGTGAGCGCGAGCTGGGCGACGCCGATGGTGGCGACGAGGAGGATCACCCGGGGCGCCTGGAACAGCCGCCGGATCACGGTCAGGTCGACGAGCGCGCCGAACACCGCGCCGATCAGCAGCGCGATCGGCAGCGCGATCCAGTAGGGAACGTTCCAGCGGACGACGAGCAAAGCGAACAGGACGGAGCCGACGAGGCCCATGTTCGCGACGGCGAAGTTGATGACCCGGGTCGAGCGGTGCACCAGCACGATGCCGATCGCGAGCAGGCCGATGACCAGGCCGGTGACCGCGCCGTCGAACAGCAGCTGGGTGGTGGGCATCTGCATGACTTCTCAGCCGCCTTCCCGGCCGAGGAAGACCGCGCGGGCGAGGTCGTCGCGTTCGGCGAGTTCGCGGGCGGGCCCGGTGAAGCGGACCTGGCCCTTCTCCAGGAACACGGCCCGGTCGGCGATGGCCAGCGCGATGTTCAGCGACTGCTCGACGACGACGATCGTCAGTCCGTCGGCCTTGAGCCGCTCCAGGATCGCCAGCAGGTCCTGCACCACGACCGGGGACAGCCCGAGCGAGAGCTCGTCGATGAGCAGCACCTCGGGGTCGTGCAACAGCACCATCGCCAGCGCCAGCATCTGCTGCTGCCCACCGGACAACGACCCGGCCAGCTGGGACTGCCGGTCAGCCAGGTCACCGAACAGGCCGAGGACGTAGGCGAACCGGCGATCGCGGTCGGCCCGGTCGCGACGCATCCGGAACGCCGCCATCTCGAGGTTCTCCCGGATCGTCAGGTCCGGGAACACGCCCTTGCCGCCGGGCAGCAGGTGCACGCCGTACTTCCCGCGCTGTTCCGGGGAGACGTAGGTGATCGTGCGGCCGTTCAGCCGCACGACGCCTCGCGACGGCGTGCCGAGCCCGCAGACGACCTTCAGGATCGTCGACTTGCCAGCGCCGTTCGTCCCGAGCAGGGCCAGCGTCTCGCCGCGGCGGACCTCGAACGCGACGTCGAACAGCACCTGCACGTTGCCGTAGGAGAAGTCGACGCCGTTGACCTGCAGCACCGGGACGTTGTCCGGGTCGGCCCGCTGCCGGTCGCGCTCGGCGAGCTCCTCGCGCAGGTCGGCGACCACCAGCGACAGGTCGCCCCGCACGAACGACGCGCCGCGGATCATCATCAGCCCGCCGACCAGCGTCGCCGGGATCCCGATCACCAGGACCGCGACCCGCGGGTCGTAGGCGTTGCTGAGCAGGCCGGACAGCAGCGCGCCGCCGGTGGCGCCGACGAAGAACATGTAGACCGCGGCCAGCGCCATGCCCAGGCCGCGCAGCCGGTAGGGGACGACGGACTGCACCACCGGGCCGACCATCGCGAACGCGACCGACGCGAACACCGCGCCCGGAATGCTCAGCAGCATGAACCCGACCCAGCCCGGCATGAACCACTGCACCGGCAGCAGCACCGCGCCCGGCAGCACGCACAGCCCGAGCAGCTTCACCGCCCGCTCGGGATCCCGGTGGTAGAGCCGGTCATAGCGCGGCGCGACGATCGGCAGCGCCACGACCAGGGCGGCGCCGCCGAGCGAGCCCATCAGGCCGCGCTGGAACGTCGACATCCCGTAGTGGTCCTCGGCCCACAGATTCGCCAGGATGGCCGTGGTGAACAGGCTGAAACCCAGCGCCGAGAACGCGATGATCGCCGTCTTCACCGTGCGGATCCGCATCAGCCGGGCGAACGCCGCCTCCACCGAGATCGGCATCGGCTCCGCGTCCTCGACCACCTCCCCCAGCACCGAGCGCATCTCGTGCTGACCCCGCGCCGGCTCCGGCAGCCGGAACGCGACGACCGCGACGAACAGCGCCGGCAGCCCGAGGACCAGGAACGGCCAACGCCAACCGTTCTCCCCGCCCGCCCAGGTCGCGATCCCCGCGACCAGCAACGGGCTCAGCGCGCCCGCGGCCCGGGCCGCCCCGTACACCGACGCCGACAGCCGCCCCCGCACCCCGATCGGATAGGCGTCCGCGATCAGCGAGCCGTGCACCGTGTTGTTGCTCGACTTCGCCACCCCGACCCCGAACCGGGCCAGGAAGAACAGAAACGCGCTCGCCGCCAGCCCCGAGGCCAGCACCATCACCGAGAACGCCACCCCGGCCCAGCCGATCACCCGGCTACGCCGGAGATGGTCCGCGAGCCAGCCCATCGGCAGCGCGCCCAACACCAGGAACGCGCCGGCCGCCGCCGAGATGAACACGATCGCCCCGTCGGACAGCCCGAACGCGTCCCGGATGTCCGGCGCCAGCACCGTCAGGGCCGCCGACTCCAGCTCGTCCAACGCGTTCAACAACACCAGCGTCAGGAACGTCAGCGAACCACCCGCGGCCAGCCCCTCGCGCAGCGACAACTGCTCCCCGCCGACCCCCGGCAGCAGCTCGTCCGCGAACAACACCTCACGCCCCGCGGCCGCCTGCCGCTCCTGCCGCTCCGCCTCCGCGTCGATCAGCCCCGCGGCTAACTGGGCAGCCGAGGGCGCGGCGCCTGGCGCGGGACTGGTGGGGGCGCTCATGGGCGCGCCCGGTCGCTGGGCTCGGACCGGGACTCGACCTTCTCGGACACCGTTGGCCTACTTTCCGGGGGATGCCAGCGACGCGGGAGCCGCGGCGCCGACGGTGACGCTGGACAGGTAGGAGCGGCGGCCCGCTACGACCGCCGGGTCGCCCACGACCTCGAAGGCGCCCCGCAGGCGGATGTCGTCGCAGGAGCCGCCCGCGAGGACCTGGATGGGCCCGGGCTCCAGCAGGAAACGCCCGTCGAGGCCGACGTAGCCGAGCTGGCTCATCGCCACGGAGAACTCGACGGTCGCCGCCGCGCCGGGGGCGAGGCTGAGCCGGGTGAAGCCGACCAGCTCCCGCGCCGGCCGGGTGACCCCGGTCGCCTGGTCGCAGAAGTAGAGCTGCACGACCTCGTCACCGGCACGCTCACCGGTGTTGCGCACGGTCAGCCCGACGGTCACCGCCCCGTCGGCGGCGACCTCGGGCGGGCTGATCGCGAGGTCGGTGTACTCGAAGGTCGTGTAGCTCAGGCCGTGGCCGAACGCGAACAGCGGGGTGGAGGCCATGTCCAGGTAGCCCTGGTGCATGTCCTGGCCGGTCCGCCGATAGCCGCTGCCGGTTGGCTGACCGGAGTAGACCGGCACCTGCCCGGAGTGGCGCGGAATCGAGACGGGCAGCCTGCCGCCGGGGTTGACGTCGCCGAACAGGGCTTCGGCCAGGGCGGTGGCGGCGTGCTGGCCGCCGTAGTAGCCGTACAGCAGTGCCGGCAGGTCGTCGACGATGTCGGACAGCGCCATCGGCCGGCCGGTGAGGACGACGCCGACGCACGGGGTGCCGGTGGCGGCGACCGCCTGGACGAGCGCGACCTGGTTCGCCGGCAGGTCGATGTCGGCGGTGTCGCTGCCCTCCCCCTCCGTGGCGTTCGCCGTGAACCAGCCGCCGCGGCCGCCAAGGGCGAGGATCACCACGTCGGCGTCCCGGGCGGCCGCGACCGCGGCCGCGAGGTCCACGGGCTCGGCGTCGGTCACGCCGCAACCCGCGCGCACGGTCACCTCGGCGGTGGGGACCCGGTCGCGGACGGCGTCGGCAAGGGAGCGCGCGCCGTACCTCTCGCGGACGTAGTCATCCATCGGCTGGCCGAGGACGCTGGGCAGCTCCTCGGCCAGCAGCGCGCGGGCCTCGTCGGAGATCTCGATCGACAGGTGCTCGGTGCCGGGGATGGCCCGCCGCTCGCCGCGGATCTGGGCGGTGACCATCTCCACCATTGCCGGGGCGGTGTAGGCCGGGAAGGCGACGGTGACGCCGTCGGCGTGCGGGCCGAGGACCGCGATCCGCCGCACGGCGTCCGACAGCGGCAGCAGACCGTCCTCGTTCTTCAGCAGCGTCACCGACTGCCGGGCGAGGCGGCGGGACAGCTCGACGCCCTCGCTCGCCGTCGCGCCGATGACCACCGGGTCCTCGGGCACGTAGGGCTCGTCGAACAGGCCCAGCGCGAACTTGTCCCGCAGCACCCGCCAGCAGGCCTGGTCCAGTTGCTCGGCCGGAACCGCGCCGCGGCGGACCGCCCTCGCGAGCGTCGCGCCGTAGCCGTCCGCGACCGGCAGCTCGACGTCGATCCCGGCCGCCAGCGCCAGCCGGCCGGCCTCCTCGCCGTCGCGGGCGACGCGCAGCCGCCGGTGCAGGTGGCCGATCGTGTCGTAGTCGGACACGACGGTGCCGGTGAACCCGAGCTTCGCGCGCAACAGGCCGGTCAGGATCTCCCGGCTGGCGCCGACCGGGATGCCGTCGACGGTGCTGTAGGAGTTCATCACCGCGCGCAGCCCGGCCAGCTCGATGGCCGCCTCGAAGGGCCGTGCGTACACCTCGTACAGCTCACGCGCCCCGAGGTTGGTACGGGCCATGTTCTGGCCGGCCTCGCTCGCGCCGTAGCCGAGGAAGTGCTTGCCGGTCGCGATCGCCCCCGTGCGCGGGTCGTCGCCCTGCAGGCCGCGGACGAACGCGACGCCCATCGCCGAGACCAGGTAGGGATCCTCCCCGTAGGTCTCGTGCACCCGGCCCCAGCGCGCGTCCCGCGCGACGTCCAGGACCGGGGACAGGACGAACGGATGGCCGATCGCGCGGACCTGGCGGCGCAGGACCGCGGCCATCTCCTCGACCCCGCCGGGATTCCACGTGGCGGCCAGCCCGATCGCCGTCGGGAAGCTGGTGAACCCGGGCAAGACCACCCCGTTGAGCGCCTCCACATGGAAGAGCGCGGGAATGCCGAGCCGAGTGCGGGTGACGAGGAACCGCTGGATCTCGTTGACGCCCTTCGCCACCTGGTCGGGGGTCTTGTGGCCGGGCATCCCGAGCGGCGCCAGGTGCCCGATCCCCTGCCCCAGCAGCCGCTCGGCGGCCGGCTCGACCAGGCCGTGCACGCCGAGCAGCCCGATCGGCATCGCCCCGGTGACCTGCTGCGCCTTCTCCTCGACCGTCATCGTCCGCAGCAGCTCGGTCGCCCGGTCCGCGGGACTCGACGCGGCGTCCTTGCTCATGGGTGGCTCCTTGGGTTCCCAGCCGCGCATCGGACCTGACGGCCGGCGGGCACGTCGGTCATCGCGGTTCCTCCGCCTGGCCCGCCGGCACCGCCTCGACGCGGGCGGTGACCGGGGCGCAGCCGTCGGCCGTGACGGTCACCGTGATCGCGCCGGGCGCGGTCGGGCGGATGACGGCGAGGGCCCGCCCGTCGAAGGTCGTCCGGGCGGTGTCGAAGAAGTTCTCCGTCGACCGCGGGTCCGCACTGCCGAAGCCGGCCAGCGCACCCGGCCCGGCCAGCTCGACGGCCACCCGGCGGTCGGCGGTGTTGTGCAGGTTGCCGGCGGCGTCGACCAGGGTGATGGTCACGAAGGCCAGGTCGCGGTCATCGGCCGTGATCCGGGTCCGGTCGGCCGTGGCGTCCAGCCGAACCTCGCCGGTGGCGGAACGCAGCGACATCCGGCCGGTCTCGGCCCCGTCGGTGTAGGCGACGGCGGTGAGCTCGCCGGGCTCGTAGACGGTCTCGAAGGCGGCGGTGAACCGGTTCTTCTCGCCTGCTGGCGCCTTGGCGATCGAACGGCCGTTGACCAGGAGTTCGACCTCGTCCGCGGCCGAGTAGACGTCGATCCGGATCGGCTTGTCCTCGTGGCCGTCCCAGCTCCAGCTGGAGATGGAGTCGCTCCACGACCACCACGTCGCCAGCCGGACCGGCTCGCCGTACCGCTCGGGGCGATGGACAGCGAGGTAGGGCTCGCTCCGCAAGCCGAAGACGATCTCCCGGTAGTAGGAGGCCGGTCGGCGGTGGCCGGTGATGTCGATGTCACCGCACCACGCCGCCAGCCAGGGGAAGGGGCCCTGATAGCCCGGCATGGTGGCGGCCAGCGTCTCCGGATCGCTCTGGTATTCGATCCGGCCGATTCCCGGTTCTCCCAGGTAGTCCCAGCCGGTCCAGGTGAAGTCACCGATGACATGGCTGCTGTCCTGGACGAGCCGCCAGTTGCGGTCGATGTCGGTGGGATACGTCTCGGTGCCGACAATCACCCGGTTGGGAAACAGCGTCCGGTCCAGCTCGTACCGGGAGTCGAGATAGTTGTAGCCGGCGACATCCAGGTACGCCATCGCCTCCGCGGTCCGCGCGGTGACCAGCTCCGAGGTCATCAGGAGCGGCATGAACTCGCGGAAACGGGTCATGGCCGCGTTCACATCAAGGTTCTCGGCACCACCCGCCTCCGCCGGGGCGCCGGCCGCGCCGTCCTCCGCCTCCGCGTTCTCTAGCCGAGCGCTTCCAGCGGCGAGGGGAGCGAGCAGCTCCGGCCCGCCGGCGAACAGTCCGTTGACGGCGTTGGTGACGAGCCGTGTGTCGTCGAGTGCGCGGACCTTCTCGGCGAGCCGGCGGCTGAGCACGGCGCCGCCGGGGCCGCCGATCTCGGGAATCTCGTTGCCGATGGAGTAGAAGACGACGCAGGGATGGTTGAAGTCCTTGGCGACCATCGCGCGCACGTCCGACTCCCACCAACTGGCGAAATCGTCGGCGTAGTCGTGCGAGGACTTCGACCGGGTCCAGACGTCGGACAGCTCGTCCATCACGAGCATGCCGAGCTGGTCGCAGGCGTCGAGCAGCGCCTTGCTGACCGGGTTGTGGGCGCTACGGATCGCGTTGAAGCCGGCCTGCTTGAGGATCTCCACCCGACGCCGCTCGGCCCGGTCGATGGTGGCCGCGCCGAGCACGCCGTTGTCATGGTGGATGCAGGCCCCGCGCAGCTTGACCGTCTCGCCGTTGATCCGCAGGCCCCGGCGGGGATCGACGGTCATCGAGCGGATGCCGAAGTGCGTCGTCTGCTCGTCGAGCCGTTCGCCGTCGGCCGTGACCGACGTCCGGCAGGTGTGCAGGTAGGGATGGTCCACGCCCCACAGCCGGGGCTCGACGACGACCAGCCGCTGGCGAAGGACGGCCTCGTCGCCGGGGAACACGGTGACCGGCGCGGCGTCCCTGGCGAGGATCTCGCCGTTGGCGTCCACGATCTCGGTGGCCACCTCGACGGTCCGAGTCACCGCCGACTCGTTCTGGATCTCGGTCGCCACGGCCACGACAGCCACGTCGTCGTCGATGACCGGCGTCGTGATCCGCACACCGTCGAGCGCCACGTGCAGCAGCCCGCCGACGACGATGCTCACGCCACGGTAGATGCCACCGCCGGTGTACCAGCGGGTGTCGTCCTGGCTGCGCGCCTCCACCCGGACCTCGTTGTCCACGCCGTACCGCAGCAGATGATCGGCGCGCACGTAGAAGTTGGAGTAGCCATGGGCGCGCTGCCTCGCGAGGTCCCCGTTGAGGTAGACGCGGGCATGGCGGTAGACGCCCTCGAACTCCAGCGTGACCCGACGCTGCCGGTACTCCTCCGGCACGAAGAACGTCTTCCCGTACTCGTAGCCATCTGCCGGGAAGTAGCCCCGGTGGCCCGCCTCCGGATCGGAACCGTCCCGCTCACGGCACACCATCGCGTCATGCGGCAGCCGGACCGGCTCCCAGCCCTCGTTCGCCCGGCCGAGCAGGGCCTGGAACGCGTCGGGCTTGCGGCGGTACGACCAGCCATCGTTGAACGATCTACGGATCAATCGAGCTCTCCTGGTCGTGGCCAAGCTCGGCCGTCACCCGAGGTGACAGCCGATGGCAGGCGGGCCCGCGGCGGGCGTGGGACATGAACAAGCGGGCCCAGCGGGACGACCCGTCCCGTGCCCGGCGTCACTAGCGGGCGCTAGTGACGTGGGAGGTAAGCTAGCATCAGCAACTAGCGCGCACAAGTCCGGCTTGTTTCGGACCCATGTGACGGGAGGGCGAGGCGGTGGCCGTGCCGGAGTCGACCACCGGTCGGCGGGTGACCGCCCTGGACGTCGCCCGAGAAGCGGGAGTGTCGCGGGCGACCGTCGGGTTCGTCCTGAACAACACCCCAGGCCAGACCATCCCGGCGAACACCCGCGAACGGGTGCTACGCGCCGCCGAACACCTCGGCTACCGACCGAACAGCGCCGCGCGCGCCCTCGCCAGCGGACGCAGCCGGATCATCCTGCTGGTACTGCCCGACTGGCCGGTGGAGTACCGGCTGCGCGACTACCTGGACGAGGCCGCTCTCGCGCTGGACAAGGCCGGGTACTCACTGGTGACCTACACCAGCCACCCAGCCCAGGCGGCCCGGCCACTGTGGGAAGCGCTCAGCCCCGACCTCGTGGTCAGTCCCGTCCCGTTCAGCCCACCCGACGTCGCGTCCATGCTCGCCTGCGGAGTCAGGGAGATCTACCCGGAACCCAACCGCCCGGACCTCCCCGACGTCTCACTGGCGACCAGCGCCGGACCGGAACTCCAGGTCGACCACCTGCACGAACGCGGCCACCGCAACCTGGTGTTCGCCGCCTTCCCCGAGCCACGCATGGCCTCGTTGGCCGCCGCGCGGCACCAGGCCGCGCATGACCGAGCCCGCTCCCTGGGCCTGTCGGCGCTCGACCTACAGCACATCGACTACCACGACGGCTCCGCCGACCGCGTGGTGCGCCGATGGCTCGACGCCGGCATCACCGGCGTCATCGCCGTCAACGACGACGTCGCCGCCGCGGTCGCCAGCGCCGCGGTCCGCGCCGGCCTGCGGATGCCGGCGGATCTCGCCGTGGTCGGCCACGACGACGCCCCGATCGCGACGATGTTCGTGCCCGCGCTGTCCACCGTCCGGATCGACACGGCCGCCCTTGGACGCGGTTTCGCCGAATTCGCGCTACACCGGATCGACCGCCGCCCCCTGCCCGCTTCCCGCACCCGGCCGAAACCCACCCTCGTGCGCCGCGAGACCAGCTGAACCACTCCAGTCGGCGCAGGTGGTCAAGGGTCGAGCAGACGTCGCCAGCGGGGTCCCCCACTCGGTCACGCGCGCCGACGAGCGCGGCGCGTCGCGTGTGGGTGCAGGGGCACGCCGAGGACACGCCCGCCCCCGCGGCGGTTGCGTGGTGAGACGCTCGGCGCGCCGGTCAGACGGGGTCGACCGCGGTCGCGCCGCCATCGACGACCAGGTAGGCGCCGGTGATGAACGCGGCCTTGGGGCCCAGCAGGAAGACCGCGGCGTTCGCGACGTCCGCCGGCTGGCCGAGCCGCCCGAGCGGGGACCTCTTCTCGAACTTCGTCCGCAGGTCGGGAACGCCGAGCGCCGGGGCGATCATGGGAGTCTCGATGTACCCCGGGCAGATGGCGTTGACCCGGATGCCGTCGGCGGCGAGCTGGTGGGCCATCGAGCGGGTGAGTCCGAGCAGGCCGGCCTTCGACGCGCAGTAGGCCGGAATCGCGCCGTTGCCCTGGAGACCCTCGATCGAGCTGATCCCGACGATCGCGGCGCCGGCGGCTTCGCGCAGCGACGGCAGGAGCGCCTGGCTGATCAGCGCATGGGCGCGCAGGTTGACGTCGAGGACCTTGTCCCACAGCTCGGCGCTCAGCGCGCCGATCGGGTCGACGCTCACGACCCCGGCCGCGTGGACCAGCCCGTCGACTCCCCCGAGCGCCGCCACCGACGCGTCGACCGCCGCCGCCACCGCCGCCGCGTCGGTGACGTCCACGACGACGGCGCTCATCCCCAACGAGGCGGCGACGTCGGTGACCGACTCGCTCACGTCCCACAGCGCGACGGACCGGCCGTCGTCGATCAGCGCCTGCGCGCAGGCCCGGCCGATACCCGAGGCGCCGCCGGTGACGACCACGCCGGTCACGGCCGCATCAGCGCCTTGACGCGGTCGCCGGCGCGCCGCGACCCGACGGGATCAGGCGCCGCGACCACCCGGACCTTCGCGGCGCCCTCCACAAGGACCTGGCGCACGGTCCCCCCTCGCCACTGGCGACAGTAGACACAATGTAAATACTGTGCACTACTGTATACCTTATGCGCAATCGTCACGCTGGCGAGGTCTTCACCACCTCCGACGACGAGATCGCCGCGGCGCTGCTCGACGTGAGCATCCCGACCCTCATGATGTCGATGGTCCACATGACCGGGGATCTTGGGCTGATCCGCGGCCGGCTGAGGCCGGCGGGCCTGTTCCTCAACGAGGTCCAGGGCTTCATGTCCGAGCCGGACAAGGCCGAGGTCCGCGCGCTCGCGCTCGAGGTCGTCCGGGCCTACCGCGACGCCGGGTGCCCGGACCCGAGGCCGCTTTCCGGCGACGAGGTCCACGAGATGATGGAGTGGCTGGTCTGCGGCGAGGTCTCGCCGGAATACGTGCCGATGCTGCTCGAGGAGATGGAGCTGACGGGCACGGATGGCCGCCGGGTCACGCCGAGGTCGTCGCCGGCCGACCGGGCCGGGTTCCCCGTCGTGGTCATCGGCTGCGGCCAGTCCGGTCTGCTCGCGGGCATCCGGCTGAAGGAAGCCGGCATCCCGTTCACCATCGTCGAGAAGAACGCCGGCGTCGGCGGAACATGGTGGGAGAACTCCTACCCGGGCGCGCGGGTCGACGTCGGCAACCACTTCTACTGCTACAGCTTCGAGCCGAGCGACCACTGGACCGAGTTCTTCGCCCAGCAGCCGGAGCTGCAGCGCTACTTCGAAGACGTCCTGAACTCGCGCGGCATCGCCCCGCACGTCCGATGGCGGACCGAGGTGCTCGGAGCCGACTGGAACGACGAGGACGGCACGTGGTCGGTCCGCTGCCGGGAAGACGACGGCACCGAGAGCATCCTGACCGCCCGCGCGGTCATCTCGGCGGTCGGTCAGCTCAACCGGCCGAAGATGCCGGACATCCCCGGCCGCGAGGACTTCACCGGCCCCGCGTTCCACTCCGCGCGGTGGGATCATGGCGTCGACCTGGCCGGCCGCCGGGTGGCGATGATCGGTGCCGGGGCCAGCGGCTTCCAGATCGCGCCGGCGATCGCGCCCGACGTCTCGCGGCTCACCGTCTTCCAGCGCACCGCGCAGTGGATGTTCTCCAACCCGAACTACCACGCCAAGGTCGGTCCCGGTGTCCGCTGGGCGCTGCGGCACCTGCCGTTCTACGGCCGTTGGTACCGCTTCCTGATCCTGTGGCCGGGCTGTGACACCGGGCTGGAGGGCGCGCGCGTCGATCCCGCCTATCCCGACCAGCAGGTCGCGATCAGCGCGCGCAACGAGTTCGTCCGGCAGATGTTCACCGACGTGATCGTCAGCCAGTGCGGTGGCGACGAGGAGCTGATCGCGAAGGTCGTGCCGGACTACCCGGCGACCGGCAAGCGCACGCTGCAGGACGACGGCAGCTGGTTACGCACGCTGCGCCGCGACAACGTCGAGCTCGTCCGGACGGGCATCGACCACATCGAGACGGACGCCGTCGTGACCGTCGACGGGCGGCGCCATCCCGCCGACGTTCTCGTGTTCGCCACCGGCTTCCAGATGACCGAGGTGCTCGCGCCCATGCGGATCACCGGCCGCGACGGGCTCGACCTGCGCGAGCTCTGGGGCGAGCGACCGGCGGCCTACCTCGGCATCACCGTGCCGGGATTCCCGAACCTGTTCCTGATGTACGGGCCTGGCACGCACCTCGCGCACGGCGCGAGCCTGATCTTCCATTCCGAGTGCCAGATGCGGTACATCTCGCGGTGCCTCGACGAGCTCATCAGCGGCGGCCGGGTGTCGATGGAGCCGCGCCAGGAACGCTATGACGACTGGCACGAGCGCACCCAGCGGGAGATCGCGACACTGGTGTGGTCGCAGCCGTCGATCAGGCACTCCTACTTCAAGAACTCCCAGGGCGAGATCCACGGCGTCAGCCCCTGGCGGGTCGTCGACTACTGGGCCTGGACGGCCGCGCCCGACCTCAAGGACTTCGTGATCCGATGATCAGCGCCGCCTCGTCGGCCTCGGACCCGCCGGCCTCGGTGCGGACCCTCTTCCTGGACGCCGCGGTCCGGTGCCTGCGGGATGTCGGGATCCGGCGTACGACGATGGTGCGGGTGGCCGACGAGGCCGGACTGTCACGGGCCTGGCTCTACCGCCACTACCCCGACAAGGCCTCGCTGCTCGGCGCGGCCCTGATCCGGCAGGACGAACAGTTCTGGGCCGGTGCCCGCGCGCTCGTCTCCGCGAAGGAAGGACTGGCCGCCCAGGTCGCCGAGGCGGTCCGCTACTCGCGGCGGCAGGAACCCGACGCGCTGGTCCTGCGGCTCAGGGTCAGCGAACCAGATGCATGCGCCGCGGTCCTGGGAGCCGGGCTGCGTCAGGCCGTTCCCGGCATGGCCGTGTTCTGGCACCCCTACCTCGAAGCGGCGCGCGAACGCGGCGAGGTACGCGCCGACCTCGACATCGCGCGCGCGGCCGAATGGGTCATCCGCGTGGTCATATCCCTGGTGACGACGCCGGGCGACGCGGTCGACGCCGACGACCCCTCATCGGTCCGCCGCTTCGTCGAGGAGTTCCTCGTTCCCGGCCTCTCCTGACGATCTCCAGTTCGCGACGCCGCGGGTGGTCAGGGCGGGGCTGGGGGGCGGGCCGGCGACAAAGGTCGCTGGCCGTCGGGCCCCGCGAAGCGACTGCCGGAGAATCCGGTCGAGATTCGGCGGGACATGCCGAACGGCTCGGGTGGCCGACGTCGTCGCCGAACCTGGCGACGCGCGCCGAGCCGGCGCCACGATGAGGGCCGGGCGGTCGGGCCGTCAGTTGGCGTTGATCTGTGAGCGGTCCCCGGCCCACAGCGTGTGAAATACGCCGTCGCGGTCGGTTCGCCGATAGGTGTGGGCGCCGAAGAAGTCCCGTTGCGCCTGGATCAGTGCCGCGGGCAGTCGGTCGGCGCGCAGGCCGTCCAGGTAGGCGAGCGCCGCGGAGAAGCCCGGGACGGGGACGCCGGCACCGACGGCCTCCGTGATGACCGCCCGCCAGTCGTCCTGTGCGCCGTCGAGCTCCTCGGCGAACGACGGGTCGGTGAGGAGCATGGGCAGGTCGGGGTCGCGCTCGTAGGCGGACCGGATGCGGTCGAGGAAAGCCGCGCGGATGATGCACCCGCCGCGCCAGATCGCCGCGACGGTGCCGAGTTCGATGTTCCAGTCGTAGGCCGCGCCGCCCGCCTGGAGCATGTTCCATCCTTGCGCGTAGGCGACGATCTTGGATGCGTAGAGCGCCTGCTCGACCTGGTCGGCGAACCCGCTCGTGCTCTGCCGGCTCGGGGTGGCCCGCTTGCGCCGGGCCAGACCGTGGGCCGCGGCGCGAAGGTCCAGGTGCCCCGACATCGAGCGGGCCAAGACGGCTTCCGCGATTCCCGAGACCGGTACACCGAGATCGAGCGCGGTCTGCACGGTCCAGCGCCCGGTGCCCTTCTGCTCGGCCTGGTCGGCGACGACGTCGACGAACGGTCGGCCGGTCGCCGCGTCGGTATGCGCCAGCACCTCGGCGGTGATCTCGATCAGGTAGGAGTCAAGCCGGCCGGTGTTCCACGCGCGGAAGGTCTCGGCGATCTCGGCCGGCTCAAGGCCCGCGACGTGCCGCAGCAGGTCGTACGACTCGGCGATGAGCTGCATGTCCGCGTACTCGATGCCGTTGTGCACCATCTTGACGAAATGCCCGGCGCCGTCGGGGCCGAGGTGCGCGCAGCACGGGCTGCCGTCCGGGGCTTTGGCCGCGATGTCTTCCAGCAGCGGGCCGAGCGCCTGGTACGACTCATCCGAGCCGCCCGGCATGATGCTCGGCCCGTGCAGCGCGCCTTCCTCGCCGCCGGAGATCCCGGTGCCCACGAAGTGCAGGCCGCGCGCCCGCAGGGCCGCCTCCCGGCGACGGGTGTCGAGGAAGTGCGCGTTGCCCCCGTCGACGAGCATGTCGCCGGGCTCGAGAAGCGGGGCGAACTCGTCGATCACGGCATCGGTCGCGGCGCCGGCCTTGACCATGACGATCAGCCGGCGGGGGCGTTCCAGGGAACGGACCAGGTCACCTGGCGACTCGGCGGGCAGGAACGTCCCCTCGCCGCCGAACTGGTCGACGAGCGCGCGGGTACGTACGGCAGTCCGGTTATGGACCGCCACCCGATGGCCGTGTCGGGCGAGGTTACGGGCCAGGTTGCTGCCCATGACCGCGAGACCGGTGACCCCGACTTCCGCGATGCCGTCCATACGCTGATCAACTCCTGGGACGTCGATGAGCCCGCGCATGCCGCACGGTGTCCGCGCAGCCTCGTAGCCCCGCCGCCGTCCAGCGGGTGACGTCAGGTCCTCGCCCTCCGTCCCGCCGCGGGCCGCCGGACATACCTGTCCGTACCCCGGCGTCGGGAGTCGACGCCGACGCGGGCGGCGCCGAGCCCGGCTGACGGGCGCCCAGCTCGCCAGGCAAGGTCACGTCGAGCGATGCTCCGCGCCGTGGAGACAGATATCCGCCTCGAATATTTTCCGCGCGGACGATCCGCGGCAGGCAGCAAGCCGAGGACGTCCCGTGGCGTGCTCATCAGGGCGCCGGCACCACAGTCAGCCTGGCCCGTCATCGGTCACCCACCGCGTCGGGCCCGCTCTCCTCCCGCTCCCCCTGGGTATCGACACCCGGCTCCGCCGCGACGTGGGCAAATGCCAGGACGGCGGCGACGATCACATGGACGTCGTGCGCGGACATCGACTCGCGGCCGAAGACATACGGTTCCGGGTTCGCCACGGAGATGAGTTTCGGGTCCGACCCGGAAAGAAAAGCGCTAGTCACGGTGAACACGACATCGACCACTTCCCCGCTCGCGAGACGAACAACCGCGAGCACCCTGTCGGCGCCTCCAGCAGCCAGGCGCACCAATTTCACCAGAACACCTCCTTCGCGGGCCAGCCTACTTTGGCCACGATTTCGGCAGCGTGCGGTCGGATCCATGCCACGTCGGCCGTGTAGGTGAAGCCTGGTGCCGCGCCGCACTTCAGGTGTCCGCGCGGTCGCGATGCGCGGCTGGACGCCGTATCGGCGAGGCAGCCAGTCCGCCCGAGACCGTCCCGGAGCGGTGACCTGGGCGCCCTGACGCCCGGCGGCCGGGCGCACGGTCAGCCTCGGCCGTGAAAAACCGGGTGATCTGATCGGCCTGGATCGATATCGTCGCGATTGGCCGGTGAGGCCGAACCGCCGGCAGTCAGTCCGGCGCGTTCGTGAATGCCCTTCCCGTTCCTGCCGCATGCCCTTTTGGAGGTTTGGTTTGCAGCCCGTTGTCACGATCACGCCGGCGCAGTTGCCGGAGGTGTTGCTGCGGGTGGCGACGGTGCGGCCGGTGCATGTCTGGGGCGCGCCGGGAATCGGGAAGTCGAGCCTGGTGGAGGAGTTCGCCGCCGCGGTCGGGATGGACTGTGTGACCCTGCTGGGTACCCAGCTCGCGCCGGAGGACCTGATTGGCGTGCCGCGGATCGTGACCGGCCCGGACGGAACGGACCGGTCACGGTTCGCCCCGCCGGAGATGATCGCCCGTGACAGCGCCTATGTGCTGTTCCTCGACGAGCTCAACGGGTCGAGCACCGAGGTCCAGAAGGCGTTCTACTCCCTGGTTCTCAACCGCCGGCTCGGCGGCTACGAACTGCCCGCCGGGTCGGTGGTCATCGCCGCGGGGAACCGGGCGGCCGACCAGGCGATCGTGCACCCGATGAGCTCGGCGCTGGCGAACCGGTTCGTGCACGTCCATCTGCGCGCCTCCGCGTCGGACTGGCTGCGCTGGGCCGCCGGCGCCGGCATCCACCCGCACGTCGTCGACTACGTCCGCAACCGGCCGGACCACCTGTGGGTGGCGCCTCCGAAGACCGAGCAGCCGTTCTCGACCCCACGCTCGTGGCACGCCCTGTCCGACGTGTTGCATGCCTGGGGGCCGCGGATCAGCTACGAGCAGGTCGGCATGCTCGCCCACGGCTGCGTCTCGGCCGAGCACGCGGCAAGCTTCCAGGCGTTCGTCCGGATCCGGGAACACGCCTACGACCTGGACGCGATCCTCGCCGGCGACCTGCGCTGGCCGGCGGGCCCCGGTGACGGCGACCTGCTGCATTTCCTCGCGATGAGCCTGCGTGCCCGCCTCGTCAAGGAGCTGCCCGCCAGCCGTGTCGGCGCCCCGCCGACCGCGGTGCGTCTCGCGGTGCGGGCCAAGGCGCTGCTCGTCGAACTGGCCGAGATCTCCGCCGAGATCGCGCAGCTCGTGCTCGCCGGCGACGACGACGGCAATCCGGTCCTGCCCAGCTGGTTTCTCACCGAGACGGTCCGCGACCTGCCACGCCTCGTCGCGGCCCGGGCATCCTGATGGCCCGGAGCACGGGCCGGCGCGGCGGGGCGGCGACCAGCCGGGGCCGGCTGGCCGCGGCCGCCGTCGCCGAAGGATGGCACCGTCTCGACCGGCACCCGCTGTTCCGGCCGCTCGCCGTCTCGTCCCCCAACCGCGCCGATGTTGGGCTGGTGCCGGCGGACGGCTGGGCGGTCGTCTGGTCGAACGGGCAGATCCACGCCCATCCGACCCGGCTCGCCGACCCGGACGAGTGGACGTGGGTGTTCGCCCACCTGCTGCTGCACCTCGGCTTCGCCCACACCGACCCGGCCGTCACCGGAGGCGACACGCTGGACGTGGCGCATCTGGCCGCCTGCGACGTCGCGGTCAACCGGTTCCTGACCACGCTGCGCCTCGGCCGCCGCCCGGCCGGCCCGCTGGCCGGTCCCGCCGCCGGTGACTACCCGCCGGCCGACGAGGCGTCCCTCGCCCGGCAATGGCGCCGCTCCGGTGTTCCTGACCAGTGGCGCGGCGAAGGCGTCGCCGCGCACCTGCCCGATCTGCGCGCCGCGCCACCCGGCCCGGCCTGGCACACCCCGACCGACTTCACCGCCCGGTTCGCCGCCGGCCTCACCGCGGCGGTCGGCGCGGCGATCGACGTCGCCGGCGGGCGGCGCGCCAGCCTCGACACCGACACAGCCGCGATGCACCCCTGGGAGGCCGCCCGCCGCTGGTTCATCTCGTCGTACCCGCTGCTCGGTGCCGTGTTCTGCACCCTCACCCTGGTCGCCGACGCCGAACTCGCCCACGGCTGGGATATCGCGATCGCCGCGGTCTCCGTCGAGGCCGGCGAGGTCTACGTCAACCCACTCGCGCAGCTGACCGGCGCCGAATGGCGATTCGTCCTCGCCCACGAGGCGCTGCACGCCGCGCTCGCGCACCCAGCCCGCGCCGGCGGCCGGGACCCCTACCTGTGGAATCTCGCCTGCGACTTCGTCATCAACGGCTGGCTCGTCGAGATGGCCGTCGGCGAACTCCCCGACGGCACGCTGCACGACCCGAAACTCGCCGGCCTGAGCGCCGAGACGGTCTACGACCGGATCGCCGTCGAAGCCCGCCGCTACCGCAAACTCACCACCCTGCGCGGCCACGCGCGCCGCACCGCCAGCGGCATCACCACCAACGCCACCACCACCCACGCCGCCCCCGGCCGGCGCACGGCCAGCCAGCGCCGGACGGTTCACCCGGCCGCGGCCGGAAGCGGCGGGCATCGCATCGGCCAGGACGTCGGCGGAGACATGGTCGGCCCCGCGCCGGGCCGGCCCGCCCCGGCCGACCGGGCCGTCGACCTCGACGAGCTGCTGCGCCGCTCCCTGACCTCCGGCCTCGCGGCCCACCTGTCCGCCGGCCGGGGACTGCTACCCACCGGCCTGGTCGCCGAGATCCGCGCGCTGGCACACCCGCCCATCCCCTGGGACGTGGCACTCGCCCGCTGGTTCGACGAACACTTCCCCGCTCTCGAGGCGACCCGCTCCTACGCCCGCCCCTCGCGCCGCCAGGCCGCGACCCCCGACATCCCCCGCCCCGGCTACCGGCACGCCGACGAGACCGTCGTCCGCCGCACCTTCGGCGTCGTCCTCGACACCTCCGGATCGATGAACGCCGAACTGCTCGGCAAGGCGCTGGGCGCGATCGCCTCCTACGCCACCGCCCGCGACGTCCCCGCCGCCCGCGTCGTCTTCTGCGACGCCGCCGCCTACGACGCCGGCTACCTCGCCCCCACCGACATCGCCGGCCGCGTCAGGATCCGCGGCCGCGGCGGCACCCGGCTCCAACCCGGCCTGGGCGCCCTCGACCGCGCCGCCGACTTCCCCGCCGACGCACCCGTCCTCGTCATCACCGACGGCGTGTGCGACGTCCTACGCCTCCGCCGCTCCCACGCCTACCTCATCCCCACCGGCGCCAACCTGCCCTTCACCCCCCGCGGCCCGGTCTTCCGCATCCGTTAGAAGACCATCCACCAGAAGACAATGTGACCGCCGTCGCGGCCGGCGGCGACCAGGTGGTGTGGACGGTGAAGAAGGACTGTCAAGCGCCGGGTTTGGTGGAGGCTGAGTTGTTACGCGCCGGCGGGCTGCCGGGCGTCGTGGCTGTCGGTCTGGT
>NZ_JADWYU010000134.1:46119-65440 GCF_016786325.1 Frankia nepalensis | reverse complement strand
GGGCGCCCGCGGGGCGAGCGGCTCGCCAGCCTCGGCCAGGTGCCCCGCGACCTGCCGGTACAGCCCGGCCGCGCCGCCCCCCCCCCCCCCGGGGGGGGGGGGGGCGCGGGCGCGCCGGGCCCCCCCCCCCCCCCCCCCGGGACCGGCGACGCCGACCGACGCGGCCAGGCCAGCCAGGCCCGGGCCACCGCCACGAGAGCCGCCGCCGTCAGGAACGGCCGCGAGCCCGGCGGCGGCCAGCCGCAGCCCGGCGGCCCAGCCCCGGGTGGCCGCGAGCAGTCCGGCGCCCGCGGCGGCCGGTGCCCGCAGCGCGGTCATCAGCCGCCCGGCCTCCTCCGCGTCGAAGGCGAGCAGGTCGGGACCGATCTCGGTGAGCTGGCCCGCGGCGCGTGCCCGGTGCGCGGCGACCGGCACCCGGCGGCCGGAGAGCACCAGCCGCAGGCCGGCGGCGCCTGTGGCGAGCAGTTCCAGGCCGGCGACGTCGGCTGGGTCCCGCGTCAGCTCGACGTCGTCGACGACGAGGACCAGCGGGCGAGGGCATCCCCCGGACAGGGCGCCCAGCAGCTCGCGGCAGAACCGGTCGGGAGCGGCTCCCGGAGCCGGCGGGTGGAGCCGGTCCAGCGCCCCGTCGGCCGTGATCTCGGGGTGAGCCCGCAGCGCGGCGAGCAGGTGCTCCCAGAACGGCGCCCGGGGCGTGGAGGCCGGGTCGGCCTCCACGCCCGACCCCGGGTCCACCTGCAGCCAGACCAGGGGGATGGTGTCGCGGCGGGCCAGGTACCAGGAGGCGAGCAGCGCGGTCTTGCCGCAGCCCGCCGGGCCACGCACGATTGTCAGTGCTCGCGTGGTGGCGGCGTCGAGCAGTTCCCACAGCCGCGGTCGGGGCAGGTGCGGAACGGGCAGCGCGGGCGGCGCGAGCCGGCAGCGCAGTGGTGGCGGGGTGGGCCGGTCCGGCTCCTGCCGCGCGACGGTCTTGGGGGACCGCGTGGCCGTCGGCTGGGTGAACCGGGTCAGCGAGCTTCCCCGCCCGGCCTCCGACCGGGCGGGGCCGCGCCGGGGCCGCCCCGCCGATCCTCGACGGTTCGCGGCGCCAAGCCGCCGGGGAACGCGTCTCGGTGACCCGCCGTGCCCCCCGGAGCCGTCGTCGCGCTCGCCCGGCATCCCACCACCCCCCAGCACCCAACGTACGGTAGCTGGGGGAACACTCTCTGTCTCTTTACCGTTGCCGGGTCTCGAGGCGCGCCGGCCGCCGACGGCGGGTGCCGTCGCGCGCCGGTGATCGCGAGCCGCTCAGGCGGCGCCAGCCGCAGCCGCGCGACGATGGCGAAGCCCCGCGCGGCGGAGGCCGCTCAGGCCGCGCCAGCCACAGCCGCGCGACGATGGCGAAGCCCCGCGCGGCTGTGGCCGCTCAGGCCGCGCAGTCGGAGCAGACCGTGCGGCGCACGTCGGCCAGCTGGCTGCGATGGTGCACGAGAAAGCAGCTCGTGCAGGTGAACTCGTCGGCCTGACGCGGCAGCACGCGCAGCGAGAGCTCCTCGTCGCGCACCTCGGCGTCCGGCAGGTCCAGCTCCGTCTCGAGGGCGTCCACGTCGTCGCCCAGGTCGGCGGCGGCGCCCACCCGCTGCGCCTTCAGGGACTCCAGGCTCTGTTCCTGGAGTTCGTCGTCGTCCACGTCCACGCCGCGCCGCGCGTCGAAGTCGCGAGCCATGCCTCTCCTTTGTCCTTCCCGTCCGCAACTGGCCGGTCAACCGGCCCTGACACACCAGCCGCACCGGCCCCATCCCGGCTCGCCAGCCCGCGCGGTCCGTCCCCGGTCCCGCCGGCTGCCGCCGCCGTCCTCGCCCGTTCCCACGTTCCGCGGCCCACCGGCCGCGGCCGCCGGGATGGTCACCGGCCCTCCGAGGACGGCAACAGCCTGCCCCGGCGCACCGAACTCCATACCCGAACGAGATCGGATGGTCACAATACGCAATGCCCCCGGCGCCGGAGCGCCCCGGCGCCGAATGTCCCCATTTCCGGGCATCAACGTGGCCCGAAACCGGCTGGTCGGCCCGGGCCGACCAGCACGGCCACCCGGCACCATCACCCGAAATCGGGGCATTGATACCAGAACGGCCCGGGTGCCACATCGCCCGGGGCGTCCCCCGCTGGATGACGGCGGACACCGGGCCGCCGGCCGTCGCCTGGATCATCAAAGTCGGTGCGAAGGATACGGGCCCGACGCGGCCCCAGGCCAACATCCAGGTGGTCTCCGTCGTGTCTGTCCGGCCACATCCGCGGCCCGGGCAGGCCAGGGCCCGGCCCGCCGGTCCACGGGTGGGCTGGCGGGCCGGGCCACGGTCGCCACGTCAGGGAGCCGGGGTCCGCGAGGACGGTGGTTCGGTGGCGAAGGCCGTGGCCTTTCCGGGGAGCGGGGCGGGGGCTCCACCGAAAGGGTCGTACTCGGCGAGCAGGCGCTCCAGCCGGGCCTGGTCGACGCGGCTGACGACGCTGGACGCCTCCTGCTGGTCACGCACGCACTTGGAGAGCGTGAAGGTCGACGTGACGACGTACAGCAGCCCGACGATCATGAGGCCACGCATCCAGCCGTCAACGGGCATGTACGCGACGGCGACGAGGGTGGCGCCGAGCGCCACCCCGAAGGAGAGGATGGCCTGGACGAAGAACGCCGTGCTCGCCCGGGACGTGGGCGCGTTGTTGGTCATGGCGGCCAGTGTCCGAGCCCGCGCTCCGCCCGCCATGAGTATCGACGTCCGATCTGCCATGAGTAGGAACGCTCAGGGCGGAAAGGCCCGGTTGCGCCAGACTGGTGGAACATCCGCGCCGCTGACGGAAGAGAGCCGCGACGATGTTCCTCGATGCCTCGGCGGCGCCCCGGCCGGAGCCGCGCGACAATGGCGAAGCCACGCGCGGCCCAGGCCGCCGAGCGGCGTGGCGCGCGGCGCCGGCCGGTTGGGGCCGCGCCGTTCGCGCGATCGTTCGTTGGGCGCGAGGGCCGGACGGGGTGCGGGGCGCCCTCTGGCGATCGCTGGCCGTCTTCCGCCTCGTCTCCCTTGGCTATGCGACCGTCGCGGCGGCCACCCGACTGGACGGCGCCGATCGCCCCACCCTCGGCGTCGCGCTGGTCGTGTCCATGGTCGTCTGGTCGGTGGCGCTGACGCTGCTGGTGCCCGCCGTCGAGGCGGACCGCCCGCGTGTCCTGCGGGTGCTCACGTCCGCCGACGTCGTGGTCTGCGTCGCCGCGGTGCTGGCGGCCGGGCTCGTCGGCCCCAGGGAGAGCCACGCCGTGCCGATGGTGTGGGCGACGAGCGGGGTGTTCGCGGCGGCGCTCGTCTGGCGCGCCGCGGGCGGGGTCGTGAGCGCGCTGCTGGTCTGCGCCGCCTTCTTCCCTGAGTGGGGCACCGTCACGGACTCGCTGGTCCGTACGTGGACGCAGGTGCTGCTCGCCGGCGCGGTCACCGGGTACCTGAGCGACACGGCGCTGCGGGCGCAGGCCCAGCTGGCCGAGGTGCTGGCCGCGCGCGCCGGTGACGCCGAACGCGCGCGGCTCGCCCGCGACGTGCATGACGGCGTGCTGCAGGTGCTCGCGCTGATCGCCCGGGAGGCGCCGAGGGGACTGCCGTCGGCCGAGGTGGCGCGGCTGGCTGCCGAGCAGGAGGCCGCGCTGCGTGACCTCCTGCGCGCCCCGGCCGACGACGGCCCACCCGGCCTGGGCGCGTACCCCGGCTCCCGAGGACCGGCCGGCGCCGGCCCCGTCAGGACCGACCTCGCCGAGGCGCTGCTGCGGTTGGGCCGGCCGGCCCAGCCGCCCGCCTCCCACGCCCCGGCGGGCGACCTGGCGGGCGACCTGGCGCCGGGTGAGGGGGCGCCGGGTGAGGGGGCGCCGGCGCGGCTGCCGGCGGTGACCGTCGCGACGCCGGGCGTCCCGGTGACGCTGCCCGCCAACCACGTCGCCGAGGTGGTCGAGGCGGTCCGGGCGGCGCTGGACAACGTCGCCCGGCACGCCGGTCCCGGCGCGTCCGCCTGGGTCCTGCTGGAGGATGACGGCGACGAGGTCGTCGTCACGGTCCGCGACGACGGGGTCGGCATCCCGCCTGGGCGGGTCGAGGAGGCCGCCGCGCGGGGCCGGCTGGGGCTCGCGGTCTGCGTACGCGGCCGGATCCGCGAGCTGGGCGGCGAGGTCAGCGTGCTCGGCCGCGCCGGGCAGGGTACGGAGGTGGAGCTGCGTGTCCCCCGATGACGCGACGCCCGCGGTTCAGCCCCGCCGGGTGGTGGTCGTGGACGACCACCCGCTGTGGCGGGACGCGCTCAGCCGCGACCTCGACGCGGCCGGCTTCCCGGTCGTCGGGACGGCCGGGTCGGTCGCCCAGGCGCTGCGGGTGGTCGCCGCGACCCGGCCGGACCTGGTCGTGCTGGACCTCTCGCTGCCCGACGGCTCGGGCGTCGAGGTCATCCGGGCGCTGCTCGGCGAGGGGCCGTTCGACGGGTCGGTGCTGGTGGTCTCGGCCTCCGGGGAGCAGGCGGACGTGCTGGCCGCGGTCAAGGCCGGCGCGTCGGGCTACCTGGTGAAGTCGGCCCGGCCGGAGGAGCTCGTCGACGCGGTGCGCCGGACGGCGGCCGGGGTTCCGGTGTTCAGCGCGGGGCTCGCGGCGCTGGTCCTCGGCGAGATGTCCCGGGCCGCCCGGCGGCCCGAGCCGCCGGGCGCGCCGCGGCTGACCGCCCGGGAGGTGGAGGTGCTCCGCCTCGTCGCCAAGGGCCTGTCCGCCCGGGACGTGGCCGAGCGCCTGGGCGTCTCCCCGCGAACCGTGCAGAACCACGTCCACAACGTTCTGAGCAAGCTCCAGTTGCGCAACCGCGTCGAGCTGACGCGCTTCGCCGTACGTGAGGGCTACGACGACTAAGGGCGCCTGGTGGCTCCCGTCGACGGGCCTGGGTCGATCCGCGCGGCCGAGGAGCCGCCGAACACGCCCCGCCATCTGGGCCGCGAGCCGACGCCGGGCAGGCGAGCCGACGCCGGGCGTCGCCAGCGCTGTCGCCGGAGGTCCAGAGGTGTCGCTAGAGGTAGAGCCCAGTCAGTCCGTCGTCGAGGCGTTCGGCCGCCACCGCGTGCACGTCGCGTTCCCGCATCAGCACGTAGGTGGAACCATGCAGCTCGACCTCGGCGCGGTCCTCGGGGTCGAAGAGCACCCGGTCGCCCACCTGGATGGTCCGCACCGCGGTCCCGACGGCGACGACGTCGGCCCAGGACAGCCGCTTGCCCATCTTGGCGGTGGGCGGAATCACAATGCCGGCCTTCGACCGCCGGTCGATCGAGTCCTCCCGCGGCTCGACGAGAACACGATCATGTAGGAGGCGGATCGGCAGCGCCCCGGCGCGAATATCGACACCGGCCGTGCCGCCGATGCCGTTGACACCGCCGGAAACACTGGTCACGCGCGCGACACTACCCCGCCGCGGGCCGACGCTCCCCGGTCCCTTACACCGACTTCGCCAGCAGAATGGTCGGCAACGCCCCGCCAGACGGATCTTCGCTGGTAGGGGCCACCAACCTCCCCGGATGGGGAACGCCTCCCCAACGCGTTATAAGCTGCCGCCCATCACCCGGAGTTGGACAGTTCTACCCCGGGAACGCGGGGAAGCTACCCCGCGGACGGGCCGGCCCTTCCTGCTCGCTGACCGGAAGGTCAACTTTCGCCGGCACAAGACGCAGACCACGGGACGGGACGCAATATGGCACTCCGCATCAGTGTGGACCTTGACGGCCTGCGGTGGGCCGATCTGTTCCGGTTCGTCGACCTCGCCCGCAACGGCGGCATCGGCCCGGACGACCAGGTCGATGTGATCACCTACGGCAGCGACCCGATGTCGGTCAGCCTCTCGGCTCGGATCTTCCCGCAGTCTGACGGCTTCCTGTCGGGTGAGCAGGAGTCGGGCGCGGAGGCGCTGCGCTCGGCGCCGCTGTCGATCAACCCGGCGCCGTCCAGCAACGGCTCGTCCCCGTATGGCTACGACGCCGCGGCCGACCGCGCCCAGTCCCCGAACGGCGCGCACTACCCGTCGTTCGACGGGGCACCCGAGCGGCCGAGCACGCCACCTTCCAACTACCCGGCCTACGAGGCGCCGAGCGACCGGGGCGCGCCCGGCGGCCAGGGCGGCAGCCACTATCCGTCCTTCGACAACGGCCAGCCCGAGCGGATGGCCGGCGGCGGCCAGTATGCCGGCTTCGAGCCGGTGTTCGACCGCGGCGCGCCCGGCAAGGAACTGCCCGGCTCGAACCCGGCGGACAGCCCGTACATCGAGGAGTTCGCCCGGTTGCAGGAGGGCCTGATGCGCCAGGTCCGCCGCAACGACGAGGTCCGGCCCGAGCGCGCGTGACCGCGTGACACGGTCGCACTGGGCCATTCCCGCCCCTAGTCGGGTGCCGCCTGAGCCGCGCCCGACCTGATAGTGCATGCTGGCATTAATGGAGGATCAGGGCGTTTCCGACGTCGAGCGTTACTACGGTCGGCTGTGCTCGGAACTTGACATGATCAGGAGCGGTCCGGTGCTCGCCGGTCCGCGCACTATCGAGCACATCCGCTCCCTGCTCGCGCTCATCGACCTCCATCAGCCCAACGAGTTCGACGTCTGTCTCGGCTGCGACCGGCTCTGGCCGTGCGCCTCCGTCGTCGCCGTCGCCGGCCTGCCGCCGGAGCTGCCGGCGGCCGACCAGGAGATCGCGCAACCGCGCGCGCTGCCCGGCGCGGCCCGTCCCGCCCGGGCCGCCTCCGGCGTGGGCGGCGCGCCAGCCGCGCGGCCGGCGGCGGCATCCGGCGGGCATCCGGTGGTCGGGCCGGACGGTCGCCTGCTTCCCGGCGCGCTGCCGGAGCCGCCGGCGGCGCGGCCCATCGGGGCCGTCCCGCTGGTGTCCTCCCCACAGCCACCGGTCCCACAGCCACCGGTCCCACAGCCACCGGTCGCGCCGCCACCGGCGCCAGCCGTGCCGCCGCCCGTCGCGCAGCCACCCGTGATGCCGCCTCGGGTCGCCGCGCCAGCGGCCACGGCCAGTCGGCCGGTACTCATCCCCGCGCTGAGTTCGACGCCCGCGCGGCCGGTGCCACCGCCGCCGGCCGCGCCGCCACCGGCCGCGCCGCCGCCCATGACGGGCCAACCGCCGAGGGCCCCGCAGCAGACCTCCCAGAGCGGCTCCGCCGATCGCGGAGGGACCCCGGATCCGGCGGGAGCCTCGCCCGCGCGCGGCATTGATCTGTCGCCGCCGTTCCCGCCGCCGCCGACCGGGCCGATGCCACGTATCCCTCCGCCGGGCGAAAGTTACCTGGATTTCCCGCCGCCCGAGGCGGCTGGCGCCAACCCGGCGTTCCCGCCCCCGGGGACGACCGCGGCCAGCCTCGGCTTCGGGTCGCCCGGACTGACAGGGGCGAATCCGATCCTGCCGCCGCCGGGCCTGACCGGGGCCGTCCCGGTTCCGCCGCTCCCGGCCGCGGGCGGCGACTCCGTGTTCTCCGGCCCGGCCCCGCGCCCTGGGCCGGAGGGGAATCCCGGCACGCGGCCGCGCTTCGGGCCACCCGCCCGGCCGGGCGACCAGGCACCACCGGCCGGCGGGCCGCCGCGTCCGCAGCCGCCTGGGCAGACCGCGCCGCCCGGACGGCCGTTCACCGGGCCAGGCCAGCCGCCCCAGGGCGCGCCGCGGCGTCCGGGCCCGCCCGGCCCGATGCCGCCCGCGCAGGCGGGCTCGTCAGGGCCGTCACTACCCGGCATCTCGGGGCCCGGCGGCCTGCCGGGGCTGGCCGGCCCTGGCCAGCCCGCGCCGCCGGGGGCGCGGCCGGCCGCGGCGCACTCCGGCCCCCTGCCCGGGCCGAACGCGGGACCCCCCCGCCCGGGGCAGGGCATGCCCGGCGCTCCGGGCGGACACGGCCGCGTGGAGCGGCCCGCCGGCTATCCGGCCGCTCCGGCGCCACGCCCGGACGCGGGCTACCCCGGACAGGCGCCGACCCACCGGCCCACCGGACCCGGCGGGCCTGGCGGCCCCGGCGGGCCGACCGACTCGCTGGGCGTCCTCGGCGCCAGCGGGCTGCCCGGGTCGATCGACCCGCGGCTGCGCCCCCACGCGGGGCCGCCGCGCGGCCAGAGCCGCTCGATCTCGTCGCCGCCCCCACCACACCGCTCGATCCACCCGGACAGCGTCGACCCGGCCACCGGCCGCCCGCTCGACCCGATGGCCCGGCGTCCCGGGGCACCCGCGCTCGACGACATCACTCCGGAATGGATGACCCGGCGTGACCCGATCCTCGATGGCATCGACGTCATCTAGCCCATCGACGTCAACTGGTCGTTGGTAGCCCCCGTGGGTAGCCCCCGCGGCCGGCGACGCCTCGCGCCCTCGTGGCCGAGGCCCGCACGTATCCGTCGGCGCGCCAGTCATGACCGTCGGTCACCGGTCGACCGTGGCCACCCCCGATCCTTCGTCCGTCGGACGTCGACCAGACACCCGGTGACAGGGTGACCCGTCGCCTGACAGACCCACAATGACGTCACAACGCCTACCGTGGTCGACTGTTCGGGCCGGCGGGGAACCGCCGTCACCCGCCGGACGTGATGACTGATGGTGACGGTCGACCGCGGATGGCCGAACGCGCACGGCCGTGCGCACAATGAGACGGGCGGAGCGGACCGAAAGCGGGTAGTAGTCGGTCTGACTCCGCTCAACCATCCTGCCCGAGGGGAGCCCAGTCATCGAGACTCGGACGCCGCCGGTATCGGACCCGACCGGGTTGCCGGCGCGCCCCGCCTCACCGGCGGGGCCGCCATCGCCCGTTTCCGACCACGGGCCGCCCTCCACCGGCACCAGCCCGCGGGCGGCTCAGGGCGGCCGTCCTTCCAGACGTCGCGCGCTCACCACCCGGCCGACACGCGCGATCCTCGCCAACCCGCCCACCATCCGGGTGCTCACCCGTCCGGCCACGGTCCCGGCGCTCGTCGGGCCGGCCAGCATCCCGGTCTTCCTGGGTTCGCCCGCCGTGCCGATGCTGACCAGCGGGCTCACGATGCCGCGCGCCCTCGCCGTCCCGCTCATGGGCGGCGCGACCGGGGCCGGGGGCACGGTGACGCTGCCGGCGCCCCGGCGCCGGGCCGCCGCCCGTCCCCGCGGTGCCGCGGGGCGCGCCCTGGACTGTGTCGACCTCGACCTGACCGCGCGGCTGCGCGCGCGGCCGCGCCTCCCACGGCGGCGCACGCTGCTGCTCGGCGTGATCCTCGGCGTCCCGCTGGCGATGCTCGCGTTCCGGTTCCGCTCCGACGTCGAGCGCCAGCTCGCCGACGTGCCGGCGCCGGACTGGCCGTGGCTCATACTGTGCGGCTTCGGGGCGACGATGTACTACGTCACCAACGGCGTCGCGTTGCGCGCCGGCAGCGGGCTGCCGCTCGGCGTCCGTGTGACGACCGCGGTCCAGTGCGCCGCGGCAGCCGCGAACCGGATCATCCCGGCCGGCATCGGCGCGGTCGCCGTGAACCTGCGGTTCCTGGAACGCCGGGGCCTGCCCCGCTCGGCGGGGCTCGCCACGATCGCGTCCACCAAGGTGGTCTGTGGGCTGGTGCACCTGGCCGCGATCGCCCTCGTGGCCGCGCTGGTCGGCGACTCGCAGATCACCAGCGCGCTGACCGGGCCGCTGCGCGACACCGTGACCAGCCTCGGTCTCGGGCCGTCCTGCGTCGCCGCCGCCGGCGTCGCCGCCGCGGTTGGCGTGCCGCTCGCGCGCCGTGGCGTGCGGGAACGGCTGCGCGGGCCCCTGAAGACCTTCTGGACCCACCTGCGGGAGCTGGCCCGCTCCCCTGGCCGGGCGAGCGTGCTCGCGACCTCGCTCGCCGGGACGAAGGTGGCTCAGGTGATCGCGCTGACGGCGAGCGCCCGGGCGTTCGGGGGCGAGGTCGGCGTGCTGTCGGTGGCGGCGGTATATCTGGTCGGCTCGGCGGTAGCGGGCGCCGCCCCGACCGCCGGCAACGTGGGCGCGATCGAGCCGGCGCTGGCGATCGGCCTGGCCGCCGCCGGTGGGGCCGCCGGGCCGATGGTCGCCGCCGTGCTGGTCTACCGGCTGATCGGCTACTGGCTGCCCGTCGTCCCCGGCGTCATCGCCCTGACCGCCCTACGCCGCCGCGGCGACCTCTGAGGCCCGCAAGGCGCGATCCTGTCCGGGACGGACGCCCAGCGGGATCGCGGCTGGTGCCGGACAGGCGCCGGACACCCCGGCGCCAGCCACGATCAGGGCCTCACGCCCTCCCGCGCCGGTGGTGGGCGGGCGGCCGCGGTCCCGGGCCACGCCCCCCGCCGCGGCGAGCCCTCACGCCGCCCCGGCCTTCAGGACGTCGGCGAAGAGCTCGGCGGTCCGGTCCCAGTGGCGTTCGGCGGCGGCCTCGTCGTAGACGGGGAAGTCCGACACCGCGTAGCCGTGCAGGGCGCCGGGGTAGAGCTCGATCCGGTAGTCGACCTTCGCCTCGTCGAGCGCCGCGGCGAGGCGCGCCTGGTCCTCCGGGGTGCAGGAGCCGTCCTGGTCCGCGACGCCGAAGTAGAGCCGGGCACGCACGTCCGCCGCCCGCTTGTGGGGACTGTCCGGATCGTCCTCGACCGCGAGCCGGCCGCCGTGGTGCGAGGCCGCGGCGGCGACCCTGTCCCCGAACGTGCCGGCCGCGATGAACGCGAGCCGGCCACCCATGCAGTAGCCGGTGGCGCCGATCCGTTCCGTGTTCACTCCCGCCGCGTCGTCGAGCGCGGCGAGCAACGCGCGGGTGTCGGCCATGACCGCCGTCGGGTTTGCCTTCGCCATGACGCCGAACAGCCGCGTCCTGGCCTCGGGGTCGCTGAAGGCGGTGGCCGCGTCGAACGGACCTGCGTCGGGGGTGCGGTAGAAGACGTTCGGCAGCGCGACGGCATAGCCGAGCCCGGCGAGCCGGTCGGCCATGGCCAACGTGGCGGGCCGGACACCGAACGCGTCGGGGTACATGACGACGAGCGGCAGCGGGTCGTCGCCGGACTCGGCCTGGTGGCCGGCCGGCAGGTGCAGATATACGTCCATGACACCGTCGTCGGTGCGCACGTCGAGCTTGGACACGGTCACGCGGACTCCTCGGAGTCGTCGATAGGGCGCCGTGGGCGCGCCGACGTCGTGCGTGGCGCGCGGAGCGGCGACCGGGCTGAGACGGGCCTGCGTGTGCCTGCCGGCGGGCGGGCGCCCGGCGGACCAGGTCAGCCGGAGCCGACCGCGCCGGGCCCGGCCGTCCAGCCAGACTCCCGCCAGCCGGAACTCGTCCGGCCCGGATACCTCCGGAACACGCGCCGCCGACGGACGGCACAGCCTTCCGACAGCATCTCGCGTCGCGTCCCGACGCGCTCCGGGCGCCGGCCCGTTCAGGCCCCTCAGCCAGCGGCGTTCACCGCGTCCTTGAACGCGTCGGGCAGCAACTGGTCGTTCGAGAGCGTCTTGCCGTTGACCATGGCGGTGGGTGTACCGGTCACGCCCCGTTTGGAGGCGGCGTCGTCGATCTCGGCGACGTAGCCGTCGTACTTCCCGGAGCGGACGGCGTCGACGAATGCCGGTGAGGTCAGCCCCACCTTCTTGCCGAGCTCGATCAGGCGGTCGTTCGTGAACGCTCCGGAGTTCTCCCGCTCGAACTGGTTCTCGAACAGCAACGAGTGGAACTCCTTGAACTTCCCCTCCTGGGCCGCCGCGGCGGCGGCGTTCGCGGCGCGGACCGAGTCGGGCCCGATGAACGACATCGTGTGGTAGACGACCTTGATCTTGCCTTCGTCGACCAGGGAACTGATCGTCGGGCCGGTGGTGGACTCGAAGCTGGCGCAGACCGGGCACTGGAAGTCCTCGTAGAGGTCGACCGTCACCGGGGCGTTCGCGTTGCCGACGACGATCCCGTGGTCGGTGCCGGTGGCGCCCGCCGGGAGCACGACCGGCTTGTCCTCCTCGCGCGAGGTCTGCACGATGATCCCGATGACGGCGGCGACCAGCACGGCGCCGAGCACGGAGGCGAGCACGACCAGCCGCCGGCGGCGCCGCTCGCGTGCCTCGGCCGCCGCCTTGGCCGCCGCGGCGCGCTCCCGGCGAGCCGCCGCGCGTGGGTCCCGCCCACCCGCACCCCCGCCCGCGCCCGGACCCGAGCCGGGCCGCCGGGACCCGCCCGCCCCGCCGCGCGGATCCCGCCCACGGCCGGCCCCCGGCCCGGTGCCCTGGCCCGTCCCGCGCGGCCCCGTGCCCGCGGTCATCTGTCGCGCCTCATTCGTCCCGCCCGTCTCCACGTCGCGGCCCCGACGCGGGCCCCGTCCGCCGGTCCGCGTCGACAAAGGTGTCGTCGTAGGTGTCGTCCCAGTTCCCGTCGGCCTCGTCCCAGTTCCCGTCGGCGTCGTCCCAGTCCTCCGGCGCCCGCGCGCGGCGCCGGCTCGGCGAGGGGCCGTCCAGCAGGCGGTCCAACGCGAGGAACCCGGCCGGCCAACGGACCAGCAGCCCGCTCGCCACCAGCAGCAAGCTGTCACGCACCAACTCTGATGTGTAGTGGGTCGGCGCGTCCGCCGCGAGTTCGCCGCCGGAGGAGAAGCAGCCGCACTCGATGCGCAGCCCTCGGGCCGCCGCGGACGCGATCGCCGCGATGTACGCCGCGAGCATCAGCGCCGACAGCAGCGCGCACACCCGGACGGCCAGGCCGAGCACGAGCAGCGCGCCCAGCACGATCTCCACGAACGGCACCGCGTAGGCGACCGGCTCGACCAGCGCCTCCGGCAGGATCCGGAACGCCCGCACCGTCCGGACCATCCCGTCCGGGTCGCCGATCTTCAGCGCGCCGGCGACCAGCCACACCACCCCGAGCCCCAGCCGCAGCAGCGTCGAGACCACCCGGACCCAGGCCCGCGCGCCGAGCGGCGGCCGGGTCGCACCCGGCCGCGACGGGCCGGCCGTCGCCGGCTGCATCGTCATGGCGCCCCCTCGGCCACCAGGACCGGAAGGTCGTGGATGTAGTCGGTGATCTGGGTACCCGGCGGGTAGCGCAGCGCCAGCCGGCCATCTCGGCCGAACGCGAGCACCTCGCCGCCGTGCGCGGACTCCAGCGGGCCGCCCGTTCCCGTGACCGGCTCCTCGACGTCGACCCCCAGCGCGCGCGCCTCCGCCTGAACCCGGTCGAACGGGCCGGTCAGGCCGTAGAACCCGAAGCCGGGGTCGAAATGATGCAGCCAGCGGGAGACCACCGCCGGGGTGTCGCGCGCCGGGTCGGTGCTGACGAAGACCACGCGGATGTGGGCACGGACATCGGGCGCCAGCTCACCCAGGGCCGCGGCGAGATCGGCCATCGTCGCCGGGCACACGTCCGGGCAGCGGGTGCGGCCGAAGTAGAGCAGCGCCACCCGGTCGGCGGTCCTGGCCCGCAGGTCGAACGGCAGCCCGTCCGTCCCGGTCAGGTCGAGCGCGGGCTTCGTCATCGGCCGCGCCGGGGTGATCCCGTGCAGGCCGTCCGACCGGTGCCCGCCGGCCAGCGCCGCCCGCATCCCGGGGGTTTCGTCCCCGCAGGCCGCGGTCCCGGTGACGAGCGCGGCCAGCGCCAGCGCGGCCAGCGCCGCCGGCGGTCCGAGGGCGCGGCCTGGCGGCCCGCCGGGGCGCGGCCGGCGCCGCGCCGGGGTTCCTGCCGGATCGGCGAAGCCGATCCGGGAGGTCTGCGGGCGTGTTCGGGCGCGCCGCTGGCCGTCGGCGGGTGCCGACGGCGGCCGGGTCGTGACCATGATCCTCCGTGCTGAGCACGAACAGGCGCGGGGCGGGTCAGGTCCGCCAGTACGCATCGGTGCGGGCCCGTGGCCAGCAGTAACCGTAACGAAGGATGCCGGCATGAAGTTGCCACGTCCGGAGGCCATTGGTCCGTTTCAACGGGGCGAAAGAGCCCGGACTGACCTCACCCACCCGTTCAGGAGCCACCCGCTCAGGAGCCATCTTGTTCAGGGCTCCGCGCGGCCGGCCGCCCGAGCAGCGTGGACTCGCCGGCCCGGACGCGCGGTCCTGGCCGTTTCCCGCTCGTCAGGCGCTGTTGGCTCTGGCACTCTGGAACTGGACCGGCAGCGCTCTCCTGGCTGCGCTCCATTGGCTCCGGCCCCAGGCTGCGCGCGATCATCGCGGCGGACCAGCCGTCGGCCCCGGCAAGACGAGAGGTCAGATCGGTGCCGCAGGACCCAGCGACCATCCAGCGCCAGATCGAGGACACCAGGGCCGAGCTGGCCGAGACCATCGATGCCATCGCCGAGATCGTCAGCCCTCGCCGGGTCGCCGAGCGCGCTGGCGAGCAGGTCCGCGCGAAGGCCGCCGAACTGCGCGCCCGGGTCGGCCACGGCGCGCGCCCCGTCGAGCTGGCGGGCGCGGCGCCCACCGCGGGCCGCGGCGCCGTCGCGGTCACCGCCGTCCCGGCACCCGCCGCCGCGGCGGGCGGGGCGGCGCCGGCCGGCCAGGGCGGCGGGCCGGCGAAGCGCACGGTGCGGTGGGGACGGGTGGCGCTCGCCGCCGGCGCCACCATGCTGCTCGTCGCGCGGACGACGCGGCGCCGCCGGCGCCGGCGCGGCTAAGCCGCCGGCAGGCGGCCCGGATGAGCCTCGACTTCCACGACCACCCGCCACCGGGCCGCTTGGTGCTGGTCCGGCACGGCGAGACCGCCTGGAGCCGGTCCGGTCGGCACACCGGGCGGACCGACATCGGGCTCACCCCGGAGGGCGAGCGGCAGGCCGCCGCGCTGCGCCCGGTGCTGCGGCAGTTCCGCTTCGCGCTGGTCGCGACCAGCCCGCGGCTGCGCGCGATCCGGACCGCCGACCTCGCCGGTCTGCGCGCCGCGCCGGTGGGCCCCGGGCCGGCCCAGGCCCAGCGCGCCGAGGACGACGGGGCGACCCCGCCGCCGTTGGACGTCGCGGCCCGCGAGGTCTGGCCAGAACTCGCCGAATGGGACTACGGCGACCTGGAGGGCCTCACCACCACGCGGATCCGCGAGGACCAGCCGGGCTGGACGATCTGGACCGGCCGCGTCCCGGGCGGCGAGAGCGCCGCGCGGGTCGCGGCCCGCGCCGACGCGGCTCTCGCCCGGGCGCTCCCGGCGCTGCGCGACGGCGACGTGGCCCTGGTGGGCCACGGCCACCTGACGCGGGTGCTGATCGCCCGTTGGCTGGGGCTCGGCCCCGCCAGCGGCGCCTGGTTCCTCGTGGAGCCCGCGGGGGTGTCCATCCTGCGGCACGAGCGGGAGACCCGGGTCCTCGGTGCCCTGAACCTGCGCCCGGTGACACCAGGCGACACCGAGACGGCTCCGGCCGTCACCGCCGCCGCCCAGACGTCCTAGGACGTCTGGGCGCGCGCGGGGCGCGCTGGTCCGCCGGCCGCGCCGCTCAGGCGGCGGCGAGGCCGAGGTCGCGGATCAGCTTGGCGACGTGGCCGGTCGCCTTGACGTTGTAGAGCGCCTTCTCGATCTTTCCCGCGGCGTCGACGACGAACGTCGAGCGGATGACGCCGACCGTCTTCTTGCCGTAGAGCGTCTTCTCGCCGTAGGCGCCGTAGGCGGCGAGCACGGACCGGTCCTGGTCGGACAGCAGGGGGAAGGTCAGCCCTTCCGCGTCCCGGAACTTGACCAGCTTGGCCGGCTTGTCCGGGGAGATCCCGAGCACGTCGAGGCCGGCGTCGTTCAGCTGGGCCAGGCTGTCCCGGAAGTCGCAGGCCTGCTTGGTGCAGCCGGGGGTGCTCGCGGCCGGGTAGAAGTAGATGATCACCCGACGGCCCCGGTAGGACGCCAGCGACACCTCCTTGCCATCGGCGTCCGGGAGCGTGAAGTCGGGAGCCGCGTCACCCACACTGAGCCGGGCCGCGCCAGAGGTCTCGGTCATGGTCCGAAACCTAGCTCCGGCGCGGCGAGCCCGGCAAACCACCTCTCCTACCTCGTCCGGCGGATCCGGTGAAATCGGTTCGAGATTGTCCTAGGCCGTAGGCATCATGCCGGCATGACGTGGACCGCGCCGAAGATCACCCGAATGGACGAGCCGACGAGCGGCGGCGAGCGCGAGCAGCTCGAGAGCTGGCTGGACTACCACCGCCAGACGCTGCTGCTCAAGTGCTCCGGCCTGACCGCCGAGCAGCTGCGGCAACGGTCCGTGCCGCCGTCGGCGCTCTCGCTGCTCGGCCTCGTGCGGCACATGGCCGACGTGGAGCGCTCCTGGTTCCGCCGGCGGTTCGCCGGTGAGGACGTGAGCTACCTCTGGTTCACGGAGGAGAACCTGGACGCGGACTTCGACGACGTGGACGGCGCCGATCCCCAGGAGGCCTTCGACGCCCTGGCGGCGGAGGTGGCGCTGGCGCGGTCCGTCGCGGCGGGCCGCTCGCTGGACGACACCTTCGTCAGCCGGAGCGGTGTCACCCTGACCCTGCGCTGGGTCTACCTCCATATGATCGAGGAGTACGCCCGCCACAACGGGCACGCCGACCTGCTGCGCGAGCGCATCGACGGCGCCACCGGGGATTAGCGCGCTCCGGGGACGGCGGCCGCCGGGCACGCGGCGGTCGCCGGCCGGTCAGAGCGACCCGGACGGTCAGAGCGACCCCGGCCGGTCATCGCGGGACGCCGCCGCGCCCGTCGCCTGGGCGACGCCCGATGGGAAGGTTGCGGGAAGGTCGGATTCCTACGCTCCCGGACGCATCCATGCTCGGGAGACGAAAGTAGAACGTCATGCCTGCCGGCCTGTCCATTCTCAGCGGGACCCAGACCATCACGGTTCCATCCGACCGACCGTTCGTCGTCGGGCGCGCAACCGCCGCCGACCTGGTAGTCGCGGACAACCGGGTGTCGCGGCGCCACCTGCTGGTCGAGCCGACGCCCGACGGCTGGGCGGCCGTGGACCTCAGCGCCAACGGGACATGGCAGGCGGGCCGACGGGTGCGCCGGGTCGACCTGCGCGCCGAGACCCGGTTCCATCTCGGCGCCGCCGACGGGCCGCACGTCACGCTGGTCCCCGAGCAGGCGGGCGGCGACGAGCCGCCCGTCACGACCGCGCTGGACCCGGGCGGGCTGCTGGGCCGGCTCGATGGCCACGACGCCTCGGCGACGGATGCCCACCACGAACTGCGGACCCTGTTCCCCGGCGCGCTCGGCGAGGTGTCCGGGCCGGTGCTGCCGGCCGGCCGCCGCGGCGGGGACAGCCAGACCACCGATCCCGCCGGCGGGCGGGTCCACCCGCTGGCCCAGGGCGTCACGACGATCGGCCGTTCCACGGCGAACACCATCGTCGTCGACGACCTGCTCGCCTCCCGCCGGCACGCCGAGCTGTTCGTCGGCCAGAGCGGGATCACGATCGTCGACCTGGGCTCGGCGAACGGCACCTTCGTCAACGGGCGCCGGGTCGACCGCGCGGGGCTGGTCCCGGGCGACCTCGTCGCGGTGGGGCACCACGTCTTCCACGTCGCCGACGACCAGCTTGTCGAGTACCTCGACTCCGGCGACGTCGCCTTCGAGGTGGACGGGCTGTCGGTCGACGCCGGCGAGGCCCGCCTGCTCCACGACATCACCTTCCGGCTACCCGGCCGCGCGCTGCTCGCCGTCATCGGCCCCAGCGGCGCGGGCAAGTCCACCCTGCTGAACGCGCTGACGGGCGTCAGGCCGGCCAACGTGGGAGCCGTGCGCTACGCCGGCCGCGACCTGTACGCCGACTACGACGAGCTGCGCCACCGGATCGGCTACGTCCCGCAGGACGACATCCTGCACACCTCGCTGACCGTCCGCCAAGCCCTCGAGTACGGCGCCAAGCTCCGCTTCCCCGCGGAGACCACGAGCCAGGAGCGTGGCGCGCGGGTCGACGCGGTCCTCGCCGAGCTCGGCCTCACCAACGCGCCCGCCGACGCCAACGCCGGCGACGGCCAGGAGGCTCCCGCCGGCCCGGGTGCCGGCCCCGCCGGCGGCGACCTCGCAGACCGGCGGGTCTCGAAGCTCTCCGGCGGGCAGCGCAAGCGCACCAGCGTCGCCCTGGAGCTGCTCACCCAGCCGACGCTGCTCTACCTCGACGAGCCCACCTCCGGCCTCGACCCGGGTCTGGACCTCGAGGTCATGGAGTCGCTGCGCCGGCTCGCCGACGACGGCCGAACCGTGATCGTGGTGACTCACAGCGTCGCCCAGCTCGACCTGTGCGATTACGTGCTCGTGCTCGCCAAGGGCGGGCATATCGCCTACTTCGGCCCGCCCCAGCGCGCGCTTTCCTTCCTGGGCGCGGCCACCTGGTCAGAGGCCTTCCGCGTCCTCAAGTCCGGCGAAGGAGCCGGCGAGCTGGCTCGCCGCTATCGAGCCTCCGACTACTTCGTGCGCGGCTCGGCCCGGGTGCCGAGCACGCGCCCCAAGCCGGCGGCCCTGCCGAGCATCCGCCAACAGTCGGTTCTGTCACAGGCATTGACGCTGTCTCGCCGCTATCTGCGCGTCATCGCCGCCGACCCGGCCCACCTGCGGCTGCTCATCGGGTACCCGTTCGTGCTGGGGCTGATCCCCCGGATCATCGACGCTCCGTTCGGGCTACACGCCACGCCGACGGGCCAGCCGAACCGCGAGGCGACGCTGGTCCTGCTGATGCTGATCCTGAACGCCTGCCTGATGGGTGCCTCCGCCGGCATCCGGGAGATAGTCAAGGAGCGGGAGATCTACCGCCGGGAACGGGCGGTGGGCCTGTCCACCGTCGCCTACCTCGCCTCCAAGGTGGGGGTCCTGGCCATGATCACCGGTGTCCAGGGAGTGGCGTTCACGACCGTCGCGACGATCGGCCGTGGGCCGGCCGACGGGACCCTGTCCGGCTTTCCGACCCTGGAGCTGATGGCCGCCGTGACCGGGGTCGCGATGGCCTCGGCGATGGCCGGGCTCCTGATCTCCGCCCTGGTCGACAGCACCGACAAGGCGATGCCCCTGCTCGCGCTGCTGACGATGGCGCAGCTGGTGTTCAGCGGCTCCCTGGTGCGGCTCGCGGGCCGGGTGGGGCTGGAGCAGGTCAGCTACCTGTTCCCCGCCCGCTGGGCGTACGCCGCGGCGGCGTCGGTGACCGACCTCGTCGGCATCCAGCGGCTCGGCGACGAACGGGTGAGCCCCGGCACGGTCGCCGACCCCGTCTGGGAGCACTCGGCCATGGCGTTCACGGTCGACCTCGCCGGCCTGTGCTGTGTCGGCCTGCTGCTCGTCGCGCTCACCTACGCGCGGCTGCGCCGTCTGGACCCGCGCACGGCCGGCCGTCGGCGGTGACCGACCCGACCCGCTGGCCGCCGCCGGCCGGGGCGCGAGCCGATCGCTCGCGCCC
>NZ_JADWYU010000134.1:0-46109 GCF_016786325.1 Frankia nepalensis | reverse complement strand
GGGCGCCGCCGCGGGGGGGGGGCGCCGCCGGCCCCCCCCCCCCCGGCCCGGGGGCGGGGTGGGCAGCGGCGCGACGCCGTCCCGTGCCTCCCGCGCCCCGGTCCGCGTCAGCCGGCCCGCATCAGCCGCCCAGCAGGAGACCGCGCAGCAGGGCGGCCTGGCCGGCGTGCTGGAGGTCGTCGGCGATCACGCTGACCAGCCGGACGCCCAGCGTCACCGGCGGCTCCCAGCTCTCGTCCACGACCCGGTCCAGGTCGGCGTCGGACAGGCCCGCGACGAACCGCAGCGTCTCGTCGTGCACGGCGTCGTAGTAGCCGGTGAGCAGGGCCGGGCCGGCGACGCGCACGCTGTCGACCTCGGCCGACGTGTGCCCGTAGCCGTGGGACTCCGGCGGCAGCGGCAGGGCGAACCGGTCGTACCAGCCCGCCGACGTCCACACCTGCTCCCGGCCCGCGACCTCGGCGACGTGGTCGTCCTGCACCCGGGTCAGATGCCAGACCAGCCAGGCCACCGAGTTCGCCCGCCCGTCGAGGCGGTGGTTGAGCCGCTCGGCGGACAGCCCCGCCACCGCCTCGTGCACGACCTCCCTGATCCGCCCGAACGCGTCCACGAGCACCTGCGCGCTGGTCATCGTCGTCCCTCCTGGCGACAGGCCGCGGAGCCAGCCGCCACCATCACCCCGAGGCCCCGCTGAGCCTGCCAGACCTGCCGCCGCAAGGCGCCCGGATACCCGCCCGCGCGCCGGACTCGGTCCACCATGGGCGGGCCGCATCGTGGACTGGGCCGCCATGGGAAACGCCCGGGCCCGTCGGGTGTGACGGGGCCGGGCGTCCGCATGCCTGGGCGGCGCCGGGGCCGCTGGCTGACTACAGCGGGATGTTGCCGTGGACGTTCTTGTCGGGGCGGCCCGCGGCCAGCGCGTCCGCGATGGCGGCGGCGACCGCGCCGCGGGTGTCGATCGGCTCGACCACCGCGTCCACGACGCCGAGCTCCACGGCCTTGTCGACACCGCCGACGGTGACCGCGTGCTCCTCGGCCAGGTTCTTGATGACCTCCGGCTGACGCTGCGCCGGCACCGCGGCGATCGTGCGCCGGTGCAGGATCTTCACCGCGGCCTCGTGGCCCATGACCGCGATCTCGGCCGTCGGCCAGGCGTAGACGGCCGTCGCGCCCAGGCAGGAGGCGTTCATCGCGATGTACGCGCCGCCGTACGCCTTGCGGGTCACCACCGTCACCCGCGGCACCGTGGCCTCGGCGAACGCGTAGAGCAGCTTCGCGCCGCGGCGCACCACGCCCTCCCACTCCTGGCCGACGCCGGGCAGGTAGCCGGGCACGTCGACGAGGACGATCAGCGGGACGCCGAACGAGTCGCACAGGCGGACGAAACGGGCCGCCTTCTCCGCCGACAGCGAGTCCAGGCAGCCGCCGCGACGCAGCGGGTTGTTCGCCACGACGCCGACGGTGCGCCCGCCGAGCCGGCCGAGCGCGGTGACGATGTTGCGGGCCCACTTCGGGTGGAGTTCGACGAAGCCGTCGTCCACCATGCCGCCGACCAGGGGCCGCACGTCATACGCGCGCCGCGGCGACTCGGGCAGGAAGCTGGCGAGCTCGCGCGGCTCCACCTCGCCGATGTCGCCCTGGTCGGCGAGCAGCGCGGCGATGTGGCGGGTCGTCTCGATCGCCTGGTCGTCGGACTCGCAGGTCAGGTGGACGACGCCGCTCTTCTTGGAGTGCGTGTCCGGCCCGCCGAGGCTGTCGGCGGTGCAGTCCTCGCCGGTCACCGAGCGGACCACGTCCGGGCCGGTGACGAACACCTTCGCGTCCGGCCCCATGATCACGAGGTCGGTCAGCGCCGGGCCGTACGCGGCGCCGCCGGCGGCCGCGCCGAGCACCAGCGAGATCTGCGGGATCCGGCCCGACGCGCGCACGATCGCGGCGAAGACGCGGCCCACGCCATCCAGCGAGGCGACGCCCTCCTGCAGCCGGGCGCCGCCGGAGTGCCAGATGCCCACCACCGGCACACCCATCCGGGCCGCGGACTCGATGGCGTGGACGATGCGCGCACAGCCATCGCGTCCCATCGCGCCGCCCTGCACCGTGACATCCGTGGCGAACGCGACGACCTCGTTGCCGTCGACCAGTCCCTGCCCCGCGACGACGCCCGACGTGTCGGGCGCGGCGAACAGGTTGACGGAGTCTTCGTCAAAGAAGCGGTGCAGTCGGGCAATGGGGGTACGGGGGTCGACGAGTTCCATCGTGGACAGACTCACCGGGTAATCTCCTTAGCCTGCGACGGCGAACAGTCTGCTCCTGGGCAGCCGGTCCGCTGCGCGCGGCCGACCGCGGTGCACATCCTTGTTACGCGGGGCGATCTCGCGGTTACGTAGGGGCGATTTACGCCTCCCCCGCCAACCTCCGCTCGCTCCGGCGACCCGCTGACGCGGATCCCTGGAGCCCCGCGGAGATCAGCGGGTACCCCGGCCCGTCGGCCTGCACGCGGGCGGCACGGGATCACCGAAAAACCCGCCAGGCCATCGGCGCCGTCGTTGGCGCCATGAACGCCACGGGACCCGTCGGATGGTCCATATCCGGATACGGACCACCCGACGATTCCCGAACCTCCGGAACAGCGGTGAACTGGCCGTTCACCGCGCCCGCTCTCAGGGCGTGAACGCCAGGCAGACGTCGTGTCCGCCGAACCCGAACGAGTTCGACAGCGCCGCGCCCGACTTGATGGTCCGGTTGTCGATCCGCGCCACGTCCAGCTCGACCTCGTCATCGAGCGCGTCGAGGTTGCGGGTCGCCGGGACGATGCGGTCCCGCATCGCCAGCACCGTGATCACGGCTTCGACGGCACCCGCCGCGCCGAGCAGGTGCCCGGTCATCGACTTCGTCGCCGTCACCGCGGTCCCGGCCGCCGCCGAGCCAAGGGCCATGTGCAGCGCCCTGGACTCCGCGACGTCACCGGCTGGGGTCGACGTCGCGTGCGCGTTGACGTGCACGACGTCGGCCGGGGTCAGGTCGCCGGTCTCCAACGCCTCCTGAATCGCCCGGGCGGCTCCGGCGCCGGTCGGCTCAGGGGCGGCCACGTGATATGCGTCCGAGCTGATCCCGGCCCCGGCCAGGTAACCGTAGATCCGGGCGCCTCGGGCCAGGGCGTGCTCCTCGGCCTCCAGTACCAAAATCCCGGCGCCCTCGCCGAGCACGAACCCGTCGCGGGCCTTGTCGAACGGCCGCGAGGCCAGCGTCGGGTCGTCCTCGCGCTTCGACAACGCCTGCATCTGCGCGAACCCGGCGATCGGCAGCGGAGCGATCGCCGCCTCCGTGCCACCCGAGATGACCACGTCGGCTCGGCCGTACTTGATCAGATCGTAGGCGAGCGCGATCGCCTCGGTACCCGACGCGCAGGCGCTGACCGGCGCCCGCACCCCGCCCTTGGCGCCGAACGCCAGGCCGACGGTAGCCGCCGGGCCGTTCGGCATCAGCATCGGCACCACGTGTGGAGTCACCTTACGGGCTCCCTGCTCGCGCAGCACGTCGTGCTGGGAGAGCAGGGTCAGCACGCCGCCGATGCCGGAGCCGACCGAGGCGACCAGCCGCAGCGGGTCGACCTCGGGCGAACCGGCGTCCGCCCAGGCCTCCCGGGCCGCGACCAGCGCCATCTGCTGGGTCCTGTCGAGCTTGCGGGCCTCGACGCGCCCGAGCGGTGGCTCGACCGCGAGCGGGGCGGCGATGCGGACCGGCACCGTGTCGATCCAGTCCTCGGTGAGCAGGCGCACGCCCGACCGGCCGGCGAGCAGGCCCTCCCATGTGGACGCCACGTCGCCCCCGAGCGGAGTGGTCGCCCCGAGGCCGGTCACGACGACCCGCCTAGGGGACCTGGTCACGCCGCGACACCCGCCCGCTGGATGTACGACACAGCGTCACCCACGGTCTTGAGGGTCTTCACGTCGTCGTCCGGGATCTTGACGCCGAACTTCTCCTCGGCCGCGACCACGACCTCGACCATCGACAGCGAGTCGACGTCCAGGTCGTCGATGAAGGTCTTCTCGGGGGTGACGTCGGAGGGGTCGACGCCGGCGACCTCCTCGAGGATCTCGGCGAGACCGGCGAGGACATCAGTCTGGGACATCGGGGACCTTTCTTGATCGGGCAGTGAAGTGCGGGTCAGAGTGCGGATGTCAGCCGCGGGCAATGATTCCTTCGGTCGAGCGGGGCTCGACACCGGGGTGCGGCGAGCGGGGGTTGCCCGTCCCGCCCACCCACGCCCTTCAGGGGCATCGGATGACCTGGCCACAGTAGGTCAGCCCGGCGCCGAAACCGAACAGGAGGACCGGGTCGCCGCGCCGCAGCTCACCGGCGTCCAGCAGGCGGGACAACGCGAGCGGGATGCTCGCGGCCGAGGTGTTGCCCGAGTCGACGACGTCGCGGGCGACGACCGCGTCCTTGGCGCCCAGGCCGTTCACGAGCGCCTCGATGATGCGCAGGTTGGCCTGGTGGGGCACGATGCCGGCCAGCTCCTCCGGGGCGACCCCGGCCCGCTCGCAGATCCTGCGCAGCGCCGGGACCAGCGTGATCGCCCAGCGGAAGACCGCCTGGCCCTCCATCCGGAACAGGTTGTCGCCGTGGCCGGGTACCCGGATGACGTCCGGCCGGGAGCCGTCGTGGCCCCAGACCGCCGGGCCGATCTCGTCGCGCTCGCCCGGCCCGACCACCGCGGCGCCGGCGCCGTCGGCGAGCAGGATGCACGTCGACCGGTCGTCCCAGTCGACGTAGTCGGACAGCTTCTCGGTCGCGACCACGAGCACGTGCCGGGCCGTCCCCGCGCGGACCGTGTCCGCCGCCTGGGACAGCGCGTAGCAGAAGCCGGCACAGCCGGCGTTGATGTCGAGCGCGCCGGCGGCGTTCGCGCCGATCCGATGCGCGATCTGCGGGGCGGCGCCCGGGATCTGCGACGGGCTGGTGCAGGTCGCCGTGATCACCAGCTCGACGTCGTCCGCGGTGATCCCGGCCGCGGCCAGCGCCTTCTCGGCGGCGGCCGCGCCCATCATCACGGTGGTCTCGTCCGCGTCGGCGATCCGCCGGGTGGCGATGCCGGTGCGGCTGCGGATCCACTCGTCGGAGGTCACCACCCGCTGGGCCAGGTCGTCGTTGGTGACGACCCGGACCGGCCGGTACGTGCCGAAGCCGAGTACCCGTGCTCCCGTGCTCATGCGAGCTCCCCCGCGGTCGGCGTGACTCGGTCAGTGGCGCTTTCAGTGACACGGTCAGTGGTGCCGGCGGGGACGGGCTCGCTGGCGGGCGCGGGGATCGTCACGGCGGCGGGCCCGAGGTGCTCGGCGAGCAGCTCCCGGGCGGCGGCCAGGTCAGCGGGGCTCTTCACCGCGAGGGCCTTCACGCCCGGCAGCTCCCGGCGGGCGATGCCGACGAGCGTGCCGGCCGGCGGCAGCTCGATGACGGCCGTCACGCCCAGCTCGCGCAGGGTGGCCATGCACAGGTCCCAGCGCACCGGCGCGGAGACCTGGCCGACGAGCCGGCCGAGCATGTCGGCGCCGTCGGTCACGACCGCCCCGTCCGCGTTGGAGACCTGGCCGAGCCGCGGCGTGCCCGCGCGCACTCCCGGGGCCACCTCGGCGAGCGTGTCGCGGGCCGAGGCCATGAAGTGGGTGTGGAACGCGCCGGCGACCGCCAGCGGGCGGACCCGCGTGCCTGCGAGCGGCTCGCCGGAGAGCTTCGCCAGCGCGTCCAGGTCACCGGCCGCGACGATCTGGCCGGCGCCGTTGCGGTTGGCGGGCGTGAGTCCCAGGCCCTCGAGGTGCGCGGCGACCTCCTCCGGGTCGCCACCGAGAACCGCCGACATGCCGGTCGGGGTGCGCGCCGAGGCCTCGGCCATCGCCCGGCCGCGCAGCGCCACCAGCACCAGCGCGGTCTCGGCGGGGAGCGCGCCCGAGAGCACGGCCGCCGTGATCTCACCCACGCTGTGCCCGGCGACGAGCGGCGCGCCGGCCGGCACGGCGCCCGGAGCGGGCAGGCCCAGCTGCTCGGCCGCGAGCAGGCCCGTCGCGACGATCAGCGGCTGCGCGACCGCGGTGTCCTTGATGGTCTCGGCGGCCGCCTCCGTGCCCAGCTCGACGAGGTCGAGGCCCGCGGCGGCCGAGAACCAGCGCAGCCGCGCGGTGGCGCCCGGAAGGTCGAGCCACGGGTGGAGCATGCCTGGGGTCTGGGCGCCCTGGCCGGGTGCGAGGATCGCGAGCACCTATCTACCTAACCCTTCACGGCCGCCGGCTGTCGCTGGTGGCCACTCACCGATGTGCCGACGGCTCTTTGTAGAGCTCCTACAAACCCGAGACCCTGAACGGGTACCTTAGCCACCCGGCGAGACTCGGGCCGATAATCGTGTGACAGGGCCGTTAAGTCGGGCGATGTGACCGTTCTCGCAGGGACGGCGACCCGATCGACGGCCATGTTCGCATCGCGCGACCTGTAGGTCACGCACGAGGTGAGTCGCTGTGTTCCTGACATACAGCCGCCTTCCCGGCGGGTCATCAGAGACCGTCGCGCCCCGGCCGCGCGCTCGCGCTCGCCGGTCGTACCGGGTCAGCCCGAGGCCGGCGGCGTCAGCCCGAGGCCGGCGGCGTCAGCCCGAGGCCGGCGGCGCCCGGTGGCTCGCCAGGCGCGCCGCCTCGAGACGACCCAGCAACAACGCGATGTGCAACGTGAAACGCTGCCGATGGTCGCCTGTGTCCAGCCCACAGACTTCCGTGGCCTTCCGCAACCGATAGCGCACCGTGTTCGGGTGAAGGTAGAGCGCCTTCGCGGTCGCCTCCAGCGAGGCGCCGAAATCCAGATAGGTGCCCGCCGTCTCCAGCAGCGGCGCGCCGGCGTCGCGCAGCGGGAGGTACACCTCGTCGATGAGCACGCGCCGCGCCCGCTCGTCGCCGGCGAGCGCGCGCTCCGGCAGCAGGGCGCGCGCCGTCACCGGCCGCGGCGCGGCCGGCCAGGCGGCGACGACGTCGGCCGCGGCGATGGCCACGCGCGCCGACTCGGCGGCGCCGCCCAGGTCCGCCGTGACCGGGCCGACGACGACCGGCCCCGGCCCGCACGCCGACATCAGCACCTGCGCGGCCGTCATCACCGAGTCGACGACCGGCGCGGCGGCCGCGCCCCCGGCGGCGCGGCGGGCCGGCCGGCTCGGGTCGCCGGTCGCGGCGGCCACCGCGCGCGCCGCCGCCTCCCGGGGCACGCCACCCGCCGGGTCACCATCCCGCCCGGCCGCGGGCGCCGCCCCAGGGGAACCCGCCGTCACGGGCCCGGCCGGCTCGCCGGCCGGGCCAGGCACGGGGCCGGGCCCGGCCTCGATCCCGTGCTCGTCCAGTCGGAACCGGCCCCCGACGACCATCACCAGGCGCTGGTTGTGCACGCCGGTGAGCACTTCGAGCCCAGCCGCCCGCGCCAGCCGGTGCACCTCGTCGACGACCGCCTCCGGGGCCTGCGGCGGCGCGTCGCCGACGACGACGGTCACCGCCGGCGGGTTGCGCCAGCCGACCGCGGCCGCCCGCGACGACAGCGCCCGGTCCTGGTCGCCGCGCACGACGTGGTCGACGACCAGCGCCTCCAGCCGGGCGTCCCAGGCGCCGCGTTCCTCGGCGACCCGGGCGTAGACGACGGCGCCGGCGAAGGCGATGTCGCGGGAGTAGCGCAGCACGTCGGCGAGCACCCGCTGCTCGTGCTCCGGCTCGACGATGTTCGGCACCTCCGCCTCGATCGTCTCGACCGCGATCCGCACCAGGTCGACCAGCCGCCGGAAGCTGACCGCGCGCACCAGCTCCCGTGGCGCCACCCGGAACACGTCGCTCGACAGCTCGCGGGCGTGCTCCGGGCGTCGGCACCACTCGACGAACGACGCGATGCCCGCCTGCACCACCAGTTGGATGTCCGCTCGATACCGGGCCGACAGGCCCGGGTACCAGGGCAGCAGCTCGGCCATCCTGGCGACGGCCTTCGTCGCGAGCAGCCCGCTGGCGCGCTCGATGCGGCGGATGACCGCGTCGTTGGACCCGCCGGCCGCCTCGCCGTCGCGGCCGGCCGAGCCGTCCCGTGGCGCCACCTGCGCGGGCACGCCGTTCGCCTGGTGGACCGCCGGCGGGCCGAGCGCCGCGTCGGCGGACGGGCCTTCGGGTACCACCGGCCGCGCCGTCGCGCCGCGGGCGGATGCCGATTCGGCCGGAGGCTGCGTCACGGCGTACAGCATGCCCCACGTCGGTCTCGCGAGCGGTCCGACGAGACGGCGCGCACGAACAGGCGGCCCAGGGCCCTGGTGGCGACGAGCCAGGAGCAGATCCCGGACAACGCGGCGGTTCGACGGCGAGAATGAGGCGATGTCCCGTCAACGGTCGCCCCGAGCCCCGGTTCTCGTGGCGGGCCTGGTCTGTGCGCTCGCCTTCGTTCTCGGCGGCTGTTCACAGGTACTGCCGCTCCAGCCCGTCAGCGAGATTCCCGCGGACCTCGTACCCGTCTTCCAGGAAGCCGCGAGCGCGTACGGCCTGCTGACCCCGGCCCAGCTCGCCGCGCAGGCCCGGGTCGAGAGCCGTTTCGACTCGTCGGCGGTCTCACGGGCCGGCGCCGTCGGAATGATGCAGTTCCTGCCCAGCACCTGGGCCGAGTTCGGAATCGACGGCGACGGCGACGGGGTCGCCGACCCGCTCAACCCCCTGGACGCGATCCCGTCCGCCGCTCATTACGAACAACACCTCGCCGGCCTGGTCAGCGACCTGCCCGGAGACCGCGTCTCCCTGATCCTGGCGGCCTACAACGCCGGTCCGAACGCCGTCCGCGCCGCCGGCGGCATCCCCGACTACGCCGAGACCAAGGCCTACATAGCCAAGATCCACTCCTGGGCCGAGACGTACGAGGAGGAGATCTGACGGTCGTGCCCCAGCCGTCGCCGCGGCGCCGAGTCGCCCTCGCCCGGATTCCCGGGAACGGAGGCGAGGTGCTCTGATGGGCGTCCGGCCCGGCCCGGGCCGGGCCGGCGACCGCGCTGGTTGGGCTCCTTGCTTGTTGACCGGCCGAGTTCGTGCCCGGCGGGGTTCCTCCTCGGCCGGCGCCGTCAGGCCTCGGCGATGTCGGTCCAGGTGCTGACGACGCGGGCGACCTGGCGAGGGGTCATCCAGGCCGCGGCCCGAGCGAAGATCGGGTCGGCGCGCCGAGCCAGCTCGAGCCGGTCGGGCCCGGTCAGACCGGCGCCGCCGGCCCGCGGCGAACCCCGGCCGACGGCCGGCGCGATCGCCCGGACGTGCTCGAAGCTGATCGTGCCGGCGACGAACGCGGCTCGGGTCGCGGGCAGGTCGCGCAGCGCCCGCGCGACCGTGAGCAGGTGCGTCGAGGTGGGGGCGTTCATCCGGCATTCCCGGCGCAGCCAGGAGGCGGCCGAGGCCGCCCCGTCGGCGAGCCACAGCGAGCGGCGGTCGAACTCGCCGACCAGCAGCACCCAGCGGGCCGTCGTCGCGTCGACGGTCGCCCGGCCCTCGATCACGGCTGTCGCGAGCTCCAGGTCGGAAAGCCGCGCCGGGTCGACCGCCGCCTCGCCGGGACTCGGCGGGGCGTCGTCGTCGAGGCCCGAAGGGCCGGCGTCGCCGCGTTCACCACCCGTGCCGGCCGGCCGCGCCTGGAGACCCTCCGCCGGCGGTCGCGGGCCAGTGGGCGCCTCCCGCGCCGCGCCCGCGCCGGCGTGGCCGGGGATCTCGGGATCGGGCGCGCCCGCGCGGTCGTCGGGGACCTCGGTCACCGTGCCACCCCCTCCGTGGCCAGCGCGCCCCGCGTGCCGGTCCCGGGCTCACCGCCGTCACCAGGGCACGTTTCCCTGACGACGGTGGCGGTACCGGGAAGCTGGCCCACGGGCACGGGCTCACTGGCGATTCGAACGTATGTTCGTATTCTACGGGATAACTCGACCCGCCACCAGAGCGCCGTTGTCCGTCAGTTGTGCCTCTCATCCGGTCGACCGACGGGCGCTCGCGCCGAATTTCCATCAAGGGACCGCCCGGCCGACCGACGCCCCCACCCCCCTCACGCCGCCGAGGCGATCCCGCCCCAGGCCGAGCCAGGCGTAGATAGTTAACTGATGTGAAATAACTATCTGGCGGGCGGCGTTACGGCTGGCGGAGGTGGATGGATGGTGTCGCGGAAGCCAGCCCAGGACGACGGGGAGACGATGACGCTGGTCGCGCCGGCAGGCGGCGACGGCCCGCCCGCCCCCGCGGGGCTCCGCTCCCCCGCCTCGGCCGGCCCGCCGGTGGGGGGAACCTTCGCCGCGCTGCGCGTACCGAACTACCGGCGGTTCCTGACCGGTCAGATCGTGTCGATGTGCGGGACCTGGATGCAGACGGTGGCGCTCGGCTGGCTGGTGCTGTCGCTCGGCGCGTCCGGCACCATGCTCGGCGTCGTCACCGCCGCGCAGTTCCTGCCGATTCTGCTCTTCGGCGCATATGGCGGTCTGATCGCCGACCGGACCAACACTCGCAAGCTTTTGGCCTGTACGGCAGTCGTGCAGGCGCTGCTCGCCGCGGTCCTTGGGATCCTCGTCATCACCGACGTGGTGGCACTATGGATGGTGATCATCTTCGCCGCCGCTCTTGGCCTCGCCCAGGCCGCGGACAACCCGGCGCGGCAGACCTTCGTGCAGGAGATGGTCGGGCGCCAGACGCTGCCCAACGCGGTCTCGCTCAACTCGGTGACGATGAACGCCGCCCGCGTCATCGGCCCGGCGCTCGCCGGCGCCACCATCACCCTGGTCGGCACCGGCGTCTGCTTCCTGCTCAACGCGCTGTCGTTCGCCGCGGTGCTCGTGGCGCTGGGGAGGCTGGACGTCGCGGCGCTGCGCCCGACGCCGCGCGTGCCCAGGGCGCCGGGCCAGATCCGCGAGGGCTTCCACTACGCGATACGCACCACCGGGATCCGGATCCCGCTGCTGATGATGGTGCTGACCGGAACGCTCGCCTACGAGTTCCAGGTGACCCTGCCGCTGGTCGCCCGGGAGACCTTCCACGGGACCGCCGCCACCTTCAGCCTGCTGACCGGCGCGATGGGCGCGGGCGCCGTGGCCGGCGGCCTGCTGGTGGCGCGCCACCGGGTCACCGGAGTGCGGGCGCTGATCACGGTCGCCGCGGCCTTCGGCGTCCTGCTGTTGGCGTCCGCGGCCGCGCCGACCCTCACCATCGCCGTCGGCGCGCTGGTCCTCACCGGCGCGGCGAGCGTCGCGTTCATCTCCGCGGGGAACGCGACCGTGCAGCTGTCGGCCGACCCGCGGATGCGCGGGCGGGTGATGTCGCTGTGGTCGATGGCCTTCCTCGGCACCACTCCGGTCGGCGGCCCGATCGCCGGCGCCGTCGCGCAGACGTTCGGCGCCCGGGCCGGACTCGTGCTGGCCGGCGTCGCCGCGCTGGCCGCCGCCCTGATCGGTCTGGCCTCGCTGCGCCGCGTCACGGCCGCGGCCTCCCTCCCGGCGGGCGCCACCCGCGGCGCCGAGCAGGCGCCCCCGCCGGCCGGCCAGCCGGCCTCGCGCGCCGGCTGCCTGCCCGCCTGAGCAGCCGCGGACGCGAGCCCGTCGCCGCCTCTGGCCGGGGCTCGCCGGTCGGCGGGCTCGCCGTGGGCGAGCTCTCGGTCGGCGGGCTCTCGGTCGGCGAGCTCGCCCGTGGGTAGCGCGGGCTCAGGCGCCCGGCTTCCTCCACTCGGACTCCGGCCGCGCCCGTACCGACGACGTCGGCGAGGCCGGCGTCGGACCGGGGGGCGCGCTGGCGGCGACCCGGTCGAGCTCGGGCATCCGACGCCGGTCGTGACCGGGGGCGTCGAGGTGCTCGCGCAGCGCGTTGTCGTGGTACTCCTCGGCGATCTCCCTGAACTCGGGCTCGTGGTAACGCCGGCCGTCGACGGTCGGGCCGAGCCGGCCCTCCATGATCGCCTCGACGTCCTCGCCCCAGATGGTCTTGTGCGTCTCCAGCGCGTGGGTCAGGGCGAGCACCTCGTGCCGGTTGGCCTCGAGCACCTCCTCGGTCCGCTGGTAGAGCTCCCGCAGCTTCGTCTCCACCTGCTCGCCGAACGGGCGGTCGCCGTCGACGGCGACCGGGTTGATGGGCATGGTGTCCGCCAGGCTCAGCCAGGACGAGATCGTCTCGCCCATGGCCGCCATGGAGATGTTCCGGGAGACGAGGAAGGTCGCGGCGCGCAGGTCGCCGCCGACGCCGACGGTGTTGTCGCCGTCGAAGAACATCCGCTCGCCGACCAGGGAGGCGAGCGACACCATCACCTGGACCTCGACCTCGGACTTCCACTGGAACATGCTGTCCTCGAGCTTCACCGAGGCGACGAAGCCGCCGACACCGCCGCGCCGCTCGATCGTCGCCATGTCGATGACCCGGCCGCGCTGCAGCCGGTAGGCGACGACGGCGTGGCAGGCCTCGTGCAGGGCGATGCTGTGCCGCTCCCGCTCGATGTGCTCGTGGTCGTCGGGCAGGCCGTGCTCCTTGATCACCCGGGCCCGCAGGATGTCCGCCCAGGCGATGACCTCGCGGCCGTCCTTGATCGCCTGGGACAGCGCCTCGTTGACGGTGTCCTTGATCGTGGCGCCGGTCGCCTCGGTGCTCATCGTCGCCAGCCGCTCGACCTGCTCGGCGGTGAGCTCGTGCTTCACCTTGGCCAGGTAGCCCTCATAGGTCCTGATCCGGCCCGCCTTGCTCGGGTAGCCGACCTCGTACTGCCGGTCGATCCGGCCCGGCCGGAGGAACGCCTCGTCGAGCGAGTTCGGCATGTTGGTCGCCATCATGATCAGGATGCGGTACTTCGGCGGCGGCTTGGGCTTCATGCCCAGGGTGCGCCGCACCACCCGGTTGAGGAAGCCGCGCGGCTTCTTCAGACCGGACATCTCGGCGAGCAGCGCCTGCAGGGTGCCCATGTCGCCGCCGCCACCCATGCCACCCATGATCACCTTGTGGACGTCTCCGCCCCGCTCGGGCGTGGCGGCCCCCCGCCCGCCGAGGCCGGCCACCGCGGCGCGGTGCGCCACCAGCTCGTCGCGGGCGTGGTCGGACAGGTAGTGCACGCCGTTGCAGCCGAGGTCGTCGAGGCGGTCGGCGTAGGACGCGGCCCGCCAGCCGTGCGCCCCCAGCGTGACGTCGCGCGCCGGGCGGGCGGGCTCGGCGCGGCGGTTGAACCCCTGGGCGAGTTGGCCACGGTTGCCGAGGCTGTCCGCCTCGTCGAAGAAGGCGATGACGCCGCCGTAGCGCAGCGAGAGCTTGCGGAGTCGGCGGAACAACGACTTGACCTTCAAAATGCCTACACCCATGAACATCGCCTGGAACGCGCCCGGGTCGATGAACACGTAGGGTTTGCCGGTCTCCCCCGCCACCGCCTCCGCGATGAGTGTCTTGCCGGTTCCGGGCGGGCCCCACAGCAGGATGCCGCCGGGGACATAGCCGCCCTTGCTCTCGATCTCCTCCGGGTGCTCCAGGTAGAAGACGTTCTCCCTTACCCGGGAGACGACGTGGTCCTGGCCCCAGACGTCGGAGAACCGCGTCTTGACGTCGTCGGGGTAGTAGACCTCCACCCCGCCCTTGGACATGAACCAGAAGATCGCCACGAACTGGCCGACCACGATGAACAGCAGCAGGACGACCTGGAGCAGCATCGGGATCGCGCCCCAGATCGAGCTGGGCACCGCGACCACGGCGTCGAACATCGACTTGTGGGTGATGCGCGCATAGATGAACAGCGTCACCAGCAGCGTCACGACCCACTTCGCCGCCCGGCTCATCCGGAAGCGGTCCCAGTCGTTGAACTTCAGCATCCGGCGCTCGGCCCGGCCGAAGACCCGGTCGGTCCAGAACACGTAGTACTTCGACGAGCGCTCGCCGATGGCCATGTGGACCTGGCGGACGACCTCGACTCCGATCAGCGCGAGCAGCCACCAGCTCCGCTCGGCCTCAATACTGATCGCGTCGGCCCAGGTCATCAGCGGGTTGCCGGAAACCTGCGCCGCGACGACGAAGGCGAACAGGCCGCCCAGCAGGATGAGGAACTTCGCCCGGTCCCACGGCGCGAGCCGCTTGCGCACCGGGCCGGACGGCCCTGCCTGCGAGGCCGCGCCGGTCGACGAGGCCTCGGCCCCGTCGCCGGCCGCCTCGGCGACCGTCCCCGCGAGGTCGTTGTGGTCCATGACTATCGCCTTCAGTCCGTCGGTACGTCGCTCGTCAGGTCGTCAGGGTCGTCAGGGTCGTCAGGTCGCCGGCTTGATCGTGAAGGAGTTCAGGACCTCGCTCACATCCGGGCGGTTCTGCAGGTAGCACCACGCCGTGCAGGTGAGCACCAGCTGGTAGAGCACCGTCTGGTCGCGGTCGAGCAGGCTCGTCTGGTCGATGGTCGCCAGGCCCGCCGTCGTGGCGACCTGGTAGACGAGGTGCACGCCGTGCACGCCCCCGTCCTTCTTGACCACCTCGTCGACCAGCAGCAGGAAGGCGGGCCGCAGCCGCGCGTTGATCGGGTCCTGGCGGATCGCCTCCTCCTGGGCCGCGACCGCCGCGTCGACCGACACCAGCAGGTCGCGCAGGCTGTTGGTGGAGATCGTGTTGGCTTCCTCGGGCAGCAGCTGGCGCACCTGGAGGAAGCCGTTCGGCAGCTGCGCGTCCGGGGCCAGGGCGCTGGTCGGCTCGGTGCTCCCCGAGGCGTCGAGCTTCGTCATCCACTGGCGTTGCGAGAGCGCGATGTACATGTCCGGGCTCATCTCGCGCGCGTCGATGCCGAGCAGCTGTGGGTCCTGGATCTGGACCTGGCTCCAGCCGTCCGGCAGCTTGGCGTAGACGCCCGCGGACTTGTTCGTCACATACCTGTCGTTGGCCGACCCGCAGGCGGCCGTGAACAGGAGCGCGCCGGCCACGACTCCCGCGACAGCGACCCTGACAACGGACGACCAACCACGCCGACCGGATGCTCCCGCGACCACGGCAAACCTCCACCCGATATGAGGTCGAATCCATGGTGCGGCACTGAGCCATGGTCAAACTACGTTTTCACAAAAGTATGCCCCGGACCGGCCCGGTCCGCACTGTCCGGACAAATGCGATAGGGGCACACTCTCCGCACCAGAAGCGAGTACCCAGCGTCACGCTTGCTGGCTCCACACTGCGATGCCGTCCACCACATCGCCACTGGACGTGACCGAATACCGTCGCGACAACGGGACCATCCACCCATCACGTCACAACTCGGGCGGACGCCTCCACGTCTCTTAACGTTCCTTAAAATCACCGGTAACACATGACAGTTACAACAGGTTAATCCGTATGCGGTCGTCCGAGCCGCCGGCCGCTTGTCGCCGCTTGTCCCACATCCGCGGCAAGCCCGGTCACGACCGGGCCCATCGGCCCGACGCCGGGTGGACACCACGAACCCACGGGCGCGCCGGCCGCGCCGCTGTCCGGTAGGGCACACTGGTCGACATGGCGCGTACGCGGTCAGCCGGGGGCAATGACGCGTACCGCGACGACCCCGGCCAACGGGCGCCTTCTCGAGCGGCGGCCCGCCAGAGCGGCGGCGGGCGGCACGTCCTGGGGCTCTTCGCGGTGGTCGCCGTGTTCGGCCTCGTCGGGCTTACCCTGTGGCGGCCGATCACCGCGCTGGCCGCCGTCCCGGTGATCGCCGTGCTCGCGCTGATCGTCCGGGCGGCCGTGCCGGTACCAGCGGCGGCCACGGCGACCCGCCGGCCGGCACGGGCCCGCTCAGCGAACGACGCCGAGCCCGCCGCGGCCACGCCCCCCCGGGGCATGCCGGCCCGGCTCCCGCGGCCCAGCTCATCGCGGTACAGCGATCGTCCTCCCTACGACCAGGAGGCCGACCAGCCGCGGTCGCCCGCCGGGCAGCGACGCGCGACGCCGCCTGCTCCGGCCGGCCCCTACCGGGCCGCCGGTGGGCGTGAACGCGACGAGGCCACCCGACACCCCGACGAGCCGAGGCGGACATCCCGGCGGCCCGACACTCCATCGGCCGCCCGCTACGACGACGGCGACGACCGCGGCCCGCGCCGCCGCGGCGACGGCTACGGCGAACAGGCGCGGCGCCCGGCGGGCTGGGAACCCGCGGGCACGCCCGAGCGCGGCCCCGCGCCGCCTGGGTACCCGAGGGAGTGGCACGGTCCGCCCGAGCCCCGTCACGAGCGCCAGGCCCCCGGCCACGCCCAGCCCGCGCCGGTCGCCGGACCCGACGACCGGTACGTCGCGGGGCCGGGCGAGCCGGGCCGCGTCGAGGGCGGCTACCCACCCGGCCCCGGCGGCTACCCGCCGGCCCGGCGTCCCGACGGCCGCTACCCCGCCGACGAACCCCGCGGCGCGGACGGGCGGCCATCCACGCCCGACGCCCGCTACCCCGGCCAGCCCCGCGGCCGGGAGGACGACCACGGCGACGGCTATGGCCAGGGGTACCGCGGCCGCGACCAGTACCCGGCCGCCGCCGGCGAGCGCGACGGCCATGACGACCACGGCGGCGGCTACGACCACGCCGACGGCTACGACCACGCTGACGGCGCTCACGGCGGCTACGCGGACGAGGGCTACGCGGATGAGTACGCGCCGCCCGGGCGGCAGGGCCGGGGCCGGGGGCGACGCGGCGCCCCCGGCGAGACGACCCGCTGGCGGGGCTGGCGGAACCAGGACTGGGACGAGGAGCCAGAGGGCGAGCCGGAGCCGGAGCCGGACGAGGACATGATGCACACCATGGCGATCGACATGCGTGGCTACCTCGACGACACCGGCAGCTTCCGGATGCCATAGGGCGGTCGGCTCAAGGTCGCCCTAGGGGCGACCATCCGGACCTCCCAGATCGGCTCCGCAAGCTCCACCGATCCGGCAGGAACCCCGGCTCCGCCGTCGGGGCGCTGAGCGCCCCGACCCACCTGGTACTGAGCCACCCCCAGATACCGGGGGCCAGACCAACCCCAGGTCGGGATCCCGGCCAGTTTCGTCGCCAACAACGCGGGCTCGGTCGCTTGCGCGACCATCGCCGCTCCCGCGGGACCACGGGCGGGGCGCTGGGCGCCCCAGCCGAGCTGAGTACTGGCGACACTCGCGTGTCCGGAGGCGGTGCCGGTTGGGATCTGGCCAGATCTCGCCGGCTGATGGCGCCGGGCGCCGGGCGTCGGGCCGGACATTCTCGGTGAGGGTCAGTGCTCGGTGGGCGGCGGGGCGGAACCGTCGTCAGCGAGCAGGGCGCGGACCGTGCCGACGGCGTCGGCGACCGCCGCGGGCGTCCCGCCAGCGCGGCCGGCGGCCAGGCCGACCAGGAAGGCGGTCAACGGCGCGGCGGGGCGGGCGACGCCGTGCGCGACGTCCCGGGTCAGGTCAAGCAGTTCGGCCACGTCGACCGCGGCCGGGTCCAGCCCCAGCGCGGCGCCGGCCCTGGCGACCCACTCCTCCAGTGCGCTCACCGGCTCCTCGCCCCGCTTCCTGCCGCATCCCTTGGCCCGCGTGTCCCGCCGTGCCCTCCGGCCATACCTACCAGGAACCTACGCGCACGCGAGGCTTCGCCATGATCGCGTACCCTCCGGCCATGCCCGCCAGCGGCCCGCGGGCACGCGAGGCTTCGCCATGATCGCGTACCCTCCGGCCGGGGACGGCGCGTCTCACAGCCCCATCTTGGCGGCGAGGGCACGCGCGGTCATCAGGTCCTGCTCGGCGTCGCAGTCCAGGCAGCCACGTGCGTCCGCCGGCACCCGCGCGACCGTTCGGCCGGCGAGCAGCGCGCGCATCGCCCGCCCGGCCGGCTCCGCCGGCAGGGCAGCCCGCAGGGCGTCGACCCGCCAGACGGCCGCGAGCGGCTGGTCCCGCCCATCCGGGTCGACCAGCAGCGCCACGTCCGCGTCGGGCCCGGCTGAGGGCGTCGTCGTCATCTCCGCGCGCAGCGCGGCGAGATGGGCGGGGGTGAGGAACGGCATGTCGACGGCGAGCACGACGACGAACGGAGCGCGCACCCACGCGAAACCGGCCGCGAGACCGGCCACCGGGCCACCACCTGGCGGGTCCTCCACGGTCTGGACGACCCGGGCGCCATACCGGTCCAGTTCGAGCCGGGGCGGCCCGACCACCACCATCCGGCCGACAGCCGGCTCGGCGGCGAGCAGCGCGGACAGCACCCGGCCGAGCAGGGTACGCCCGCCGACCGTTACCGCCGCCTTGTCGGCCCCGCCGAGCCGGCGCCCCCGCCCTCCAGCCAGCACCACGGCGTCCCAGCCGTCAGCAGCCATACCAGCCATGATGCTCCAGCCGCCCGGAGTGGCCCCATGAAGAGGCGCTGGTCGGAGCAACTCGACAAAGTCCTACTAGCCGCCGATCGCGGACATGGGCCGGTCTGGCTGCTGGAAGTTCGGCTCGCCGATGCCGTGCCCCGGCCGCTTGCCCCAGACGGCCTTGCGCCAGCGTTCGGCGATCTCGTCGTCGCTCGCGCCGGAGCGCAGCGGGGTGCGCAGGTCACTTTCCTCGCGAGCGAACAGGCAGTTGCGCACGTGGCCGTCGGCGGTAAGCCGGACCCGGTCGCAGGCGGCGCAGAACGGCGCGGTGACCGAACCGATGACGCCGACCCTGGCCGGCCCGCCGTCGACGGCGAACAGCTCGGCCGGGGCGGAGCCTCGGCCGCCCAGCGGCGTGAGCTGGAACTCGGCGTGCAGGGCCGCGAGTATCTCCGCGGCGGTGACCATGGTCGAGCGCTGCCAGCCGTGCTGGGCGTCCAGCGGCATCTGCTCGATGAACCGGAGCTCATAGCCCCGTTCCAGGCACCAGCGCAGGAGCGTCGGCGCCTCGTCCTCGTTGACGCCGCGGGTCAGGACCGCGTTGACCTTCACCGGAAGCAGGCCCGCGGCCTCGGCGGCGGCGAGCCCGGCGACGACGTCGTGCCAGCGGTCCCGCCGGGTGATCGCGACGAACCGCTCCGGGTCAACCGTGTCCAGCGAGACGTTGACCCGGTCGAGGCCCGCCGCGCGCAGCGCGCCGGCGGTGCGCGCCAGGCTGAGGCCGTTGGTGGTCAGCGAGAGCTCCGGACGGGGCCGTAACCCGGCCAGCCGGCCCACCAGTTCGGGCAGACGCGGGCGCAGCGTCGGTTCACCTCCGGTGAGCCGGACCTCGGTGACGCCGAGGCGGTCGACGGCGATCCCGACCAGCCGGACGACCTCGTCGTCGGAGAGGACGTCGGCCCCGGGGAGCCAGGGCACTCCTTCGGCCGGCATGCAGTATGTGCACCGCAAGGTGCAACGATCGGTCAGGGACACCCGCAAGTCGGTAGCGACCCGGCCGAACGTATCGATGAGCTGCACGTCCAACAGCGTATGGGCGCGCGCCGACAGGCGGTCGCGGTAGCGCCGCCAGGCCTGGGACACTACGGCGGCACGGCGAAGTCGCCAGGCCGCCACTGGTCAGCGGCTTTCAGGACCAATGGCCTGAACTTCGGGCCGTCCACCCCTGGCCACGCCTACCGTCGCGCGCTCGAGGCATGCCACCCGGCACTGGGCCGGGCCGCCACGGGCCGCGAGGACCGGCCCGCGCGAGCGGGTCAGCCGGCGGCGGCCACGCAGCGAACTACCCGGAGACGGCGGCACGGGCATCGGCGGTCGTGGGACGGTGGAATGACCGCGACGGTGCCGGCTTCCGGCGCGTGGAGCGCCGGGAACAGCGCCGGAGATAGAGAGGGAACGGATGCGGGTCTTCGGGGTCGACATCGGTGGGTCCGGCATCAAGGGCGCGCCGGTGGAGACCGACGACGGCACCCTGGTCGCGCCGCGGGTGCGCCTGCCCACCCCAAGTCCTGCCGAGCCCGCCGCCGTCGCCGCGGTGGTGGCCGAGGTGGTCGGGCAGTTCGGCTGGCAGGGCCCCGTCGGCGTCGCCTTCCCCGCTGTCGTGCGGGGCGGAGTCGCCCAGACGGCGGCGAACGTCTCGTCAAGCTGGATCGGTACCGACGTCGCCACCACGCTCGCCGAGCCGCTCAGCGGCCGGGAGATCACGGTGATCAACGACGCGGACGCGGCCGGCGTGGCCGAGATGGCGTTCGGTGTCGGACGCGACGTGCCTGGGCTGGTCGTGATGACCACGTTCGGGACGGGCATCGGCACCGCGCTGTTCCTGCACGGGCAGCTCATCCCGAACACCGAGCTCGGGCACCTGGAGCTCGGGGGCCACGACGCGGAGACCCGGGCCTCCGACGCCGCCCGTGAGCGTGAGGACCTGTCCTGGGAGCACTGGGCGAAGCGCGTCAGCCGCTACCTGGGCCACCTCGAGGCGCTGCTGTGGCCCGACCTGATCATCATTGGCGGCGGGGTGAGCAAGCGGGCCGACAAGTTCCTCCACCTGCTCACGGTGCAGACCAAGGTCGTGCCAGCCCAGCTGCGCAACGAGGCAGGGATCATCGGGGCGGCGATGTCCGCGGGCGTCGACCAGACCCGCCCGCGCGTCCCGTCTCGGGCCGTCCGCCGACGCCCGCCGGCCACCCGCCCGCCCGGCGGCCGCCGCCCCTGAGCAGCCGATCCCCAGGCCACGGTCGCGAGCCGCTCCGCCCTGAGAGCGCCGTCCCGTGGACACGGCGCCTGGCTGGCCGGGCCCGCACGGCGATCGAACGCGAAGCGCCAGGCGACGGCGGCCTGCCCGCGCCAGCCCAGCCACCCGCCCGACCCGTGATCGGGATCGGACTCGGCCGCGGCTGCGGCCGCGGCTGCGCGGACCGACTTCGGCGCGGGTCCGGGCGGGCACGGAGCGTCCGCCCACGCGGGGGCGCTCCGCGCTCCCGCGACACGCCGGGACGGCCCGGTGAACATCGCCGCGACCCGGTCATGGCGGCAGACTAGGCGTGTCGGTGCCCGGCACGGGCCAGCCGGCCAAAGGAGGTGCGACCATGCTTTTTGGTCGCGCCAGCCGCGGCCGCTGTCCTGGGGCACACCGTCGCGGGCTCCTCGTCCGCGCGCCCATCGCTTCCACGGCCACCACCCCGAGGACCTTCACCCGGCCCAACCGGGGACGGGTTCGGCGCACCTGACGGGTTCGGTGCGCCCCGGCGGCGGCGACGCGCGACGATGTGCGGCGGGCCACGGCCCGCCGGCGGTGGGCGGCTGTGGGCCAGTATGACCACGGCGCGGGCGCCGGCCGGGCACGGGCGGTACGGCGGTGACGGGAGGAGATGGCGCCATGCGCGAGCTGCGGGCGGTCGCACTCAGCGAGGACGGCGGCTACCTCGTGCTCGCCGACGCGAACGGCCGGTCCGACGCCGAGCAGTTCCGGGTGCCCGTCGATGACCGGCTGCGCTCGGCGCTGCGCGGCGCGCGGCGCAGCGAGGTCCGCACCGAGAGCGCGCTGACCCCGCGGGAGATCCAGGCCCGGCTGCGGGCCGGCGAGACCGCGGCGGACGTCGCGCGCGCCGCGGGAATCCCGGTCGAGCGGGTCGAGCGCTACGAGGGACCCGTGCTGGCCGAACGCGCTCGGGTCGTGCAGGAGGCCCGAGCGGCGCTGCTGCCGAAGGATCCGGGCGGCGCGCCCGGGCGTCCGCTCGGCGAGGTCGTCGACGCCCGCCTGCTGGCCGGGCAGGACGACCCGGAAGCCGCCCAGTGGGACGCCTGGCGGCGGGTGGACGGGATCTGGCTGGTGCAGCTCACCTCGGAGAGCCGGTGCGCCCGGTGGACCTGGGACCCGGTGGTCCGCCGGGTACGGCCGCACGACGACGCGGCCCGCGCGCTGGTCGCTCCCGACCCGGCCGACGGCCAGGCGGCGGGGCTCGCGCCGGCCGCGAACGCGCCGGCCGCCGCTCGTCAGAGCCCTCCAGCGCTGGCCCTGGTGCCCGACCCGATGCGCGAGCGGGCGCCCGTCGAACCTCGCCCGGCGACCGCGCCCGCCACCGAGGCGCGCCCCCGCTACGCCCAGCCGGCGCCCTTCCCCGCGGCCGAGTACCCGGAAGCGCAGGGCCCGGCGGCAGAGCACCCTCCATACCCAGCGATGCCGTACCCGGCGGCCCCCTACCCGCCGGCGGCCTTCCCTGCCGCGCCGGCGCCCCCGGAGCGGCTCTACCCGGCGGCTCATCAGCCGGCGGCCCGCTACCCGTCGGCCGGCTACCCGGCGGAGCACCAGCCGCCTCAGGACGGGGCCGGGCCGGTGACGGGCGCGCCGGGCGGTCCCTACCAGGACCCGCTCGGCTACCCGCAGCCGCCACGGCCGGACCGCTACGCCGGACCCGCCGGGGGGACCGTTGGCTTCGCCGACCCCGCGGGGACCCCGCCGCCGGTCCGGCAGGAGCCCCGGGGTGGCTATCCGTCGGAACGACCCGCCCCGGCGGGCTATCCGCCAGTCCCGGCGCACGACGCCGAGGACCGCCCGTTCGCCCCGTTCCCAGGCGACCCGTATGCCGCGGAACCCACCGGCGCCCACCCGTTCGGTCGGGAGCCGTTCGACGAGCCGTTCCCCACGGGCCCGTTCGAGACGGGTGTCGGACGGGCGGAACCGGCCGGCCCGGCGGGACCGCCGCCGGCGGCCGGCCCCTTCCGGTTCCCCGCGCCCGAGCACCCCGCCGCCGGGGCGCGCTTCGGCCAGCCGCCAGCGGACGATCTCGATCTCGGGGTTCCGTTCGCGCCGCCGGCCGGCCGCCCACCCCGCCCGGCCGCGACGCACCGCCCGGCCAGGCCGCCCGCTCTCGACCCACGGCCGACCCGGCCGCTGGAGGGGCGCCGCTGGCCGGAGCGGGATGACACCGATCTGGACCTCGGGATGGACGCCGACCTGTTCGATGAGCCGGCGGACCACCTGAGCCCACCGAGGCCGGCGGTGCCGCGGCCCGCGACGGCGCCGCCCCGCGCGGCCACCGCGCCGCCGCGGCCGGTACCGCCCCGGCCGGCGGCCCCGCCACGGGCCGCGGTGCCGGCCCGGCCGGTCGCCGAGCCGGACCCAGTCCGGCCCGCCGTGAACGAGCCACCCGCCGCCGATGCGTCACCCGTCGCTCCCGGTTCGCCGCCGTCCCCGGCCACGCTCCCGCCCGCGGCGCGCGGCGCCACGGCCACGGCGCGAGCGGGCGTCCCCGGGTCCCCAGCCCCCGACTCCCTGGCCCCTGACGCCGTGGCCCCTGACGCCCCGGCCGAGGGCTCGGCCATCGACGGCCGAGCCAGGCAGCCCGGCATGAGCGCGCCCGTCACCGCCGCCGACCTCGACGCCGAGCCGACCGGGATCGAGCCGGTCGAGGTCGAGCCCGTCGAGGTCGAGCCCGTCGCCACGGCCGGACCGGCCCTGGCGGCCCCGCGAGCGCCACGGCGCGCGGTCGCGCCACCCCGGCCCGCCCGCGGCACGCCGGCCTCGACGGCGCCCCCCGTGGCGGAGGCCGCTGAGGCCGTCTCTGAGACCCTCCACGCGGCCGAGGACGTCGTGGGCGCCTTGGCCGCCGTCCAGGGCGCCACGAGCACGCTGGAGGCCGCCAGGGCGGTCGCGGAGCCGGTTCCCCCCTCCGCCGGCCCGGCGGAGGGGGCGGAGGCCGCCGTCGACCTCGCCGAGGACGAGCCACCGGCCGCCGAGAGCCCAGCCGCCGGCCCGCCGGCGGCCGAGACGCCCGCCAAGGTGCCTGCTTCCTCGGCCCAGGCCCGCCGCGCGTCGGCTGAGGAGGGCGCCGGGATGGCCAAGCCGGCCGCCGCGAAGGGCGACGTGACGAAAAAAACTCCTGGAGCCGCGGGCACCCGCGCGGCGTCCGCCGCCGCGGCGGCGAAGGCCGGCGAAAAGTCGGACAAACCGGAGAAGTCCACTGGGAAGAACCAGGACAGGACGCCCGGATCGGCCACTACGGAAGGTGAGGGGAACGGGACGGCCCAGCCATCGAACCGCCCTCGCAACGCCCCGCGCACCGGCGAACGTGCCGGAGGCGGTCGACGCGGACGCAAGTCGGTGCCAGCATGGGATGACATCGTCTTTGGCGCTCGTCGCACGTAGGCGGGCGGAACCCCCGAGGGGGCAACCCCTCGGACCCCTGGAACGGGGAACGGGACCAAGGGCCTATACCAGGCGAACTCGAAGGTCACAGTTTGTGATCCCGGGCATCCTGGCAGAGGTACCCGACGATCCTTGGGTGACGAAGACGGTTGTCTCGGCGGTCACAAGGGCGAGACCCAACGGGACGCGGTAAGGCCGCTCTGGACGCAACGGCGCCACTCCAGCCGGCATGACCCGGACGCCACGCGATCATGATCGACGTCGCGTGGCCGGAGGTCCTAGCGAAATGTGAGGGACCGCTCACACGGCCAGGCTGGAACGTCTGGCCGCCGGACACAGTTGGAGAGGGTGTGACTGGTACTACCACCAAGCCGACGCTGACCAACCTCGACAGGTGCGACAGGTGCGGCGCCCAGGCGTACGTGCGTGTCGTCCTGCCCGGCGGCAGCGACCTGTTGTTCTGCCGGCACCACGCCAAGTCGCACGATTCCAAGCTCCGCGAGATGGCTGTCGAGTACCACGACGAGACCGACAAGCTCACTGTCTGAGGCTTTCCGCGTTCGTGGAGGCTCCCACCGGTCCGCGCGGCCGAGACCGGTGGGAGACCTCTTCGGAGCGGCATCGCCGAGGCGCCCGTGAGCTGACTGTCCGACCATGTCCGCGGACCGCGGCGTGGGCCGCGCCTAGCGCGGGACAGTCGCGGTACGTACCCGGACCACCACGACGGAGCCACGATCTCCGGCCGCGGACGGTCCCACCAGCTAACTGAACAGTCCCAGCTCACCGAGCAGTGGCCATGGAGGGCATGTCGCGGGCGGCGACATGCCCTCCGCCGTCTTCCGGCCCGCCGCCAGGGCGCCACCGGGGACCACCTGAAGGTGGTGTGCCCAGCCGCCCGTGGCCGGCGGATGACTCCTCGGCAACAACGAGGGAACTTCGCGGGCACACCTTCGGATGAGCTGGCACTCCGAAGGTTGGACAAGGGTGCCGACCGCCGCATCGTCCACAACGGGTGGCCGCCAAGCCCGTACGGTTGGGGCCGTGACCACGGCCAACGAGCCCGCGCCCCCGGTGGGGCCGGCCCCCTTCCTGCTCGGGTCGGCACACGCCGGCTCGCGGGAGGAGCGCGCGCCTCACTCGGCGGGCGCCGAGGTGGTCGCGTCGGTCAGGTCACGGTCGCGGTTACCGATGCCCCCACGCTGGCGGCGAGGCCGCCGCTTGAAACCCGCCGCCGACGCCGATCAGGCGGGCAGCGTCCCGCACGGCGACGGGCAGGTCGATCCCACCCAGACCAACGGGCCCACCCAGACCAACGGGCTCGCCGGCGGCCGGACGAGGCCGGCCGGACCGACCGACGAGGCCCCGGCCGACGCTCCGGCGGGCGACGGGACGACCGGTCCCCAGACAGGCGGTGACCAGACGGCCGGTGACGACGCCCCGGCCCGCGGCACCCATCAGGAACTCTCGGGAGAGGGTCCTCCGGCCATCGACGGCTCGGCCGGCGCGGGGCTGGGCATGGACCACCCCGAGGCGGGCGACCGCCAACCGGGCGACGACCAACCAGGCGAGGGCGGCGGGCCGTCGGCGTCCTTCGCCGGCTCCGGAGCGGAGGCCGGCGCCGGCGCGCGCGCCGGCGCGGACCCGGACTCCAACGAAGACACCGACCCCGCGGGAGACACCGCCCCTGACGGAGACAGCGACCCCGACGGAGACAGTGACGGCGCGCGCACCGGCGCGGGCGGCGACCCCGGCACCGCTCTCGGAGACCACCCCGGAACTCGGGCACGCGCGACGGTGGCGCGGCGGCTGGCCTCGGGCGCGCGCCGCCGCGCGGTCGCGGCCTGGCGGGTCGTCGTCCGGGCCGCCTCCAACGCCTGGCGCGACCGGGTGCTGGGACTCGCGGCCGAGGCCGGCTTCTGGCAGCTGCTGTCGCTGCCGCCGCTGCTGCTCGCCCTGCTGGGCACGATCGGCTATATCGCCGACGCGCTCGGCTCGGACGCCATCGAGAGCATCCGCGAAAGCCTGCGACGCGGCGCGGACGACCTGCTGACCGCGACGGTCATCGACGACGTGGTGCTCCCAACCGTGAACCAGATCCTCTCGCACGGCCGGCCCGACGTGATCTCGATCGGTTTCGTGCTGTCGCTGTGGACCGGCTCGACGGCGATGGCGACGTACGTCAACACCATCACGATCGCCTACGGCCAGCGGGACCTGCGTTCCGCCGTGCGCAGCCGGCTCGTGGCGCTGCGGTTGTACCTCGCCCAGGTGATCACCGGAGTGATCATCCTACCGGCGCTGGTGCTCGGGCCGGGCATGCTCGCGAACCTGCTGCACGCCAACCGTCACCCACTCGTCGGGCTGTTCCTGCGGCAGGTGTTCTGGCCGATCGTGGCCGTCCTGGCGCTGGCGATGCTGGCGTCGCTCTACCACCAGTCGCTGCCGGAGCGCCGGCCGTGGCGGCGGGCCCTTCCCGGGGCGGTGTTCGCGCTGGTCGGCTGGCTGGTCGGCAGCTACCTGCTCCGGGTGTACCTGGAGTGGGTGTTCGGCGAGCAGCAGGTCTACGGCTCATTGGCCGCTCCGGTCGCCGCCCTGCTGTTCTTCTACATCACGGGGCTGGCGGTGCTGCTCGGCGCGGAGCTCAACGCCGCGCTGGACCAGCGTGGGGCGGACTCCTCCGCCGCGGCGCCTCCCGCGGACGGCGCCGGGCAGCCGGTGGACGCCGGGCAGTCGGTGGACACGGACCAGTCTCGGGCGGCCGCTCCCACGGCCGGCCCACCCGGCGACACCACGGGGACCGGCAAGCCGCGGGACCAGGGCGCGGCGCCGTCCGGCTGACGCGGACCGCCGCCACGGCGGCCGCGCGCTTCCTGGAGCGACCAGGGCGAGACGCGGAGAGGGCCCCTAGGACGAGGGCCCTTAGTAGGTACAGGACGAGGCGGCGGGTGGCGGAGCCTGCTGGGCCTGAGCCTGGGCCGAGTTGGCGACCAGCGAGGCGCGGCGGACGGCGACCGGCCCGGCCGCGGCCGGTACCGCGCGGCGGGTCACCAGCCCGGCGCCCGCCGCCGAGCCGCCGCCGGGCCGCAGCGGGGCGAGCAGGGTCTCGAGCTCACCCGGGTCGACCACCAACACTGACTGGTTCGCGCGGTTTCCCGGGGCGGCCGGCACGGTCTTGAACGCGACGCCGCCGGAGGCCACGCCCTGCATCCGCAGCGCGAGCGGTTGCAGATCGATCAGGCTGGTACCGGTGTCCAAGGTCAGCGCCTGGGTGGCCGCGTTCAGCACCGCGCGGATGCGCGGCGGGTTCACCAGCGTCGAGCCGGCCGTGAGGGCGTGGAAGACGACGCCGAGGAACTGCTGCTGGCGGCGGATCCGGTCCAGGTCACCCTCGGGCAGGCCGTAGCGCTGCCGCACGAAGGCGAGCGCCCGGGCGCCGTCGAGCCGGTTGTCGCCGACCTGGCCTGACCAGCCCGACATCTTGTCGTTCAGATTGTCGAAGCCCTGGGCCTTGAGCGACTCCGGTAGCTCCTTCACGCAGACGGTCACGCCGCCCAGCGCGTCGGTGATCTGCTGAAAGCCGGAGAAGTCCACCTGGGCGTAGTGGTCGATCCGGATCCCCGTGAACGTCTCCAGAGTGCGGACCAGCAGTGAGGGGCCGCCCAGGGCGAACGCGGCGTTGAGTTTGGACTCCTGTTCCTGGTGCTCGGTGCCATCGGAGTCGGTGTAGGCCGGGATCGTCAGCCACAGGTCCCGAGGGAAGGAGACGAGCGTCGTCGACCCGTCCTTGTCCAGGTGGGCGAGGATGGTGGTGTCCGACCGCTGGCCTTCGACGTCGCCGAACCCACCGTTGGCGCCCGCCCGCGTGTCCGAACCGACCAGCAGGATGTTGCGGGTACCGCCCCCGGCCGCCTCGGGTCGATCGACGCCATCGAGCCGCAGCGTGACATGGCTCACCTTGCCGTCGTAGTGGCGGATCACCGCCCAGCCGGTGCCAGCGACCAGCAGCACCGCGAGCGCGCACACCGCCGCGACGATCGTGACGACCCGGCGGGCGCCGCTCTCGCGCCGCGCGGGCTCGCCGGGCGGATGGTCCGTCCCCGGCTCCCGATACGGGTACCCCTGGCCGGGCGCGGCGCGGTACGGGTCCCCGTGGGGAACTCCGCCCTGGTTCGCGCCGCCGACCGCGCCTCTCGGAGGCGGCCCGGCGGGCGGGACCCCTGGCCGCCCGGGCCCGCCGGCTCGGGCACCACCCCGACCAGCGGGTTCCCGCCGGCCTGGCCCCGGTCCGCGGTGTGGGCCCGCCTGGCCAAAGTCCTCCCGGGGGTCGTTGCCTCGCGGCGACGGTTCCCGCCGGCCGACCGGCCACGGCTCGCGCGGCCACGTCATCGTGAATGCCTCCCCGGCCGATCCGCCCAGTGTCCCGATCGTGTGAGTTCAGCGCCGCCGGGGCCAGGGCGAATCCGAGAGGACCCGCGACCAACCGGCCCGCCTCGCCAGCGCCCGCCGCGCGTGGCCCGGCCCGGCCGACGACTGGTCCGGTCCGCCTCCTGCCTACCACGATTCGGGATGGACCGGGCCACACTGAGGCGTCTGTCTGCCGACTCGGCCGCGTCATGACGTTCCTCGCGCAATGCCGGCGCCGGCAGGCAGCCGGGCCGCCTCGGTCGTCCGTGGCCGGTCGACCGAGGCAACCATGCCCGCTCGCTTTCGCCTGGATGTACCGGGCCCGGGGGCCAATGACACTAGCCCAGCCGCGTCACCGCTTCGTGGCGGTGTGGTACCGATTGCCGGATTGGGCGCGGCGGTGACGGCCAGTCGCGACCTGCCGGTGGCAAAGACGCCAATATCGGCAGCCGGGTCGCTACCAAGCGACAACACGCGGTGAATCGACTCCCCGGGATGTCCGAGTATGCCGTTCGGCACATCCCGACGAGCGTGCTTGACGAACGGCGGCCACGCACCCTCCGCCGGTTTGCCCGACGCGACGCATACGCGGAAAAGCCGGCCAGGTTTACGGATGGCGGCCGGCCTGACACGCCCGGCGGCTCTCCGGATCGCGCGCCGCGGCGACCGATTGTCGCATCCGGCGAGGGGCCATCCGCGACGCCTGACTACCGACCGAAGTTCTCGACGCGGCCGGGGCGCGCGCGGCCTACCGTTAACGGCATGAGTGCTCAGCCCGCCGAAAGCTCACCTTCGCCGCGCGTGACCGACCCGTTCACCGACGAGGCCCCGGCTTCCTCGCGGATCCAGGGTTCCCACTCGATCGGCGGCGGGGTTCCGGCCGGATCGGCGAAGTCGATCCCGGGGGTCAGCGATCGGGGGGGTCTGGAAGCCGATCTCGGATCAGTCAGCGCGCCGGGCGACGAACCGGTCACCACCGCCGAAACGCCCGCGACTACCGAAATGACACCGGATGAGGCGGGAGCCGTCATCATCGACGCGAAGGAGCCGGAGAGCACCGGCGGACGTAGCCAGGGGCAGGCGAGCCACGATCAGGAACCTCACGCCGCGTTCCGCCGTTTTATGGCTACCGGCTGGGCACCGCCAGCCGACGTCATGGCCGTCCGCGACGACGTCGCGCCCTACGGCGCCAAACGACGCGCCCTCCTTGGCACCCGATTCCCGACCGACGCGCTGGTGATACCCACCGGTGGTCTACGTGTCCGGGCAAACGACACCGACTACCCGTTCCGGCCGGGCAGCGACTTCTTCTGGCTCACCGGCTGCCACGAACCGGACGCGGTGCTGCTCCTGCTGCCCAATCCGGCGGGTGAACACGACGCGGTGCTGTACCTGGCCGACCGTTCCGACCGGTCCACGTCGGCCTTCTACACCGACCGTCGGTACGGAGAGCTCTGGGTCGGCCCGCGGCCAGGAGTTCGGGAGACCTCCGCCGCCCTCGAGATCGAATGCCGCCCCCTCACCGAGCTTCCGCACGCGCTCGCCCGGCTGGCGCCCGGAAAGACCCGGGTGCTGCGGGGCGTGGACTCGCTCGTGGACGACGCGGTGCTCGGCTATCCGCGCGGTCAGGCCGCCCGGAACGCCGGCCCCGGCCGGGACGTCGAGCTCGCCCAGTCGTTGTCCGAGCTACGGCTGGTGAAGGACGACTTCGAGATCGCCCGGCTCGAGGAAGCGGTCGCGGCGACCGTGCGAGGCTTCACCGAATGTGCCACCGAGCTGCCGGCAGCCTCCGCCCTGCCAAACGGCGAACGCTGGCTGGAGGGAACCTTCTGGCGGCGCGCCCGCGTCGACGGCAATGACGTCGGCTATGGCTCGATCGTGGCCTGCGGGCCCCACGCGACCACGCTGCACTGGGTACAGGACGACGGCCCGGTGCGCGAAGGCGACCTCGCGCTGCTGGACATGGGGGTAGAAAGCCGCTCGCTCTACACCGCGGACGTGACCCGCACACTGCCGATCAACGGTGAGTTCAGCGACGTGCAGCGCAAGGTGTACGAGGTGGTTCTCGCCGCGCAACAGGCCGGGATTGACGCCGTCAGGCCGGGCGCGACCTTCCTGGACCCGCACCGAGCGGCCATGCGGGTCATCGCCACCGCGCTCCATGACTGGGGGCTGCTCCCGGCGAGCGTCGAGGAGTCGCTCTCTGAGGACCCGAAGGCGCCAGGCGCGGGCGTTCATCGGCGCTACACGCTGCACTCCACGTCCCACATGCTTGGTCTCGACGTGCACGACTGCGCGCAGGCGAGAGACGAGGCCTACCGAGACGCGGCGCTGGCCGCGGGCATGGTTCTCACCGTCGAGCCCGGTCTCTACTTCCAGCCCGACGATCTGACGGTCCCGCCGGAGCTGCGGGGCATCGGGGTCCGTATCGAGGACGACATCCTCGTCACCGCCGACGGCTTCCGTAACCTGTCCTCCGCGCTCCCCCGCGGCGTCAGCGACCTCGAGAGCTGGATGCGCCAGCAGCGGCCCATCTGAGCGGCCAAGACGACGGCGCCGGCTGGTCCCCTTGAGGGGACCAGCCAGCCGCCGCGCGTCGGGCCGCCGCCGGTTCCAGACGGTCATCGGACCGGACGAAGCCGGCAAATACGCGGGCACGGGGCTCGCGGAGAAGGCCACAAACAGCAACGCCGGCTGGCACACGTTCGGCCAGCCGGCCCGCCACCTCAGACGTCCGACCTCTCGGCGGTCGGTCACTACCCAAACCCGGGAAGAACGCCACCCACGGCGCACCGGCTGGCATAGCGAAAACAACAGCCAGCCGGCCCGCCACCACCACTTCATCACCGGGCGAACCCGGCTGGGTGACCATGGCCGCGCGAAGCGTCACGACTCTACCGAAGCCGACGACCCATCACGTCCGCACGAACACACATCCCCGGCCGACATTGCGGCCACCGAGGTTCACCCCGAGCGGCAAACAGGCCTACCCGTCTCGGTCACGCGGAGCGCGACATCAGGGATCCGGGGCCTGCCGCCCTCAACGATTCTGCCTCCCCAACGACCGCTGACACAGATCCTTGGGGACCCCCGCGGCGAATCGGCGAAGGCCCCGGAGCGGACATCCAGCCCACGCCCTTAGGCGAAGTAGTCGAGCTGGGTTACCCCAAGCTGGACTAGTGGGCCTTCTCGTACGCCTCGACGATGTTGGAGGCGATACGGCCGCGGTCACTCACGGTGTAGCCGTTGCTGCGGGCCCACTCCCGAATGTCAGCGGTGCGGTCCGTTCCGCCGCCACGACGAGAAGTCGCGCGAGCAGCGACGCGACGGCCACCGGACGCACGACCGCCGGAACGCCGCGCGGCGCCCACGAACGGAGCCAGGGACTCACGAAGCTTGGTCGCGTTCTTCTCCGAGAGGTCGATCTCGTACTGCGCGCCGTCCAGACCGAAGCGGACGGTCTCGTCGGCCTCTTCGCCACTGAGATCGTCAATCAACGAGACGATGGTCTTCTGGGCCATGCCACACTCTCCTTCAGGTCAGCGGATCCCAGAACTCACGCGTCTAGTATTACCACGAGAACACCGGCAAGGGTCACGACTGGTTGAAGCTGGTGGCGCTGGCGAGTCGAGCTGGCTGACCTGTTGCGGACCGGTGGTGAGCTTCCCAAGAGCCGTAATGCTGGCCGAGGGCGGCTCCCGGACCCCGAATGTCCACGGGACGCCACCGCTCTGCTTGCGGATCGGTAGGGGATGCGTTCGCGGCTGAGGAGCCCGCCCCTCTCTCAACCCGACCTCCGATCAGCTTCCAAGAGCCGCAATGTCCGCTGGGAGACAAGGACGGCTGGGAGACAAGGCGCCGAACGCCCGAATGTCCGCGGGGTCCCGCCGATCTGCCTTGGGGACGGCGGGATCGGCGCGGGATGCGTTCGCTCGTCCGAAGGAGGGATCGCACCCGACACTCAAGGCGAGGTTCGCCGACGCAAGGGAGCGGCACGGAGCCACGGGAGCCCACGGAGTGACGCGGAAAAGCATGATCAAATCCAGCCTACGGCACTTGCCGACCTTTGCCGGTTCGGCGGCCGGTGTGATGTCCATCAAGGTGGGTGGCGCGTTGCGGCCCCGATGTCACGCGTGCTCGTTCGGGCTGGATGCCGCCGCCGATGCCCCGACCACACGAGCGCCAGGACGCCAGGGGGATGCGCCAGCGGGATGCCTCGGGGAACCAAAGAGTCAGCCGCCGCGGGCATGGTAGAAGGGCGGTCGTGCCCCCTCAATCTCAGACCCGGAAGTTCCCTCCGTTGGGGACAGATGGGCCACAGCGGCGCATGGGCGCCACCACTGGAGAGCCACCCGAGGGGCGCGGTCATCGACCGCCCGGCCGGATTGCCTGGCAAACCACGGCGCGCCAACGGCTTTGGGTCGGTTACGGTCCGCATCCCACGGGTGTCCCCAGCGGTATCGACCCGGCTTTGACCGGCTCTCGGGTGGTGGGAACCCCGTGACACGAATGGGAATCCCGGCCGGCCCCGCGGCGGAACGACGCACGGGCCACGCTTTCAAGCGCGTGTCCAGGACTACCGACAGCCGCCGGATGACCTACCGGTCGCGTGGTCCGATTCCACTCGAGGAACTGGTCACCCACCATCCGCCGGCGGCCCGCTGATGGCCGCGCGCACCTGGGTCGTGGACGCGGCGAACGTGGTGGGCGCCCGTCCAGACGGGTGGTGGCGAGACCGGCCAGGCGCCGCCGCGCGCCTGCACGCGCGGATTCTGGGGCTGCTGGCCGGCGGCTGGCCCACGGGCCTCAGAGGGCCGCAGGGGCCGCCGGAGCGGGTGGTGCTGGTGCTTGAGGGGGCCGCCCGCGCGGGCGTCGAGGCCGGCACCGTCCGGGCGCCCCGCCAGCCGCCGCCGGCGGCGCCGGACGACGGACCCGGCGGGCCGGACGGCCGGCCCGCCGTCGCGGCGCTGACCGTCACGCACGCGCCCGGGTCAGGCGACGACGCCGTCCTCGCGGCCGCCCTGGACGCGGCGCCGCCCGTCCTGGTCTTCACGTCGGACCAAGGGCTGCGCGCGCGCCTCGCGGAGGTGGGCGCTCAGGTACACGGTGCCGGCGCGCTGTGGGCCCTCCTGGACCGCGGCGCGTAGCCAGCCGGCGGGCCGGGGCGGCCCCCGCCCCGGCCACCTACACCGTTCGTCATGCGGCCCGGCCACGATCCTGGCCCCGGACCGGCCCGGCCCCGGACCTCCAGCTCCTACTCGGTACCAGTCTGGTCGGGGCGCTCAGCGCCCGACCGGCGGAGCGGCGATGGTCGCGCAAGCGACCTTGAGCCGACCGCCTCAGGCGGGCGTGACGGCCCGGGGACGGGGCGGGCGGGGAGCGAGCCGAGCCGTGTAGCGGCCGGCCGTCGCGGTGACCTCAAGCGGGATACCGAAGCAGTCGGACAGCGGGCCCGCGGCCAGCGCCTCCTCGACCGGCCCGGCGGCGACGACGCGGCCCGCGCGCAGCAGCAAGGCGTGGGTCACCCCGGCCGGGATCTCCTCGACGTGGTGGCTGACCAGCACCATCGCCGGCGCCGCCGGATCGGCCGCGAAGCGGGTGAGCCGGCGCAGCAGCGCCTCCCGGGCACCGAGGTCCAGCCCGGACGCGGGCTCGTCGAGCAGCAGCAGCTCGGGGTCGGTCATCAGGGCGCGCGCGATCGCGACCCGCTTGCGTTCGCCCTCGGACAGCGTTCCGAAGCGGCGGGACGACAGCGGGGCGCAGCCGAACTGGCGCAGCAGCTCGCTCGCCCTCGCCACGTCGATGTCGTCGTAGTGCTCATGTCCCCGGCCGAGCACCGACCAGGCGGCGGTCAACACCGCGTCCAGGACCCGTTCGTCCGCCGGCGGCGTCTCGGTGAGCGCCGGGCTGACCAGCCCCACCCGGTACCGCAGCTCGCGCATGTCGACCGTGCCCAGCCGGGAGCCGAACAGGTCCACCGCCCCGCTGGTCGGGAACAGCCGGCCGGCCGCCACCAGCAGCAGCGTCGTCTTGCCCGCGCCGTTCGGCCCGAGCACCACCCAACGCTGCCCGGCCGAGATCGTCCAGCTGACGTCGGACAGCAACGCCGCCCCGTCCCGCCGCACGGTCGCCCGGTCGAGGCACACGATCGTGTCCGCCATGGCGCTCACGTTACCGGTCAGGCCGCCGTGCCCCGGAGCGAAGTCGACGCGCCCGCGAGCACCCGGACGCTCACCTCGCGTTCCCGCCTCCGGCCGGGTGGGATCCCGCCCGGCGCGCGGGCGGCCCGGCCAGGGTCGGCCCGCCAGGGTCAGCCAGCCGGGGTCAGCCGGTCGTCAGGGCCGCCGGACCGATCTCGGCCCAGACGACCTTGCCATCGGGCGTCGGGCGAACCCCCCAGCGGTCGGCGAGGGTCGCCACCAGCTCCAGGCCCCGCCCGGCCTCCTCGTCGACGCCGACGTGCCGACGCCGCGGCAGCCGGCCGCCACCGTCGGCCACCTCGACCACGACCCGGTCGGCAAGCCGGCGGAGCCGGGCGTCGATCGGTGGCCGGCCGTGCGCGATGGCGTTGCCGACCAGCTCGGAGAGCACCAGCACGGCCGTCTCCAGGGCGTCGGCGGGCAGCGCCCAGTCCACCAGCGCGGCACGCGCCGCGGCTCTGGCGGGCCCGAGGTCCGCGGCCCCACCGTCGACCTGGATCTCCACTGTCGCGCTGGCTGGCGGCGCCTGGGGCAGGCGGGCCAGCAGCAGCGCGGCGTCGACGGACAGCCCGGCCTCGTCGGCGCCGGCCGGAACCGACGGCCGGTGGCCCGCGGCCGTGCCCGTCGGCGCGATGTCCGTCGGCGCGGCGCCCGGGCCGAGCGCCACGAACGCGTCGTCCACCAGCTCTCCCAACGGCGCGCCGGGACGGGCGAGCGCGCCGGCGAGCAGGGACACCCCGGCGTCCAGCTCCCGGCCGCCGGCGGCGACCAGCCCGTCGGTGAACAGCGCCAGCAGCCAGTCCGGGCCAAGGCGCACGACGTATTCCTTCACGTCGTCGCGGCGGGAACCGAGCGGCGGGCCGACCTCCATGTAGAGCCGGGAGACCAGCCCGTCGGGCGCGACCACCAGCGGCGGCGGGTGCCCGGCGCTCGCCAGCGTCACCCGCGCGTTGTCGGCCTCGACGATCGCGTAGATGCAGGTGGCGACCTGGCCGGGAACCGGGCCGGCGGCCGGCCCACCCGCCCCGGCGTCCGGGCGGGCGGGGTCGGCGAGGTCGGCCAGCACGCCGTCGAGCAGCGTGATCACCTCGTGCGGCGGGAGGTCCAGGCGCGCGCAGGCCCGCACCGAGGCGCGCAGCGCGTCCATCACCGCGGCGGCCTGGGCGTCGCCACCGGCGATGTTGCCGATCACCAGTGCGGCCCGGCCGGCGCCGAGGTCGATCACGTCGTACCAGTCCCAGCTCGCGCCTGCCTCGCCGGGCCGGTGGCGCATGGCCACGGCGAGCCCGGCCGGGGCCGAGGCGCCGCTCGCGGCGGCGCGCCGACGAGCCGCGAGCGCGCCAGGAGCGGCGGCCGCGGCAAGCTCCGCCCGTTCGACCGCCGCCGCGGCGCGCGCCGCCAGCTCGGCCACCAGGGCGAGATCCTGCTCGGTCAGCGGCGGGCGCCCGGCGAGCGTGGCCAGCATCACGGCCCCTACCGGGCGGCCGCCGCGCAGGACGGGCGCCGCGGCGAGCGTGTGCGCGCCCGCGCGGCGAGCCCAGCGCGCCTCGTCGGCGGAGGAGGCCGACAGGGCCTGCACCGTCGGCGCCGGCCGCCCCGCGTCGGGCGCCTCGACGCCGGCCCCGGCCGGGTTCGCGGAGCCGCCCTGGGCCACGCCGGGATCGCGCAGGACGACGAGCTGTGGCTGCCCGGTGGCCAGCGCCCGGCCGATCCCGCTGCCCGCGGCCGCGACCCGGATCAGCTTGGGTGCCGGCGCCGTCCCGGCCTCCCGGTCGTCGCCCTGGTCCGCGCCGTCGGCGGTGGCACCACCGGCCGGGTCCCCGCTCGCCGTTCGCGCCGGCTGCCCCTCGTCGGTCGCCTCCTGGTCGGCCAGGAGGTACACCGCGCAGATGTCGGCGATCTCCCCGACGGCGGCCTCGGCGAGGGCGCGCAGCGGACGGTCGGGAGAGGCGCCGACGCTCGCCTCGGCCAGCGCCGCGCTCACCGCGCCGAGCACCTCCAGCCGCAGGGTGGCCCGCGCCGCGTCCGCGCGCGCGGCGGCGGTGTTCTCCTCCGCCAGCCGGCCGGCGGCCGCCTGCGCGAGCGCGCCCTCGAACAGCTCGGCGCGGTCGAAGGCAAGGGCGCACTGGTCGGCGAGCAGCTCGAGGTAGCCGCGTTCGTCGAGGCTGAACTCCCGGGCCGACGGGAAGCCGAACAGCAGCACGCCGGTCGGCGCGTCGCCGGTCGCCAGCGGCAGCAACGCCCAGGCCCGGTCCTCGGTGGCGTTGACGGCCGCGACCAGGTCGGGCACCGGCCAGCGCGTGGTCAGTTCCTCCCGGCTGGTCAGGAACAGCGGCCGCCGGCCACGCACCACCTCGGCGGCCGGGTGCACGGCACCCAGGCTGATCTTCGACCAGCGGTCGGTGTAGTCAGCCGAATAGCCCGCCAGGGCGCGGAAGACCAGTTGTTCACGCGCGTCGTCGATCAGTGCCACGCCCCGGCCGCTGGCGCCGAGCACGCGGCCCGCGTCCAGGAGAACCGTGACCACGTCGTCGCTGGTGACCGCCCGGGCGAGCGCGGCCGTCACCCGCTGGATCTGCTCGACCCGGTCGGTGGCGGCCCGCACCAGGCCGGCGGCCGACTCGCCGGCGGCCTGGGCAGCGCGCAGCTCGGTGATGTCGGTCAGGGCGCCGACCCACTCGCCGCCACCCGAGCCGGCGAGCGCGCGGGCCGTCATCACGTGCTCGGCGCCGTCCGCGCCGAGGACGCGGAACTCCGCCTCGAAGCCCTCGCCTCGCCCCACAGCGGTCTGCCAGGCGCGGCGCACCGACTCCCGGTCGGCCGGGTGTACGGCGTCCAGCCAGCCGAACCGGTCGGACTGCGCGCGCCGCTGGCCGGTCAACGCCCGCCAGCGCGGCATGTCGCCGTCGAAGGCGCCGTCCTGCCCGGCGTGCAGCACGTCGGCGACCGCCGCCTCGGCGAGCAGCCGGGTACGTTCCCGCTCCCGCGCCGCCTCCTGCTCGGCGTCCCGGCGGGCGCTGACGTCGATCGCGACGAAGACCGCGCCGAGCGGCGCGCCGCCGGGCCCGGGCACCGGGTACCAGCTGGCCTGCCAGGTCTGGGTCGGGCCGGCGACGCCCGTCGCGACACTCATCTCGAGGTCGCCGACCGGCTCGCCGGTACGCAGCGCGCGGCCGAGCAGGGTCGCGAGCTCCTGGCCGATCTCCCCGAGCAGCTCGGGGGCGGTGCGGCCGATGTGGTCGGCGACCGGCCGGCCGTTCAGCCGGGCGAGCACCTCGTTGACGCGCACGTAACGGCCGGCGGCGTCGTGGAACGCGAGCGCCACCGGCGCCTGGCTGAACAAGGTCTCGGCGACCGCGGCCGACGTCGGCAACGCGCCCGCGGTGACGGGACCGCTCGTCGCCGGGCCGGCGAGCGCCTGACCGGCTGACGCGGCGCCGGCTGACGCGGAAAGCGGCGACACGCCAGCGGCGGCCTGGCCGGCCGGCCCTGGAGCCACGGACTGGCTGAGCTGCGCGGACGGACCCGGCGCGCCGAGCGCCCCTGAGGCCGGTGTGCCGGTGCTCGCGGGCGGCGCGACCGACGCGGCGGCGGCCGCTACCGCCGACGGCGGTGGCGGTGGCGGCGGCGGTGAGGCGGGCTGCGCGGGCGCGGCGAGTGGCGGCGGCGGTGGGGCGGAGGGCCGAGGAGACGGCGGCGGGCCGCTCTGGCCGGCGAACGACGGCGGGAACTCGCCGGGCGGGTAGCTCGGCGGCGGAGGCGGTTGCGACGCCGGAGGCGGTTGCGACGCCGGAGGCGGGGTCGGCGGTGACGTCGCGAGCCCCGGCGGCGGCGTGGGCCGCGGCTGGTCGGCACCGTGCGGGCGCGCCGACGGGTCACCGGCCGGGCCGACCTGCCGGGCACCCGGTCCGTACGGGCTCTGGCCATAGGCCTGCCGCGGCTGGCCGGTGAACGGGCCGCCATACCCGGCGGGCCCGGCCGGCGGCTGGTTCTGCCCCGCCGGGCTCGCGGTCCCCCCCGGTGCGGCGAAGCCCTGGGTTCCCGCCGGATCCGGGGATCCCGCCCGATCGGCTCCGCCGGTCGGGGAGGTCTGGAAACCGGCCCGGGAGGTCTGGAAGCCGGTCGGGGAGCTCTGCTGGGAGGTCCGGACGTCGATGCCCTGTCCGTATCCGCCCGCGTCCTGGCCGCCGTCGTACTGGCCGGCCTCGTATCCGCCGTCATAGCCGCCGGCCGCGCCGCCGTGGCCGGCATAGCCGCCGTTGTAGCCGGCCCCGTAGGGGCTCCGGTCATAGGAGCCGGCCCCGTAGGCGCCCTCGCGGTAGGGGTCGCTCTCGTAGGCGCCGTTGTCATAGCCGCCGGCGCCATAGGTGCCGTCGCCCGGCGGGCCGTTGCCGGCGGCGCCCTCGTAGCCGGCCCGCTGGCCGCCCGCGCCGTCGGCGGGGTGGGCTCCCGGATAGGGGGTACCCGCTGGCCAGGGCTGCCCGAGGCCGGCGAGGTGGGCCTGCTCGGGAGGGGCGGCGGCGCCGCGCGGCCAGACCGCGGCCGTGCTCCAGTCCTGCTCGCCGTTCCAGTCCCCCTCGTTCCACTCCTGGCCGCCGGACGGGCCGGCCTGTGGCCAGGGCGACGCCGTGACCCGCGGGCTCGCGTCCTCAGCGGCGCCAAACCCGTTGTCCGGATACGGGGTGGGGTACGCGCCGGTCTGGCCGGCGGGCGGACGGCCGGACGGCTCGGCGGCGGAGGACGGCGTCATGGGTCCTGATTGTCGACGGTGGGGACATGTTGTGCGGAACCGGGCCGGACCTGTCACACCGCCGGCGGCCGGCGAGCGCCCGGCGAGCGGCGAACAAGCGGCAACCAATGGTCGCCGTGCCCCTCTCCCCCGTGGTCACGGCGCTCCGGGCGACGGGTCCGCGCCGGTTCGCGCCCTCGCCGCCGACCTGGAGATACGTCCCGGAAACGTCCGGCGACGGGCCGCGAGCACGCCGCCGGGCCGTCCGGCCGGGCCGGGACGCGGGTAGCGCTCGCCGGCGGGCACCCGACGTGGCCAGACTCACAGCCGCTCCCTCAGCGGGCGGGCGCCGCCTCGCCGACCGTCATCGGGGCCGTCCAGTAGCGCCGGGGGCCGGCGTCGGCGCGGCGCGGCGGCCGGCCGGCCATCACCTCGGCGGACAGCACCGTGACCCGGTCGCCGGACACGATCACCGGGTCCAGGACGAGGCGGGCCACGTCGGGCAGGTCGTCGGCCAGCCGCGCGACCCGCAGGAGCAGCTCCCGAAGGGCGGCGACGTCCACCGGCTCGGACCCGTGATAGCCCGACAGCAGCGGGGCGGCGCGCACGGCGCCGACCAGCCGCTCCGCGTCGACATCCGTCAGCGGCAGGATGTGGTAGGCCCGATCCCCGAGCAGGTCGGTCGCCGGCCCGGCCAGCCCGAACGACACCAGGGGCCCGTACCGCGGATGCTCCTCCGAGCCGACCACGACCACCACCCCGGCGGGCGCCATCCGTTGCGTGACCAGCGGGACGTCCGGCCCGACCAGCTCCCGCAGCGACGCCCAGGCCGCCCGCATCGCCGCCTCGTCGGGCAGGTCGAGGCGCTGGCCGCCGAGGTCGGGGCGGTGCTGGTAGGGGCCCGACCGGACCTTGAGCACCGCCGGCCAGCCCAGCCGGTGGGCGGCGGCGACCGCGGCGTCCTCGCTGCCCACCTGGATCATCGGCTCCACCGAGACGCCGTAGCAGCCCAGCAGCGCCGCGCTCTGGGCGTCGTCGAGCCGGCCGACCCGGCCGGCGACGAGCGCGCGGGCCTCGTCGGCGCGGGCGCTCGTCGCCGGGACCGCGCCCAGCGGGCGCGACCGCCAGCCGGCGTAGGAGACCACCCGGCGCAGCGCCGCGACCGCGCCCTCCGGTGACGCGTAGGCGGGCACCGTGCCGAGCTCGGGAATCCGGGTGCCGCCGAGGACGCCGGCCAGCACCGGGATGTCCAGACCGGCCGCCACGTCGGCGACGGCTGTGGCCAGCGGCTCGACCGGAAGCGGGGGCAGTGGGGCGACGGTCACCATCAGCGCGTCCGAGGTCTCGGCGGCGGCGAGCATGGCCTCGGTGAACAACTCGGGATCGCTGCCGAGCCGCAGCAGCACGGACTCGACCTCGAGGCCGCCGGCCTCGGCGGCCTCGACCGTGAGGCGCACGAGCGCGCGCGAGTCGCCGACCACGGTCACCCGCCGCCCGCGCGGCAGCGGCTGGTTGGCCAGCAGCTGCGCGACGTCGAAGCCCGCCGAGACCCGGTCGACGGCGATCACGCCGGCCTGCCGCAGCAACGCCGCGTCGAGCTGCGACCGCCGAACGCGCACCACCACGACCGGCGTGCAGCGCCCGACCCGCCGGGCCAGCCGCGCGAACTTGCGCGGGTTCCCGAAGGTCTCCAGGTGCAGCAGCGCGACATCCGTCGCCGGGTCGTCTTCCCAGTACTGCAGCATGTCGTTGCCGCTGATGTCGGCGCGGTCACCGGCTGAGACGAACATCGACAATCCCAGCCCGCGGGCCTCGGCCGCGCCCAGCATGGCAGCCCCCAGCGGCCCCGACTGCGAATAGCAACCAATTCGCCCGGGGGGTGGCATCTGGGCCGTGAGCGACGCATTCAGGCCCACCGCGGGGCACTGGATGCCCAGGCTCGCGGGCCCGACGACCCGCATGCCGGCGGCGCGGGCGGTGCTGGCGAGCGTCTCCTCGACCGGGTGGTCCCGCAGGTCCGTGATCACCACGAGCCCGCGCACCCCGTGCCGCCCGCAGGCCTCGACGGCCTCGGCCACCTGAGGCGGCGGGACGCACAGGACAGCCAGGTCCACCGGGCCGTCGACGTCCTCGACGCCGGCGAAGGCCCGCACCGACGAGACCGCGCCCGGCCCCGCGGCGGCGGCCGGGTTCACCGGGTACACCGGTCCGTCGAACCCGCCGGCGAGCAGGTTGCGCAGCACGGCGTTGCCGGTGGCGCCGTTTCGGCGGGAGGCGCCGATCACCGCCACCGAGCGCGGGCGCAGCAGCCGGCCGATCGACGCCGCCTCGGCATGGTGCTCCCGGGCCCGCATGACGTCGACCGACCGTTCGGTCGGCGCGATGTCGAACGACAGCCGCACGGCGCCGGAGTCCCAGGTCCGCGAGACCTTGTAGCCGGCGTCCAGGAAAACCCGGATCATCTGCTGGTTCTCGGCCAGGACGTCCGCGTCGAACCGGCGGATCCCGCGCTCCCACGCGGCCGCCGCCAGATGCTCCAGCAGCACCGACCCCAGCCCGCGGCCCTGCTGCGCGTCCTCCACCAGGAAGGCCACCTCCGCGGCCGGCGCCGGGCGGACCGGCGGAGGGCCGCCGCGCGCGTCCCCCACCGCGGCCTCTCCGGCCGGGAACGCCCCGGCCGGGGTCGGCGCGACCGGGGCCGGCGCGGTGGGGGCCGCCGCGGTGGGGGCCGGAGTGCCTTCCCAGTGCGCGAGGGCGACCATCTCCCCGCCGATGAGCGCGACGAGCGCGCCGCGCACCGACTGGTCGACGATCGTGAACCGATCGACGTCCGCCTGGGACAGTCCCCGGCGCACGCCGAAGAACCGCAGGTAGATCGACCGTTCGGACAGCCGTTCCCAGAACGCGAGCAGCCGCGGCCCGTCGCTGGGCAGGATCGGCCGGATGTGGGCCGTCCCGCCGTCGGCGAGGATCACGTCGGCCGCCCACCCCGACGGATACCCCGGCGGCGGGCCGACGTCCCGCGGGCCCGTCTCCCGTTCGCCCGTCTGCTCGCTCATCGCTCAGTTCCCCCGGTCATCGCCGCACACCCGGCCCGTAGGTCCCACGCCTCCCGCAACAGCTGCCGCCAACCCAGCCCACCGAGGTGACGGCGCTTTCAGCGCCGCGCCAACCCGGCCACCGCACCGAGCCAGGTAAGGACCGGCCTCCGTCATGTGTTCGGCCCTGACCAGGTCGGGAGGGCGCTCAGCGCCCGATGGCGGGGCGCCCCGGCGCCCCGCCTTACCGGTCGCGGTACGGGTCGAGGCCGTGCAGCGGCAGCACCTCTCGGCGGGTCGCGGCGACCGCCTGGTCGAGCGGGTCGTCCGGGTCGCCCTCGCCCGCGTCCCAGGGGTGGTAGGTGACCGGGCCGCGGCCGTCGCCGAACGCGGCCGGCATCGCCGCCACCGCGGCCTCCGGCGGCGTCGGGTCGCGACGGGTGGCCGCGTCCACCCTGCCCGGGGCGGACTCCCGCCACTCCGTGGGCAGCGCGCGGTCGACCGGCACCGGCGCGTGCGCCGCGATCGCCAGCAGATGGGTCCAGGCCCGCGGCACGACGGTCTCCAGCGCGTACCCGCCGCCGCCGCAGGCGATCCAGCGCCCGCCGGCGACCTCGTGCGCCAGCTCGTGCAGCGCCAGGTAGGACGCCCGCTGGCCGTCGACCGTGAGGCGCAGGTCGGCGAGCGGGTCGAGGCGGTGGGTGTCGCAGCCATGCTGGGTGACCAGCACGTCGGGCCGGAACTGGCGCAGCAGCACCGGCACCACCCCGGAGAACGCCCGCAGCCAGCCCGCGTCGTCGGTGCCCGGCGGGAGGGCCACGTTCACCGCCGTGCCCTCGGCGTCGCCGGTCCCGACCTCGCGCGGGAACCCGGTGCCGGGGAAGAGCGTGCGGCCGGACTGGTGCAGCGAGATCGTGAGCACCCGCGGGTCGTCGTAGAACGCGGCCTGCACGCCGTCGCCGTGATGAACGTCGATGTCGACGTAGGCGACCCGCCGGGCGCCGGCCGACAGCAGCCAGGCGATCGCCACCGCCGGGTCGTTGTAGACGCAGAACCCACTGGCGCCGGCGCGCATCGCGTGGTGCAGCCCGCCGGCAAGCGCGACCGCGTGCCGGTGGGAGCCGGACCAGACCGCGTTCGCCGCGGCCAGCGTGCCGCCGGTGACGGCGGCCGCCGCCTCGTGCATCCGCTCGAACACCGGATTGTCCGCCGTGCCGAGCGCGAACATCGCGGCCAGCCGCGGGTTGCCACCACCGGGGACGCCCGCGTGCCGCACGGCGGCGACGTACACCGGGTCGTGCACCAGCTCGATGAGCTGGTCGGGCGCGAGGGAGGCCGCGACGGTGGCGATCCCGGGCGCGGCCAGCACCCCGGCCCTGGCGGCCAGGTCCATGGTCAGCGCCAGCCGGACCGGGTGCAGCGGATGGTGCGGGCCGAAGTCGTATCCGAGCATCTCGTCGTCCCAGACCACCAGGGTCTCCTGGCCGGCGTCGCCGGGATGTCCGGCGCTGGCGCCGGTCGCGTCGCCGAGTGTTTCCATGACGGCGACGGTAGTCCGACCAGCGCCCTGACGGACAGGCTCGAGATGTTCCGCGGGCCCGGTCTCCGACCGTTCCGTGGCGGGACCTGGCGGAATGCCCCTGCCGATTCATTAGGGTCAGTCCCCGTGGCGGGCGACGAGATGACGCGAACCTTGGACAACGCGGACGACTCTGGTGGGGTGCGCGCCGGGACGTTGCTCTGGGAGCCCTCCGCCGAGCGGGTCCGCGACGCGGGGATAACCCACTACCTGGAGTTCCTCGCCGCGGAGCGGGGCCTGTCGTTCGCGGGACCGGACGAGCTGTGGCGCTGGTCGGCAACCGAGCTCGGCGCCTTCTGGGACTCGGTCTGGGACTTCTGCGGCGTCCGCGGCGAGCGGGGCGACGGACCGGCGCTGGCCGACGCGCGGATGCCCGGAGCTGTCTGGTTCCCCGGCGCGAAGGTGAACTACGCCCAGAACGCGCTCACGCGCCGCGGCGAGGAGCCGGCGCTGATCGCCGTCCGGGAGGACGCGGCCACGGTCGTGATCTCCTGGGACGAGCTGCGCCGCCAGGTCGCCCGCTGCGCGGCGGGGCTGCGCCGCCTCGGCGTGCACCGCGGCGACCGGGTCGCGGCCGTGCTGCCGAACTGCGCGCACACGGTGATCGCGATGCTCGCCACGGCGAGCATCGGCGCGGTCTGGTCGAGCTGCTCGCCGGACTTCGGGCCGTCGGGGCTCGCGGACCGGTTCAGCCAGATCTCGCCGAAGGTGCTCATCACCGTCGACGGCTACACCTACAACGGGACGCCGCACGGGATCCTGCACAACATCGACGAGCTGGTCGAGTCGCTGCCCAGCCTGGCCGCGACCGTCGTCGTGCCCTACCTGTCCGCGGACGTGGTCGAGCGGGTCGAGGCGCTCTCGCTGCCCGGGATGACCTGGTGGGACGAACTGGTCATCGGGCTGGAGGAGAAGCCCACGTTCGAGCCGATGCCGTTCGCGGCACCGCTGTGGATCCTCTACTCCTCCGGCACGACCGGGCTGCCGAAGCCGATCGTGCACAGCCACGGCGGGATCCTCCTCGAGCACCTCAAGTCGCTGTCGCTGCACCTCGACCTCGGCCCGGACGACCGGTTCTGCTGGTTCACCACGACCGGCTGGATGATGTGGAACTTCCTGGTCTCCGGCCTGCTCGTCGGCTCGACGATCGTGCTCTACGACGGCAGCCCGAGCTTCCCGGACCTGTCCACGCTGTGGCGGCTCGTCGAGGCGCTGGGGCTGACCTGCCTGGGTGTGTCGGCGGCGTTCCTCCACAGCTGCCTGGGCAAGGGCCTCGCGCCGTGTGTGGTGGCCGACCTGTCGACGCTGCGCACGGTGGGGTCGACCGGGTCACCGCTGTCGACCGACGGCTATGCCTGGGTCTACGACTCGGTGAAGCCGGACGTCCTGCTCACGTCGATCAGCGGGGGCACCGACGTGTGCGGCCCGCTCGCCGCGGCGCTGCCCATCTCGCCAGTCCGCGCCGGCGAGATCGGGATGCGGGCGCTCGGCTGCGCGGCGGACGTCTTCGACGACGCGGGCACCCCTGTGGTCGACGAGGTGGGCGAACTGGTGGTGACCGCCCCGATGCCGTCGATGCCGCTGCTCTTCTGGGGTGACCGCGACGGCTCCCGGCTACGGGAGAGCTACTTCTCGACCTACCCCGGGGTGTGGCGGCACGGCGACTTCGCGCGGCTCACCCCCTCCGGCGCGGTCGTCATCGAGGGCCGATCGGACGCGACCCTGAACCGGGGCGGCGTGCGCCTCGGCACAGCCGAGCTCTACCGGGTAGTCGAGCGGTTCGAGGGGATCACCGACAGCCTGGTGGTCGACACCTCGGGCCCGGGACAGAGCGGGCACCTGTTGCTGTTCGTGGTGCCGACCAGGCGCGGCAGCCTCACCCAGGCCATGATCGAAGCACTCAAGGCCGAGATCCGCACCGAGCTGACCCCCAGGCACGTACCCGACCGGATCATCGAGATCCTGGACGTCCCCCGCACCCTCACCGGCAAGAAACTCGAGGTCCCGGTCAAGCGCCTCCTCACCGGCGTCCCACTCGACCGCGCGGTAAGCCTCGCTGCCGTCGCCAACCCCGAAGCCCTGGCCCCCTTCATCCGCTAGCTCTGTTTTCTGGTTCGCTCCGTCCGGGCGCGGCGCTCCGGCCCCTTGCTCGCTGCGCTCCCAAGGGACCTCCGCGCCGCGTCCTCC
>NZ_JADWYU010000133.1 GCF_016786325.1 Frankia nepalensis | reverse complement strand
AGCCTCGACCTCGGCGACGAGGGCTACGCCGCCGTCGAGGAGCTCCTCGGCCGCGCCGCCACGGCCAACCTCGTCCCCCCCCGCCCCCCCCCCCCCCCCGGGGCCCCCCCCCCGGGGGGCGCCCCGCCGAGCCATGTCCGACCCCGGCCCGGCCCGGCGGCGAGGACGCGGGATCCCTGAGAGCCGCGCCACAGCGGACGCGGCTACCCCCAAAAGGGGGATTTCTGCCGCTCGCTGGGGCCGCTCACCTGGTTTTCCGCGTTACGCTGATCACCGCCCAGGGGGTGGACCATCGCCGCTGAAAAGGTCACGTCGCCGCAGTACGACCGCTGGTCGGAGGAACGACGCTCAGGCATCGAGATCGCCGACGGGCGCGTCGTCACCGCCGCCGTCGCCTCCACCCGACGCCGGCGAGCGGCGCGGCTCATGGCCAACGCCCTGGACCTCGCCGGCGGGCCGGACTGGAACGCGGACGTCGCCGTCGAGGTAAGGCTGACCGACGCGCCGTTGACGATCCGCCGCCCCGACGTCGTCGTCTACCGCGCCGACGCGCTCGACGCCACCCCGATGCACGCCGAGCACGTGCTGTGCGTCGTCGAACTGGTCTCCCGCGGCTCCCAGGCCACCGGACGGATCGTCGGGGTCCACCGCTACGCCCAGGCCGGCATCGGTCACTACTGGCGCGTCGAGTGGTCGGCGACCGGGATCCCCATCGCCTGCACGTATGTCCTCGACCCCGCGTCGAAGGTCTACCGGGAGCACGCCGTCTGCGCCGGTGTCGTTCACGTCACCGAGCCGTTCCCCGTGACGATCAACCTGACCCAGCTGACGTGACGCGACGGCCCGCTCCGGCGGGCACGGAATCCAGAAAATGATCAAGGCCCGGCCCGAAGATCCACCCATGTGAGCGAATCCCCTGGTCAGGCCCCTGATCAGGAGCGGAGGCTCGGGGATTTGAACCCCGGAGGGGGTTAATGCCCCCAACCGCATTAGCAGTGCGGCGCCATAGACCGGACTAGGCGAAGCCTCCCCGCGTTGCTCGTCAAGCATAGCGTCTCGGACGGAGGGTGTGACGGGAGGGCGCCGGCCTCCCGGGCGCGAGCCGGCGAGCGGCGCGGCCGTCAAGAGGCCGGGCGATGGGGGGGTGCCCAGCCCGGCCGGTTCCTGGTCGGCCCGGTCGTAGCGTGCGCGGGCGTGCGACTGATGCTGACCGTGGTCGGCCCGGTTCGTGGGGCCGGCGCGGACGTTCTGGTGGAGGCCGACGACGAGACGCCCGTCCGGGAGATCGGGCGCGCGCTGGTCGCCAGCCTGCGCTCGGGCGCGAGCGCCACGGCCCCCGAGCGTCCCGGCCCCGGCCCCGGCCCCGGCCCCGTCGGGGGCGGGGAGCCGGGGGTGGTGTTCGTCCACGGCCGGCCGGTGGACGGCGGGGAGAGCCTGCGGGCGTCGCCGCTGGTCGACGGCCTGGTGATCGGCCTGGGGTCGGCGGGCGGGTGTCCGCCGGCGGGCGAGCCGGTCGGCCTGGTCGAGGCGCGGATCGTCAGCGGGCCGGGCGCGGGGGTGGTGCACCGGCTCGGCCCCGGCGAGTTCCCGGTCGGGCGCGGCCAGGACTGCGCCGTGGCGCTGGCGGACCCGGCGGTCACCGGCCCGGCGTGCACGCTCGTCGTCGGGGCGGACGGTTCGTGCGCCGTGGTGCCGGCGAGCGTCGGCGACGGGTTCGCCGAGGTGCTCCTCGACGGGGTGCCGCTGCCCGCCGCCGGCCGGGTGCTGCTGGCGCCGTCCACCGCGGGCGAGCCCCACGGCGGCGGCCGCGACGGCGACCCGGGCGGCTCGCGCGCCGACGGCGGCGAGGACCCGCCGAGGCTGGCGGTCGGGGCGGTGCTGATGACCGTCACCGTCGCCCGTGAACCGGACCTGGCGACCCGGCCGGCGGCGGACGGCCACCGCCTCGACGTGAACCGGCCGCCGCGGCTCCCGCCGGCCCGCCCGGCCGCCCGCTACCGGCTGCCGCCCGAGCCGGCCGCGCCCGAGCGGCGGCCGGTGCCGGTGCTGATGGCGCTGCTCCCGGCGGCGGGCGCCGGAGCGCTGGCCTTGTTCCTGCACACGTACTACCTCCTGCTGTTCGCGCTGCTCGGGCCGCTGAGCCTGCTCGGCTCGCATGCCAGCGGCGGCCGGCAGGCCCGGCTGGCCCACCGCCGGGCCGTCGCCGAGCATCACCGCGAGGTCGCCGGCGTCGAGCGCGCGGCCGAGGCGGGCCTGGCGCGGGAATGCGCCGCGCGGCGCGCCGAGGCGCCGGACCCCGCGCTGGTGCTGCTGACGGCGGTCGGGCCGCGCCGGCGGCTGTGGGAACGCCGCCGCGCCGACCCCGACTACCTGCGCCTGCGGCTCGGGACCGCCGACCTGCCCAGCGAGCTGACGCTGCACGACCCGGCGGCGCCGGAGGACGAGCGCGAACGGCGCCGGACGGCGCCGGACGTGCCCGTCACGGTCGCGCTGGCGGAGCGCGGCGTGCTCGGGATCGCGGGCCGGGGCGAGTGGGCGCGCGTCGTCGGCTGCTGGCTGCTCGCCCAGGCGGCCGTCCTGCACAGCCCTCGGGACCTGGTCGTCTATCTGCTGACCTGGCCCGACGGCGCGGGGGCGTGGGACTGGGCGCGCTGGCTGCCGCACGCCCGGCCGGCGGATGACGAGGCCGTCGCGCTGGTCGGCGCGGACGACGCCAGCCGGGCACGCCGGATCGGCGAGCTGGTCGCGCTGGTCGGCGCTCGGATGGCGAGCCGGGGTGGCCATCCGGCGGCCACCCCGGGCCGGTCGTCCTGGCCGTCGGCCCGGCTGGCCGGGGAGCCCGACGTGCTGGTCGTTCTCGATGGCGCCCGGGCGTTGCGCGCGCTGCCCGGGGTGGTCTCGGTGCTGCGCGACGGGCCGGCCGTCGGGGTGTACGCCGTCTGCCTGGACCGCGACGCGCTGCTGTTGCCGGCCGAGTGCCAGGCGGTGGCCGAGCAGGCGCCGAACGGGCTGCGGCTGCGCCAGGCCGGCGGCCGGGCCGTCGACGACGTCCGTCCCGACCTGGTCGACACGGCCACGGCGCTGGACCCGGCAGGGCGGGCGCTGGACGGGTCGGTGACCGCCACCGGCGCGGCGGCGTGGTGCGGTCGAGTGGCGCGGGCGCTCGCCGCGTTGCGCGACGTCGGCGGCGACGAGGAGGAGGTGACGCTGCCGGCGCGGGCCAGGCTGCTCGACGTGCTCGAGCTGGAGCGGCCGACGGCGGCGGCGGTCGCGGCCCGCTGGGCGGCCGTTCCCGGCGGAAGCACGTCCTTCACGGTCGGGGTCGGTCTGGATGGGCCGTTCACACTGGACCTGCGCCGCGACGGGCCGCACGGTTTGATCGCCGGCACGACGGGCTCCGGCAAGTCGGAGCTGCTGCAGTCGATCGTCGCCGCGCTCGCCGTGGCCAACCGGCCGGACGCGCTGACGTTCGTCCTGGTCGATTACAAGGGCGGCAGCGCGTTCGCTGAGTGCGTCGACCTGCCGCACTGTGTGGGCCTGGTGACCGACCTCGACGGCCAGCTCGTGGCGCGGGCCCTGGCGTCGCTGGACGCCGAGCTGCGCCGCCGGGAGCGGATGCTGGCCGGGGCGGGAGCGAAGGACCTCGAGGACTACGTGCGCCTGAGGGCCCCCGCCGGGGCGGATGGGCCGGCGGGACGGCCCTGGCTGCCGGGTGTGCCGGACCCGCCCTCGCCGCCGCCGCTGCCGCGCCTGGTGATCGTGATCGACGAGTTCGCGTCGCTGGCCCGGGAGCTGCCGGAGTTCGTGTCCGGCCTGGTGAACATCGCGCAGCGCGGCCGGTCGCTGGGGATCCACCTGCTGCTGGCGACCCAACGGCCGGGCGGGGTCGTCTCCCCGGAGATCAGGGCGAACGCGAACCTGCGGATCGCGTTGCGGATGACCGACGCGGGCGAGAGCGTGGACGTCCTCGACGCGCCGGACGCGGCGCGGATCTCCCGGTCGACGCCGGGCCGGGCGTTCGCGCGGCTGGGGCATGCCTCGCTCGCGCCGTTCCAGGCGGCCCGGGTCGGCGGCCGGCGCCCGCCACCGGAGGCAGCGATGCCGGGCGGACCGGTCGAGGCGCCGTGGGTGGTCGGGCTGCCATGGCGGGCGCTGGGCGCGCCGGCTCCCCGCCGGCCGCGGCCGAGCGCCGACGAGGGCGCGGGCACCGACCTGCGGCTGCTCGTCGAGCGCGTCCGGGCCGCGGCCGTCCTGGTGGGGGTGCCGAGGCAGCGCGGGCCGTGGCTGCCGCCGCTGCCGTCGCTGATCACGGTGGATGCCCTGCCCGACGTGGGCGCCCTGCCCGACGTGGGCGCCCTGCCCGACGTGGGCGCCCTGCCCGACGTGGGCGCCCTGCCCGACGTGGGCGGCCCGCGCCGCGCGGACGCGCCGCGGGCCCGCCTGGCGCCGGTGGCGATCGGGCTGTCGGACCTTCCCGGGGAGCAGGACCAGCGGCCGTGCCTGGTCGACCTGGAGGCCGGCGGGCACCTGTTGATCGTCGGCTCGGCGCGGTCCGGGCGCTCGACGGTGCTGCGGACGTTCGCGGGGGCGCTCGCGGCACGCGTCCGCGTGCGCGACGCGCACCTGTTCGGCCTGGACTGCGGCAACAACGCGCTGCTGGCGCTCACGGCGCTGCCACACACCGGGGCCGTGGTCGGGGCGGACTCCCCCGACCGGGTGGAGCGGCTGTTCGGCCGGCTGCGGGCGGAGGTCGCGGCGCGGCGGGAGGCGCTCGCCGAACGTGGCTACGCAGACCTGGCCGAGCAGCGGGCGGCCGAGCCGGACGCGGCGCTGCCATACCTGGTGCTGCTGCTCGACCGGTACGAGGGATTCCTGTCGGCCTTCGAGGGCGTCGACGGCGGCCGGCTCGTCGACGAGCTGTCGGTGCTGCTGCGCGAGGGGCCGGCGGCCGGCCTGCGGGTGCTGGTCACCACGGACGGCCGCGGCCTCACCGGCCGGCTGGCCGCGGTGATCGAGGACCGCCTGGTGCTGCGGCTCGCGGACCGCGCCGACTACGTGCTCGCCGGCCTGCCCGGATCGGCGGCGCGGGAGGGGCTGCCGCCCGGCCGCGGGTTCCGGACGGTCGACGAGGCCGCCGGCACCGGCGAGCGCCGGGGGGCCGGTGCCGCCGTCGCGGTCGAGACGCAGGTGGCGCTGCTCGACCCGGAGCCGTCGGGCCGGGCGCAGGTGGCCGCGCTCGCCCGGCTGGGCGCGGCCGCGGCGGCCCGTGACGCGGTGCCGCCCGGGCCGGCGACCGGTCCCCGTCTCGACGCGTGGACGCCGATGCGGGTCGACGCGCCGCCGGCCCGGATCACCCTGACCGAGGCGCTGGCGCTCGGCCAGGCGGCGGGAATGACGCTCGGCCCGGCGGCGGGGATGGCACCCGGGACGGCCGCTCGGGCGCCGCTGGTCGCCCTGGTCGGGGTGGGCGGGGACGAGCTGGGGCCGCTGACGGTGGACCTGGCCGAGGACGGCCCGGGCTTCGTCGTCGCCGGGCCGCCCCGGTCCGGGCGCAGCACCGCGCTGCTCACCATGGCGTTGACCCTGCTGGCGGGTGGGACCCCGCTGGTTCTTGTCACCCCCCGGCCCTCACCGCTGCGCGGGCTCGCGGGCACTGACGGGGTGCTCGGCCCGCTCGACGCCACCGCGAGCCCGGCCGAGCTGACCCGGCTGCTGGCGGCCGCGGGCCGGGGCGGCGCGGGGCCGGCGGTGACGCTGATGGTCGACGACGCCGAGCTGCTGGTCGACAGCCCGCTCGCGGAGCCGATCGGGGCGTTCCTGCGGGCCGCCCGGGACGCGCGGGCCGCGCTGGTCGCCGCGGCCACGACGGAGGACCTGCACACCCAGTTCCGCGGCTTCCTCGTCGAGGCCCGCCGGGGCCGCGGCGGGCTTCTGCTGTGGCCGGCGGGGCCGGCCGACGGCGAGCTGTTCGGGAGACGGCTGTCCCGCGCGGCCGCCGGCCTGGCCCCGCCCGGGCGCGGCCAGCTCTACCGGCGGGGCACGCCGACGCTCCTCCAGGTCCCGCACCCCGCCGGTGTCCCGCCGGGGGGTCACACCCCCGCATGACGGCCAGTCATGACTGACCTACGCTCGCCCCGCGATCGGCGCCCACCCTCCCGGAACAGCCGCCGAGCCGCGTTCCCGAATGTCCCCGCGACCGCCGAGGAGCGGCCCCATGAGAACGGTGACGACCCCCGCGGCACAGGCGGCGGCCCGCGGCCTCGCCGACGAGCTGCCCGGCCTCACCACGACCACGGCCGACCTTCGCCAGCACGGCGGCACGCTCGCGGATCCCCGCTACTGGGAGGGGCCGAAGGCCCAGGCGTTCCGCGCCCAGGTGTGGCCGGATGTCGAGGCCGCCCTGACAACCCTGGGGACCAGTCTCGACGAGCTGGCGAGGTCCGTCGCCGAGGTCAACCGCCGGATCGCCGACGCGGGCACCTGAGCAGGCGTTCCCACTCACGGCCCAGGCCGCCGGCCGGTCCCCGTTCAGCCATCCTTACTGGAGAAGCCATGTCCACGTCGGATCTCACGGTTCGCGGAACGCCGGAGGCGGTCGCCGCCGTCGCCGGGCTCGGTGCCCTCGTCAACGGGCCGCTGCTGCGCAACTTCGACAACTTGCGACGATTTGCCCGGGTGCTCACCGACGCCGAGAACTGGGACGGCCGCGCCGCGACCGAGTTCCGTTCCTCGGTCTGGCCGTCCTATGAGCGTGCCCTGACTGACCTTTCCACCCAGCTTGACCGACTGCGGGTCCGGCTCGGCGAGATCCAGAACGACATCCAGAACGCGGGCTGAGCCCCATGACGGGGCCCTTTGCCACCGAGCGGCCAGACACGGGCCCTCGCCGACCAGTGTCGGCCATGGCCGGGACAGACGGCCAGATGCCGCGCATCCTCTTGTTGGGACATACCGGAACGACGCACAGTGATCAGAGGGCGGGAGGAGGGTCACGGGTGGCCGGCGGGGGCGCGAACAGGCGAGCCGGCGGCCGGCATGCTCGGCCTGCCGGCGCACCGGGCCACCGAGGCGAGCCCGGCCACGAGGACCTTCCCCGTCGGCGGCCCGCTCCCGGCCTCGCGGACCGGGCGGCTCGGCGGGACCGATCCGTTCCGGCGCGGCGGCGCGCCGAGCCGCCGACGACGGCGACAGCGGCCGAGGACGCCGCGGCGACGACCACCCTGCTGAGCGGAGCGGACCCACTCGCCGCCGAGCGCGCCTGGGCCTGGCTGGCCCGGCCCGACGGCTCGGCCGGCCCGGCCCGGGTGGCACGGCCGGCGCCGGCCGGCGACGGCGAGCGGTGGCGGGCGCTCGGCGCGGCGCTGGTCCTGTTGGCGATCGTGGGCGGGGTGCCCGCGGTGCTCCTCCGGCTCGTCGGCCCGCCGGTCCCCGGCGGGCTCGGCGCCGCCGATCTGGTCGCCGTCCTGTCGCTGGTGGTCTGGCTGGCCTGGGCCCACTTCGTTGGCTGCGTCGTCGCCGAGTGGCGAGGGTGGCCGGCCGACGCGACGCGGCGGGTCCCGTTCGGCGACCGGCCCCGGGCACTCGCCCGCGGGCTGGTCGCCGCGACGCTGCTGGCGTCCGGGGCGGCGGTCCTCGCCGGGCCCGCCGCCACCACGGACGCGGACGCCCCGTCCCTGGCCGTCGCCCCCGTGGCCCCCATGGGCCAGATCCCGGTCGACGGCGGTGACCGCCGAGGCCTTTCGGGCGCGTGGGCGAGCGAGGACGCGGCGGTGATGGCGGGCGCGACGGACGCCGCCGGGCGCCGCGAGATCGCGGGGACGTCGCTGCTCGCCGCCGGGCTGCTGGCCGCGCTGGCCGCGCGGTCCCCGCGGGCACGGTCGCGACGGCTCTCGCGGGCGCGTGACGAGCTCCGGCTGGCGGCCGACGTCGACGCGGCCGTGTTCCTCGACCGGGCGACCCGTCTGCTGTCCGCCTGGCTGTCCGCCCAGGGCCGGCCGTTGCCGCCGGTGTACGCGGCGACGCTCGCCGACGACGCGCTGGTGCTGCACATGGCGCCGGCCCCGTCCGAGCCGCCGCCGGGCACCTGGCACAGGGGCGGAGCGCCCGGCACCTGGCGGATCGAGCGCTCCGCCGGATCACCGGACACGCCGGCCGGCCTGGATCCGGCGCTTCTCGTGGACACCCCGGCCCCGTTTCCGGGGCTCGCGACCGTGGGGCACGACGACGGCGGGGCCTGGATCCTGGTCGACGTCGAAGGGGCTCCGGGCCCCATCGCGATCGAAGGCAGCCCACGGCTCGCCCGCGAGATCGCGGTCTCGATCGCCGTCGAGCTCGCCACCAACCAGTGGTCGGACGACCTGCGGGTCTACCTGGTCGGGTTCGCGGACGACCCGTCGCCGATCGCGCCTGGCCGGCTGCGCGCGGTCTCGACCGTCGGGGAGGTCCTGGACGAGCTGGCCGTCCGCGAGGACTGGCGGACGCGGTCCGGCACGGTGGGCGACGCCTGGAACCCCGCCGAGGCGGGCCGGGTGCTCCGTGGCCGGCAGCAGGCCAGGACCCGGGCGCTGTGGGCCCCGGACCTGCTCGTCCTGGCCAGCCCACCCGACGAGGCCGACGCGGCGCGGCTGGCCCGGTACGCGCGTGGGCGGGACCGGGCGGTCGGGGTGCTGGTCGCGGGCGGGACGGCGGCGGCGCGCTGGGTCTTCACCGCCGGCGAGGGTGGCCAGCTCTCGCTGGGCGTGCTCGGTCTCGAGGTCACGGCCCGGCGGCTGCCAGCCACCGAGTACGCGACGGTCATCGAGCTGTTCCGCTCCCTCGACGACCCGCTCGGCGGGCCACCCGATGCCGCCGACGCACCCACGCCCTCGCCCGGGCGGCTCCCCGCGGCCATCCCGCCCGGCGGTCCGGCGCGGACCGGGTTCTCCCCTCCCACCGGCGCCAACCCGCCTCCCACCGGCACCGGCCCGCGGACCTTTCCCGGCACGTTCCTGCCTGTGATTCCGGAGCCGCTCCCACCCGCGGTGCCCGCGAGGCGTCCGCCGGGCGGGCCCGTCGCGCCCAGCCCCGGCCGTCACGAGGCCGACCCGCGGACACCACCCGGCGCGGCGGCAGGTACCCAACCCAGCTCGGACCGCCCGGCGGAACCACCGCCGACCAGGTTCCCGGCGCCCGGTCCCCCGTCCGGCGGCCGGCCGTTGTCGGTCCTGGTGCCCATCGCGCGCGACACGACACCGCCGCCCGGCGGTGGGCAGCCACCGCGCTCCCCCGCTCCGCCGGAGCCGCCCCGCCCAGGACCGGCACCCACGGGACCCGTCTCCCCCATCCAGCTCCCCTACGCCATGCCCGCCGTCCCGCCGGCGGAGGCTCAGCGCCCCCCAGAGACCCAGCGCCCCACCGCCCCGCCGGCGGGCGCCCAGCCTCCCACCAAGACCCAGCGCCCCACCGAGACCCAGCGCCCCACCGACGCTCAGAACCCCGCGAACGCCCAGCACCGCCCGGCCACCCAGCAGCCGACTGGCCGTGTCCCGGCGACGGGCCATGTCCCGACGCCACGACACGTCTCGCCGGACGCCCCGCCGGTGGCCGGCTCCGGGACACGAACCGGCGCGGAACGCCCCACGGGTGGGGCCGGAGACCGGGTGGACGGCGCGGCCGGCCCCGCGGGACCGCCGGACGAGGCCGACCCAGGCGCCGTGGAGGCACGGATACTGGGCAGGCCCACGGTGAGTGCCCCCGGCCCGGTGGCCGTCGACCAGATCGAGGCCCTGACGGAGCTCGTCGTCTATCTGGCGCTGCACCCGGATGGCGTCTCGACGCGGGCGCTGGCCGCGGCCCTGTGGCCTCAGGGGATGTCCGAGCAGGGCGTCGCCGACGCGATCGGCCACGCACGCGGATGGCTCGGCGCCGACCCGACCGGCCGTCCCCGGCTGTCGGCCGACGCCGACGGGCGGCTGCGGCTCGGCCCCGATGTCGGGTGCGACTGGACGCGGTTTCACGCCCACGCCTGCCAGGCCCAGGCGGCGACGACGGGCGACGGCGACAGGCCGCCCGCCCGGGCCGCCGAGGAGCTGGCGGCGGCGCTGCGCCTGGTCACCGGCCCTGTCGCCGAGGACCTGCCGGCCGGCCGGTACGGCTGGCTGCATTCCATCGGGATCGCGACCCACGTGCGCTCAGCGGTCGTCGACGTCGCGCACCGGCTGGCCACGCTCAGCCTGCGGTCGGGCGACACGGTGACGGCCATGGCCGCGTGCCGGACCGGGTTGCGCGCTGTGCCGGCCGCCGAGGTGCTGTGGCGGGACCTGCTGCGCACCGTCGCCACCCGTGGTGACCGCAACACCCTCACCGCCGTCGCGACCGAGATGTACCGCGCGCTTCCACCCGCGACGGTGCCTCGCCCCGGTGCCCGTCCGTCCGGCCGACGTCACTCGGGTCCGGCGGCGGAGCCGGAGACGACCGCGCTCGTCCAGGCCCTCCTGCCCGGCTACCGCCACCGCGACCGCCGCTGACGAGGGCGGGGCGGCGACCCGGCCCTCGCCGGTCCCCGCCGCCCCCGGCTTCGCCCGTCCTCACCCTTCCCCAGCACGAGGCGCGTCGACGGCCGAGCCGACGCCAGACGGTTCGACGCCAGACGGCTTGACGCCAGGCGGCTTGGCGCCATGAAGCTCCGCGCCAAGAGGCTCGACAACGGGCAGCTCAGCCGGCACGGGTGCCGCCCGCTGGTCGTCTCCCGCGGCCAGGGCAGGCGCCAGCAGCACGATCACGGCCAGCAGCCCGATCACGACGATCATCGCGCCGCGCAGCCCGACCAGCTCGGACAGGCCGCCGATCAGCGCCGGCCCGCTCAGCCAGCCGACGTAGCCGAGAGTGGCGAACGCGGCGACGGACGCGCCCGTGCGCGTCCCGACCCGGACAGCGGCCGAGACGCCGACCGGGAAGACGCAGGCCGTGCCGGCCCCGAGAGCCGCGAAGCCGACGACGCCGGTGAGAGTTCCGGCCGCGGTGGCGCCGGTCGCCAGCGCCAGCGCGAACAGGCAGGCCGCCGCGCCAGCCAGGGCGCGGACCAGACGGTCCGGCCCGAAGCGCAGCGTCGCCCGGTCGCCGACGATCCGGGTCAGCAGCATGCAGCCGTTGAAGACGGCATACCCGACGCCGGAGACGCCGGCGGCGGCGCCGGTCACGTCCTCCAGGTAGAGGGCGCTCCAGTCGGCGGCGACGCCCTCGCACAGCATGGTGGCGAACGCCATCGCGCACAGCGCCACCAGCGCCCGAGGCATCCGGCCGCGCCGCGGCCGGAACCGACGAACGCGACGGCGCGCCTCCGGCAGACCCACCCGGCCCGGCCGCCGCGGCGCCGCGGGCTCGGCGGTCGCCCGTCCCCGCTGTGGGGCGACGCCACGGGCGGCCGGCTCGGGCGGAAGCATGGCCCCCGTCGCCGGGAACATCGCCACCAGGCAGAACGCGCCGACGACGCCGAACTGGGCGGCAAGCGGCACGTCGAGCCCGGCGCCGGCCGACCCGACGCCGGCCCCGGCGAGCGCCCCGGCCGCCCAGGCGGCATGGGCAGTGGTCATGATCGGCCGGCCGTACCGGCGCTCGACCGTGGCGATCTGGGCGTTCAGCCCCACGTCCAGGGCGCTGCCAGCCGCGCCCCACAGCGCGAGCACGGCGAACAGCTCCGCGACGTCACCCGCGAACGCGACCAGCACACCGACCGAGCAGGTGAGCACGAGCATGACCCGGACGACGGCCCGGCTGCCGAACCGGTCGAGAAGCATCCCGGTGAGCCACATCGTCGCGACAGCGCCGAGCGGCGCGCCCAGCAGCGCCACCCCGAGCTCGCCGTCGCTGACGCCCAGCTCCTGCTTGACCCCCGGGATCCGCGGCGCCCACGAGCCGACCAGCAGCCCGAGCAGCACCATCGAGATCATGCACGCCACCCGCGCGCGCCGCGGCGGCCCGCCCAGGTGGTCAGGCCCGGCACCGGTCACCGAGGATCCCCCTACCGTCGATCGGGCCAGTCCCACGGCGACTCCCCGCCCCCGACGGCCGCTCGGCCGTGGGCGGCGACCTTCAGCATCCGTCAACCGGCGCGGCGCCGACGGCTCGTCTCGTGGACGGATCCTGATTACCGGAGGCGGGCGTCGACCGGCGGTCGAACGGCCTGAGAAAGATCCGCGAGAAGGACCAGGTCGGTCGTCGGCGGGCCGAAAGCGGATTCCGGCACGATGGGAGCCGTGCATCCCACGACGGCATCTCACGCGGGCGGCTACCCGTCCGGTGACCCAGCTGGACTGATCGGCACCGCGGACCTGCTCGCCAGCGGTTCGAACGCCGGCGACGGCCGTCCCGCCGCGCGGGTCGGCGAGGTGGCGCTGACCAGGGGCGAGCTGTGGGCCGCCGCCGGCGCGGTCGCCGACGAGGTCGCCGGCGCCCGGGCCGTCGCCGTCCACGGCGAAGCGACCATCCAGACCGTGGTGGCCGTCGTCGGCTGCCTGCTCGCCGGCGTCCCGGTGGTGCCGATGCCGGCGGACGCCGGCCCGCGGGAGCGCGCGCACATCCTCACCGACTCGAAGGCCGAGCTGTGGCTGGGCGACCTGCCCGCGGCCCCGGCCGGAAACACGGCCCCGTCCGGAAACACGGCCCCGTCCGGAAACACGGCCCCGTCCGGAGACATTGCCCCGTCCGGAAACGCGGCGCGGGTCGGACAGCCTCCGACCGGCCACGGCGGCCACGGCGCGGCCAGGCTGAGGTTGGAGCTGGGGCTGCCCGGTGGGCCCAGGCTGCCGGTGGTGCCGGTCGATCTCGCCCGCGCGTCGTCACGGTCGCATCCCGAGCCGGACCCGACTTCCACCGCAATGATCATGTACACGTCCGGGACAACCGGTGCGCCAAAGGGCGTCGTGCTCTCACGCCGCGCCATCGCCGCCTGCCTGGACGCGCTCGCCGATGCCTGGGCATGGACCCCGGACGACGTGCTCGTCCACGGGCTGCCGCTCTTCCATGTGCATGGCCTCGTGCTCGGGGTGCTCGGCGCGCTGCGGGTCGGCAGCCCACTCGTGCACACCGGCCGGCCCCGTCCCGATGCCTACGCGGCTGCCGCCGAGCGGCACGGCGGAAGCCTGTTCTTCGGAGTGCCGACGGTCTGGTCGCGGGTGTGTGACGATCCGTCGGCCGCGGCGGCGCTCGGCGGGGCCCGGCTGCTGGTCTCCGGCAGCGCGCCGCTCCCGGTCCCGGTCGCGCGGCGCTTGGAGGGCCTCACCGGCCTCGTGCCCGTCGAACGGTACGGGATGACGGAAAGCCTGATCACCGTCGCCGTGCGGGCGGACGGCGAGCGCAGGCCCGGCTGGGTCGGTCTGGCGCTGCCCACCGTCGAGACCCGGCTGCGCCCGATCAGCGACTCCGACGACGCCGAGGCTGGAGCCAGTGCCGGGGCTGGGGCCGGCGCCGGGACCGATGCCGGCGCTGGGGCGAATGCCGGCGCCGGCGCCGGGCACCCCGAGGGCGGCCAGGACGGCGTCCACGTGCCCCGTGACGGCGAGTCGATCGGCGAGTTGCAGGTCCGCGGCGCGACCCTGTTCGACGGCTACCTGGGCCTGGCGGAGGCGACGGCGGCCAGTTGGACACCCGACGGCTGGTTCCGGACCGGTGACGCGGCGGTCATCGACGCGCACGGCTGGCACCGGATCGTCGGCCGTACCTCGGTCGACCTGATCAAGAGCGGGGGTTACCGGATCGGCGCCGGCGAGGTCGAGGCCGCGCTGCTCGCTCATCCGGCGATCGCCGAGGCCGCCGTCGTCGGGGTGGCCGACGCGGACCTGGGGCAGCGCATCGTCGCCTATGTGGTCGGTGACGGCACGGCGCCGGTCGATCCGGGTGCCGTGTCCGCGTTCGTCGCCGAACAGTTGTCCGTGCACAAGCGACCGCGTGAGGTCCGCGTCGTCGAGACACTCCCCCGCAATGCGATGGGAAAGGTTCAGAAGAAGCTGCTCGCCGGTTCCTGACCCGACGACGTCTCCGTGGGTCTACGGTAAAAATGTGATCAAGGACACCGCCGCGGCGATCCAGGTCGCGATCGAGGCGCTGGTCGCCGAGTATCGGATGGCCGAGCAGCGGTACGCAAAGGCGGAGCAGGCGGTCAGCGACGCCGCCTGGGACCGGGCCAGGATCGCCGCGTCCATGCACCGCCTCGTCGGCCGTGGCCCGGCCGCCGCGGCGCTGAGGATCAACCCGAACCGCCTCGCCAACCTCGTGACCGACGCGCGCAGGGGCGCCGCCAAGCGCGGCCTGACCGAGCCGTCGCCGCGCGTCGACTGATCGCGAGCAACGGGCCCGCGTCGCAATGGGCTCGTGCCGCAGCGGGCTCGCGCCGCATCGGGCCGGCGCCGCTGCTGGGCCGGGTAAGCGGCGCACACACTGGAGGCGTGCGTCTGCTGCTGCTCGCCGACACCCATGTGCCCGCGCGGGCCCGTGACCTGCCCCATGAGGTATGGGACGCGGTGGACGACGCCGACGTGGTGATTCACGCGGGCGACTGGATCAGTCTCGACCTGGTCGACCGTTTGTCCGCCCGAGCCGCCCGGCTGGTGGCCTGCTGGGGCAACAACGACGGCGCGCCGATCCGAGCGGCGCTCCCCGAGATCGCCCGGACGACGCTCGCCGGTCTGCGTTTCGTGGTCGTCCACGAGACCGGCCCCTCAGCGGGCCGGGACCGCCGCATGGCCGCCGCCCACCCCGACGCGGACGTCCTCGTCTTCGGCCACTCCCACATCCCCTGGGACTCGACCGTCCTCAGATCATCAACCCGCCAGGCCGCCGGTGGCGGTCGCCAGATCAGCGGCGGTCGCCAGATCAATGGCCATCGCGAGGCAGACTCCGTCCCGGCCAGCGGCGCCTTCGGACCGGACGACACTCCAACCCGTCCGCTGCGGCTGCTGAACCCCGGCTCACCCACCGACCGCCGCCGCCAGCCGACCTGCACCTACCTCACCGCGACCATCGCCGACGGGTCCCTGACCGGCGTCGAACTCCACCACCTGATGCCCCGGGCGGTACTGGGACGAATCCGGCGTTGACGGCCCGCTCAGCCGCCGATCGCGATCTCGGACGGCCGCCGGCCTGGAGCAAACACCCCGCAGATCCCGGTTCGATCGCACCCCTGTCCGTGCTGTAGGCTGCAACCTGTCAGCCGCGAGAGCGGATGACGCCAGCCAGATGCGCTCGTAGCTCAACGGATAGAGCATTTGACTACGGATCAAAAGGTTGGGGGTTCGAGTCCCTCCGAGCGCGCGCGAGGCGGATCACCTTGGTCGCTTCCCTTCGGGAAGCTCCCCCAGGCCCGCGAGTATTGCCCCGGGGCCGAGCCCCGGACCCCACGACCTGGGGTTTCGCACCACCTGGCAGTCACCTGAGGTCGCGGGTGACGCCCCACAGATGTCTGGTTGAGACAGGTTCAGGGCCCCGCAGCCGCCGACGGGTGGCGCGGGGCTCTGGGCTTTTGACAGGCAAGTTGACAGGCTAGCGGCTGTCAGCCCTCCTCCGCGCTGATGTCCGGAGCGTCCGGATCGTCATCCTGGCCGTCACTGTCGCCATCGTCCGCCGTGTCGAACCAGGCATCGAGCTTGGCTGCGGCATCACGGCTGACGTCCTCGACCATGTCCACGTAGATGTCCATCGTGGTCGAGAGCATCGTGTGGCCGAGCATGGCCTGAATCTGCTTCCAGTCCACGCCGAGCGCGTAGGCCATCGTCGCCGCGGTGTGCCGGAGCGCATGCGGGCCGAGGTGACGCAGGCCCGCCGACTTGCTCAGCTCCGTCAGGTGCGTGTTCAACGCGCGCGGTTCCTGGTGACGGCCGACGGTGTTCGGGAAAATTAGGCCGTTCTCCTTCCAGCGCTTACCGGCCGCCTGCCGTTCGGCCGCGAGATGGCGTCGGTGCGCGTTCAGGACCTCGATGCACTTCCCGGGTAGCGCGATCGTGCGTTGTCCGGCGCGGCTCTTCGTCGGGCCGACAATCAGCCCTTGGACGCCACGGACGCGAGTTACCTGGAGTTCGACGCGTAGCGTTCCGGCCGCCTGGTCGAAGTCGCGCCAGCGCAGCGCGAGGACCTCACCGCGCCGGAGGCCAACCATCGCGAGCAGGACATACACGGCGTAGAAGCGGGTCGGCTTGGCCGCCGCGAGCAGTCGGAGCCCGTCGTCGCGGTTGAGCGCCGCGACCTGACGCCGCGGTGTGCGCGCCTTGGGGACCCGGACCGTCTTCGCGACGTTGCGCGACGCCTTTTCCGTGATGACCGCTTCGTCGAGCGCCTGCGAGATGACCGTACGCAGCGTGCGCATGGTCGACGTGCTGTAGCCGGCCGCCGCCTTCGCGTTCAGGAAGCGCTGAACGTCTTCGTGCTTGAGGTCGACGACGCGGATCTTCCCGAGGCCGGGCCGGACGTGATTCTTGACCATGTCCTGGTAGTTCGACTTCGTCGATGCCGCCCGCTCGGACGGCGTGACCACCTCATCGAGCCAGTACGTCAGGAAGTCGCCGAACCGGGCGCGCCGGTCGAGGTTCGCGATCCCGTCGGCGTGAGCCTGCCGCGCCTCCCGCTGGGCTTCGATCGCTTCCTCTTGCGTCTTGAAGTAGCGCGGCACCTTCTTGCGCCGGCCGTTCACGATGCCGTAGTCGATCTCGACCACCCAGCGCTTCCGGTCCTCGCGCCAGTACACCGAGCCCTCGCCGTGCGCACGCCGGTTCCGCCGCGCCCGCCCGCTCGAGGTCTGATCAGCGCCAGTGCTGGCCGCCGCGTCCTGATCGGTCACGTCGTCGTCTCCGTCGCCGGGGCGTGCCTTCCGCGCGGCCATCACGCCACGCCCGGCAGGTTGCCGGTGGGTTCGTGCGCGACTTCGGCCAGCGCGAGCCCGCGGCGGGCGGTTGCACGGGTGTATTGGTCGACTCTGTCGCCGGCGACGGCCTCCGCGACGGCGGCCAGGACCCCGATGGCATATGCCTCGCGATAGGTGACGCGGTAGCACGCCAGTTCCGCGCGCGCCGCGTCGAGTTCGGCCGCGGTGAGGCCAGCATCGGTCTCACTGAAATAGGACGAAGTAGGGCTGTGCCCGGGCATGGTCCGGTCAACTCCTTGCCAGATGAGAACGGAACGGGGCCGCTGGGCGTGGGTGTCGTCGCCGGGCAGCGGTGGGGTTCCTGTTCTCTGGCGCGGAGAGGGTCCGTCGGGGGTCCGGCCGCCTCCAGGGCGCGCTTCGCGCGTCGCTACGCGATCGACCTTCGGCCGACCCTGGACCCGTCCGAACCCCCGACGGCGTAAGGCGCCACCAGAGAACAGGGAAAAGAAATGGGGGGGCGGGGAGTACCGCCGTGGTCTAGTTGGCCGCCGCGCCAGCCGGGACCAGCGGGGAATCCGGCGCGGGCAGGACGCCGTCGAACTCCGGCGGCCCTGCCGGGTTGTGCCGGAAGACGAGAACCACGTCGAGGTCACCGAAGTGCTCGGTAAAGATCGCGCCGGGCGGCAACGCCGCGAGGGCCGCCACCAGGTCGATGGCGTCCGCGCCAGGCCGGATCGTCAGCTCCCGGTCACCGTCGCGGCGAGTGTGGATCGTGACCAGCGCCGGGCCGGTTTCGGGGGTGCGCCACGGGGTGGCGTCGTCGAACGAGAAGATGCCCACAGGGCTTCACTCCTTGTTGCTGCAAGGGTGGGGTCTCAGGTCCCGGCTGGGTGTTGGCGCACCCGCCGGGACCGCCTATCGCTCAGGCACTTGACGGTTGCCTAGTGCCTTGGTGTCGAGTGTGGATGACGGACTAGGCAACCGTCAAGTACGGTGTCGCCGTGCATCACCTCATGGGAGCCGCCGAGATCGGGAAACGGCTCGGCGTGAGCCGGCAACGCGTCAGCCAGATCGCCAGCGGTGACCCGACGTTCCCGAAGCCGGTCGCCGACCTCGCCGCCGGCCGGATCTGGCACACGGAGGATGTAGAGCGCTGGATTGCCGAGCACCGTCCCGACCTCGGACCAGCCGACGCCGAGTAGCCACCGGCACCGGAGGCCCACGCGCCTGCTCGCACATCGCCGGATTCATGCCACCGCGCCGTTCTGCTCGCCGCGGAGCCGTTCGATGTAGGCGACGAGCGCCGCGTGTGGGATGCGCCGCGCCCGCCCGATCAGCACCGACTCCAGGTCACCAACCGCGAGAAGTTCGTAGACGGTGGAGCGGCCCAGGCCGAGCAGTTCGGCCGCCTCAGCCGGAGTGAGAAGGAGCTTGGTCACGGTCCCCTCCTTGGCGCGGGATCACGTCGGGTAGGCGGTTCAGGCGACGGACGGCAGGTCTCCAGACGGCGGTCCGACGGCGGTAGGGGCCGCGAGCTGTGCGCGCCAGCGCTGCCGATTCGCGATCGCATGCAAGATCAGGTACTCGCGGCGAGGCGCGTCCGGGTCGCCGGGCCGCACCAACTCCCAAGCCACACGCGCCGCGCCGGCCGAGTCCGGATCAGCGCCGGACGCCTGAGCCGCCGGGCTGTTCGAGTCCGGTCGCTGGCCGAGGGCTTCGAGCTGGGCGCGGACGAAGTCGACCCGGTCCGCCTTGTGGTCCCCAAGCGTCTTGCCGGACCACTTGCGGGAGACCAGGACCCGGCGCCCGCCGAAGCCAAGCGTCTCGCGTCGATGCGCCTTGCCCTTGCACCGGCCAGGCACGAGGCCAGGCCGGGGGTTCTTCGGGGTGATCCCGTGTAGAAGCCAGTTCGCGCAGGTAGGCGAGCACGGTTCGTAGCGCAGCGCCGCCGCCAACCGGTCCACGTGCGCCCGCTGGCGGTCTGTCTCGACCCCGTGGCAGCCGTCTAGGGACTTCGTGAGGTACTTGGTGAGGTAGCCGATCAGCTTGCCGACGGTCGCGTTGTTCGCGGTGACGCCGTCCGCGCGGATCTGCGGCCCGAACCGCACGACATGCGCCGGTTCGTCGTCCGGTCCGATCGCGTCGAGCGCCTCATCCCACGAGACCAGCTCCGCCCCGGTCGTCGGATCGACGTAGCCGCCGGCCTGCTCGTCCCACCCCGGCAGACCCGGACCGTCGGACGGGTAGACCGGCTGGTCGGTCGCCGGCCACCAGACCTGGTGGTAGGTCGCGGCCGCGACCTGGCGCAGGACGATGCGGGGGACGGTTCCGCGGAACGCGGCATGCAGGTGCGGCGCGAGTCGTCGCTGTGGCTCCAGGGCGGCGAAGTACTGGACCTCCCAGCCCACGGCGCGGCGCAGGTTCTGCCAGAAGCGGTCGATGAGCTTGGGGAAGTGGATCGCGTCGCGGGCCGCCCGCCGGTAGTCGTAGGCGTCCGGGTCGACCGGCGTGCCGTCGGTCAGGACCCGTCCGTACGAGTCGCAGGTGAGCGTGAGGAACATCGAGGGCCGCCAGGCCGTGCCGTCCGCCGCCACGTACGTCCGGCCAACCGTGCGCTTGTCGACCGGCAGCCGGGGCAGGTCGGGCGCATCCTGACGCCGCCGCGTCGAGCGGGTCCGTCGAGGCCGTTCCCGGTTGTCCGGCGCGGCCTTGCCTCGCACGCCGAGTTCAGCGAGGGCTTCGTCGACCTGCCCGATCAGCCCGTCTGCCTCGGCGACCCCGTCGGCGTCGCCGGCCTGTTCCGATTCGGTGCGGGCTTGTTCGAGGTCGGCGCGTAGCCGGCCGAGTTCCTTGGCTTCGTCCGAGGGCGGGTCGGGTTCGGGCAGCGGTTCGTCGTCGAGGTGCCAGCCGGCTTTGCACTGTGCCATTCGCAGTCGCCGCGCCCGCTCCGCGCACGGTGGGCACTTGCTGGCGAGCGTCGCGCCGCACGGCGCTGGAACGATGGTCGTCTCGCCGGTGGCCAGGTCGACGCGGCGCAGCGCGACCGGCCGCACGCACACGCCTTCCTCGACCGCGACCGCCTCCACGACCTGCCGGGCCAGCGGCATCCGCATCCGATCCAGCCGGGAACCGGGCCGCAGTTCCTGCTCACCGGCCACAGGTTCGACCGGGCCGAGGTCGGCGCCGCCCTGGCCCTGGTCCATGTCGGTCATCGGTGGTCCCAGGGGTTGCCGTACTCGGTGAGGTCGGGCACCCAGCCGCCCGGACGAGAACCGCGCCGCCAGGCCCACCGAGCCCGGGGCCGCGTGGTGCGCCGCCGGCGCCGAGCCGGGACAGGGAGTGCGTCGATGTGGTCGAAGCCGCGCAGCCGCAAGAGTTCGACGAGTTCCTGCGTAACGGTCGGCGCGGGCAGCGCGGGCGGGTCGCCGACCGGTTCGGCGGTGGGGATGCCGTAGCGGTCGACGGTGCGGCGGATCTCGTCGTCGTCGGGCCAGCAGGCCCGGACCCGGAGCGGTTCCGCGGCGCCGTCCTCGGTGACGTAGCCGGTTCCCTGCTGGCCGGTGGGGATGTCCTCGCAGCGGGCGCCCTTGTCGTGGGCGCCGTCGCCGAGGACGAGGTCGACCTGTTCGGCTTCCACCAGGCGCAGCGCGACCCGGACCGGGAACAGGTCCCGAAACGGGAGCGTCTCCTTGCGCGGGTCCTGCACCGCCGCGACCACGACCACCCCGGGCGCGCGGCCCTGGGAAAGCAGCAGCGGCAGCGACGCGGACAGCCGCCGCTTGAGATCCCTGTCAGTCACGTACGCGGTAAGTGCGGCGATCTCGTCGACGACCACGACAATCAGCGGTTCATCGCGGGTGGGCCGGTGTAGCCGGGCCACCCCGCGCAGCGCGTCTGCCCGTGCCCGCATCCGGCTGACGGCGTCGTCGAGCAGGTCCGCGATGGCCGGCAGGTCATAGGCGAACCGGGCAAACAGCGGCGATCCCGCGGCCAGTTCCATCCCGCCCTTGGGGTCGCACACCCACAGCTCGACGAGGCCATCCCGGACGGCCGGGCCGAGTTCACGGATCAGCGACCACAGCACCGACCCCTTACCCGACCCGGTGGCACCGGCGACCAGGACATGCGAGCCCCGCAGCGGCAGCAGCCACGGACGGCCGTCCTCGCGTCGACCGACGGCCAGGTTCTCGAGACCGCCGCCGGGGACATCCGGCCCGTCGACCGGGTATGGCGCCACCGGCTGGGCCAGCGGGTCGCGGCGGTAGAAGTCCACCCACACGAACCCGACCCGGCCCGAGCGAACCCGGCACGCCCGTGCCCGGTAGACGTGGCGCAGTGCCTCGGCCTGCTCCGCCCAGGTCTCCGGGGTGTGGCCGGGCAGGAGTTCGACCCACAGCGAGTCGAGCGTCCGCGAGGCCCGGATGGTGCGGATGCGCGGGAAGTACTCGTCGAACGTCACCTGCTCGGCGTTCGACGCCGGGATGCGGATCGCCAGGCCACAATGCACCGTCGCCGCCCGCCACCGCCGCCGATAGACGAAGGCGAGCCGGACCCGGCCCCACGCCCACCAGGCCGCCCGGTCAAACGAGCACCGATGCACCAGCCGCCACACGACCGCGACCAGCACGACCACGCCCGCCAGCAGGCCGAAGCCGAGCAGACCCGTGGACCGGTAGAACGCCGTCCCGATGACCAGCGTCGCGACAGCGAACGGGTGGCGGACGGCCAGGCGTACGAGCCGGCCGAGCAGCCGGGCCACCAGGCCCACGACCAGCACCCACAAAGGGACCTGGATCTTGTCGTACCGCGCCGGCAGCGACGGAAGACGACGATCCCCGTTGATTCTCGGCATGACAGACCACCCGTTTCACGGCACGGCAAAGCCAAGGGACAGAAAGGCTGGAAGAAAGAGCGGGCAGGTCCCGGAGCGCCAACCGCTATCCGGGCGACGCCCCGGGAAACCCGCGAGAAAACGCGCTCAGGCCGCGCGCAAGGCCCGGGAACGGCCCGCCGAACGCGGAGCCGAATCCGATGTGGACGCCGAGCCATCCGCCGTGGCGTAATCCGACGCCGAGCCGGCCGGGCCGTCCGTGGTGGTGGTGAACCTCTGGCAGTCCTCGGCGAACCGAGTGACCGCGTCCGCGAGTTCCCGCGCGAACCGCATCGCCGACGTGTCGAGGTCGGTCTTGGACATCACGATCGTGACGGTGACGTCCCCGGTGGTCAGGGTCAGGATCGGGGAACGGTCCGGGTAGGTGTAGAGGTGGACCGACGCCCCACCGCACACCGCCAGATGAGCTGACAGCCGCGTCATCTCCGTTACTGGCCGCCTGCTCACGCCGCCGCCTGGCCGCGTCGCGTGGGCAGCGCCGAGACCGGCCGCAGGCCCGAGGCCCGCAGCGCGAACATCTGCTTCGGCCGTGCCCCGTTCGAGTCCACCCACGGAATCACCTGCAAGCCGACCAGCTCCACCGGCCGAAACGGCGTGCCCGGGATCGGGTCCGGCGGGACCGGCGCGGTCTGAGCCGCGATCTTGACCTTCAGTTCCGCGGTCCGCGCGGTCGGGTCCGCGTCCATCACCCGTACCGCCCAGATCCGAAGGCCGGTCTCCTTGTCGAGCTCCTGCGGGTCCGGCGCGCCCGACCGCATCTTCTCGAAGTCGTTCGACGGCTCCACACCCAGCACGTAGGCACCGTTCGGGAACACATCCACGAACGCCACCGGAATCCTACGAGGAATCGCCATCGTTGCACCTCCACTACCCGCATCCGGGCCATCCGGACACTTCGGGGATGGGTCAACAATGCGCCGCTCGCCGAGCGCTCGCCAACCTGTTATACGCCTGTGTATGACGTCAATGTATAAACCGCGATGTTGTTTGCTTCCACGCCAAACATCGATTTTGCTTAGCAGCATGGGGACGACGGACAGCACACCAGCCCGGCCACACACCGCCCACGGACCAGCCGACGGCGAGGAGTGGCCCGCGGTCGCCGACGCGCTCAACCGGCGCATGGCCGCCCGCCGCATCGGACAGCAGGAGCTCGCCGACGTCTCTGGGGTGTCCGTATCCACCGTGCGCGCCATCCAGCGGGGCGCGACCCATCGCCGCGTCCAGAACGCCACCCTGACCGCGCTCTGCCGCGCCCTCGACTGGCCCGACGACCACCTGTTGCGCGTCTTGCTCGCCGAGCCGCCCGCCGACGCCCCCACGACGGCCGAGCTGACCGCGCAGATCCTCGCCGCCGTCCTGCGCATCGAGAGTCACGTCGAGGCCATCGCCCGCCACTTCACCCCGGCGTAGGCGACCAGAAACGCCGAAAGGCCGGACCCGCGGACGTGTGCCCGCCAGGTCCGGCCCGTCAGCCGTTCGGAGTCGGTGCCCTACGACGCCACCGGCGCGCCCTGCCAGCCGGGCCGTAGGACAGGCATCCCGGTCAGCGCGCGGCGCATCGCGGCGAGAGCGTCCGCCTGCCCGGCCGCGAACGCTGTCCGTTCCGCCGAGGTCATGAACCGCTCTCCAGGGGACAGCCCGTCAGGACCGGTCGGGCCGACGAGCATTCCGCCGTGTTCGACGACCTGGTCCACCAGCGTGCCGAGCAGCTCCCGCCGCGACGGTGCCTGTTCCGCCGGCCGGTAGACGAGCACCAGGTCCACATCGCCGAACGACTCAATGAACTCCAGCCCTGCCGGAAGCCGGGCGATCTGGTCGTACAGCTCCGCCAGGTCCGAACCCGACCCGACCACAAGTGCCCAGTCGTCGCCCGTCCATGGCGTGGCCGTGACGCCGGCCGACGAGCCCCGCCGCCCGGACTGCTCGGTGTCCTCTGCCGACGGACCGGGCCCGCCGCCCTCTGCCGCGTCGTCCGCGAGGTCCTTCCCCATCTGCCGCCCTCCGTTTTGCTCGCGCAGGTCAGACCCGCCACGTCGGGCGCCGTTGACCGCGTGACGGGGTTGGCCCAACCCTTTCCGCGATCGTCAGGCAGCGGAAAGAGCTACGGGCGTATACGAAGGGTGGCTACACTCCCGCATAGTGCCGCCACCGCTATGGCAGGGATATGCCGCCCGCACGGAAGGCCCGAGCACATGACCCCTCGCAGCTCCCACCCCGTCGCGCCCGCCGGTTTCTGGCAGCGCCCCGCCGTCGCGCAGGCCCTGGCCAGCCGAGACATCGGCGGCTTCCTCAAGCTCTACCAGCAGTGGACCGGCGCCACCCAGACCCAGATCGCCACCGCATGTGAGGTCCCCCAGTCGCACATCTCCCACATCATGCGGGGCAAGCGGCAGGTCACCAGCCTGGATATGTACGAGCGGTTCGCGCGCGGTCTGGACATTCCCCGCGCCCTGCTCGGACTCGCCGAGCCGGCCCCGACCGCTGAAACACCGGCCCTCGTCGAGCGCACCGGCCCGGACCGTCGAGCGGTTCTCGCGGTGACTGCCGCCACCGTCGTTCTCGCCGCCGATGACGAGTTGGACGAGGTCACCCGCCGCATGCAGCACTTCGCCGCGTCGAACGTCGACGACGCCGCGGTCGAGCAGCTCAACGTGAGCGTGGACCTGATCGGCTGCCGCTACGAGGGGTCCGACGCCGCGGCCGTCTACCCGACCGCGCTTCGTCAGCGCCGCTACGTGGCCGAGCTGATGAGCGGCCACCAGCACCCACGGTTCCGTGGCGAGCTGTATGTCGTTGCCGGAAAGCTGTCCGGCCTGCTCGGCTATCTCGCGTTCGACCTGGGCAACGAGGTCCTTGCCCGTGCCTACTGCAACGAGGCGATGAGCCTTGCCCAGGCCGCCGGCCACCGCGACCTTGCCGCCTGGGTGCGCGGCACCCAGAGCTTCATCGCCTACTACGCCGGCCGCTACAAGCAGGCACTCGACTACGCCCGCGACGGCCAGCGCCACGCCGCCGGAGGCCCCGCCTCCATCCGCCTGGCGATCAGCGGCGAGGCCCGCACGCTCGGCAAGCTCGGCGACCGACGCGGCGTGGACGATGCCGTGGACCGCGCCCTTGCTGCTCATGCCCAGGCCGACCACGTCGACCCGGTCGGCTACTTTCTGTCGTTCGAGCCGTTCGGCGCCGCTCGGCTTGCCGGAAACGCCGCCAGCGCCTATCTCGCTTTGGGCGCTGTCGACCGCGTCCGCGAGTTCACCGATCAGGCCATCCCGGTCTTCGCCCGGTCGAACTCCGCCGCCAGTCACGCCCTGACGTTGGTTGACGCGAGCATGACCTACCTTGTCGGCCACGACATCGAGCCCGACCGGGCCGGCGCCCTGGTTTCCGAGGCCCTGACCGTCGGCTCCAGGCTCCGATCGCAGGTCGTGGCCCGCCGCGCGCAGGACTTCGTCACCGGCGCCGCCCCGTGGGCCGCCGTCCCCGAGATCGCCGAGGTAGCTGACGCCGTCGCCGCGTGGCGTACCCCCGCCGCCTAACCGGGCCGGGTTCTAGCCTGGCGGAGTGCCGCACTCCCACGAGGACCAGGTCGACGCCGAGGACTGGGAAGCCTTCCAGCGCACGGACCGGATGGCCGACCACTGGTGGTGGCGCCCCGGCTGGCGCCCCGACCGCCACTACCTGACGTGGTACGTCGTCTTCGACGACCAGGCACTGCGCGACCACGTTGCCGAGCATCAGAAGGCGTTGGCCGAGCTGGACTACCTCGACCCGGTCCCCGCGGACGGTATCCACATGACCGTCCAAGGCGTCGCGTTCGCCGACGAGTTGGACGCCGACACCGTCACTCGCATCGGCGCCCAAGCCGACGAGCGCACGGCCGACATCGAGCCGTTCACGCTGACCGTCGGCCCGATCGCTGCCTATACCGGCGGCACCTTCCTCCGAGCGGCGCCGTGGCACCCGGTTGCCGAAGTCCGCGAGCGCCTCCGCGGAGCCATCGCCGCCGAGCTCGGCGCCGACCAGGTCCCCGCCGAACCGGCCCGCTTCAAGCCACACATCAGCGTCACCTACTGCAACGCCACCCCGGCGGCCACCGAGGTCATCCGCAGGTTGACCGAACTCCGCCAGCTCCCACCAATCGAAGTCCCGGTCACCAGCGTCAGCCTGCTCGAACTCCGCCGCGACGGCCACGCCTACCGCTGGACCACCCACCACACGGTCACGTTCACCAGCACGTAGCCGCTACGCGTTGCCGCCGCTACAAGGCTGCTGCTACAAGGCTGCTGGCTGCCGAAACCGCCGATTTAGGATCAAGGCGACCCGCGCCGCGCGGCGGCTGCGCGCGGCCCTGGCGGGCCGTGCTCGCCGGCGCGTCGCGTCACAATTCCGATCCGCCCGTGGCAGCTGCGTCGCATGCGGCGAGATTGCCCCGAATCATCTGACAGTTGGGGTGGTCGGGGCCGTAGACGGCTTCGGCGACGGCCAGCGCCCGCTGGGCCAGCGGCAGCGCCTCCCCGACCCGACCCAGGGTGCGCAGCGCCCCCGCCAGATTGTTCAGGCGGCTAGCGACCTCCGGGTGGTCGGGGCCGTAGACGGTTTCGTCGATCGCCAGCGCCCGCCGGGCCAGCGGCAGCGCCTCCGCGCCCCGGCCCAGGTCTTGCAGCACCGCCGCCAGGCTGTTCAGGCCGGCGGCGACCTCCGGGTGGTCGGGGCCGTAGACGGCTTCGTCGATCGCCAGCGCCCGCCGGAACAGCGGCAGCGCCTCCCCGGCCCGGCCCAGGTCTTTCAGCACCGCCGCCAGGTTGTTCAGGGCGGTGGCGATGACGGGATGGTCGGGGCCGTAGACGGCTTCGGCGATCGCCAGCGCCCGCTGGGCCAGCGGCAGCGCCTGCCCGACCCGACCCAGGGTGCGCAGCGCCCCCGCCAGATTGTTTAGGCCGGCGGCGACCTCCGGGTGGTCGGGGCCGTAGACGGCTTCGGCGATCGCCAGCGCCCGCTGGGCCAGCGGCAGTGCCTCTGCGGCCCGGCCCAGGTCTTGCAGCGCCACTGCCAGGTTGTTCAGGGCGGTGGCGATGACGGGATGGTCGGGGCCGTAGACGGCTTCGGCGATCGCCAGCGCCCGCCGGAACAGCGGCAGCGCCTCCCCGACCTGACCCAAGGTGCGCAGCGCCCCCGCCAGATTGTTTAGGCCGGCGGCGACCTCCGGGTGGTCGGGGCCGTAGACGGCTTCGTCGATGGCCAGCGCCCGCTGGGCCAGCGGCAGTGCCTCCCCGGCCCGACCTAGGGTGCGCAGCGCCACTGCCAGGTTGTTCAGGGCGGTGGCGATGACGGGATGGTCGGGGCCGTAGACGGCTTCGTCGATGGCCAGCGCCCGCTGGGCCAGCGGCAGCGCCTCCCCGGCCCGACCCAGGGTGCGCAGCGCCACTGCCAGGTTGTTCAGGTGGCTAGCGACCTCCGGGTGGTCGGGGCCGTAGACGGCTTCGTCGATCGCCAGCGCCCGCCGGACCAGCGGCAGCGCCTCCCCGGCCCGACCCAGATCTCGAAGCGCCCCCGCCAGATTGCTCAGGCCGGCGGTGACCTCGGGGTGGTCGGGGCCGTAAACGGCTTCGTCGATCGCCAGCGCCCGCTGGAACAGCGGCAGCGCCTCGCCCGCCTGACCGTGGACCTGGAGGTAGGTTGCCGTCCGGTCGCACAACCAGGACAGGTCACCGGCCGCTGCCGCAGGTTCCGAGCCCGCCGACGCAGCCGTACCCGCCGGGTCGTCCACGCGGGCCACCACCGCGCGGACATGCGGGAGCAGCATCCCCCACCGAGGCCAGTTTTCCGGGGTGTTTTTGATCTCTCCGGGCAGGTCGGCACGCAGCAGTCCGAGCAGGACCGCCAGTGCCTGCGCCTGTCGGGCCTGGCCGGTCCGCCGCCGGGTTGCGGCCGCCACCAGCCGATGCACCACCACCGTGGACGCATCCCGACCAGCCAGGCTGTACCCGACCAGCGCCCCCACCGCCTCCAGCCACCCGACCCGATCCCCGGCCGCCACCGACAGCGGCCCCCCACCGAGCAGATTCGCCCGGCCCTCGAACAGATCCAACGGCACCGGCTCCGGCGCGCACAACGCCAGCAGTTCCAACAGCTCCACCGCGGCCGGGGAAACCGTCGCCAGACGCTCGGTAGACAGATCCCACAACGTCGCGACCGTCTCCCCAGCCCGCTCAGCGACCTCACCCAGACCGATCACGTCATCGAGCCGCACCGCCAACAGGTCGGCAAACTCGGCCAACGGCGTCCTCGTCTGCGCGCAGAACGCCGCCGCCTGCTCCACCGCCAAAGCCAAATCCCCCAGCAGCCCCGCTACCCGATCGGCCACCTGCGGATCGACCGACACACCACGGCCCGCCAGCAGCGCCACCGACTCCGACCGCGCTAGCGTCGGAACCTCGACCGTCGCACCGAGGCCATCCCAACCCGCACGCCGCGACGTCACCAGCACCCGGCCACGACCATCCGCCGGGCGAAACGGCGCCACCGCGGCGAGTTCCTCGGCGTTGTCGAACACCAACAGCCACCGCCGTCCCCGACGCCGAAGCTCAGCCACCACCGCCGCCGGCTCCGCCCCCACCGCCAGGCCCAACGCCTCACCCAACGCGCCGAGCTGCTCGGGCACCTGGTCCACCTGCTCGGCCGACACCCACCACACCACGTCGAACGCCTCGCCATGCCGCCAGGCGTACTCCACCGCCAACGCCGTCTTCCCGACGCCACCCATCCCAGCCAGCGCCACCACCGACACCACCGAGCCCGCCGCCAACTTGCCCGCCAACTCCGACAGCTGATCCTCACGGCCCACGAACCGCGCCAGGCGTGGCGGCACGTTCCACACCGCCGGCCCCGGCCGTCCCTCGTCCTCAGCAGCAGCGGCAAAGATCGGGTTAGCGGGGAACTCCCGCCGAGCGGCTTCCAACAACAAAAGCCGGCCACTCCTGACCTTGCCCGCCGCGAGCAACCGCGAGACCTCCCACCACCAGTCGACGGCCGACAGCCCGTTCGCCCAGCCCGGCTGACTCCGCCGCCGCCAGCCGACCGAGGCCAACAGCCCACCGGCCGGCAGCGCATCCGGGTACATCTCAGCGAACGCCAACACCTCCGCGGCCGACAGACCGTCCGCCACCCGCCACCCCCCGACAGGACAAGACGACGCGCGAGACACAGGCCATCACGCTGCCGACCAGCATCCCACCAGACACCGCGAACCAGACATCACCGATCGGTCCCAACCGGTCGAGTCGTGTAGCCAACCATGTAGCCAAGCCGGCAAACTCAGGCGGACGACCACAGACAACGACGGAACGGCGGCCCGAGCCTGACCGAGGCCACAGACGAGCCCGGACCTCGGCGGACCAGCGCGACCGACTTTGCAAGGCAGGGGTTGAGCCTGGACCGGTCGATGACAAAGCATGCTGCCGCGCCGCTTCCGTTCCTCGGCGCTGGCGCGCCTGCGGTACGGGTCGACTTGCCAACGAAGATCGCTGGTTGGCTTCCGCTGTGGTAGGTGTCGCCATCCGACGGCCGCGTCCGCGGCGGTGCCGAGCGAGGCCGCCCCGTAGAGGTTAGTCCGCAGGCATAGGCGGTTCATCGTCAAACAATTCCAGCGTTGGACGTTGAATCAACTCTGCCGATGTCACGGACAACATGACATAACGTTTTCCCCGGCGAACTACACTGCCAGTTAGGACCAGACTGCTGCGATCTCGGTACGATTCAATGAATAGGCTCTCATCTAGATTCGGCGCCGCGATTCGGACGCTTACATGTCGAGGTCGATCCCCTTCTATCGCCAGAGTTCCCTGAACTTTGGCAATCAGCCGCCCATTCCCTGAACCGCTCCGCTCGAGTCCCTTCGCCTGCCCGACTAGACTCGCACGGATAGGAATAACCATATTTCGAAGCTGCTCGGCGCCATCTTGCAGAGTTCGGTGAATTCCGGGTGGCACCTCGACACTTTTACGCCGAGATCCATCAACCGGCACTGTCCGGGCGAAATCAACAGCAATTTGTTTAGGAGGCGAGCCGTCCAACCTCGGCGCGATACTAGCGAGAGCGTCCACTAGATCTGCACTAACACCATGTGGTATCGCTTCACGCCAGGCGTCCGGGCGAACTTGCATTCCTGGTGCCTGGGCGACAGTCACGGCCGTTTCGACGCCATCTAGAAGCGTCTCCGTGACTCGACGTCCATAATGATGACCGAGCTCTAGCTCAGGAACTTTCACAGGAGGGTCGACCGGACAGTCTAGCTGCACGACAAAGCTGCCAGGAACGACTCGAGCCGAGACGGTATCCAGGTACCGTTCCGCATCGATGGGATGCTCCGAACTGAAAAACGCGCTCGGTTTCAGCGCCGCGCAGGCCGAAGCCAGCATAAGGCGTCGGGCTGCGGAGAATAGCGTCGACGCATCGGGCAGTGGAGCCGAGCCAGGCTCGTTTGATTCTGACCAGACGTCGACTCGGTCGAATGCCGAAGCCGCTGTTAGAGCCCGGGAGACGGTGAGTGAATCTCGTCCCTCGAATTCCGCGAGGCGGCGCAGAACATCGGCGAGAGACGATGCGTAATCCTTCAGCCGCTCATCCAGGGGTAGCATTATTTGCCTAATGCGCCCCCGCGAATCTCGGATTTCGTACAGAGCCGTGAATCCCGTAGTTCCAACCCTATGCCATCCCGCACGATCAACATAGTCAACCAACTGATTCGGCGATGGAAGTATCTCTACACTCACAATGTCACCCCCAAGTCGGCATTGAATTCATGTGCCGCATTAACACATAGTTGAATGAGAGACTCGGGGGATATTCGATTTTTTGCGTCGATGTAGACAGTCTTTTTGGACCTGTTTTTAGTTGGCGACTCGCCCCTCAGTGAATGATAATACACTCCACCAGAAAGCTTGTCGCCCGAATCGCAGGTCGACATCCTATTTCGACGCTCTTTTGAAGTTATCACGAGGAACAAGTAGTGGGGATGCTGGAATGGCCCGACAAGTCGATTGTAGGATGTTGCGTCGAGCGGATATGCTATTCTTCCAAATTTGTCATAACCGGGCTCTGCCGTGGTCTTCACCTGCGCCGCAATCTTCGCTTCCTGTAAGCGTCCTATCTGGTGGGCGAGAGTGAAGGTGAGCTCACCGATGCTTCGCTCGACTCTCTCGAAGGCGCAGCCAAGACCTGCAATCTCGGCGAGAGTCTCAATCCAGCGCTCGCCAAACCCGCCCTTGTCGCGATGATCGTGTCCCGATCGAGCCCTGTCGCTGAGGTCGGCCAGGCGGTTCCATGGCTCGGCCTCGTCCGATGCCCGTTGCTCTGGCGGTCGGGGGACCCCCGGCGTCGGTGGCTCGGTGTATGCATCACCGAACAGTGCGTTCGAGTCCTCGCCCCCGTCGATCACGCGCAGAGCATCTCACGGAAGGCTCCAGAGCAGACACAGAACGCGCAGGACCAGCCCACCTAATCGATTCGTCCGCCGGCATACAAGATCACGCCTGACTCAACGACTTCTCCGCTCGGCTCCACCAAGCCATCACCGACGTTCTCGACCACCAGCCGCCACCGCCGCAGCGCTCCCGCCCCGACCCAGCCGAGGACCGGGCGAGTTCGGAGGCTGTAAACAGGAAACGACAGGCGCGCGTAGGCCGTCCAACTGACAGGCAACCTGACAGGCGAGCCCGCGGACGACCGTGGACCGTCGCGGACGTCGAGGGACGCCGCACCGCCCGCCACCAGGGCCAGCGGACGGCCACGGACGCCGATGGATGATCCAGATGAAACTACGGATCAAAAGGTTGGGGGTTCGAGTCCCTCCGAGCGCGCGCGAGGCGGATCACCTTGGTCGCTTCCCTTCGGGAAGCTCCCCCAGGCCCGCGAGTATTGCCCCGGGGCCGAGCCCCGGACCCCACGACCTGGGGTTTCGCACCACCTGGCAGTCACCTGAGGTCGCGGGTGACGCCCCACAGATGTCTGGTTGAGACAGGTTCAGGGCCCCGCAGCCGCCGACGGGTGGCGCGGGGCTCTGGGCTTTCCAGGGTCCATACTGCAGTTAGTACTGCAATTGGATTCGATCACGGTTCGGCGTGCGGGCGAGCCCCGCCGTTCCGTAACCCTCTGTGACATCACCCGGCAGGCGCCGCGCCCCGGTGACCCCCAGCCGGAATGTCACGACCTCGACCGATGCCGATCACCACCCATCGACCGGAGGTCCGCGCGTGCGCCCGACTCTCTACACAATCGACCATCCGGAGCCGGGCAGCGTGAGCATCATGGCGAGACCCCGCGGCTTCGACTGGATCGCCGACGAGATGGCGGCGCTGGCCGCAAGCGAAGTCGACGTCGTGGTCTGCGCGCTCACCCAACCCGAACTCGACACGCTGGGCCTCGCCGGGGAGGCCGAGGCGGCGCGCGCCGCCGGCCTGCGGCACATCGCCATGCCCATTCCAGACCGCCAGGTCCCCGAAATGGCCGCCGTCCTACCGACCCTGACGAGCCTTGCCGACGATCTCCGCGAAGGTGCGCATATCGCCACACACTGCCGCTACGGCATCGGGCGCGCGTCGTTGCTCGCGGCCGCGCTCCTCGTCCTGAACGGCACGACGCCCCAGGTCGCCTGGACACGGATCCAACATGCCCGCGGCCTGCCCGTGCCAGACACCGCGGAGCAGCGGGAATGGACGAAGCAGCTCACTCGCCGGTCGTAACCTCGCGAAGGCTTTGCAGCCGGGTCAGGATGCCGTCCATGCTGCACGCGGTCTCCCGCTTCACGTCGTCGAAGACATCCACGTAGATATCGGCGGTCGTACCGATTCGAGTGTGCCGCAGCAGCGCGCGAATCTCGTTCAGGTCGACGCCGGCGCGGAACAGCAGGGTCGCCGCCGTGTGCCGGAGGTCGTGCACGCGGACGCGCCGCACGCTGGCCTGTTCGCACACCACGTCCCACCAGCGGTTGACGTTGCGTGGATCGACCGGGCGCCCCGCCGCGGTGGTCAAGCGCCGCGCCGCGCGACGGCTGCGCGCGGCCCTGGCGGGCCGTGCTCGCCGGCGCGCCGCGGACCAAGATTCCTCGACCACATCGCCAGGACGCTACCGAAACTAATCATGGTCCACGTCTGCGAAGGCTCGGGGAGTAACTGTTGCACAAAAATATGGTGGGGGCGGTAGGTTGCGTCGGCTGACTAGAGCCCGCGCTTCCGGTCTAGCCACTCGGCGTCGTTCCACATTACCGGCATGGCGCCGACCGGCTCGAAGGTCAGCCGCGGATCGTTTGACTGGACGAGGCAGATCAACCGGTTCCCGAGCAGCATTGCGGAGCGTGCCCGATCGGCGAAAATGTCCAGCAAGATCTGGGCAGTTCGTCGATCAGCAGCCGCGAAGCGCTCGAAGTTGGTGAACGCAACAACTAGACCCGTTGCCTCTGCGCTCCAGCCGTAATCGCCCATACCGACGTCTCGCATGCAGTCGTTGAGTGCAAGGAGATTCCTGCCGAAGTACGCGGGGAAGCTGAGAGCACTCGCGATGTCGGTGAACATGTCCTCGGCCGCTGTCCAAGCGCCAGCGTCAAGGGACACGACGTCGTAACCATGATCGCGAAGCCACTGCGTTGCTTCGTCCAACAGGGAACGACGCCAGAACATCGTGACGAAGGTGTTGTGCACCAGGCGGTAGTCGACCGGGTGGGTGAATGGAGCACGTGGATCCCACGAGGCCATGGCCGGAGCATAGCGACGCGACCCGATCTTGCCCTCGGCAGCCAGGTTGGCAGCCATCCCGACGGGACGATCGTGGACGCCCGTGGCCAACAGTCAACCCGCGACCTGCGCCGGTGGACAGCCATGGACACCAAGGGTCGCGCACGCTGCGTCGCTCAGGCAGGCTCCGCAGATTCCCGTGTAGCCAATCGTGTAGCCCAGCCGGTGGACTGGCGTGGACGTCGGTGGACGCCGGTGGAATCGATCGAGACTCTGAGTCGAGCCAGCGGACGCCCACGGACGTCCACGGACACCCCGGACCGACTTTGCAAGTCAGGGGTGAGCCTCCAAGCAGCTCTGTCGCGCCACGCGACGGCTGCCGCGGCCCCCGCGCCGTGCTCGCCGACGCGGTACCGATGGGTGCGACGCCGGCCCGAACGACGTGGAAGACTCACGCGCATGGGGTCCATGCGCTTGTACGAGAACACCGCTGGGCAATTCGAGCTGGTGCTGGAGGCGGGAACCACCGACGTCGATGATCTCATCGAACAGCTCGGCCATGAACCCAACGGCTACTTCTGGGAGGGCGCAGCCCAACTCTTGGTCAGCGCTCAGGCCCCCGCCCTCGCCGACCGCCTCACTTACGATCCCGAGGGGGGCATGTTCGTCGCCTACAGTCACGATCACGCAGCGCTGGAAGAACTTAAAAACTGATGATCCCGGTGGTGACGAGCGAAGTCCATCTGCGGCGACTCATCGCCTTGGCGCAAGCGACGGACTTCACATTCGACGACTGATGCGCCGATGCGGGTGCTCCTGCTGCAACTTCCGTGGGATGCGTAGAAGCCGCAGGTCCTCTGGGACATCTCGGATGCGCTGGCAGCCCGCGTAGCGGCCGACGGCCGTGGGTGGCTCCTGGACGTGCTGGCCCACGTCGGTTGGTTCACCGCGATGGCAAGATAGAGCCGATCTTGAAACGGCGGTTTCAGGCCTCGTCGAGGTGTTTGACGGTGACCGTGCCGTCGGGTTGAACGTGCGCGTAGGCGATCTTCACGTTCGGGTGAGCCGCGTGGACGAGGGCCTCGACCTCGGCCTTCTCCTTCGACGCGGCCAACCGGGTGAAGTGCACGACGTAGCCGTGCGGCACCCCGCTGGCAGCGAGACCGGCGAGGTCTTGGGCGAGATGGCTACGCCCATAGTCGAGGCCCAGTTCGACGGCTACCGGTGGGACGATCCGGCCCTGCCGGAACTGCTCAAGACTGGCGACGGCCAGTTGACCAGGCGTGAGCAGCGCCAGGTCGAACAACCCACGACGTTCACCGTCGTCGGCCGGCATGGGCCACTCCTTGTGGATCAGGCCCGTCCGAGGTCCCGACGCGCCGATCGGGGCGAGCGCGTCGAGCTCGGCGTTCGCGACGAGTTCGTGGAACAGCTGAAGGTGCAGGGAGTGCTCAACTCGATGCCGGTACGGATGCCTGACGAAGTCGTCGACCAGTCCGTCAATCGCCCGCTCCACCATGCCGACCGCCGCCGCGAGCCACGGACCCACGGCCGCCGTTGCCGGCACATTCGGCATCGAGACCGGGACACCCGACGGACCGAGCAACTGGGCGCTGCGCGTGCTGAGAAGCCAGTCCCCCAGCGCCATCAGGCTCGCGAGCTCGGGCAGGTCGGCGCCGGTAATCCGCGCCGCGGCTGGAAGGCGGTACCGGGCGTCGTAGGCACCGCGCCGGTTCTCCGACGTGCACACGTTGACGGTCTGCGTCTTCGAACCCGTGCTGACGAAGACCCTCCGGCCAGCGACGTCAAAACTGAACAAGGGTGATGTGATCACGTCGATCACCGTAGACCCGGCTACCGCCTCGGGTGCCGCCTGTGGCCGATGTGACCGAACATGTTAGAGATCAGTAGCGGTAGCCGTCGCCCCGATTCGAAGTCCCTCCTCAGTAGGGCGCGGGTCTCGTTCAGGTCCACGCTGGGTTACGCCGGAGCAGGTACCACGTCCGTCAGCGAACTGCGACCGGCGTGCCTGGACGCGGTGACGGGAACCAGATCGCGAGACCGCGCATCCAACGCATCATGGCACCTCCGCATCTCGCCCGATTCTTCCTGCTTGCCGCGGCTCTGATCGGCTGCCTGACGTTGACTGCCTGTGGTGGCAACCCACCGTCGGAACCGCCGGCCACGGACAAGCAGTCGTCCACGGCAGTAATCGCGCTGTATTGCGGCAGCGAGCGGATCGATCCCGGGAACCTGGCAGCCGGAGACGCCCGGCGGTGTTTCGTCGAGGCGGTCGCGGCTGGCCAGGCCGCGACGCTGACGAGCACCGCGACCACCACCGAGGGCGACCCGATCGTCTACTCCCTCAGCAGCGACCCGAACGGCACCATCACGGTCATCCAAGACACCAGCCAGGACCGCTTCCGCGGCGTCGGCACCCCAGACCGGGTGCGCTACGTCTGCACCTCGATCGACGACACCCGCGAGACGCGGCCCCACAGGGCCGATGTCATCACCGCTCGCCTCCACGGCTGCACCACACCCGAACCGCTCTGACACAGTCAAGGAGATCGCCGACCAGTTCGGACGGAGTTCGGACGGAGTTCTGTCGGAGCCCGTCGGCATGATCGGCATGATCGGCATGTGGCTGACGAAGGTGCGGTCGGTGACGCCGCGGACGAGAATGAGCTCCTCCAGATGACATGGGAGAGACTCGATAAGTACAGGCGCGATCGCGACGCCGCCAACCCGGCCACGCAGCATCGCGCCGACCTGCTGCTGGCAGCCGAGGCTGGCCATCCCAACCAACTTCGGACGCGACCTGCGTCAGGACCTGCTCCGGGTGGCCGACGCACCCGAGGACATGCATTTCGACAACTGGGGCACCCAGGCGAGTGGACACTGGACGCGGCTCGTGAGGCGATCACCGCGGACGTTTCGCTCCTGATCCCGCTACTCGACGACGCCGACGCGGCGGTGCGGTCGAACGCGGTGTACGCACTGGCCACCGCGCTGGCGGCGCCACCGGCAGTGCGCTCGCCGCGCAGCGCGCGTTCCTCGGCCTCGACCGCCGCCTCGCGTCGACGGACCACCGCCGACGCGCCCTCTTTGAGATTTTTGTCGCCTCCGCGGCCGGCCACGAGCTCGACGATGATGATCCACTGGCTAGTTGGCGGCCGACAGCGCGAACGAGCAGGGGCCTTGGGGCGTCGTCTCGGCCGGTGACCACGTCACCGGCATCGCCGGTGGGGCCCACTGCCCGCGCGGCCACCAGCGACGGCCTGCTGCCCGCCGACGACCTCACCGCACTGGTCAGCACCGATGCGGCGCACGGACCAGCTATGCTGGCTGTATCAGCTCGTCGAGCTCCTGCCGCGAGTTGTCCGCGCGTCGTAGCACCCGCTGCTCAGCATCGGCCTCCGCTCCGCGCGTAACCGGTTGAGATCCTCGGATCCCCGGTTGTCGGCGGGACACCCGCACAGATAGCGACTTTTCTTGCCTTCGTTCACCGATCTGGGCGTGCCCACGCGCCTGACCGACGTTCTCACCCGTCTCGACATCAAGATCCCCACCCCCATCCAGCGGGCGACGCTGCCGGACGCGCTCGCTGGACGTGACGTCCTCGGCCGGGGCCGCACGGGGTCCGGCAAGACGCTCGCGTTCCTCCTGCCCGTGGTCGCGCGACTGTCCGGTGGTCCCCGGGCCCGGGCCGGGGCTCCGCGCGCGCTGATTCTGGCGCCCACCCGCGAGCTCGTCGCGCAGATCGACACGGCTCTGCGGCCGCTCGCCGCCGCGGCCGGCCTCACCTCGTGCACCGTGTTCGGCGGCGTCGGCCAGAACCCGCAGGTGGCCGCGATCCGGCGGGGCACCGACATCGTCGTGGCCTGCCCCGGCCGGCTCGAGGATCTCCTCGCGCAGGGGCACTGCTCGCTGGCACAGGTAAAGATCACCGTGCTGGACGAGGCCGACCACATGGCCGACCTGGGGTTCCTTCCCGCCGTACGGCGGCTGCTCGGCCAGACCCCGACCGGCGGGCAGCGGATGCTGTTCTCGGCCACCCTGGACAAGGCCATCGACACCCTGGTGCGCCAGTACCTCAGCAAACCCGCGGTACACGAGGCCGACTCCGCCCAGTCCCCGGTGGGCACCATGGCGCACCATCTGCTGCACGTCGAGCGGGACAGCCGGCTCCCCGTGCTCGTTGACCTGTCCAGCGCACCGGGCCGCACCGTCGTGTTCACCCGCACGAAGCACGGCGCCAAGGCTCTGGCCCGCCACCTCAACCGCGCCGGCGTGCCCACGGTCGAGCTGCACGGCAACCTGAGCCAGAACGCCCGTACCCGCAACCTCGACGACTTCCACACCGGCCGGGCTTCGGCGCTGGTCGCCACGGACATCGCCGCCCGCGGCATCCATGTCGACAACGTGGCCCTCGTGATCCACGCCGACCCACCGGCCGACCACAAGGCATACCTGCACCGTTCCGGGCGCACCGCGCGCGCCGGCAACAGCGGCACCGTCATCACCCTGGCGACCACGGAGCAGATCCGTGAGGTCACGCAGCTGGCCCGCGCCGCCGGCATCAGGGCGACGACCACGCGGGTCGCATCCGCCGATCACCCGATACTCGCCACGCTCGCCCCCGGCGCTCGGTCGCTCACCAGCCCCGCGGTCGCGGTCCAGGCGGAGACCAGAACCAGTCCAGCCCAACGCGTGCCGGCTGGCGCGAACCGCGACACCGAGCCGACACCTCGAACGGGCAGACGGCGTGGACGCCGCCCCGCCGGCAACCACAGCCACCGCTCCGGGCGGTCCACGGCGTCTCGACCGCCCATGGCCACGGCTAGTACCAGCTCACCCGATCACGAGGCCGGCCCGTCGCCCACGGAGCGACCCAGATCGCGACCGACCCACAGCGCCGCGATGTTCAGCGCACGCCGCGCCCGCTGACCAGACTCGGTCTGACCGGTCGCCTTCGTCGTCGCCGTCCCAGCTGAACTCGACGATCCGCCACCGCCCGGTCAGACCCGCCATCCGATCCTCCGCACATACCGCGTCAATCCGTCGCGCCGGCACGGGGCAACCACCGTCCCACCTGCCCAGGCCGGCCAGGCAGGCTCCAGCTGTCGCCGGAGGCGGCCTCCGCAGCTCGCGGAGGGTCCTGTGGACCCAGCGGCGATATCCACAGCGAGTGCGTCGGCCTGGCAGGGGCGCCGCCCCCGTCTGGGTCTGCCGAGACGGCGCGGTCGGTGGGACAGGCCGGCAGCCAGTGGGCGATCTCGGCCTGTGTAACGGTGCCAATCCGAACATATGGTCTAATCGCGCCGTGGTGGTGACCGGCGGACCGATCGCGCGCCGCGCGGCGGTCGTGCACGCCTTGCGGGTCCTGTCGGCGTCTGGCTGGGCCGAGTATCTGGTGCTTCGGGGCAGCGTGGTGCTGAAGGCCTGGCTGGGTGAGCTCGCGCGTGAGCCCGCGGACATCGACTTCGTCGTAACCGGCGGTCTCGGCGCGGATGGGCTACCTACGTGGGAGGTCGACGAGGGGGCCCTGGTGGCTGGCGTCGTGGCGGCGCTCACCGACGACCCGGTGCCAGGTCTGCGCGCGGACCAGATCGAGGTCGACGACATCAACGGCTACTACGGCTACTACGGCTACTACGGCTATCCGTCCGGCGTGCCACCGCGACGGTCGGGCACGCGGATATCGGCGCCACTGCCCCATGGTTTCCAGGAGGAGCGTCCGGAGCAGCAGTCGGGAGCGCGGCGTCAGCCGCCGGTGACGCGCTTGCTTTTTCCCTACGGCGTGGGCGACGAGCGGGACGTACTCCAGGTCGACCTGGCGTTCGGGGAGCGGATGCTCGAGGCGCCGGTCGTCGTGGAGATCCCGCCGCTGGGTACCCGGATGCTGGCCGCGACCCCGGTGCTCTCCCTGGCGTGGAAGGTGCATTGGCTGCTCAACGACGTCCCTGCGCGCGGTAAAGACCTTTACGACGCGGTTCTGCTCGCCGAACACATGCCAGTGCCCCTTGCTCGTCTTTGCGACCTGCTCGTGCGTTTGGACGATCTAGAAGTGGTCAGGATGCTGCGGCCCAACCAGGTGGATTGGGATCGTTTCCGCGCTCAGCACCCCCACATCGAGGGCGACGCCCGATCCTGGCTGAACCGCCTGGGCGCGGCGCTCGCCGATAATTGATCTTCCTGTTCCACGCGGGAGACCTGCTTCGGGCTGGAGGCCTGGGGCGGCATGCGTCCACGGGCCCGCCCGGAAATCCAGTCGCGATGGCGGGGCCGTCGCTCATGTGGCCCTACTGCCACCAGGCCGAGCCGCGGGCTGGCTCGCGTTCAAGCCATCCGGTGTCGAGGTGTGCCGCGTCGTCATGCACGACATATTCCTGCTGGACCTCCAGCACCTCGAACCCGCCGATCCGGACCGCCGTCAGAAGGGCGTCGAGCCGGCCAGTGGCGGTACGTCGGCCGACCCCGTGGCAGCGCTGGGTGACAAACCTGTCTTCCCAGTCCTCGGTGTGGACCCGACGGGCGTTCCGTGACGGGCGGGCTCCGTGGTCCCGCACCGCCGACGTCAGCTCGCCCAGCACACGTTCGTCGCCGGGCGGCAGCCGGACCTTGACGTGATGCTCGAAGTACAGGCCAGCCCGGGCATGCTCGTCGAGCTCGGGAACGCCATCATTCCAGAGCGCCGCCTCGATCTTCGCCCGAAGCACCCGCAGCCCGGCAGCCTCAAGACCAGCGCGCCAGTGGGCCGCCAGCCGTTGGATCTCCGTCCACGTCCCGCTACCGAACACCGTCAGCATGGGCTGCGAGGGGGCCACCCCCTGGTCGAGTTCGATGTGGCTGAACTTGGCGCCATGCTGCTCGGCGAACCTCGCCAGCGCCACCGCCTTCCTCGCCGGGCAGGTCAGATGGACCTCGAAGTCGCCAGACCACACGTTCGAATCATCCCGCGTCCCCGCCGCACCCGGACCGGCGGGGATCCATCGTCGGGGCGCCCCAACCCGCCCACGATCAGGGCCTCAGCATCACCGTCGGCATCGAGGCGACCGACGTTGGGGCGAACGCGACAGCTTACTGACCCACGACCGAGGGACGATCCAGTTCCATCGGGGCGCCGGCCGGCGCGGAAATGCATTTGCCGGTTTTGCGTTCGCCGGTCACGATGAACGCCATGTTCCGGCACGACGCCTTCTGGCCCGCCTCGGTCGCGGGTGCCGTCGTGCTGCCTTTCTCGGCGCTGGTCGCCGTCGTGCTGCCCGGCGGCGCGCGACGCTGACCCTTCCCGGACCGTCCGGAGCCCCAGAGGGGAAGGGTCGGTAGGGCGCAGGGGCTCACGGGCATCGAGCACCGAGGAAAAACGATGGCCAAGCAGGCCTACGTCCGCACCAAGCCGCACCTCAACATAGGCACGATGGGTCACGTCGACCACGGGAAGACGACGCTCACCGCCGCGATCACCAAGGTTCTCGCCGACGGCGGCTCTGGCGCGTTCGTCCCGTTCGACTGGATCGACCGCGCTCCGGAGGAGATCTCGCGCGGTATCACCATCAACATCGCGCACGTCGAGTACGAGACCGCCAGTCGGCACTACGCCCACGTGGATATGCCGGGCCACGCCGACTACGTGAAGAATATGATCACGGGTGCGGCTCAGCTCGACGGCGCCATCTTGGTGGTGTCCGCGCTGGACGGCGTCATGCCGCAGACGGCCGAGCATGTGCTCCTGGCTCGGCACGTCGGGGTCCGGCACGTGGTGGTCGCGCTGAACAAGGCGGACGCGGCCGACCCGGAGATCGCCGACCTGGTGGAGCTGGAGATCCGCGAGCTGCTGGCGGCGCACGGCTACCCGGGTGACCAGGTTCCGGTGATCCGGGTGTCCGGCCTGCGCGCCCTGGCGGGAGACCCGGAGTGGATGGCCTCGATCCGGGTGCTGCTCGACGCCGTCGACAGCCACGTCCCGGTTCCCGACCGGTACACCACCGCGCCGTTCCTCCTTCCGGTCGAGAACGTCCTGACCATCACCGGCCGTGGGACGGTGGTGACCGGGGCCATCGAGCGGGGTACCGTCCGCGCGGGCGACCGGGTGGAGGTGCGGGGCCTCGGCACGCAGCTGGCGACAGTGGTCACCGGGCTGGAGACATTCGGCAAGCCGATGGAGTCCGCCCAGGCGGGGGACAACGTCGCGTTGCTGCTGCGCGGCGTGCACCGCGACCAGGTGCGGCGCGGCACCATCGTCGCGGCGCCGGGGACCGTGACGGTCCACCAGCGGTTCGTCGCGCGGGTTCACCTGCTCGCGGCGGCCGAGGGCGGCCGGCGCACCGCCGTCGCGTCCGGCTACCGACCGCAGTTCTACCTGCGGACCACGGACGTGGTCGGCGAGGTCGACCTCGGTGAGGGCGGCGTCGCGCTGCCGGGCGACACGGCCGAGATGACGGTGTGGCTCGGCAAGCCGGTACCGCTGGAGAGCGGGCTCGGCTTCGCCATCCGCGAGGGCGGCCGAACCGTCGGTGCCGGCACGGTCATCTCCGTCCTCGACTGACAAGGCGGCCCACGGCAACAGCCCGCGACAACCGAGTCCGCGACAACCCGTCCGGGTGGGTGCGTCCAGCCATCCGCCCACCCGGACGGCGCGCGCCAGCGCCCTCTTCGACGCGTCGCGGCGGCCGGCCTGCTGCCGGGCCTCCGGACCGCCGAGTTCGATCAGGAGGACGACTCGGCTCCCCCGCGAGGGAGATAAGATCATGAACGCGGTCATTCGCCTGTGGGACGAGGACTCGGCTGGACGTCATACGAGGAGGTCACCGGCGTGACTGATGATCGCGGGCCGGTCATCCCGCTGCCGAGCGGGCCAGACCACGGGTCCGGCCCGCTCGGCCGGGTCGCGGATGCGTTCCTGACGGCGCAGCAGGGCACCGACGCGCACCCCGAGATCGTGATGATCTACAACATCCTGGCGGACGCACCCGGCCAGGCCGGCTACGCCGTACTGCGCCTCGAGGACAAGATGTGGTCCCTCGCGCCGTCGGTGGCCGACACGTTCGACCTGCTCGTCCACCTGGCCACCAACGCCGAGCTATGGGAGCCCACGGAGGTCTGCCGGTCCGCCCGCCATCGCCCCGACGGCATCGCCATGACCTACCGCGCGCTGATGGTCGACACCTCGACTGACGCGGGCCGCGCCATCTTCGCCAACCACGAGGAGGGCTACTACCGCCACGGTGACGTCGCGGCCGCGCCCGCCGCCCGCTCCGTCTGCTTCGCCACGGCCGTCGATCGCGCCGGAGGGTCCGCGAGCCTGGTGAGGCTCGACGCTGGCGGACCGGTCGAGGACCTGCGCGGCGCGTTCGGCCTCCCCAAGGCCACACGGCTCAAGTCGACGGGCGTGACGGACACCGGCCTGGTCGACCTGCTCGCCGCGATGCACGCCCGATGGCGGCGGCTCCTGACCTAATGGGAGCGCTCGCCTGGCAACGGTCCGCTCACCTGGCAGCGGTCCGCGGCGACCGTCCCGTGGACGACGCCGCCCGTCGCCCTCCGCGTGCGCGGGGGTCAGCCGGGTCGGGCCACCGGCGCGACTGGGCACACCGAGGCGGACGCCGAGCGGCGCGACATCACACGAAGCCGAGGCCCTGAACGAGCAGGGCTTCTACGGTGCCGGCGAGCCGAGCACCCCCGAAACCGTGCCCACCAGTTTCCGCCGGTGGTGCGAGGACGTGTTCAGGCCGGCCGTCCTGGGATAGGACGTTCCGTGACGGGCGGGGCCGCGCGGCCGGTCGTGAGGCCGGCCGGCCGCGGGCTGGTGGCGCGTGCTCCGCGTGGACGACGGCCCCAGCCCGTCGGACGTGAAGAGAGACCATGGGCTTCTACGACGACCGGGTGCTGCCCCGGCTCATTGACGTCGTCCTCGGCCGGCCCGTGGAGGGCGTGCGGGCGCGGGTCGCCGCCAACCTGTCCGGGGAGGTTCTGGAAATCGGGTTCGGCTCGGGCCGCAACGTGCCCCACCTCCCGCCGGCGGTCGACCGCCTGATGGCGGTGGAGCCCGCGGCCGTGGGCCGCGGACTGGCCGCCAAGCGCATTGCCGAGGCGGCGGTACCCGTCGATTTCGTCGGTGACGACGGACAACGGCTCGCCCTGCCTGACGAATCCGTCGACAATGTGCTGGTCACCTGGACGCTGTGCACCATCCCCGACGTGGCGCGGGCACTGGCGGAGGTACGCCGGGTACTGCGGCCCGGCGGCAGCCTGCATTTCGTCGAGCACGGCCGTTCGCCCAACCCCCGCGTCGCCCGGCGGCAGGACAGGCTCGACCCGTACTGGGGAAAGATCGCCGGTGGCTGCCATCTCAACCGGCCCATCGCCGAGCTCGTCGAGAGGTCCGGCCTCACCCTGGCGACCGTCACGACCTACCGGCTGGGCTGGCCGGAGCTGACGACCTTCGCCTACGAGGGCGTCGCGTCGAAACGGGCGTAAGCAGGTCTGATCGCCGGTGAACCCGGCCGGCGGGCCGTACCGACGCTCACCGGATCAGTGTTCCCGGTGACAGGAAAAGGCGGGCGGGCGCCCGCGGCGGACAGACTCGACATCGTGGCGGCACGGAACGTAGTGGATCTTACGGATGCCGATCGTCGTATGTCTGCCCGGACCAGCCGGCGGCGTGTGCATGGGTAGCGGCGCGGCTCCGGTCCTGCTCACGGCGACGCGGTCGGGGACTGTCGAGTCCTGGCATCGTGGCTCGCTCGTCCTTCTCGGCGCCGACGGCGCGGTCGAGGTCGCTCTCGGCACCCCGGACCGGCCCGTCTTCGCCCGCTCCTGCCTCAAACCGCTGCAGGTGGCCGCCATGGTCGACGCCGGCTACCCGGGACGACACGAGCAGTTGGCCCTCGCGGCCGCCAGTCATGACGGCGAACCCGTGCACCGCCAGACGGTCCGAGCGATCCTCGCCGCGGCGGGCCTGGACGAGGAGGCGCTACGCTGCCCGCCGGCCTGGCCCGGCGACGAGGAGGCACGTCTCCAGTGGGTCAGGCAGGGCGGCGAGCCGGCGAGGATCTGCCACAACTGCTCCGGCAAGCACGCCGCGATGCTCGCGACGGGCCGCGCGGCCGGGTGGGACACGAGCACCTACCTACTGCCGGCGCATCCGCTGCAGGTTCTCATCCGGGAGACGGTCGCGCGGTACGCCGGGGAGCCGGTCGCCGCGACCGCGGTCGACGGTTGCGGCGCTCCCGCGCACGCGATCAGCCTGGTCGGGCTGGCGCGGTCCTTCGCCGCGCTGAGCCGGGCGGCGGACGGACCAGCCAGGCTCGTGACGTCGGCGATGCAGGACCATCCCCGTCATATCGGGGGAACCCGGCGGTCGATCACGCACCTCGTCGCCGACGTGCCGGGTCTGCTGGCCAAGGACGGCGCCGAGGCGGTGATCGCCGCCTCGCTGCCCGACGGGCGCTCGTTCGCGGCCAAGCTCGACGACGGCGCGGCGCGCGGGCTGGCGCCGCTGCTCGCCGCCGCGCTGAGCTACTGGGGTTTCGGGGCCAGGCCGTCCGTGCGACGGTGGCGCGCCGTCCCGGTCACCGGCGGCGGCGAGCAGGTCGGCGAGCTCGGCTGGTCGGCGGACCTGCGCGCCAGGGTCGGGCCCCGCGCCTCCCGCGGGTAGCCATCACGGTCATCGGAGACCCTGCCACGGCCCCGCCGTCCTCGACTCGGCGCGCCTCCGAGCGCGCGCGGGTCGGGTGACGGCGCGGGCGGGGTGACGGCGCCTTGGGCCGTCACACCGAGCTGACGTGTGCCGCCAGCAGCCGCCAGCCGTGCTCGTCGGTGTGCACCCAGGTCCGCGTATAGCGGACCCGCGCGGTGAAGGCCGAACCCTTCAGGACCCCGGCCAGGGTGCCCAGGAACCAGGTGACGCCCAGGCGTCCCTCGACCAGGACGGCGAGTTCCTCCTCGCTGACCTCGGTGAGGGCCTGCGCACCGGAACGCTGGATCTCGAGGTCGTCCTGCTTCGAGTAGAGGAGGCCGTCGGGACCGGTGAACACCAGCCGGTCGTCGAGCAACCGTTCCAGTTCGTCCGCGTCAGCCGCGAGCTGCGCGGCCTGCAGCCGACGCTCGGCCTCTCGCAGCTCGTCCGCGCGGCCGTCCTCCGCCATGGCCCAGCCTCCATCCTCCCGTCGCGACCGCCTGACGATATGCGCGGCCTGATCGAGGGCCGAACGCGCTTCACCCACCCGCAACAGGCAGTAACGAAGCCAATCGCTGGCGTGTAGTTCCCGCGGATTCGCCGAATTCCGTCAGAAGCGGGAAAGCCGCGGCGACTGGTGCCTGACTCTCGTCACTGCCAGGAGTCCGCTGTCACGGCTCCTCTGTCACGACTCACCGGCCCGGCCTGGACCCGCCGGCGGACCCGCGTGGCGCGCCGCCCGCGCGCAATCGCCCCGATGCGTACCGCCTGTGCGGGTTGAGCGCGGTTGGCGCCCGATACAGGTAGCGTAGTGCGACAAGTCACCAAGGAGTGCGCGATGGATCTCTTCGGGGGAGATCAAGGTGCGGCGGGTGGCTCCGGGCCGAAGCCGCCGTGGCGAATCTTCATCAGCCACACCAGCGAACTTACCCAGCACCCCGCGCGGCTGCCGTTCCTCGCGGCCGCGAAACGAGCGATCGTGGATTCGGGGCACGTCCCGGTCGACATGTCCGGTTTCGAGTCAGAGGACGTCGACCCGGCCGAGATGTGCCGGCGTCGGGTCGGTGACTGCGACATCTACCTGGGCCTCATCGGCTTCCGGTACGGCTCCCCCGTGCGCGGGCGCGACGACGTCTCCTATACGGAGCTGGAGTTCGACACCGCGACCGGGCTCGGCCGGGAACGCCTGGTGTTCCTTCTCGACGCCAAGCGCACCCTGGGCACCCATGAGTGGCTCGCCGACGTGCGGTACGGCGCCCGCCAGATCGCCTTCCGCACCCGGATCATGGACGAGGCGAACCTGGTCGTGACGTTGGTCGGGTCTCCCGAGGAGCTCGAAACCAAGATCACCCGGGCGCTCGTGAGCCTGCAGGAGCGCCGGGCGCGGGCCGAGCGCCAGGCGGCGGCCGTCCTGCCTCGCCCTCCCGCCCCGCCGCCGCGGTCACGCCCGGCGGTCGAGCACGTCGTGGACCGGCCCGAGCTCACCGGGCGGCTGATCACGGCGCTCACCTCGGACGACCCGGCGCCCGTGGCGGTACGCGGCGGCGGGGGGTTCGGGAAGTCGACGCTGGCCGCGGTGATCGCCGACCGGCCCGAGATCCTGGCCCGGTTTCCCGACGGGCACCTCTGGATCGACATCGGTCCCGACCTCGCCGGCGCCCGGCTCGCCGCGAAGATCAACGAATGCGCGACCGCGCTCGGGGCGGTCGGGCCCGGGCCGGCGGATCCCCAGCAGGCCGGCGCGCGCCTCGGTGACCTGCTCGGCGAGCGCCGGATCCTGCTGATCATCGACGACGTGTGGCGCGCGGAGCAGCTACGGCCGTTCCGGGAGGGCGGGCGGCACTGCCGCCGGCTGGTCACCACCCGGGATCGGGCCCTCCTGCCGATGGACTGCGTGCTGGTCGACGTCGACGTCATGGCGCCCGAGCAGGCGGCGCGGCTGCTCACCGACGCGGTACCGGAACTCGACGACGACCGCGCGGGGCCGCTGGCCCGGCGCTGCGGCTACTGGCCGGTGCTGCTGCGGCTGGTCGCCGGGCACCTGCACGGCATGCTGCTCGACGGCCGACCGCTCGCCGGGGCGCTCACCGAGGTCACCGAGGGCCTCGACGAGGAGGGCCTCGCGGCCTTCGACGACAGCACCCGCCGGGAGCGGGCGGTCGCGGCGACCGTCGAGGCGAGCCTGCGCCTGCTCGGCGAGATGGACGCGTTCGGGGACGGGGCGCTCGAACGCTTCGTGGACCTGGCCGCGTTCCCGAGGGGCGCGACGATCCCGCGGGATCTGCTGGGTGTGCTCTGGCGGCACACCGCCGGGTGGGGCCGGCTGCAGACCAGCCGGTTCTGCCTGCGGCTGACCGAGTTGTCGCTGGTCCTGGCCGTGCCGGGCGAGGACGGCGGGCTGCGACTGCACGACGTCATGCACGAGTACCTCCAGGGGCGGCTCGGCGCGCGGCTGCCCGAGGTGCACGCCCGGCTGCTCGCCGCGCGTGCCCGCGACCTGCCCGCCGAGGAAGGGCAGCCGGCATGGTGGCGGTTGCCGGAAAAGGAGCGGTACCTCTGGGAGCACCTGGCCGTGCACCTGGCCGAGGCCGGGGAGCACGACAGGCTCGCCGCGCTGGTCCAGGACCTGCGCTGGGTGGCCGCCAAGATCCGGACGGTGGGGCCCGCCAGCGTGGAGGCCGACCTGGCCCTGCTCGGCGCGCACCCGGTGGCGCTCGCGCTGGCCCGGCTCGTCCGGCAGACGGCGAACCTGCGGGACACCGGCGACCAGCCACAGGCCGTCGTCGCGACGCTCGCCGCCTACGCCGCCGGCATCGAGGTGCTCGCGCCGGCCGCGCGGCGCACGCTGCGCCGCCTGCCCGGCCCGGCGCTGCGGCCGGTCGTGCCGCCGTTGCCCGACCAGCCCGACCCGGCGCTGCTGCGGACCCTGACCGGGCCGATCGGCCACATCACCGGGCTGGCGGTGGCCGAGGACGAGTCGTGGCTCGCCGTGGGCGGAGGCGCGGACGCCGGCGACGGGGAGGGCACCGTGGTGATCTGGCACCTCCCCAACGGGGGAGACCGGGTCCTGAGGGCCGGCCACAGCGGTCCCGTCTCGGCGCTGGCCGCCTCCCGGGACGGGTCGTGGCTGGCGTCGGCCGACCGGGACGGGACGGTGCGGATCTGGGACGTCGAGACCGGCCGGCCGCGGCACACGCTGACCGGGCACAGCGGTCGGGTCGCGCAGCTGGTGGCCGGGCCGGACGGGTCATGGCTGGCCTCCGGGGGCGCGGGCGACGGCACCGTGCGCATCTGGGGCACGAAGGACGGCGCGGTCCGGCAGGTGCTGACCGGGACCGGTGCCTGGGTCTCCGCGATGGTGGTCGGGCCGGATGGCCGGTGGCTCGCCGTCGGCGCCGGCGACGGCTCGCTGCGGGTGTGGGACCTGGCCACCGGTGTGTGCGCCGCGTCGATGCAGGCGCATGCCGGCTGGGTGTCGGCGCTGGCGGTCGAGCCGGGCGGGTCCTGGCTCGCGTCCGGCGGCGGCGACGGCACCGTCCGGCTGTGGGATCCGGCCGCCCTGCTCGCGCAGGGATCCGGCCCGCCGCCGCCACCGCCGCCGCTGCCGGCGCGGCCCAGCGGCGCCGGCGGTCCCGCCGGCCCGGTGACGCTCGTCGCGGCCCCGGACGGCTCCTGGCTGGCCTCCGGCGGCGGCGACGGCCGGGTGCGGCTGTGGGATCCGGTCCGCGGGGTCGAGCGGCGGGTGCTCGCCGGGCACGCCGGCGACGTGACCGCGCTCGTCGTCGCGCCCGGCGGGTCGTGGCTGGCGTCCGCCGCCGGGGACGGGACGATCCAGGTCGCCGACCCGCGGGCCGTGAGCAACCGCGTGCTGGTGCCCGGGCACGCGCGGCCCGCGCACGCGCTGGTCGCCGCGCCGAGCGGGTCGTGGCTCGCGTCCGCCGGGGGCGACGGAACGGTACGGATGTGGGACCCGGCCGCGGTCGGCGCGGAACGGGCCGAGCCGGTGGGCCGGATCCGCGGCGTGAGCGCGCTCGAGGCGGCCGGTCCCGACGGCTGGCTGGCGGTCGGCGCGGGCGACGGGGTGCTGCGGCTGTGGGACGCCGGCGCCGGCGAGGAACGCGCGGCGCTCACCGGGCACCCGACCTCCGTGCGAGCGCTGGCCGCTCCGCCCGGTGGGCAGTGGCTCGCCTCGCTCGACGACGACAACGTGGCGCGGCTGTGGAGGCCGCGCGAGGGCACGCACACCGTGCTCGCGTCGGCCGGGCGGGCGGCGCCGGTCTCGGCGCTGCTCGCGGACCCGCGCGGATCGTGGCTGGCCACCGGTGGGCCGGACGCGGTGGTCCGGCTGTGGGACCCGGCCTCCGGCGCGCAACGCGCCGTGCTCACCGGACACGGCCAGGGGGTGCTGGCGCTGGCCGCGCCCGCCGACGGGTCGTGGCTCGCCTCGGCCGGCGGGGACGCGACCGTCCGCGTGTGGGACCCGGCGGGCGGGCCGGGTTCGGCACCGCTGCACGTCTTCGACGGCCACACCAGCCGGGTGCCGTGGCTCGCGGCGGCGCCGGACGGGTCCTGGCTCGCCTCGGCCGGCATCGACGGGACCATCCGGATCTGGGACGTCGCCGCGGGGGCCTGGCGCCTCGTCCTCGGCGGCGACCTTCACGACGTCTGGGCGCTGGCCGCGGCGCCGGACGGGTCCTGGCTCGCCTCGGGCGGGGCGGACGCCTGTGTGCGGATCTGGGACCCAGCCGGCGGAGTGGAACGGCATGTGCTGTCCGGGCACCGCGACGGCGTCGTCGCGCTCGCGGTCTCCCCTGACGGCGCCTGGATCGCGTCGGTGAGCAGCCGGGACCGCACCGCCCGGATCTGGTCCCCGGACGGGGCGGCTGCGACCATGATCCGGCTGGACGGGGCGCTGCACTGCTGCCGGTGGACCGGCCCCACCCGGCTGGCCGTCGGCGGCGCCCGCGGGCTGTACCTGTTCGACCTGGCGGGCTGATCCCGAGGGGAGGGAGACCGGTCGGTCTCGGGGCGATGCCCGCCGCGGTCGGGCCGACCGCCCGCTACCGCGACGCCGCCCGTACTTCGACGGCGCTGGTACTTCGATGGCGCTGGTACTTCGACGGCGCTAGGGGCGGGGCTGGCCGGTCTCCCCCGGCTCCCGTAGCGCCCGGTCGCGCGCCGCCGCCACGTCGGGCCGCCGCGCCGTCTGGGGTGACAGCCGCTCGACCATCTCCAGGTCACGCAGCGCCGCCGCGGCCGATCCGCTCTCGGCGTGCAGGATCCCGCGCAGCGCCAGCGCCTCGACGTTGCCGAGCTCGACAGCCAGGGCGCTGTTGAGCACGCCGATCGCGGCGTGGCGCAGGCCGGCCCTGGCGAGCGCCAGGGCGTGGTCGGTGCGCAGCTCGATGTCGCCGGGCAGCCGCGCCGAGGCGGAGGCGAGCTCGTCCACGGCGCCCGCGACCTGTCCCTGCAGCAACAGCAGCCGGCCCAGGGAGGCGAGCGCCCCGCCGCCCGCCGGCAGGTCCCCGAGCGCGTCGAACGCCGCCGCCGCGGTGCGGTACCGCTCGGCGGCCTCGTCCGGCCGGTTGCGTCCGGCCGAGATGTGCGCGAGCAGCGCCTCCACCTCCGCGCGGAACCGGCCGTCGCCCGGATCGGTGCTGAAGCGGACCGCCTCGGTGGCGTACTGCTCGGCCAGGGCCAGGTCTCCGTCGGCGAGCGCGCTCTCGGCGGTGCGCAGCAGCAGCGCGTTGCGGGAATGGGTCGGCTCCTCGTCGACGCCCGACCAGGACCGCGCGCCCGCGCGGATCGGCTCGATGAGCCGGTCGTGGAGCAGCTCGTACCAGCGGGACCCGGCCCGGTCGTCCGCCCTCAGCAGGAACAGCCGGGCCAGCTCGCGGGGGACCGAGTTCGCCATTCCGGCGGTCGAGCTGATCCCCTCGTAGACCGTGCTGCGGGTGCCCAGCTCGGTGATGAACTGGGCCTTCACCCATCGCCACAGCTCGGCGGCCGCCAGGCCGTGCCGCGCGGCCACCTCGGCGATCGCGCGCGAGCAGGCGTTGCCGAGCATGCGGTCGATGTCGGCGTGGTCCTGCAGGTGCTGGAAGGAGATCAGCTCCACGTCCTCCGGCAGGGCGTCCCACAGCGCGGCGCAGACCATCTGCAGGTGGCTGGGCTCGACCGTGTCGGTCTCGACGGTGCGGCGCTCCCCGAGCGTGTTGGTGAACGTGACGGTGCGCAGGTCCTGTACCAGCCGTTCGGCGACGCCCGCGGCGAAGGCGCGGCCGGTGCCGACGAGGGGGCCCGTCACCGCCGCGAGCGCGGCGTCGGGCCGCAGCGACAGCATCGGATATCGGCAGACGCCCGACGGCACGATGTCCTGCTCGTAGGGCAGCAGGCGGGCGAGGGCGTCCTCACGGATCGAGACGAGCAGCCGCAGCCGCGGCACCGCCGCCGTGGCCTCCCGCAGGTCCGCGATGAAGTCCTCCCGGTAGCCGATCCGGTGCGGCAGGTCCGAGAACAGCTCCTCGAACTGGTCGATCGCGCCGTAGAGCGGGACCGGGTCGCCGAAGCGGTCCCGCTGGTCCTCCAGGCCGCGCAGGAACGCGGTGATCGTCATGCCGGTGAGCTGGGCCGGGGACGTCGCCCGGGACCACGTCGACAGCAGCGAGTAGGTGTAGGGGTTCAGGTTCGGCATGCCGGCCGTCGGGAAGGCGGTGCCCTGCGAGACGCGGCCGAGCGGCAGCACCTCGGCGGCCTCGCCGACGAGCCGGGGCAGGATGCCCGCCCGCAGCAGCGACGTCTTGCCGACGCCGGACTGGCCGAACAGCACCACCAGCCGGTTCGACTCCCACAGCGCCCGGACGTTCTCGGTCTCCTGCTCGCGGCCGTGGAAGAGATGCCGGTCGTCGGCGTCGTAGGAACGCAGCCCGAGGTATGGGCGTACCGGCGGCATCAGGCCCACCCCAGTCGGGCGCCGAGCGCCGCGCAGAACTCAGCGAGGTCTCCCCAGAAGACCGCGATGTTCCAGCGCTGGAAGTAGCCCGTCAGATAGCGCTGCGCCTCCGCGACACGGTCCGGCTGGTCCGCGGGCCCCGGTGGGGAGAGCTGCAGGACGGCGCGCCGTCGCGGCTCCATCGCGGCGACCGTGCGCAGCAGTCCATGAAAAAGAAACCGGAACGTCCAGTCTTCGATGTCGTATCCGAGGAAGAGGAGAGGGCGGGTGGTGAGCGCCGGGCGAAGCTGTGTCGGTATCAACTGCCGGCCGTCGCCGCGGTCGGCCGCGAGACCGAGCAGGAACTCCAGGTGGTCCTCTTCTGTGACCACCATCGAGCGCGGGTGACGGGCGCTTCCATGGAGATGGTAGACGACCGGCTCGCGGGAGTTCGGGAACCGCAGCAGCGCTTCTTCCGCCGCGCGGGAACCGACCGCCTCCGCGCCGATATTCCACGGGCAGATGGCGGAACGTGGATTCTTTCCCCGCCGGCGGAGCGCCTGCGTGAGGAATCCGTCGTAGTTGGTGGTGAGATACACCGGCAGCGGCAGCCCGGCGAGCAGCGCGTGCGGCTCGGTCGGCACCTCGAAGTCCGGCGCGGGGACGGCCATGACCTCGTCGGCGACCTGCTGGCGGACGAACGCCGGCTCCCGCCGGTGGATCGGGTCGACCGGCCCGGCGCGCGCGTCGTCTCCCTCGGCCCTCGCGGCGCCGACCAGCCAGTCGAACCCGTCCAGCAGGCTCGGTGGCCCGGCACGGATGACTCCGCCCGGCCCGGCGGCACGCTCGTCACGCGGCATCGCGCCGGCCCCGAGCAGCGGCGTGCACGCCCCGTTCTTGAGCTGGTCGACGAGTCGGCTCCAGTCCTTGTCGTCCAACGATGGCCCCGCCGATCTCGCCCGTGGCCAGTAGCCGTGGCCATGCCCGTCGCCGCCTGTACGCCCGCGTCGACGACCGCGTCGGCCGAAGGCTCACCGCATTTCTGTATACCCGACGGCGGCCGATGACCGTGGGCGAATTCGACAGGCCGGCCGTCGTTCGTTTACCGGTAACCCGGTGGTCGGCCGCCCCGCGGCGCCGGCCGGCCCTCCCGCCGACCCGGTCGCGGCGCCGCGTGCCGCGTGAATACGTGACAGATCGCCGAATGCCGCGCGGGAAACGCCCCGCGCGGACCCGGCCGGATGCGATGATGAGACCACGGCTCTTCGTCTCGGCGTGTGCCGACCGGGCGTCGCGCCGGGCTTCGTTCGTCGCGGCAAAGCTCGGCCGGCGGCCCGCGTCGACGTCGGGCGGGCTTCGCTGGAACCTTTGCTAGGGGGAGACATGGCGGTCGTCGGGCCCCGGGACCTGCCGGCGCGCGCGGTTCCCGTCGTCTGGGGAAACGTTCCGCAGCGGAACAAGAACTTCACCGGCCGGGTAACCCTGCTGGAAAAGCTGCGCGCGAACATGACGGCCGAGGGCATGGCCCTGCTGCCGCACGCGCTGCAGGGGCTGGGCGGCGTGGGGAAGACGCAGCTCGCGGTTGAATACGCGTACAAGTTCTCGCACGACTACCAGGTCGTGTGGTGGATTCCGGCGGACCAGGTCGCGCTGGCCCGGGCATCGCTCGCGGCCCTCGCGCCCCGGCTCGGCATCACGGGCGCGACCCGGATCGAGGACGCGGTGTCCGCGGTGCTGGACACCCTGCGCCGCGGAGATCCATACCCGCACTGGCTATTGATCTTCGACAACGCGGACCAGCCGGAGACGATCCGCGAGCTGATGCCGCACGGCCCCGGGCACGTGCTCGTGACCTCCCGCAACCATCGCTGGCACAGCATGGTCGACACGGTCGAGGTCAATGTGTTCAGCCGCGCGGAGAGCCTGGAGTTCCTCGGCCGCCGGGTACCGGGCATCAGCGAGGCCGACGCGGAGCGGCTCGCCCAGGAGCTCGGCAACCTGCCGCTCGCGCTGGAACAGGCCGGCGCCCTGCAGGCCGAGACCGGGATGTCCGTGGACGACTACCTGGACCTGCTCGGCCGGGCCACGACGCAGGTGCTGCAGGAGAACCCGCCGTCGGACTACCCCGTCCCCGTCGCCGCCGCCTGGAGCCTGTCGATGGCCCGGCTGCGCGACCAGATGCCGTTCGCGCTCGAGATCCTGCGCCGGTGCGCCTTCTTCGGCGCGGAGCCGATCTCCCGGGAGCTGCTGGTCCTCGGCCGTTACGTGCTCGACGCGCCGCTGCGGGACCTGGTCGCCGACCCGATCATGATGAGCCGGGCCACCCGCGAGCTGGGCCGGTACGCGCTCGCCCGGATCGACAACCATCGGCGCACCCTGCAGGTGCACCGACTGATCCAGCGCCTCATCCAGGACGAGTTGGACCACGAGGTGGCGGCCAGCATCCGCGACGAGGTGCACGCGATGCTCGCCGCTGCCACGCCGGAGGAGACCGACACGGAGGAGCGCTGGCCCGAGTTCGAGCTGGTGCTGCCGCACGTCGGACCGTCCGGAACGATCACCAGCCGCCAGCCGAACGTGCGCCGGCTCGTCAGCAACGTCGTCCGCTACCTCTACAACGTCGGCGACACCGAGGGAAGCCTGGCACTCGCGGACGAGGCGCTGACCCAGTGGGTCTCCGACGACGGCATCGAGAACCGGGCCGTCCTCGAGCTCAACCGGCGCAAGGCGGACGGGCTGTGGGCGCTCGGGCGCTACCAGGAGGCGTACGAGCTGCGGCGCACCACGCTCGACGTGATGCGGCGCGTGCTCGGGGAGGACGACGAGGAGACCCTGCGCATCACCAACGGGCACGGCGCCGACCTGCGTGCCCGGGGAGAGTTCGCGACGGCCCGGACGCTCGACGAGGACTCGTTGGCCCGCCATCGCCGGGTGTTCGGGGACGACCACCCCGAGACCTTCCAGGCCGCGAACAACCTCGCCGTCGACCTGGAGCTGACCAGCGACTACCGGGCCGCCTACGAGACGGACGAGAAGACCCGGCAGGACCGGCTCGACCTCTACGGCCGCGACGACAACATCCTCGTCATCTTCTCGATGAACGCGGTCGCCCGCGACCTGCGCCAGCTCGGCCTGTACCTCCAGGCTCGGGAGCTCGCCGAGCAGGCCTACATCCTGTTCCAGGACGTGGTCGCGCGCAACGTGCTGCGCGAGAACCACGCCTGGGTGCTCCTGCAGGCCAAGGACCTGTCCGTGGCCCGCCGCATGGCCGGCGACTTCGCGGCCGCCCTCGAGCTCGCCCGCGACGTCCACGAGCGCTACGTCCGCGACTTCACGGCGATCCACCCGGACACCCTCGCGGCGGCGATCAACCTCGGCAACGCGCTGCGGCGGACCGGAGACCTGGACAGCGCGGCGAAACTGATCGAGCAGACGGTGCGGGGCTACCAGCAGGCACTCGGTGAGGGGCATCCCTTCACCCACGCCAGCATTCTCAATCTGGCGATCATCCAACGGCAGATCGCCAACCGGACCGGCGACCATGGCCGGATCGAGGCGGCCAGGTCCCAGCTCCAGGACGCACTGGACAACCTCACCGCGACCGTCGGCCCGGACCATCACTACACCCTGACGTGCGCCTCCAGCCTCGCGACGGCCCATGCCGACCTGGGTGAGGTCGACGCGTCGCGGGCACTCGGCGAGCGGGTGCTGCCGAGGCTGCGCGCGGTGCTCGGGGAGGACCACCCGCACACCCTGATGTGCGCGGCGAACCTCGCCCTCGACCTTCGCGCGCAGGGGCACGAGGACGACGCCGACGAGCTGCTCGAGGACACCCTGCGCCGCTACCGGCGAGTGCTCCGCGAGGACCATCCGGATGTCCGGGAGGTCGCGGACGGCGTCCGCGTCGACTTCGTGTTCGAGCCGTCGCCGCTGTGACCGGTCGCCAGCACGCCCCCCACCGCCACGCTCCCCGCCACGCCACCCACCGCCACGCCGCCCTCCACCGCGGTGGGAGGCGTGGCGCCCACCGCCGGTCCGGGGCGCGAGGTCACCGCGCCGGCGGCCAGCCAGTCGGCGAGCTCGGCCGGCGACGGCGCGGCGCCGGCGGCCCGCAGGTGCCGGTACAGGGCCAGGGCGACCTCGGGTCTGCGGACCAGCGGGTCGCCGCCGCCGCGCGCCGCCCTGCGGGACAGCGCGAACCCGGCCCACAGGTCGATCCCGTCGGGCCGCGCGGCGATCAGGTCCTGGTACAGCGCGGACGCGGCGGCCGCCTGTCCCGTGAGCAGCAGCAGGTCCGCGGGGCAGGCGGCCGGAACCGCGGCGCCCAGCCGGGACGGCTCCCGGGCGAGCTCCGCGAACCGCTCCGGCTCCCGTAGCCGCAGGTAGCTGAGGCTGAGCCGGCCGTGGGTGACGAACCTCGGCGCACTGGGCGCGAGGGCATCCGGCGCGGCGGGGTCGGAGACGGCGGCCCGGGCGGCACCCGCGGAGACCGCGGTCGCCGGAACCGCGGTCGCGGGCAGCGGCGGGCAGGCGTGACCGGTTCGCCAGGCGTAGCCGAGCGTGTCGATGAACGCGGCGCGAGGGTGCACGTTGCGCAGCCGCCAGGTGATCCAGTGCTCGGCGTTGGCGAGGTCCGCCAGCGCCGCGGCCTCCTCGGGCACCTCGCCGTCGGCGATCGCCGCGAGCCCGCGCCGCATGCCGCCCACGAACCGTTCCCCAAGACCGGTCAGCACGCCCGAGCCCATCAGGATGTCCAGCACTCCGGGGAGCTCGGCGCGCCATCGCGCGTACTCGAACTGGGCCAGCCGCCCGCCGGCGCCGCCTGCCGCCAACCGGTGGTCGTTCCAGAAATCGGTGAGCGCCAGGAACGCGAACGCCCCCTGGGTCAGCCCCGGCACCGGACGCGGGTCGCGCCGCCAGGGTGAGAAATAGACCGCTCGCCGGTCCGGCTCGAACAGGGGGACGAGGTCGAGCAACGCCGACAGCCGGCTGTGGGCAAGTTCGTGGATGAGCGAGCCGGCCAGTGCCAGTCCGCTGTGCGGAAGGGTGAGGGCCACGGCTCCACAGGCGTCCGCGGACGAGGCGCTCAACTCCTCGGCATCCCGGGGCGCGCGCAGCGGGATGAGCGACGCGAGCGCGGACGCGACGGTCGTCGCGCGGCCGGGATGGTGACGTACCAGCAGTGCCCACGCCTCGTCGAGCCGAAGACGCCAGACCACCAGTTCCTCGTCGCTCAGGCGGGGCGTCGGTGGGACATGGTGGAAGGAACGGAACGGGTCGACGTCGTCGAGGTCGACCACCAGGCGGCGGCCGTCGACCTCGCTGACCAGCGCCCGCAGGGGCTGCCAGGCCGGGGCGTCGGAACCGCCGGCGGCGTCGCGCGGGCCGGTGTCTCGTGTGCCGGTGGCGTCGTGTCGTGTGCCGGTGGCGTCCCAGACGGTCACGCCGACCGCCCGGTCGACGACCCCCGAGCGGACGGCCGTCGGGTCGAGGGCGCCGAAGGCTCGCGGGTCGAAACCGGTCCGGGCGTCGGGACAGGCGTCCAGCTCGACGTCGAACCGGGCCAGGACAGCTTGCGGCTCGCCGGGCGACAGCACGGACAGCGAGACCGCCCGCGTGCCGGGGCGCGGCGCCGCCGGGGGGCGCCCGCCCGCGGGGAGGCCTACGCGGATCCGCGCCCAGCCGGACAGCCCGGGCACCGTCGCCCGTCCCAGCGTCGGGAACATCAACCCGCCGTCCAGCGCGTGCGCGACGACGTCGCATTCCCGGCCGACGAGCATCGCCGCGGTGGCGGCCAGCGTGCCGAAACAGCCGATCTGGGCGGCGAGGGTACCGGAGTCGGCGCCGTCCAGGCGCGGCGGCGCCGCCTCCAGGTTCACACCGACTTTCTGGTTCACACCGGCTTTCTGGTCACCGGCCGCCTTGCGGTCACCGGCCGCGGCGTGGCCGAACAGCAGCCGCAGGCAGCGCATGCCCCACACCCCGACCTGCGGATGCAGCAGCAGACGGTCCACCTCGGCCCGGCCCGCGCGGTGCGCCGCGCGCAGCACGGCCAACGACGCGTCGAGGTCGGCCAGCTCGGCGAGGTCGGGACGGTGTTCGGCGACGGCGCCGACGAGCGCCTGGACGAGCAGCATGCGCCGGCTGAGCTGGCCGGCTCGCAGGGTCGCGAGATCGCCGTGCCCGGAGGCGATCGCGTCGAACTCGTCGAGGGCGAGGCGATACCGGGTCAGGCTCGGGTGACTCGGCTGGCTCGGCGGCGCGGCGGGCGCGGCGGGCGCGGCGGGCGCCTCGCCTGGGGGGTTGGCGGTGCCTCCGGTGGGCGCCGGACATCTGGTCAGCACTGGGGCACCCTCCGTGGGCTGGTGAGATCCGCGCGGACGCGGCTCTCGATGTGCCGAACCAGCCGGAAGAGGTCCGGGCAATAGACGGACGGGTTTCTGAAGCCGGAACCCGCCCGATAACGATGTGGATAGTAGCCGCCGCCGCAGATCCGACCCGCCGGGCAGGCCAGACAGCTCTCGCCGAGCGCCTCGACGCCGATCTGTCGCGCGACGATCGCCGGTGAGTCGAGCGCGTCGTCGAGGCTGTGCGTAAAGACGTCGAGCCCGGTCGCCGCCGCCTGGTCATAGGCGGACTTCAGGGTGTCCACCTGCTCCAGTGAGCCGTCGGTCTCCACCACCACCAGGCCGACCGGTGACAGTCCCACGGCCTCCGACCGGCTGGCGCCGCCGAGAACGAGCTGAATTATCTCGGAAAACAACCGTATGTTGGTTTCCTGTCGTGGAGCTGAATACCAGCGATCGAAAAGGGGAATCAACCACTCCGCATACGGAGTGTCGTTATTGGGAAATCGCCCGGGCGGTGGAGTGGTCCAGTTGCCGTGCGGCAGGATCACGTCGACCGCGGGCGGCGCCCAGCCGAGGATCTCGTCGTAGAGCTCGAAGGGGTCGGTGGCGAGGTCGACGACCGCCAACAGGCCGGAGAAGACCCGTCGGTAACGCTCGGACGTGAGAAGCTCCAAGGCCCGCCGCACCTGCGCGTGGCTGCCGCGCCCGTCCGCGAACCGGCGATGCCGGTCATGCGCCCGGGCCGGGCCGTCCAGGCTCACGCACACGTCGATGCCCCGCTCGGCGAGCACGTCCAGCATCCCGGCGCGCAGCGCGACCCCGTTCGTCTGCGCGACGATCCGCAGCCGGACGCCCGGGGCGATCCGCCGGCGCAGCTCGTCGGCCAGCCACCCGACGAAATCCGCGCCGGCCAGCAGCGGCTCGCCACCGTGCAGCACGACCTCGGCCTCGCCGAGGTCGTGCCTCGCGATGTGCTCGGCGATCCGCCGGACCGCCTGTTCCGCCGTGCGGCGGCTCATCCTGGGCGGCTGCCTGCGCCACCCGGTGTCGGCGGCCGAGTAGACATAGCAGTAGTCACAGGCGAGATTGCACCGACTGTGAATTTTCAGGACAAACTGGCGGAAGGGCCGCGGCCGCCAGCCGCGCCCGCGCAGCGCGGCCACGTCGAGATGGTCGCCCGGCCACTCGGGGGGCCCTGTCGGGGTTCGAGCGGCATGGTCGGGCGGCCTCGTGGTGAACGGCACGGGCTGCACGGTCGGCGGCGATCGACGTTGATCGGCGGCGCGGTCCCCGACGAGCTCAGATGCTCGACTGGAAGCCGGCCAGTGTCTCCTCCGGATGACTCGCGTCACGCAGCAGGCGCCGCAGGGACTCGGTGAGGACGTCGGCTTCGAGGCCCTCCAGGTCAGCCAGGTCGAGGCGCAGCAGGTCCACCATCGTGGTCTCCACCCCCGTGCCGCCCGCCATCCCAGCGGATCCTGTGTCCATCGGCGCTCTCCTTCACCCCTGGGCGCCGACCTCCGCGGTTCCCGGCCCGGGAGCCATGAGCGGAATGGCGATCATCCTGGGATGACCGTCACGCGACCAGGCCCCCGTGCCGATGGCCTGGTCATGGCGCCCGGCCCGTCTCGGACGTACTTCTCCCCGCAGCCGAGCCCCGCCGGTCGTGACGGCCGACGGCGGCCCGGTCCGAACACCCAGTTTCTGACTGGACTAGCTAATTTTTAGCAAATGCTCTGTTGGCTCCGGCAGGGAGCCCTGGCCAAGCTTAAGCCCAGGCAGAGTCACCCCGCTCCGCGCCCACGCGTAGGGCACCTGTGGCGCGCGGTCGCCGCCCGTGGCGCGCGCTTTGGGCGACGGTTTCCCCGGCAGTCGGCCCGGGACCAGGATGAATTTCGCCCAGGTGACGGCGACCGGAGCGGAGTGGCACACTCCGCTCTGGTCACACCGGACGCGGATGTGGGATGTGCCACCAAAATTTCCCGCTTGTCCAGGGCCCGTTACCGGAGTCAAGTTACACCGCTGTATCACCAATCCGCGAACCGCCTCAACGCTCACCGGGCCGGGTTCACCCAATAGCCGACAGCCTGCTTTCCAGCAAGATCGAGAGACACGCGGGTGACGGCCTCGGCGCCGAAGCCGCGGTGACCTGGAGCCACGGTGACCGGGAGGCCGCGGGCGCGCGGACCTCGGGGCGGCCTTGGCCACGCGCGCCGTCGGCCCTGGTCAGCGGGCGATGGCGCCGCCATGGACCCGGCCGCCCTTGTCCAGCCAGACGTAGTGATCACCCACGAGCGCGCCACCAGGCTCGGCGGGAGCCGGCGGCGCCGCGTCCGACTGGTCGAGGGCGCAGGGATACGGCCATTTGATGTACCCCGGGTTGTAGGACGTACACCATCCCGTCGCCGGCGGTTCGCCGGAGACCAGCCCGCGGGCCAGATCCAGCACGACCGTCTCCCCCCGCAGGCGCAGGGCGTAGTGGGTGTCACCCACCCGCTGGACGGCGTCGCCGGCCTGCCCCAGGCCCACCAGACGCGTCTCGCTCATCCCCAGGAGAACCAGGGCGTTCCCGGCGTCCCAGGACCACGTGGCCCGCCCGGTCTCCAGGTCGAAACCCTCCAGCGTGACGCCGTAGTCCGCCGGCCCCTCGAGGCCTACCTCCCCGCGGTAGGCCCCACGGAACACGCAGCGCACCGGATGGTCGGGGTCGAAGGGAATGCCCACGCACCCGAGGGTCGCGCCCGGCCGGGTCCAGAGCCGCTCACCCGTTGCCGCGCTGAGACCGACCATGATGTTCCTGTCCGCCTCGTCGATCCGCCTCGACGGGTCGCGCTCCAGGTAGATCCCCCCGAAAGCGTGGTGGGCGACGGCCACATACACGTCATCCTGGCGAGTCGTCTCGAAGTTGAAGAGCATCAGGCCGCCGGCCGTCTCGCCGAACGTCTCGGTCGTTGGCTTCGTCCAGCGCTCCGTCCCGTCGTCGGCGACGGCGGTCAGCCGGGAGACGACGTCCGGACGAGAGCCCTCCCTGGACCAGAACAGGTTCTCACCGATCTCCTCGAAGTAGGGCCCGTCCCGGAACTGGGTCTCGACGCGTACCTCTCCCGTCCCGAGGTCGAGAACGGTCCTGGTGGAAGGGCCCGTCCCGTCTCCGCTGACGAGGCAGATCGCGGACTCCTCCTGACACAGCAGCGGCGGGGAGGACACCCTGATCCTTTGCCCGTAGCTCCACCGCTGTTCGCCGGTGTCGGCGTCAGCGGCGACCACCGACATCCCGTTCGCGTCATCCGCCGACAACGGCCTCACCCACACGACCGTCGCGCCGTCCTCGGCCACCAGCGGATAGAACGGTTCGGCGGTGGATGCCGAGAAGACCCTCGCCGGCTCCGACCAGCGCTCCCGCCCGGTGGCCGGGTCCAGCGCCGCGATCCTCGTGATCGGCGTCCCGCGGTCGTCCTCACCCGTCCGCAGAAGGACGATCGCGGACCCGCCAGCCGCGGCGGGGGCCATGAAGGAGACCAGCTCACCCGACCAGACCGGCCCGACGGCCATCGGCCCGCGGTCGCGGGCGGAGAGGACGACACCGACGGCCACCATCGCCAGAAGCACCGCCAGCGCCGCGGCCCAGAGCACCACCAGCCACGCCGGCAACCGCCGCGCCGGCCCGCCGCCCGCGCCGGGGCTCCACCGGCCAGCCCCCGGTATGCCAGGTACTCCGGCCACGGCGCCGGGCAACCCGGCCACCCCGTCGGACGGCCCGACCGCGGGTGGCGGCCCCGCCGGACGACCGGCGGCTGGCTCCGCGACCCAGGGTTCGGCCCACGGCTGGTACTCGGCGGATGTCGCGCCACCCGCCGAGGTCTCGTCGTCCACTGCCGCTCCCGTCGTCACGTCCGACGGTCGGACGGAGCGCCATCATCCAGGCATTCCGGCCCGGGCGCGAAGGCGGGGCTGGCCATCGGTGTCGCAGGCCGGCGGCACGCGCCTTCGAAGGCGGGCGATCAGCTCGCTGACGGTGTCGGGCAGGGTTAACCCGACCGAGTAACCGAGCCGGCGGTGGTGCAGTCACTGAACGAAGGGCATGGGTGCCGCCGACCGGGTCGGCGCGGACCAGCCCGGCGCGAGGCTCAGGCGGTGGCCTCGGGGGCGGAGCGGCGGCCGCGTGGGATGGCCAGCGCGGCGACGGCCGCCGCGATGCCGGCTCCGGCGCAGAGCGCGAACAGTTCCCGGTAGCCGGTGAGCGAGGGCAGCTCGGCCGAGCCGACCGACATCGTCTGGGCGACCAGGATGCTGCCGCCGATGGCGCTGGCCAGCGAGCTGCCGATGGCCCGGAACAGGGTGTTCATCCCGTTCGCCGCGGCGATCTCCGTCGGTGGGGTGAAGGCGTTGATGAGGGAGGGCATGGCGGCGTAGCCGACGCCGGTGCCGACCCCGACGATCGTCGTGCCGAGGATGATCTGCCACAGGGAGCCGGTGAAGACGATGCGCATGCCCCATCCGGCGGCGACGATGACCGCGCCGAGGGCGAGGGTCCGTCCGGCACCGAGAATCGTGACCAGTCGGGCGGAGACCGGGGCGAGCACCAGCATGCACAGGCCGCTGGGCAGCAGCGCGAGGCCACCGACGATCATCGATGAGCCGAAGCCGTACCCGGTCGCCTCGGGGGCCTGGACGTAGGACGCCGTCCCGATCATGGACGCGAACAGCGCGAACCCGAACAGCAGCGAGGCGAGGTTCGTCAGGACGAGTGGCCGGCGGCGCAGGGTGGCGATGTCGACGAGGGGCTCCCGGATCCGGCGCTCGACGACGACCAGCGTCGTCAGCAGCACGACGGCGAGCGCGAGCAGGCCGAGCACCCGGGCGGAGCCCCAGCCCCAGTTGGCGGTCTCGGCCAGTGGCAGGAGCAGCGCCACCAGGCCGGCGCTCAGCAGGGCGGTTCCCACCAGGTCGACGCGGCCGCCGCCGCGGCCCGGGCCTTCGGGCACGAGGGCGAGCATGCCGGCGAACGCGACCACGCCGCCGACGCAGGTGATCCAGAACAGCACGTGGAAGTCCGCGTGCTCGCCGATCACGCCGGCCAGCGGCAGGCTGAGCGCGGCACCGACGCCGAGCATCGCGCTGATCAGCGCGATGGCCGAACCGACCCGCTCTCGGGGCAGCAGGGACATGAGCAGGCTGATTCCGAGCGGAATAGCCGCTGTCGACACGCCCTGCAGGGCGCGTCCGGTGATCATCAGGCCGACGTTGTCGGTCAGCGCGCAGATCAGTGACCCGACCGCGAGCGCGGCGAGCGCGACCAGCAGCATCAGGCGCTTGCCGAACATGTCACCGAGCCGGCCGAGCAGCGGCACGGCGACCGCGGCGACGAGCAGCGTCGAGGTCAGCAGCCACTCCGCGTTGGTGTGGCTGGTGTTGAGCTCGGCCGGCAGGATCGGCAGCACCGGCACCAGGAGCCCCTGCGACATCGACACCATGAGCGCCGCGAAGCCGACCACGAGCAGTTCGAGGCGCGCGCGGCCGGGCGACATGCGCGAGCGGGTCCCCGCCTCCGGCGAGCGGGCCGCCGCCCGCGTGGGGCGGCCCACCGGCCGTTCGGACAGCTCGGTCATGCGTCTCCTTCGAGCCAGGATCACAGAGAGTGGACCGAGCCCGACCAGCCCGACCAGCCCGCCTACCGGAAGAACTTCCTCCGCTTACGCTAACACAAGCGGACGATGCCCTTCCGCTTGATGGGTGCCGGGTCACTGCCCGCCGCACCCCGCCGCCCGGCCGTCGAGCCCCCTGGCGGGCTCCTCACGGGGTGTGGCCCCAGGCGGGTCGGCCGGCCCCGGAACTGCCCGAGGTACGCGCGGCCGGGTCAGAGCAGGTCGTGGTCCCGGGCGTAGATGGCCGCCTGGGTGCGGTCGCGCAGGCCCAGGCGGTCGAGGATGCGGGAGACGTGGTTCTTCACGGTCCCCTCGCTCAGGTAGAGCCGGGCGGCGATCTCCCGGTTGTTCAGCCCGGCCGCGACCAGGCGCAGGACGTCGATCTCCCGTGGGGTCAGGCCCCCGGGCGTGGGCGTGTCGACCGGCCAGCCGGCCTCGGTTGGCTCGGCGGTGGCGGGTGGCCGGTCGGTGGCATGTGGCTGGTCGGTGGGGTGCCGCTCGCCGGCGGGGTACGGCTCGACGGCTGGCGGAGCCATGACCGCGCCGGTGGGAGTGAGACCGGCGAAGGGAACGGCCCGGTCCAGGACGGTGGCGAGGCGAGCCGCGGCGGCCGGGTCGAACTGGACCACGCCGGCCCGGGCCAGCCGGACGGCGGCGGCGAGCTCGGCGGCCGGGCGGTCCTTGAGCAGATAGCCGGCCGCGCCCGCCCGCAGCGCGCGCACCACGTAGTCCTCGTCGTCGAACGTCGTGAGCATCACCACCCGGCAGGCCGGCGCGCGGGCGGCCAGCTCGGCCGCCGCCGCGACGCCGTCCAGCACCGGCATCCGCACGTCCATGAGCACCACGTGCGGGCCGAGGGCCAGCGCGCGGGCGACCGCCTCCCGACCGTCGGCCGCCGTGCCGACGACCTCGATGCCCGGCTGGATGTCGAGCAGGGCGGCGATGCTCTCCCGGATCAGCCGCTGGTCGTCGACGACCAGCACCCGCACGGGCGACGGCGCGGGCGGCACGGGCGGGCCCGACGCGGCCCCCGGAGCGGGGATGCCGGCGGCGTCGGCGGGGGTGTCGGTCAAGGGGCCGGCTCGGGCTGGCGCGGGATCGCGACGGCCAGGCGGGTGCCCCGGCCCGGCCCGCTGTCGAGGGTGACCGAGCCGCCGACGAGCGCCACCCGCTCACGCATGCCGCGCAGGCCGAACCCTTCCCGGCCTGGCTCGAACCCGTGGCCGTCGTCGGTGACGACGAGCCTGGCCTCGGTCGGCGCGCAGTGGACGGTCACCAGGGCACGGGTGGCGTGCGCGTGCCGGCGGACATTGGTGATGCCCTCCTGCGCCGCCCGGTAGAGGGTCATCAGCACCGCCGGCCGGTGATGGCGTTCGTCGCCGGACCAGTCCACCGTCACGGCCAGCCGGCCGTCGTCGGTCCGCCTGGCCTGCCTCGCGAGCTCGTCCAGCGCGGTGGAAAGCCGGAACGGGGCCTCGCGCAGCGCGCCGACCGAGCGGCGGACGTCGTCGAGCGCGAGCCGCGCCGACCGGTGCGCGTCCTCGACCGCGGCGTCCGCCGCCGCCGGGTCACGGTCGCGGAAGGCGGCGGCCTTCTCGAGCAGGACCGAGATGGCGGTCAGATGATGGCCAAGCCCGTCGTGGATGTCGCGGGCGACCCGATTGCGTTCCGCGGCGGCGGACAGCTCGGCCACCCGCTCCGACGACGCCCGCAGCCGCTCGTTCGCGTCCTGGGCGCGGGTCCTGGCCCGCCGCTCCTCGGCCGCGACCGCGGCCATCGTGATCGTCAGTACCAGCCCGAGGACGAACATCAGCAGGTCCGAGACGTGTTCCGGCGAGCGGTACCAGCGGGGCTCGGTCAGCTGGAAGGCCACGGCGAGGGCCGCGACGCAGCCGGCGCCGACGCCGACGCTCACCGCGCGGCCGAACGCGAAGTACGCGGTGAACGGCAGCAGCAGGAACAGCACCCGGGCGAGCCCTGCCCCGTCGCCGGCGGCGACGAGGACGAACGACGCGGCGCGCGCGGCGAGCAGCCCGACGGCCGCGGGCCGCGGGGCGCCCGCTCCGAACCACCTTCGCTCGGCGAGGTCCAGCGCCGCCGCCGCCGCCAGCCCGCCGACGAACGGCAACGGCCGGGTGTCACCCAGGCCGGCGAGGCCGGCGTACCCGCCGGCGAGCAGCACCCCGGTATAGAGGACGGGCGCGACCCATGGAACCGGCGGCGACACGGCGTCAGGGTACGCCGGCCGGCCCGCTCGCCGGTATATCCGAAAAGGCATGTGCCAGAAGGCATGGTCACGCGCCCCGTGCCGAAGGGCACGCGGCCGGCGGGCACTTCCGGCGCGGTTCGCCCCTTCCTACGGTCCCGGGCATGTTCTTTCTTCTGCGTTTCGGAGCTGTCAGCGGCCTGCTGGCCGGCCTCTTCATCGCGGTGCCCGGCCTGATCGAGGCGTTCACCGGCGAGACCCTCGCCACCAGCCTGGTGCTCGCCGTCTCGCCGGCGCTGGCGGTTCCACTGCTGCCGGCGCTGCGCCTCGGCCTGCTGGCGGCGGGTGGCCAGCGCCGCGCGGTCCGGCCAGGTGGGCCGGGCGCCGCCGACCCGTTCGCCCGGGCGGGCGGAGACGACCGAGCGGGGGTCTTCGCCGACGCCGCGTTCGCGGTCAATCTGATCGGGCTCGGGCTGTTCGGCGGGGCCGCCTACGCCCTGAACGTCGTCGTCTACCCGCTCGGCGACGACACCGACCTCGCCGCGGCGAGCCGCGCCGCGCTGCTGGTCAGCGCCAGCGTCTTCGTCGTCGGCGTGGTGATGTTCGGGATCGCCCTGCTGCGCGCCGGCGCCTACCCTCGCACGCCGGTCTGGCTCTACCTGCTGGGGTTCCCGCCGTTCGCGATCGCCGCGCGGCTGCCGGACAGCCCGGTGACCAGCGCGCTGCATGTGCTCGTCGGGGGCGCGGTCGCCTGGCTCGCCCTGTCCTGCTGGCGGATCGGCCGCGCGAGCCAGGCGGCCCCGGCGCTGGGGGACCCCTCGGCCGGCGTGACGGCGGCCCGATCCGCCGCCCCGCGACCGTTGCCGGCCGGACCGGCCTGATCCGTCCCGGCGGGCAGCGGTCGCCGGGCGTCCGCGCCGCTCCGCGCGGCCCGCTGACCGTGGCTGGGTGGTGGCCCCCCCGCCCGCCCCCCCCCCCCGCCGGGGCCCCCCCGGGCCGCGCCGGGGGCGGCCCGGCG
>NZ_JADWYU010000016.1 GCF_016786325.1 Frankia nepalensis | reverse complement strand
AGCTACGCGCATCCATGATCTGGATCAGAGAACTCGGACAAAGCACCCAATGATCACAACCAGATACACGCCCTAGTACCACCGGCAATGACCACACGGCCCTGGTCACCGGCAATCACCGCCGGTGACCAGGGCTGCCGCGTCCTATTACCGCCTTGCCGCGCACGGTCTCGGCTGGCACGACCGGCCTGTGTCGCTGCGCTGTCTGGGCACACCTGTTCGTACACTGGATCCGTGCCAATCGAGCGAGTTGTGACCCGGCGTCGCCTCCGCGACCCGACCCAGATCTGGCCTGGTGGCTGTCACGGACTCCCGTTGAACGCCTGGCGCACCTTCAGGAACTTCGCTGCGCGTACTACGGATGGTCTGATGGAGCTGGACCGCGACTTCAGCGAGTTCATCGCGTCCTGCGCCGCCCATAACGTCCGGTTTCTCGTAGTGGGCGGTACGCCGTCGCGGCTCACGGCCACCCACGCTTCACGAAGGACCTCGACGTCTGGGTCTGGATCGACGAGCAGAACGCGAACAGCCTGATCGCGGCACCGCGGGACTTCGGATTCGGCTCACTCGGGCTCAAGGCCGCCGACTTCCTCGAGGAGGGTGTCGTCGTCCAGCTCGGTTATCCGCCGAAACGCATCGACATCATCACTCAAGTCGACGGTGTGGATTTTGCATCCTGCTGGGAGCGTCGCGTCGAGGTACGCATCGTAGATCAATAGGTTCCGTTCATCTCGATCGAGGACCTGGTCATCAACAAACAAGCGTCAGGACGTCCGCAAGACATCGCCGACGTCGCGACCATGCGGAAGCTGCGCGAAGATCGGACCCCGGGGCAAAGCTCGCCAGACGCGTAAGCAGTCGCCCCGGAAGCCGCCTTTCCCCGCGGATGCGGCGTCGGCGCGGATGATGCGACCAGACGCCCGGTCATCTAAGCGGCATTCCGAAAGTCCTGCGCGTAACCCGGCGGCAGCCAGGGGCTGGTCCAGGGGGCCGCGGTGGTCAGCA
>NZ_JADWYU010000015.1 GCF_016786325.1 Frankia nepalensis | reverse complement strand
GTCTCCGCCGACGTCTCGGTCGTCTCCGCCGCGAGCGCGCCGGCCAGCGCGAGCGCGTGGCCGTCGCCCGCACCGAAGCCCTGCTCGAGCACCCAGGCCCGCTTGAGGAAGTAATGCGCAAGCATCTCCCAGGTGAACCCCATCCCGCCGAGCACCTGGACAGCGGCCCGGCCGTTACCGATCCCGGCCTCACCGGCCAGCAACTTCGCGGCGCTCGCCGCGCGCACCGCGTCCCCGGCACGCGGGTCGTCGATCATCGCGGCGGCCGCGTAGGTGGCGCTGCGCGCGAGCGCGACCCGCACGTACATGTCGGCGAGCAGGTGCTTGACGGCCTGGAACGAACCGATCGGCACACCGAACTGCCTGCGCCCAGCCGCGTAACCCGTCGCCGTGTCCAACGCGCCCTGCGCGACACCCACCAGCAACGCCGCCGACAGCGTCGTACCCAACAACCCCAGACGCGCCGCCTGCCCGGCGTCACCGATCACCCTGCCCGCCGGCAGGGACTCGAACACGGCCGTCGGCGTCAGCGGATCAAACGGCTCCCCGGCCACCGACGCCGGCAGATCCGCCGCCTCCAGCCGCTCGACGCGGTCGGGATAGACCACGACCAGCACATCGCTCTCCGCGGCGTGCTCGACGACGACCGGGCCACCCGGCAGCCCGGGATCGACCCGCGCCCCCGTGACCCGGATCTCACCCGCGTCGACGCCCGGCACGAGCGGGGCGGCGATCGTCGACCACAGCAGCGGGCCGACGCACAGGTGCCGGCCCAGCTCCTCGAACGCGATCGCGACCTCCGCGGCGCCACCAGAGCCGTCCGCTGTGTCGTCGGAGTCCGGGACCAGCATGCCGAGCACGCCGATGCCCGCCAGCTCCGACCAGGCGGCGGCGTCGGCCGGCTTGCCCTCGCGCGACGCGACCGCCGCCACGTCGAAATGGCCCTTGCAGAACGACACCACGGTGTCGCGCAGGGCGAGCTGCTCGTCACTGAGACGGAAGTCCATGCGGTGACGCTTCCCTCTGCCTCGCTGTGGTCGGCCGCATGCGGCTCGCTGGAAATATCTAGA
>NZ_JADWYU010000014.1 GCF_016786325.1 Frankia nepalensis | reverse complement strand
CTAGGGCGTGTATCTGGTTGCGATCTTTTCGTGATCGATTTTCGTGGTGGTTCCTGGTCCGGTAGAGCCCCGTGTATGACGCGGGTGCAGGTCACGGACGAGGAGTGGGCGTTCATCGAGCCCTACCTGCCGGTCGGGGAGTTCGGGCCGTATCCGGCGCGGTTGCGGGAGCAGTTCGCGGGGGTGCTGTGGCGGTTTCGGACGGGTGCGCAGTGGCGGGAGGTGCCGGCGGAGTTCGGGGCGTGGTCGACGGTGCACAACCGGTTCCGGCAGTGGCGGGATGCCGGGGTGTTCGCGGCACTGCTGGAAGGGATGATCGCCGAGGCGGGACGGCGTGGGCAGGTGGATCTGTCGCTGGTCAGCGTTGACTCGACCACGGCCCGAGCCCATCACGACGCTGCCGGGATGCGTCTGGGTACCGAGGTGATCGCCGTGTTGGAGAAGGCGGCGGCCGAGGAGGAGAGGGCCCGGCAAAAGGGGGCGACGCGCAAGGACAAGACGGCCAGCGTGACCCGGAACGGGAAGCACGGAGAGCGATACGGCGCCGGCACAGGATCCGGCTGAGTGCCGCGTCGTTGGGGCGGTCCCGAGGCGGACAGACCAGCAAGATCCACCTTGCTGCCGATCGGCGATGTCGACCGTTGGCGTTCGTGCTGACCGCGGGGCAGGCCGCCGACAGCCCGCAGTTCCTGCCGGTACTGGGCGAGATCCACGTCCCCGGGCCGGCCGGCCGTCCCCGGACCCGACCCGACGCGGTCGCCGCGGACAAGGCCTACTCGTCACGGGCCAACCGGACCCACCTGCGTACCCGCGGGATCGTCGCGGTCATCCCGGAGAAGACCGACCAAACCGCCAACCGCAAGAAGAAGGGGCGGGCGGGAGGCCGGCCTGTCCGGTGTGACACCGAGCTCTACAAGGAGCGCAACACCGTCGAACGGCTGATCAACAGGCTGAAGGACTGGCGAGGGATCGCCACCCGCTACGACAAGACCCCGGGCAGCTACCTCGCCGGTCTTCAGCTACGCGCATCCATGATCTGGATCAGAGAACTCGGACAAAGCACCCAATGATCACAACCAGATACACGCCCTAG
>NZ_JADWYU010000013.1 GCF_016786325.1 Frankia nepalensis | reverse complement strand
GAGCGCGATCTGGCCTTCCATGCGGGCCAGGGCCGCGCCGAGGCAGAAGTGGGCGCCGAACCCGAACGTGATGTGCCGCTGGATCCCGCGGCGCACGTCGAACGTGTCGGGGTCGGTGAACTCGCGCGGGTCACGGTTGGCGCTGCCGTTGAGCAGCAGCACCTTGGACCCGGCGGGAATGTCGACGCCGTGCAGCGAGTACGGCCGCAGCGTGAAACGGCCGTTGACCGGCGACGGCGCCTCGTAACGCAGCAGCTCCTCGATCGCGCCCGGCACCAGCGACGGGTCGGCGGCCAGCAGCGCCAGCTGCTCGGGGTGGCGGGCGAGCGTGACGCCCGTCCAGCTCAGCAGCCGGGCCACGGTCTCCACACCCGCGCCGGCCAGCAGCACGACGAACAGAGCCAGCTCGAAGTCGGTGAGCGTGCGGGCCACACCGTTCTCCACGACCTCGGAACCGACCAGCGTGCTGATCATGTCGTCCCCGGGGTGCCTCTTGCGGTGCGCGATCAGATCGGCGGCGTACTGGTGGACCTTCGCCCCGGCCTCCACCGCCGCCGCGTTGGTCGCGCCGGGCTCCTGGCCCTCCTCACGGTGCAGCATCTCGTCGAACCAGTGCCGGACCATGTCCCGCTCGTCCGCGGGCAGGCCGAGCATGTGACCGATCACCATGGGCGGCAGCAGCGCGCCGAAGTCCGCGACGTAGTCGAAACCCGACGACCCGACGAACGGGTCGAGGTACCGGTCGGTGAGCTCGCCGATGTGCTGGCGCAACGCGGCGATCCGCCGCGGCGTGAAGGCCCGGCTCACCAGCTTGCGGTGCACGTCGTGCTCGGGCGGGTCCATGAAGATGACCATCGGGAAGCCGACCGGCTCATCCAGGGTCTCGAGCTGGACGCCGTGCGCCGAGCTGAACGTGTCGGTGTCGTGGTACGCCGTCCAGACGTCCTCGAACCGGCTGAACGCGAAGAACTGGTACCGCTCGTTCCAGTAGACCGGCTGCTCCTCCCGCATCCGGCGCCACATGGCGTGCACGTTCCGATCGATCGCGACATCGAAAGGGTCGTAGTAGACCGGGGACATCGTGCCGACACTCATCGGCTGCTCC
>NZ_JADWYU010000012.1 GCF_016786325.1 Frankia nepalensis | reverse complement strand
TGAAGGCGGTGAGTTCGTCGGTGAAGGCGGCGGGGTCGGCGAGGCCCTCGCCGTGTGGCCAGTCGGAGCCGAACAGGACGCGCTCGACGCCGATCGTGTCGGCGAGCTTGCGCAGGTCCTCCTCGTAGTACGGCGTGACCCAGACATGGCGGCGGATCGTGTCCAGGGGGTCCTCGGCGAACAGCCAGGGCGCCCGGTTCGCGAGTTTGCGCAGGCCCTTGACCAGGGGGTAGACCCAGTCGGAGCCGTTCTCGATGCTGGCCACCTTCAGGGTGGGGTGCCGGGTGAAGACGCCGTCGACGATGAGGCTGGCGATGGTGTCGTGGATAGCGCGGTCGCCGATGAGGACGCCGCCGAGCAGGTCCGGCGCGCGGAAGGGAGCGAACTCCGCGGAGCCGCCCCACGGCGCGCTGATCATGGCGTTGTAGCCGCTGTCGCCGAGGTGGAACGCGACGGGTACGTTCGCTTCGGCGAGGCGGGCCCAGACGGGGTCGTGGAGCGGGTCGCCCAGGGAACGACCCTTTTCGGTGCCCGTCGGGACCGGGGCCGGGCGTACATGGATGACGCGGGCGCCGAGGGCGAGCACCCGGTCGACCTCCGCCAGCGCCGCGTCCGGGTCGGCCAGTGAGATCATCGGGGCGGCGAGGATCCGGTCCTGGTGGAAGTAGCCCCAGTCGTCCTCGAGCCAGCGGTTGAACGCGGTGAGGCTGGCCATCGTGGCCGGGATGTCGTGGATGAGTGCCTGCTCGACGCCGCAGCCCAGCGTCGGGAACAGCAGGACCGCGTCGAGGCCCTGGGAGTCCATCGTGGCGAGCCGGGCCTCGCGGTCGCGGTATTCGGGCCGGATGGGTTCGACCTTGGTGAGGCTGCGCGGGTCGACCCCCTCGGGGATCTGACCGCGGAACTGGAGGTCCAGGCAGCCGGGGACGATCACGGGGTCGAACGTGGGGTTCGGGATGAAGTTGTTGACCCGGCCGCCGATGACCATCTCGACGTGGCGGCCGTCCTGGACGACGCGTACCCCGCGGTGGCGGAACTTGCGGTCGAGGTGGCGGGTGAACGCGTCGAGCGTCTCGTAGTAGTGGTTGTCGGCGTCGACCGGCCGT
>NZ_JADWYU010000099.1 GCF_016786325.1 Frankia nepalensis | reverse complement strand
TCGTCGACCACGCCACCCACTGCCCCCCGCCCGCCGCTGCCGCCGCACCACACTCCACGCTCTGAGTCTCGCGGCCCCGGCAGGAACGCATGGCGCCGAACGCCTGATCGCCGCTGGCCCCGGTCGGGCGTCATGAGGCGGCAGCTGCGCTCCGAGATCGCCAAGGTCACCAGCACGCCGATGCTGGCGGGCCTCCACCACATCGGCATCAGCCAGACCGCCCACCGCTCCAGGACGCTCGTCCGCGCCCAGAACGCGTCGCCAACCGCCTCGTCAATCGGGCCGACGACTACCTGCCTTCACCCTCGACCGTCGCGTCCCACCCGACGACAAGGGCTCCGAACGTGACATCCACATCATCAAGCTCCGCGAGAAGGTCTCGGACTGCCTGCGTACCCTCACCGGCGCCCGGCAGTTCCGTGGCCTGCGCGGCCACCTGTCCATCGCCGCCAAACACGGCCTCGCCGCCTTCGAAGCCCTCGTCCGACTCGCCGAGGGGGACGGATGACGACGTGACGCGATGCGTGGCGACCATGCCCGCGGGCGTCGGCCGAGACCTGACCACGGCCGCGCCACAGCGGAGAGACAGGAGATGAAATTTACAGCGTGCGATTGTTGTAGCCCTCGGCCCGGGCCGCGAGCTGCGCGGTGCGCTGCTCGGGGGTGACGCGGGGAAGGTCGCGCAACGCGTCCCCGTCGGCGAGCGAGACGACTCGGAAGTCGCGGACGAGCGTGGCCGGATCGACCGGTGAGTCCGGCGGCACCGCCTGCCAGCGGATCAGGCCGAACCCTTCGTCGAGGCCGGTCGTGTCGAGCCAGTTGGCGACGCCGGGGTCCTCGCGCGACAGCACGAAGGTGAAGGTGCCGTCGGGGTTCGGCGCGGTCTGCGCGAGGTTGAGCGACACCTGGGACTTCTTCGCGTCTGCGCCGATCATCCAGGGGTCCATCGCCTGGAACCCGGTGTAGGCGGCTCGGGCCGGGTCCGTCGTCACGACGATCGCCTGACCTGGCTCAAGGTCCCAGCTGAGCGCGACCGTGAAGCCCGCCATGCTGCCGGCACGCCCTTGTGGCGACGAGATCTTGTTGCCCTTGAGGCCGCCGAACCACAGATCCGGGAACTTGGCCCAGAACAGGAGATAGGGCGGTAGGTCGCGGTACACGGCCTGCTTGACCTCTTCGAGGTCGAATGGCTTGGTTGGCGTGTCGTCGAGCGGGCGCAGTTCCATCCAGATCGGTCGTTGCTCCCAGTCGGAAAGCATGTCGCGCGAGGCGAAGGTTAGTCTGCCGGGAACTGAGCGCAGGTGGACCGGGCTCTCGATGTCCGGACCGATGGTGATGCGGAAGGAGCCGTCGGGAGCGATCTGCAGGTTGCGCTCGGTGATGCTGGCGAGCGGCATCAGGTCCGACATCTTCTGATTCATCGGCGGTGGGTTGACCTTGTTTCCCCGGTGTAGCTCGATGTTGACCTGCGCGGGCCGGCGGGCAGCTTCGAACTGGCCGACGACTTCGTAGCGCCGGTCGCCCTCGATGAAAGCGGTGCGGTAGATAGCGTCCGGGTTGTCGCCCGAGGTCCCGACGCCGGGCAGCGTATGACCGAGCCATTCGCGGGGGGTGTCGTCGGTCACCCAGAGTTGCGCGGGGACCGGAAGGAAATTTCCGATCTCGGCCATGGCCAGCGAATTTGTCCATTGCGAGATCGCCTCGTCGAGGGTGGCTGCGCCGGATTTTGTCTGCCCTCTGAGGGTGCTCGCAAGCTCGGCGCGAAGTTCTGCTTGGACATTCTTCAGTTTGAGGTCGTCGAGCAGTTCGAGCAGGCTTTCTTCAGCGAGGACCTGCGAGGGGGTCGCGAGCACGGGCCGAGAGTTCGGGGCTTTTTCAGCTGACATTCGGCTACTCCTGTCTGTTGGTCACATTGACCGGTGGCTATGAGGTGGCAGGGTCGCGTCCGTCGGCGGGTCCGATTGTTCGAGGTCCCGGAGGCCTGCTGTCCCGGCGAGGGCATGGAGGAGGGCGAGGGAGTGGTCCCACAGCCGGCGGGCGGTGTCGGGATCGGTGACTGCCGGGTCGAATCCCGACCGTCGGAGGGTGTCCGAGCCAGCTGGGTCGGGCGGCAGCGCTTCGGCGCAGTCCTCGAGCACGAGGCCGCCTCGTCCGGTGAGTTCGGGGGCGGTCGCGGCCCAGAGGGTCGTGGCGGCCGCCTGGGCGGTCGTCTTGAGCACCGGGCTGGGGGTGCCGTCCGCCGTGAGGAATCCGATCCGGCGTTTCAGTTCGTCGCCGTGGAAACGCTGCAGGCCGGTCAGCGCCGAGCCGGGGAGCACGGCGTTCGCGAAGATCCCGTCGGGTCCCCACCTGCGGGTCGCCTCCTGCGCGAACAGGATGTTCGCGGTCTTCGACTCGGCGTAGGCCAGCAGCATGTTGTGCTGTCGTGCCGTCCACTGCAGGTCGTCGAGGCGGACGGGAGCGTTCTTGTGTGCGCCCGAGCTCACCACCACGATCCGCGCGCCGCGCTCGGCCAGCTGGTCCCGTAGGCACAGCGCAAGCAGGAAGTGGCCCAGGTGGTTCGTCGCAAACCGCACGTCGAGCCCGTTGGGCAGGTGGGAGTCCGGTGTCCGGGACACGCCAGCGTTGGCGACCAGCAGGTCGACGGGGCCGGTGACCTGGTCGGCGAAAGCGGTCACCGAGCCGAGGTCGCGCAGGTCGAGCCGCCGCACCCGGACGTCGCCGGTGGCCCCGACCCGCACCTCGCGCGCCAGCGCCTCGCCGGCGGCCACGTCCCGGACGGCCAGCACGACGTCGGCACCGGTGAGCGCGAGGGCCCGCGCGGTCTCGGCGCCGATGCCGGAGGACGCTCCGGTCAGCACCGCGAGGCGCCCGCGCAGGTCGACGCCGCGGACCACGTCCAGTGCCGTCGACTCCCGGCCGAGACCGGTCACGACGCGCCGCCGGTGACGCTGGACCGTTCCAACATCCCGTTGGCGGTCTCGCCGTCCCAGGTAGGGCGGGCGAGGGCCTGTTGCAGGTTCGGGTCGTCGGGCTGCGCGTCGAACACGTACTCGCGGTCGTCATCCAGACCGCCGGTCAGGTCGATAGTCATGGCGTTCCTCCTGGTGGAAGGTCGTCGCCGTTCACAGTTGGCCGTGGTTGGGTGGAAGCACGTCGTTGAGCAGGAAGTTGCCGACGTGGTGGTACTTCCAGTCCACGGGGTCGTGGCTGGCGTGGGTGCGGGCGTTGCGCCAGTGCCGGCTGAGGTCGTGCCGTTCGTCGGCGGCGCTGGCACCGGACAGCGCGAACAGGTCACCAGCGACCTCGGCGGCGACCTCACTGCCGAACGCCTTGGCCTGAGCCACGGCGAGCGAACCTTCAGCGGCCTGCCGCGCGTCCCCCGGAGACCGCCCGACCTCGTGCAGCCGGCCGGCGGCCCAGCACAGCAGCTCCTCGGCGGCACGGACCACCGGACCATGGGTACGACGCCGGCCCCTGTTGGCAAGCCGCTCATCCGAACCTCCCGCCCTGCCGCACGCGCCAGGAGCGGACACACCGCTCCCGGTGTGCGGCGGAGGCGACGCTGAGCCGGGCGCGGCGCATCAATCTCGCTCATATCAATCGAAAAAGTTAGGCCGTGGGCGCACGTTACCGACATGGGAACGCGCACTTCGGCGTCCTCCGCCTGGTTGGTCAGGACCTCGCCTGATCGGCGGGGCTGCGTGTCAGGGCCGCCGAGTCGATCGCGCCGGTGCTCGGGGAGGTGGCAGGTATCGACGTAGCTGACGAGCCGGCAGCTGGATTCGTCATTCCTTGCGGAGTGCGTCCAGGACGGCGTCGGCTAGTTCGGGGCGGCAGATGAGGAGGTCTGGGAGGTAGGGGTCGGGCTGGTTGTAGCGCAGGGGTGTGCCGTCGAGGCGGGAGACGTGCAGGCCGGTTGCGGCGGCGACGGCGACGGGAGCGCAGGAGTCCCACTCGTACTGGCCGCCGGAGTGGGCGTAGACGTCGACCTGTCCCCGGACGACGGCCATGGCCTTCGCGCCGGCCGACCCCATCGGTACGAGCGTGGCGGAGAGACTGGTGACGAGCTGGTCGACGCAGGCAGGTGGCCGGGTGCGCGATACGGCGAGCCGAGGCGGGCCAGGTGCTGGTGCGGCGAGCGGCGGTGGTGCACCGGTGTGCAGGACCAGTCCGGCGGCGGGCAGGCCGACGGCGCCGGCTACAGGGTGACCGTCGACGGTGAGCGCGACGTGGACGGCCCAGTCGTCGCGGGGAGGTTCGCCGTACTCTCGGGTGCCGTCGAGCGGGTCGATGATCCAGACTCGGTCGCGCCGGAGGCGGACCGGGTCGTCGACGCTCTCTTCGGACAGGACCGCGTCGTCGGGGCGGGTCTCGGCTATGAGGCGCAGCAGCAGGTCGTTGGACTGCCGGTCGCCTTCCTTGCCGCCCTGGTCGCGGATGCGGAGCAGCAGATCGCCTGCCTGCGCGGCGAGCTGGGCGGCGAGGATGTGGTCGTCCATGCCGTCACGGCCCTTCGGGTGGGGCGAGGATGCCGATGTGGCGCAGGTAGTCGACGACGAGTTCCGCGGAGGCTTCGGCGGGAACGGTGCCACTCGCGTCGAGCCGGATCTCCGGGGCCTCGGGCGCCTCGTAGGGGGAGTCGATGCCGGTGAAGTTGGCCAGTTCGCCGCGGCGGGCCTTGGCGTAGAGGCCCTTGCGGTCGCGGGTTTCGGCGACGTCGAGGGGGGTGTCGACGTGGACCTCGATGAACTCGCCGTCGTCGAGCAGGTCGCGGGCGAGTTGGCGTTCGGCGCGGAACGGGGAGATGAACGAGGTCAGGACGATGAGGCCGGCGTCGGCCATGAGCCTGGCGACCTCGGCGATGCGGCGGATGTTCTCGACGCGGTCGGCCTCGGTGAAGCCGAGGTCCTTGTTCAGCCCGTGGCGGACGTTGTCGCCGTCGAGGAGGTAGGTGTGGAACCCCTGGTCGTACAGCCGCTTCTCGACGAGGTTGGCGATGGTCGATTTGCCGGCGCCGGACAGGCCGGTGAACCAGACGACCGCCGGGCGTTGGCCCTTGAGGCGGGCGCGTGCCTGCTTGTCGACCTCGACGGCCTGCCAGTGGATGTTGTCGGCCCGGCGTAGCGCGAAGTGGAGCATGCCGGCGGCGACGGTGGCGTTGGTGAACCGGTCGATGAGGATGAACCCGCCGGTGTCCCGGTTGGCGGTGTAGGGGTCGAAGGGGACCTGGCGGTCGAGGTTGAGGTTGCACACGCCGATCTCGTTGAGTTCGAGGGTGCGGGCGGCGGTGTGCTCGAGGGTGTTGACGTTGACCTTGTATTTCGGCTGGGCGACGGTCGCGCCGACGGTGCGGGTGCCGAGCTTGAGCAGGTAGGGCCGGCCGGGGAGCATCGGCTGGGTGTCCATCCAGACGAGGTGGCACTCGAACTGGTCGGCGACGCCAGGCGGGTCGGCGGCGGTGGCGAGGACGTCGCCGCGGCTGACGTCGACCTCGTCGGTCAGCGTGAGCGTCACGGACTGGCCGGCGGTCGCCTCGTCGAGGTCGCCGGCGGCGGTGACGACACGGGCGACCGTGCTTTCCTGGCCGGATGGCAGCACCCGGATGGCGTCCCCTGGGCGGACACTGCCCCCGGCGACCTGGCCGGCGAAACCCCGGAAGTCGAGGTTCGGCCGGTTGACCCACTGCACCGGGAAACGGAACGGACCGGTGTGCGCCTCGTCGGCGACCTCGACCGCCTCCAGGTGGCCGATCAGCGTTGGCCCGGTGTACCAGGGGGTGTTCGGGCTGGGTTCGGTGATGTTGTCGCCGCGCAGCGCGGACATCGGGACGGCGAGAATGTCGGAGAGCCCGATCTGGGCGGCGAAGGCGCGGTAGTCGGCCTCGATGGCATCGAACACCGACTGTGAGTAGTCGACGAGGTCGAGTTTGTTCACGGCGAGCACGACATGCCGGATGCCGAGCAGCGACACCAGGAAGCTGTGCCGCCGGGTCTGGGTGAGCACGCCCTTGCGGGCATCCACGAGGATCACCGCCAGGTCGGCCGTGGATCCGCCGGTGACCATGTTCCGGGTGTACTGCTCGTGGCCTGGGGTGTCGGCGACGATGAACTTCCGCTTCTCCGTGGAGAAGAACCGGTAGGCCACGTCGATCGTGATGCCCTGTTCCCGCTCCGCGGCGAGACCGTCGACGAGCAGCGCGAAGTCGAGTTCCCCGCCCTGGGTGCCGACCTGCTTCGAGTCGCTCTCCAACGCGGCGAGGTGGTCGGAGAACACCAGTTTCGAGTCGTAGAGCAGCCGGCCGATCAGCGTGGACTTGCCGTCGTCGACGCTGCCGCAGGTGATGAACCGCAGCATCGACTTCTGTTCGTGCAGCGCCAGGTAGGCTTCGACGTCGCTCGCCAGGAGGTCGCTTGTCGCGTGCGCCATCAGAAGTACCCCTCCTGCTTCTTCTTCTCCATCGACCCGGCCGAGTCGTGGTCGATGACCCGGCCCTGACGCTCCGAGCTCGTCGTCAGGAGCATCTCCTGGATGACCTCCGGCAACGTCGCCGCCGAGCTCTCCACCGCACCGGTCAGCGGGTAGCAGCCCAACGTCCGGAACCGCACGCTGCGCTGCCGCGGCACCTCGCCCGGCCGCAACGGCATCCGCTCGTCATCGACCATGATCAGTGTTCCGTCACGTTCGACGACCGGCCGCCGTGTGGCCAGGTAGAGCGGCACGATCGGGATGTCCTCCTTGTGGATGTACTGCCAGACGTCGAGCTCGGTCCAGTTCGACAGCGGGAACACCCGCACGCTTTCGCCTGCCCGGGTGCGCGCGTTGTAGAGGCGCCACAGCTCGGGACGCTGCTGCTTCGGGTCCCACCGGTGTTGGGCGGAGCGGATCGAGAACACCCGCTCCTTCGCCCGCGACTTCTCCTCATCGCGCCGGGCACCGCCGAACGCGAGGTCGAACCGGTGCAGGTCCAGGGCCTGTTTCAGTCCCTCGGTCTTCCACATGTCGGTGTGCGTCGCCGACCCGTGGTCGAACGGATTGATCCCCCGCTCGACGCACTCCGGGTTCTGGTAGACCAGCAGGTCCAGTCCCAGGTCCGCCACGAGCTTGTCCCGGAACTCGTACATGGCCCGGAACTTCCACGTCGTGTCCACATGCAGCAGCGGGAACGGCGGCTTCGACGGGTAGAACGCCTTCGTCGCCAGATGCAGCATCACCGAGCTGTCTTTCCCGACCGAGTACAGCATCACCGGCCGTTCGCTTTCGGACACCGCCTCCCGGAAGATCTGGATACTCTCCGCCTCCAGGCGTTGCAGATGCGTCAGTCGCGCCATGGTTGGCTCACTCCTCTTCGGCCCGGTCGGCGTACTGCCCGCTGTCGAACCCCGCAGGTCATCGCATCACGGGCCGAGGGTCCTTTCGTATACAGAACGGATGCGCCGCGCCCGCGGAGGACCGCTAGTGCGCTGTCCAGCGCGCCGCGCGTGCCGTGTAGTCGGCGAAAAGCGGTCGGATCTCGTCGACGTCGATCCCGAAGGTGGCCGGGTCAGGGTGTACGTTCTTTTCCCTTTTTTCGGCGTTCTCCTGCCACCAGCGGCGCATACCGGCCTCGAACGCGTCGGTGACGGGTTCGCCGAGCCACGCGTACAGCTTGCGGACCTCGTCGACCGGTTGGCTCTGCATCGCGCGGAAGTCGATGTCGTAGAACCGGTCGTCCCGGCCCGCGTCGCGGAAGGCCAGTGCCCGTTCCATTCCTACCGACCAGTGCTCCACGTTGAGAGCGCCAAGGTACCGGAGGTCGACGTCGTCGGAAAAGGAGTGCGCGACCGCGGCGTACAGGTCGGCGGCCGAGACCATGACCTCGGCCGGGTCGCGGTGGGTCATCACGAACCGCGCGTCGGGGAAGACCTGGTCGAGCTGGTCGAGGAAAAGCAGGTGGGCCGGGCACTTGAGCCGCCACGGCCGCGCCGGGAAACCCCACTGCAGCAGCTTGAGCGTGCGCAGTTCGTACCGGTAGGTCGTAGTCAGGTCGGCGGTCTCGAGCAGCCACTTCGAGTAGGACGGGACATGGGCGAAGGCCTGGAAATAGTGGGCTTTGAAGTCGAGCGCCATCAGGCTCTGGCACTCGGTCGGCCCGGTCGCGCTGGCCGGGACGAGCGCCGCCCGGCGCGGTGAGGTCTTCGTCCGCCCCTCGACCTCCGCACGACTGCTCTCGAGCCTGGCGTCCTGACCCTCGCCGGTGGACGGGGGCGGGCACGGCGCGCTCGCCTCCCACATCCGTAGCGACCGGGCCTGCGGGTCCTCCGCCAGGAGAAAAGACAACGCCGTCGACCCAGTACGGGGCAAGCCCAGGCCGATGAGCGGCGCAACGATCCGCTCGTCGTCGATCTCGGGGTGGCGCCGGTACCAGTCCTCGATCTGCAGCCGTTGGGAGAGCAGACCGACCAGCAGCTTGCGCAGCGCGGAGCGGCCGGCGGCATTGGGGCGGGCTTCTGTCTCCAACGAGCGGGTGAGCCGTTCCAGGCCTTCCCGGAAGCTGTCGTCGCCGAAATCCTCAAGCCCTGTTTCGGCGCGGGCAGCGTCCAGCAGCTCTTTCTGTAATCCCATGTTGCTCCATTCAACGGTCCCGCCGGGTTATGGTCGCCGGAAAGATGCGGGCGCACGCCCAGAAATGATCGGTGCGCCATTGCTGCCGCCGACGACGCCGGCCAGGCGATGACGTGAAAATCGCGGGAAAAGCTCGAAGTGCCTGGTATCAGGTCAGGCGCGCATGTTGGCGCCGCCGTCGACAGCCCAGACCTGGCCGTTGATCCATTCGGCGTCGTCGGAGAGCAGGAAGGCGACGACCGCCGCCAGGTCACTCGGGCGACCCAGGCGGGTCGTCGGAACCTGGCTCAGGAACATCTTCTGCATCGCGAGGTCGTTCTGCTCGAGCTGGGTCTCCCCCATCACGAGACCGGGCATCACTCCGTTGCAGCGCACGCCCCGCGGTCCGTAGCTGCGAGCGACGTGGCGGGTCAACGCGTTGACCGCGGACTTCGACGCCGCGTACGCGGGCCGACGGCCGTCGCTGCCACTGCTCACCGCGGCGCCAGACGAGGTGTTGACGATGCCGCCGCCACCGTTCGCCAGCAGGTGCGGCAGGACGGCCCGCACGGTCCGGACGAAGCCGACCAGGTTGACGTCCAGCGTGCGCTGCCACACGTCGAGGTCGGTGTCGAGCAGCGTGCGATCTCGCCCGAGATTGCCGGCCGACAGGTCCGCGCCGACGTTGAACAGGCCGTGGACGGCACCGAACTCCTCGATCGCCCGGCCCACCAGTTCCTCGACGGAGGCCTCGTCGGCGAGATCGAACCGCACCGCGACCGCGGTGCCGCCGGTCTTGGTGATCTGGGCGACGGTGGCTTCCGCTCCTGGGAGGTTGACGTCACCGACGACGACGTCGGCACCCTCCTCGGCGAGGCGTATCGCGGCGCCCGCGCCGATACCGGTCGCGCCGCCGGCGACGACGAACGCCTTTCCAGCGAGTCCGCGCATCAATGCGCTCCTATCGGTCAAGGTCCCTGTCACGCGTATCAGGCCGTGCGGCCGGCTTCCGGCGCTCGGGAGGTCGGTCTGGTCGGCGGGTGGATCAGTTCATCCACTGGCCGCCGGCGACGTCGATGGTCTGGCCGCACATGTAGTTGGCGGCATCCGAGGCGAGGTAGGCGACCATGTTCGCGACTTCCTCGGGAAGGCAGATACGGCCGAGTTGCACCTGGGTCTTGACCGCTTCGACGATGACGGCGCGGCCCGCTCGCTGCTGATCGTTCTGCGGATTGAGGATCATCTGCCGCATGTCTTCTTTGATCATGATGCCGGGTGCCACGCCCAGGACGTTGACGCCGCGCGAAGCCACCTCGCTCGCGAGGTTCCTGGTGAACCCGATGACACCGGCCTTGCACGAGCAGTAGACCGTCAGGCCACGCTGCTGTACCCGCCCACCGACGGCCCCGATGTTGATGATTCGTCCCGAACCTTGCGGCAGCAGGAGTTCCAACGCCGCGTGCGCGCCGTACATCAGCATGGTCAGGCTGCCGAGGACGGTCTTGTCGATTTCTTCCTTCGTGTGCCGCTCGAAGGGGCCGCCGACGACCATGACCGGATTGTTGACCATGATGTCGAAACCACCCAGCGCGTCGCGGCTTTCCTTCACCGCCCGGTGCACCTGATCCCAGTCGGACATGTCCGCGTGGATGGCGACCGTCTTCACGCCCCAGCGCTTCTCGATCTCCCCCGCGCGGCGCTCCACCTTCTCCAGCGTCCGGCCGATCAGCGCGATGTCGGCACCGAGCCCGGCGAGGCGGTTGGCGATGGCGTGGCCCAGGCCGTCGCCACCCGCACCGGTGACCGCTACCTTCTGGCCACTGAGGTCCATCAGGTCGGTCACGCGCTTGTCGATGATGTGCGTGGGCAGCTTGTCGAAGCCCATCAGCGCTGCCCAGTCCTGCTCGTCCTCGCTCACGGGGACTCCTCTCACTACGTCGCCGACGAACGCCCCGCTGATCCGGCGGACACCGTCGAGCTCTGTGCGGCGATGCTAAGCCGGCATCGGCATCGAGGACCAATACAAGTTTCGGCGCCTGGCGATAACCTCAGGTTATGGCTGAGGTGTATCGTGGGCGCGTGGACACGCACCGCCTCAGGTACTTCCTGTTGATCGCCGAAGAGGGCTCGATGTCCCGGGCGGCGCGGGTGCTCGGCATCGCGCAACCCGCGCTGAGCCGCCACGTCCGCATCCTGGAGGAGGACCTGGGCGTCACGTTGTTCCGGCGGACGTCCAAGGGGGTGCGCCTGACCGAAGAGGGTGAGCAGCTACGGGCGACCGCCGCCGGGCCGCTACGCCAACTCGAGCTCGCCATGAAGTACGCGGGGTCACCGTTGGCGCGCCTCGAGCGAGAGTTGCGCCTCGGGGTGCCAGCGACCGCTGCCCGCGTCCTGGCGGCACCGCTGCTCGGCAGCCTCGCCAGCGCTTTTCCGAAAGTGAACTTTCACGTGAGCGTCGCCGACACCGACCAACTCGTCGAACGCATCCTGAACGGCGAGGTGGACGTCGCGCTGATCAATCCTGTTCCGGACGGCAGGATCTTCTACGGCAACCTCCTGGAGGAAGACCTCGTCGTCGTCGGCGGACCGAGGTCGGACCTCCGGCCGAACCGGCCGATCAGATTCGCCGAACTCGCGGACCTCCCACTCGTGCTGCCAGGCTCGGAAACCGGTATCCGGACCACCGTCGAGAACACCGCGCTGCGACTCAAGATCAAGCTTTCGTCCCGGTACGCAACCGATTCGCTTCAGGTGGCGCGAGACCTCATCACAGCGGGCCAGGACTACGGCGTTCTACCATTGTCGGCCTGCGACGACGAAATTCAGCGAGGTGGGCTGCGCTACGCACCGCTGCGCGAACCGACGCTCACCCAGCAGCTGGGAACCGCCGTCACCTCGCAGCTCGCCCTACCACGCGGATTCGCTACCAAGCTCACCGAGATAATAGGCGACGAGGTCGCCCGACTGGTCAAATCTGGCGCGTGGGCCGCGCGGCTCGCTCCGCCGCATCCTGGTGACGAATAGCGATCCACTCGGCCGGCTCCCCGTCGATAGCGAGCCGCCCGCGGCATGGCCATCCCTCTGCGCTCAGTCCCGTCGGAGCAGGATCACCCCCGCCGGGGTGAGTCCCCCGCTGGTGGCGACGGCGACCCGCGCCCCGGGCACCTGGCGCGCTCCCCCGTCGCCCCGCAGCTGGACGACCGCCTCGTGGACGAATCCCATGCCGTGGGTACGGCCGGCGGAGAGCTGGCCGCCATGCGGGTTGAGCGCGATGATGCCGCCCTCGCGGGCGATGTTGCGTCCCTCGGCGAGGAAGTCCCCCGCCTCCCCGATCTTGCAGAAGCCGAGGGCCTCGAGCCACGACAGGCAGTTGAAGGTGAACCCGTCGTAGAGCAGGGCGACGTCGACGTCGTCGGGCCCGAGAGACGTGCGCGTCCACAGGTGTGCTGCCGGACCGAGGGTGTGCGGCTCGTGGGTGAGTGTCGCCTGGTCCCAGGCGATCCGTTCGGTCATCTGGGTGCCGACCGCCTCGACCAGCACCGGGGGCCGCGCGAGGTCGCGGGCGGTCTCGATCGCGGACACGACGACCGCCACGCACCCGTCGGCGGGCACGTCGCAGTCATAGAGACCGAACGGGGTGCTGATGACGCGGGCCGCCAGGTAGTCGTCCATCGTCAACGGGTCCCGGTAGATCGCCGAAGGATTCAGCGCGGCGTTCGCACGCTGCGTGACGGCGATCTGGCCGAGCGCCGCGCGGGTCGTGCCATACCGGGCGAAATGGTGCGACGCGCGCAGCGCCAGCGTGATCGCCGCCGACCCCACCCCGTAGGGCCCGCTGTACCCGGGAACCCGGCCCTCGTGTTTTCCCATCCCGTACGGGCTGGCGCCACCCAGACCCGCCGCCCGTTGCTGGGCGGCGAACGTGGCCTGCCAGACGGTGCGGAAGCAGACGACGTGGCGCGCCAGGCCAGCCGCCACGGCGAGCATCGCGGCGATCACCGAGCCGGCGGGGCCGAAGGTCTCGCCGCCGCCGTTGTACCAGGTCGGCCGCAGGCCGAGGGCGTCCTCCAGCGCGCTGATTCCGCCTTCGCCGATCCCGCCGGGTGTCGGTCCCCCCGGGTAGGTGGACAGCCCGTCGATGTCGTCCAGGTCCAACCCGGCGTCGGCCACCGCGGCCGTCACCGCCTCCACCGTGAGCGAGAGTGGAGGTCGCATCAGCCGCCTGCCGATCTGCGACCTGCCAACGCCGGTGATGGCCACTCGCTCCTCGAACCGGTCCGGGCGCGCCATCCGCCGGATGCGCGGGCCGTGGTCCTCGGGGGCGATCTCGTCAGCCGGCAGCTCGGCGTCGGGCGCACCGCTGGGAACGTAGAGCGGGATCCAGACGTCACCGCGGTGCTCGAACCTGGGAACAACGCGCATGCCAACCCTGAGCTCGGCGGCATCGACGTCGACGAGGTTGGTCGTCAGTCGGACGCGCGGATCCGCGTCGAGAACCACCGTCGCCACCGCGTAGGGCGGTGGCAGCCGGGGGTCCCATACCTGGTGGTTCACGGTGACACCGGCGACGACCCCGTCCCCCGGAACCTCCCTGCGTCCCAGGTCGCTGGACCGGCAGTAGCGGCACACCGGCTGCGGCGGATGCAGCAGCGCCTCACAGGTATGGCAGCACACGAACGAGAGCACCCCGTCGCGGCCCGCCTCCCAGAAGGGCCGGCTTTCCGCGTCGAGCAGCGGTAACTGACGCTCGACGTCTTCCATGGTCAGTCGTTCGCTCATCGAGTTCCCTTCGCTGTCCCAGACACTGGGCAGGTCACTGCCGCTCCCGTCCCGACAGCCGCTCGATGACAGGTGCCAGCGACTCGGGGGTCGCCCCGAGCGGCGCGGAGAAATAGCTGATCCCGAAGCGGTCCCGGGTGTCGAGGAGCTTCGCGCAGACCTCGTCGAGCGGGCCGACGGCGACCAGCGGCGAGGAACGGAGCTCGTCCTTCGAGGGGACGGCGGACCCCCGCGATTGCATCAGCCGGGTGAAGCGGGCGAAGAAGGCGTCGAACCCCTCGTCCGGGTCGTCGGTGATCGTGACGGTCAGCAGCTGCGCGCCCAGCTCGATCTCGCCGAAACGGTCTCCGGCGGCCGCCCGGATCCACCCGACCTTCTCGTCGTACGTCTCGGCGGTGAAGGGCTGGGACTCGGCTGACGAGGTCCCACCGGAGATGCGCGGCATGATCTGGACGATGTCGGCCTGACGGCCGGCGACCGACAGCAGCCGGCGACCACCGCCGCCGATCATGATCGGCGGGCGGGGGCGCTGCGCCGGGGCCGGCGACCCCTCCAGACCGTCGAGGGTGAAGTGCCGGCCCGCGAAGCTGAACGGCCCGCCGGCGAACAGGCCCTTGAGGATGACGACCACCTCCTCGAGGCGGTCGATGCGGACCGGCGCGTCGTCGAAGCGCAGGCCGGCCTCGGCGTACTCGGCCCGCATCCACCCGGCGCCGATGCCCACCTCGAGCCGGCCACCCGACAGCACATCCAGGGTGGCCAGTTCCTTGGCGAGCACGGCGGGATGGCGGAAGTCCTGGTTGAGGACGGTCTGGGTGAGCCGCACCGTGCTCGTCACGTCGGCGACCGCCTGCAACGCGAGCAGTGGGGCGAATGGCAGCATGAAGTGGTCGGCCATGGCGAACGTCGCGTAGCCAAGCCGTTCGATGCTCCGCCCGGCCTCGAGGAGCGTCGCGCGGTCGGACACCCGCCCGGGTCCCGTCCCGAACCGGATCGGTCTCACGCCCATCGCCCCTGACTCCCTCGGCGTCGACCCCGCTCGATGCTCCTGTCCCCCAGCGGCCAGCGGTGGATCTGTACGGCAGCGTTCACCAGACCCGCCGGAGCTGCGCGCCCTCGCGCCGGATCCGTAGCTGCCGGGCCCGTTCGGCCGGGGTGACGAGCGTGGTGTCGGCGGGTAGGTGCTTGAGGACGTCGGCGACGGGCACCTTGGTCACTGTGGCGTCGGGGTACTCGTTGGCCCGGTAGAAGCGGGCCTGGAGAATCCCCCACGGGAAGTCGGCCTTGTCGAGCCAGTTGTGCACGCCGGGGTCTTGTGTGGAGACGACACCTCGGAACCAGCCGTCGCTGTCGACGCGGGCCTGGACGTCGTTGAGGCTGGACTGGCGGTTGACCCAGTCGACGGTGGAGAAGCGGTCGTCGGCGACGAGGATCTGCCAGTAGTGGCACTCGGTCGGGACGGGGAATTCGACGATGAGGGCTTCGTCGTCGGCGATCTGGTGGATGCCGTCGTAGTAGGCCTGTTTCGCCAGACCGCCGGCGTTCTCGATCCACTGAGAGCGTAGTAGGACGTTGATGCCGTGGTGTTCCCGGTAGTAGCGGACGAGCTGCATGTCGAACTGGATCATTCCGTCGATCCAGGCCGGCATGTCGGAGAAGCGTCGGGCGATGTCGGCTGGGGTCATGTCCTCGCCGGGGTCGTCGAGGCGGTTGATGGCCACCCGGGCGTCGACCTCGTTCGTCCAGTCGCAGGCGCACTTGCGCATGAGCAGCTTGCGGGCGCGGGGGTCGAGGTGCCACCAGTCGCCGTCGTGGCCGTCAGGGCGTTCGGCGGCGAGGATCACCCGGAAGGAGCCGTCCTCGCCGATCGTGAGCTCGTCGAGGTCATTGGTCAGCCTCAGCGGCGGCCCCTCCCGGCGCTCGAAGTGCTTCGGGCTGGTCATCTCCGATTCCTGCTGCGTGATCTCGACGAACCGGGTCGTACCGCGGAAGCCGGAGATCTCGTAGACGCCGGCCGAGTCGACCTCGGTCGTGAGGTACACGTAGTCGGGGTTGGGCCCGCCCTGGTTGCAGGCGTAGTTCCACAGCGGCATGAACACCGGCCGACGGGCGTCGGTGTAGACCCGGCACAGGTAGCCGCAGGCGAGGATCGACAGGGCGAGCTTGTTCATGTCCTGCGTCTCGGCCTCGGTCGCGCCATCCGGCCGCCACGCTTCGATGAGGTTCTCGGCCACGCCTTCGAGCGCCCGGATCTGGTCGGTCCACGTGGGGAGCGCGGTCATCGCCTCAGCCTTCCAACGTCACGTCGAAGTGTCGGATGTAGAAGTCGTAGTCGGATCGGATCTGGGCGGCGCTCAGCCCGAACTGCTCCGCGGTGTAGCGGTGCGCGCCGGCGGCGCCCATCCGGTTGGCCTGCTGCCAGTCGAGGATCGTCTGCTCGACCGCCGGCGTGAGGTCGAAGCCGAGCCAGGCGTAGATCCGCTGGATGGTGCCCTTCGGGTCGGAGACGAGGTCGCGGTGGTGGACGTCGAGGAACCGGTCCTCGCCGATCCGCCTCCGGGCCTCGATGGCGTGCTCCATGCCAACGCGCAGGTGGTCGCAGATCTCCCGGCCGAGCCCATGCAGGTCGCGCTCGCCGTCGGCCGGCGGCATGATCGACGACACGAGGCTCGTGTACGAGGGGACGACCTTGGCCGGGTCGCGGTGGGTCATGACGAAGCGGATGTCGGGATACGCCGCCGCCAGCCCGTCGAGGTGGAACTTGTGGTGCGGTGCCTTGAACAGCCACAGGTCCGGCGGACGCCGCGACCCGAGCAGCTTCACCACGCGGCGGTGGTACTGGTAGGTCGAGGTCAGGTCGGCCTCCCGCCACCAGTCGCGGTAGCCGGGCGTCGGCAGCATCATCTGCTGGCCGTGGAAGGCCATCCCGAGCAGGTCGGTGTCCTCCATCGTCGCGTCGACCTCGACGATGTGCATCGCGCGGTGGTCCGGCGACCGGCGTTCTTGGGCGGCGATGAACTCGAGCCGCCTGGGGTCGTCGGCCTCGTTGCCGCGCGTCGGCGGCGGAACCGGTCTGCCCTGCTCCCAGCCGCGCAGGCAGCGGAACTGCGGGTCGAGCGACAGCATGTCGGCCAGAGCCGTCGTGCCCGTGCGGGGCAGGCCGTGGATGTCGACAGGCCCACGCACGGAGACGTCGTCGACCTCGGGATGCTCGGCGTACCACGCCTCGACCTGAAGGCGGTTGACGAGGCGCCGGCGGAAGTCACCGAGCACGGCCGCGTCGGCGTCCGGGCTCAGGTCGCCGTCGTGCTCCAGGCTCTCGAGCAGCACCGCGAGCCCGTCGCGAAAGTCGCCGGGGCCGAAGTCCGACAGCCCGGTCTGCTCGGCGGCCTCGCCGAGCAGCTGGTCGACGGCGGGATAGCGTGCCATCGCCTCAGCCCACCTTCACGCGGTCGGGATACAGGTGCGCGGCCATGCGCCGCAAGCCGTCACGCCAGCTCACCCGGCAGGGGCCGGTGAGGGCGGACCGCGCGCTGTGGTCACCGACGGAGCCGAGCGACGCGCCGGGGACAGGGTCGACGACCACGGCGGCGTCGACGCCGAGCAGCTCGCCGAAGTACGCGGACCACTGCTGCACGGTCACCGGCTCGTCGCCCGCCCAGTTCACGATCCTCGCCGGCACGCCGGCGGCGTCGAGGAGCGGCTCGAGCTGGGCGTCGATGTCGTCGTAGTGGATCGGGCTGTACGGCAGGGGGTCCCAGCGGGCCACCACCGGCTGGCCGGCGGCCACGGCGTGCAGGTGGTACGCGGGAAGGCCGCCGCGGTCGCCGTAGGCACTGCCCATCCGGGCGATGGTGACGGGAAGGTCGAACGCCCGGGCACAGTAGCGGGCCACCGCCTCCTCGGCGATCTTGCCGATGGAGTAAGGCTTCGGTTCGGGCAGACCGGCGTCGCCCAGGGGGTCGTCCTCCCGGAAGGCATGCCACGGGTCGGGGTGCGGCTTGTAGACGGTCAGCGTCGACATCACCAGCGCCGCCTTCGCCGCGCGGCAGTGCGCCAGCAGGAAGCCCGTGCCCTCGCCGTTGACCCGCAGGGCGCGCTCGTAGTCGTTCCCGAAGTCCGCGGCGATGTGTAACAGATAGGTGAAGTCGGCCGGCAGGTCGCCGAAGTCGCCGTCGCCGATGTCCAGGGCGCGGGTCGTCACCCCCAGCGCCTCGACCTCGGCACGCGCCGCGGGGTCGCTGAACCGCGAGACGCCCCACACCTCGTTGTCGGCCGCCAGCGTCCGGGCGAGCCCGAAGGCGATGCGGCCCGCCGGCCCGGTGATGAGGATCTTCTCGCCGCTCAGCATCCCGCGCCCCTCGCCTCAAGGATCTCTGATCTTTGATCAATGATGCAATAGGCTAGCCGCATGCACCCGCCCGCGCATCCCCTCGAAGCAGCGCAGCTCGACGCGCTCGACGCCGTCCTCGGGGCCCTCAGACCGGAGCGGATCGCCGGCGATCGTTTCCGAATGCCGTCCGACGCCGTCCGCGCGCCCGGGCGGGTCTACGGCGGCCAGCTCCTCGCACAGGCACTCGTCGCCGCTGGCAGCTCGGTGACCGGAAAGGCCCCGCACTCCCTGCACGCCGCCTTCGTCCGGGCAGGAACGCCCGGCCGCCCGCTGGACCTGGCGGTCGACCGCGTCCGTGACGGACGCTCGATGTCCACCCGGCAGGTCACCGTGCTCGAAGAGGGCAAGCCACTGCTCGTCGCCACCGTCTCGTTCCACGGCGGCGGCGCCGAGTCCGGCGCGACCGCCCCTGCCTCCGCCCCTCCGGCACCACCACCGGATGACGTGCCGCTCCTGCAGCAGTGGGCTCGTGAACTCCCAGCCGACCAGCAACAGCACGGACGTCACTGGATCGAGCAGCCTCCTCCAGTCGAGATACGTATTGGCGAGGCGCCCTCGTTCCTCGGTGGGCCGCGGGCGCGCACATCCGCGAGCGCGCCCAGGTCGCACTGGATGCGCCTCCCGCGCGGGGTAGGCGATGACCCGTTGCTGCACACGGCGCTTCTCGCCTACGCCAGCGACTTCCTCCTGATGGACGTGGTCTTCCGGGCCCACCCGGCAGCGGCGGGGCCGGGCAGGTCGAACGGCCTGAGCCTGGATCACGCCATCTGGTTTCACCGGCCGGCACGGTTCGACCGGTGGCACCTGCACACCCAGGAAGCCCTCGCCGTCGTCGGCAACCGGGGCCTCGTGCGCGGGGCGATCCACGACACCGGCGGCCGTCTCGTCGCCACCGTCATGCAGGAGGTACTTGTGCTCCCGGTGAGCGCGTCATGAGCCCGATCGAGCACCGCCTGTTCCAGCAGCCGTGGCCCGACGGCGAGTACCGGTTCTTCCAGCTGGGCTTCCTCGTCGACGACGTGCTCGCCGCGGCGGCCAGGTGGGCCCGGGTCTTCGGCGTCGGCCCGTTTCACGTCATGCCCGTCATCGAGCAGCGCTCGACCTACCGCGGCACGCCGGCCGCGATCACGATGCGGGTCGCCGTCGCACAGGCCGGCCCGGTACAGATCGAGCTGATCCAACAGCTCTGCGACCGCCCCAGCGTGTACCGCGAGTGGAGCCGCGGCGGGACCTGCGCGTTCCATCAGCTGGCCACGGTGACACCCGACTACGACGGGACGAAGGCCGGTTACGAGGAGCTGGGCTACCCGACCGTCGCCGAAAGCCTGTCCGGCAGGTTCCGCGTCGCCTTCGTCGACACGGTCGCGGACTTCGGGTTCTACACGGAGGTCGTCGAGAGCACGCCCGGGTTCCTGGCCAACCTCGGCAGGATGGCCCAGGCGTCCGCGGCCTGGGACGGCACCGACCCCCTTCGCCTGCTCGGCCCCGACGGAAGGGCGCGGTGATCTCGCGCCCCAGCGGGTCAAGCTCGCGGTCGGCCTGATGCGGATCGGTCGCCGCTGGACAGTCGGGCGGCACGCAACGGGATCCTGTGGACGCCGCTCGAGGCCGCGGCCCGACCTGTCAGTTCGAGGCTGTCGCCTACGCCGCGATGGCCATGACAGCCTTGGATCGAGATATGTATGGCCGGAACGGATTTACGATCAAGCCTCATCGCTGAGCACGCCGCGTCGCTCGAGCTCCTCCACGACGCGGCGGCCAGCGTCGCGGAAGTCGTCGACCCGGTAGCGGGCCGCCTTCTCCCCGTCGCCGGCGGCGATGGCGCGCACGACGCGGGCGTGCGCGTCGACGGTGTCGGCATGGCTGCGGTTGCTGCTGATGCGGAACACCAGCGGCAGGTACCCGGTGAAGGCGCGCAACTCGGCGCGGAGGCGGCGCGAACCACCGGCACGGTGCTCGGTGGTGAGGATCGTGCGCACCAGCTCGACCACACGGTCCCGATCGTTCGGCGGCCCGGCCCGAAGCTCGTCGACCAGGCCTTCGAGCCGGGTGATCACCTCACGGTCCTGCTCCTCGGCCAACCGCCGGACGGCAACCCCGCTGAGCAGACCGATGATCTCAAAATCGTCGATGATCGACTTGGCGTCGAACGGCTCGACGAAGACCCCTCGGTGATACGTCGAGGTGACGATGCCGTCCCGCTCCAACATCACGATGGCTTCGCGAACCGGGAGACGGCTCACGTCGAGGTCCTCGCACACCTCGCCAAGGTCGATCCGATCGCCCGACCTGAAGCGCCCCTCGAAGATCTGCTCCAGGATGTAGTCCACAACGGCAGCGCTCGTCTTGTTTCGAGGGACAGGACGGGGCGCCACAGCGGGTGATCCTTATCGGGACCGGTGATCGTACCGAGCACAGAGCTTCTTGGCTCAAACGACGCTATCACGGATCTTGAGATCGGCATGGCCGGCCTCGGACGCCTGGACACCCTCGCCGGGAGACGGTGTGGTCGGGTAGCGGAGGGGATCGCTCCCCAGCTCAGCCGTCACGATCACCGCCAGCTCGCCACGGCGTGTGCCGCGGAGCGCGGCCAGCCGATGATCATCGCACCGGGTGGAGGCCGTGCGGTCCGCAGCGAGTAGCGCGTCGAGATCGACGTCCACGCCACCCGCTGGCCGCGCCGCGCCGAGAGGCCCAAAAGGCGCAACTACACGATTTCGCCGGCCAGGGCACCTTTCCGCCAAGTTGCACCTAACAGGGCCACCGCGTCACGTCTCGACGGCACTGGCCCCGCGGGAGCTGAGGAAGGCCTTGACCTCGGCGCGGTTGTCCACAGCCCTAGGTTAGGCGGGACCCGTCCGGGGAGGGATGCCCTGCCAGTACACCTTCTAGTAGGGGCTTCTTCGCGTCGCCGACGCCCGGTTGCATGGTGTTCGCCGCTGCGGCTGGGGCACGGGAACACCCCCGACCGGCCAACCTCAGCCGCCGATCCGAACAGCCCGATCAGACGCATCGACCGCACGTCAACGCCCGAAACCGAGTTCTGGCACGGTACAGGGTCAATGCTGGCCGCCTCGGCCTCGCACATACGTCGACCGCTACGAGCTGCCCCGGCTGCACGCGCTGAAGTTCGTCCTCCACCACGCACTCGGCGGCGGCGTCACCCGTGGCCTCAACCTGGACGCGCACGGCAAGACCCTGGCCTCGTCACTCCTGGAGATGGACCTACCCGACCGCGCGGAGGCGTGATCGAACATGACCGATCCCTACCTGGTCGACACGCCCGCGGGCACGCTGCGCGGCACCCCGTTGCCCGACGGCGGGGCGTTGTTCGCCGGCATCCCGTTCGCCGCTCCGCCGCTCGGGCCACGGCGACTGCGCCCGACGCGGCCACCGCGCCCATGGCCGGGCATCCGGGACGCCACCCACTTCCGCGCCGCGCCCCCGCAGCGCGCGCCCGCCCTGATGGGCGCGGATTCGGCCGCCGCCTCGTCCCCGTTCGGTGGCGGGGCCCTGTCGATGACGGTCGACAGCGCCGAGGACTGCCTCTATCTCAACGTCTGGACCCCGGATCCCACCGGTCACCTCCCGGTGATCGTCTGGTTCTACGGCGGGGGTTTCGACGTGGGCTCCGCCGCCCCGCCCATGACCGACGGCGCGGCCCTGGCCCGCCTGACCGGCACGGTGGTCGTCGCGGCCAACTACCGGCTGGGCGCGCTCGGCTTCCTCCACCTGGCCGATCTCGGCGGCCCCGGCTGGGAGGGCAGCAGCAACCTCGGCCTGCAGGACCAGGCCGCCGCGCTGCGATGGGTCCGCGACACCATCGGCGCCTTTGGCGGCGACCCCGGCAACATCACCGCCGCCGGAGAGTCCGCCGGGGCGTTCTCCGTCGGCGCGCTGCTCACGATGCCCGCCGCCGCGGGCACCTTTCACAAGGCGATCCTGAGCAGCGGGAGCGCCGCGCGGATCTTCGACGCCGACACCGGCACGGCGATCGCCACCGACCTGTTGACCGCGCTCGACCTCCGCGAGGTCGACGACCTCCTCGACGTGCCGGTCGAACGGATCCTGGAGACGCAGAGCACGGTCATCGACAGTGACATCGGCCGCCGCAACCTGCCCGGCGGACGCTCGTGGGGCGCCGTGCACGACGGCGCCGTGCTGCCCCGGCGTCCCGAACAGGCGATCGCCGACGGCGTCGCCACCGGCATCGGCCTGCTCATCGGAGCCAACCGCGACGAGGTCCGGCTCTTCCAGGTCATGCAGAAGGCCGCCTTCATCCCCGCCGACGAGGCCGCCCTGCTCGCCGAGATCCGCCAGGCCGGTGTCACCGTCCCCGAACGGCTTCTTGCCGGCTACCGGCGCCGAGCCCCGGACGCCGGCCTGGCCGATCTTCGCGCCAGTTTCCTGACCGACGCCGTCTACCGGCTGCCCGCCAGCAGGCTGGCCGCGGCCCAGGCCGCCGCCGGGGGCCGGGCCCACGCCTACCTGTTCGCCGCGGAACCCTTCGGAGCTGAACTCGGCGCCTTCCACGCCGCCGACCTCCTGACGCTGTTCGACTCGCTCGAACGCCTCGGGGCCGCCACACCACACCTCCTCGAGATCCGGGACGACCTGACCGGCGCGTGGGCGCGCTTCGCCGCCACCGGTGATCCGGGCTGGCCGCCATACGAACCAACCGCCCGCCCCAACACCCGGCAGTTCGGCGGCAACGCGGACATGGTGACCGAACCCCCGGACGACGACGCGACCGCCGCGTGGACACAGCCAGCCTGAGCCAGCCATCCCAGGGAGTTGGCCGTGCTCGTTGCGCCACCCGGAACCGCCAGCACGTCCGCCGGCCCACCGCGAGACGCGGCGTGAACGGCCGTCTGACGAGGTGACACGAAACCCGGCCAGCCCCGGCTGGCCGGGCCAGCCCAGCCGCCTGGAGCCGATGCACACCAATTGCGACGCGCCATCAGGCACGATAGCGTCTGCTATGTGGTTGATGCCATACCGGACTCGGTGCCCGCCGAGCTCATGGGGAGGGCGGGCTCGCCGTGAGCCCGGCCCCGGCGCCGGCGCCGGCGCGCACCGAAGCGGAGGACTAGATGATCGAGTTCAACCCGTACAGTCCGGCGACCTACGCGGATCCGTACCCGGTCTACGCACGGATGCGGGAGGAGGCGCCGGTCTACCGCAACGAGGAACTGCGGTTCTGGGCGCTGACGCGGCACGCCGACGTACTGGCCGCGCACAACGACTGGGGCACCTACTCCAGCACCGGCGGGGTCACGATCGAGGGCACCGAGAAGGACTTCGCGATGCTCATCGTGAAGGACCCGCCGTCGCACCGCTGGCACCGCAAAATCATCAGCAAGGTGTTCACGCCCCGGCGGATCATGGAACTGGAGCCGTTCATCCGCGAACGGACGCGGGAACTGCTCGACGCCCAGCGCGACCGCGACGAGTTCGACCTGGTCGGCGACTTCTCCATCAAGCTGCCGCTCGACGTGATCAGCGAGCTGCTCGGTATCCCCGCCGAGCACCGGTCCACGGTGTCCGACCTCTCCGACCGACTCGCCGCGCGCGGTCCCGACGCCGACCCGGAGGACGTGGCGCTCGCCGGGGCCGGACTGCTGGAGCTGTACCTGCAGCTGGTGGCCGAACGGCGGGCGAACCCGCGGGACGACATCATTAGCATGATCATGAGCACCGAGGTCACCGACGACGAGGACGGCGGCACCCGCCGCATGGAGGACGACGAAATCGCCTTCCGGTTCCTCGAGATGGGTTTCGCCGGCCATGAGACGGTCGCCAAGGGCATCCCGAACGGGATCATGGCGATGACCCGGTTCCCGGACCAGGCCGCGCTGCTGCGCGCCGATCCTGGTCTGGTGACCAAGGCGGTCGAGGAGACGCTGCGCTTCGACCCGCCGTCACATCTGCAGGGCCGCCAGACCACCAAGGACGTCACCCTGCACGACGTGACCATCCCGGCCGGCGACCGGGTCATGCTGGTGACGGGCTCGGCGCTGCGTGACGAACGTGTCTATGAGAGCCCGGACGTGTTCGACATGCGCCGTGCCGAGCACCTGTCCACCCTGTTCTTCGGTTTCGGCATTCACCGCTGCCTCGGCGCCCATCTCGCCCGCGTGGAGATCAAGGTGGCGTTCGAGGAGATCTTTCGGCGCTACGCCGACTTCCAGGTCGACATCGACCGCGCCGTGCGGCACGTCTCGACGAACGTCCGCGGCGTCGCCCATCTGCCGTTCGCTGGCCGTGCGGCGTAGCCATGACCAGCGTGCCCACCAGCAACGGATTCATCTGGGGCTGACCGGCGGCGGGCGGCCGGGTCAGCCCAGTCGCTGGACGATTTCGATGAGATAGCCGTCGCGGTCGGTGAAGAACGCGACGACAACGGGCCAGCGCTCGAGCCGGGTCGGCTCGGTGACGGGCTTTCCACCCGCGGCCAGAGCGGCCTCGTACAGGCCCGCGCAGTCGTCGGTGTGCACGTACAGCTTCCACACGCCGGCGCCGTGGGCGATCGGCCCGCCGTTCTTCTGCTGAGCGAGCTGCACCGAGCCACCCCGGCCCGGCGTCTCGACGATCGCCTCCAGCGCCTCCGAGACATCCGTGCGGCTCGTGCAGGTGAGCCCGAGCTTCTCGTAGAACGCCACGGACGCGTCGAGGTCGGCCACGTTGACGCAGTACTGACCGAGCCACGGCGCGTCCGCCGGCGCGTCCGCCGGCCACGGATGACGCTCGACGAACTCGACGAGCCGACCGTCCGGATCCCGGACGAAGGCGACCGAGACGGGCCAGCGGTCGTACCGCGCCGGCTCGGCGACGACCTCCGCGCCGGCCGTCACCGCGTTCTTGAACGTCGCCGCGATGTCCGGCGTGTTCACGTACAACTTCCACAGCGCGTCGCCGAGGTCGACCGGTCCCTGCTGGTTCTTCTGCTGGGCGATCTGGAACTTCCCGCCGGCGCTCGGGTTCTCCACGATCGCCTCATGGGCGTCCGGGATCTCCGTTTGGCTGGTGTTCCGCAGGCCGAGCGCGGTCCACCAGGCGACCGACCGCTCCAGGTCGGCGACATTGAGACAGTACTGCCCGATCCAGGCCGTCACGGTCACGTCCTATCTTCCTGTCTTCCTGACTTCTCGTCAGCGGGTGGCGCCGAGAACCTCGTAGCTGGGATCGGTGCGGTCGCGGCGACCTGCCACGGCGAAGCCGCCAGCCTCGATGGTCCGCGTCTCGTCCATCTCGTGGAGGTAACGCCGGTGCGCTATCCGCCAGACGTCGTCCCGCCGCGCCCACCGGTCGACGTAGCGGCCGTAGCTGAGGATGTCGACGAAGCCCCCGCCGGGGTTCTCCGCGCGCAGGCGCGCGGTCACGTAGCATTCGCTGGCCGCGGTGTCGCCGTCGACGGCGATCGAGATGCTGCCGATCTGGTGTGTGTGCGTCAGGAATCCGCGGTGCGCTTCGCACACGAAGTCAATGAACTCGAAGCCGGTGCCCTGGAACATGTCCCCGTAGTCGGCTACGGCGTCCGGATGGAAGACGGACCGGCCGAGTTCCGGGTCGATCCGGTCGACGCCCCGGCAGTACGCCGCCAAGGTCTCAGTGATCTACCGCATGCTCCTTTTGCTCGCGCCTGGATCTCCGTGCGCACCGGGGGCGCGGGTGGCGTATCGCCCATCGGCGGCGTGGCCGTCAAGGCCTCGACGCGGCCGCGCACTGCGCCGGGAGGCGCCAAGCCTAGCCTGAATATTGAATACTTTCTACAAAATGCCACGAGGGCAGCGCCGGGAGGACGAGAGGGCCTTCGGGTCGAGGCTGGGCAGGGGTGCCTGGCAGACGCCGGAGACCTCGACCCTGGCGCGCCCAGCATCCCACCTTGATCAAGGTGGGTGCAACATAGCAGCTACTACTATCGTGCCTCGCCGCAACTGGAGCATCAGGGCGTCACCGCCCAGGTCAGCGGCGCGCAGCCGCTGACCTGGTACGGCGCCCTGGACGCGGTCGCGTCCGACCGGCTCGACCCGCTGCCCAGCGAAGCCCCACGACGGTCCCCCTCATCGCGGTCGACGTCTCGGTCGATCTGACAGGAGCCAGCTCATGACATTCGCCGACCGTTACGGACCGTGGGGGCTGGTGGCGGGCGCCTCCGACGGCGTCGGAGCGGCGTTCGCCGAGGCGCTCGCCGAACGCGGCGTCAACGTCGCGCTGCTCGCCCGGCGACAGGCCCTCCTCGACGAGGTCGCCGCCGGCATCGGTGCCCGCAGCGGCGTCCAGACCCGCGCCATCGCCGTGGACCTCGCCGCCCCGAGCGCGGCGGCTACGATCGCCGCCGCCACCGCGGAACTGGAGATCGGCTTCCTGGTCTACTGCGCGGGCGCCGACCCGAACTTCGAGCACTTCCTCGTCAACCCGATCGAGACCGCCGAGGCAATGGTGCAGCGCAACTGCACCGTACCGATGCAGCTATGCCACCACTACACACAGGAAATGGTCGCGCGCGGCCGCGGCGGCGTCGTCCTGCTCGGCTCCGCCGCAGGTTTCGCCGGCGCCCCGAACATGGTGGCGTACGCCGCCACGAAGTCCTTCGGCATGGTCTTCGCCGAGGCGCTGTGGACCGAGTTGCACGACAAGGGCGTCGACGTCCTGGGCCTGATCCTCGGCAAGACCGACACCCCGACCCTGCGCCGGCTGGAACACGCCCGCGGCCGACTCCCCGCGCTCGACACCCCGCCGGCCGACGCCGACGCCGTCAGCGACGTCATCTCCGAAGCCTTCGACAATCTCTCCAACGGGCCCACCTGGGTCGTGGGCGAGAAGCTGCGCGAGGCCGTCTCGATGATGGGCTCCCTGCCCCGGAACGACCTGGTCCGGTTCATGGCGCAGGCCAGCGCCGACGCGATGGCCGGCAACGGCTCATAGCCCAATGCCGGAAGGGCGTCGAGTTCGCCGTCCTTCGCCATCGACCGGCAGTGCCACGGCGCCAGGTCGCCCGGTCGCGGCGTGGAGGAGTTCGGATGCCTGGGTGGGGATCTGGACGTGGGCCGTGACTTCGCCGGGTCGGCGGCTCCAGTGGATGGTGCCGCCGTGCGCCTGGATGACCGCGTTGACGATGGACAGGCCGATTCCTGGTCGGCCAGGGGCGGGAGTCGTGTCGTTGGCCGGGTCGGCGACCGAGTTGGAGACGCGCAGGTGCGCGGCCTGGTCGCCGTCGCCCGGCGCGACGGTGACGTTCACCCAGCCGTCCCGCCGGTTGTGTCGTGCGCTGTTGTCGATCAGGTTGCGTACCAGGCTCTCCAGCAGCGCGCGGTCGCACTCCACCTCCACGGTCCGCAGGTCCACGTCGACCTGGAGCCGCGCGAACGACGGCCCCTCGACGACACGGCCGAGTACGTTGCCGACCAGTTCGTCGAGCGGGAATCTCGAGGTCTCCAGGTCGCGCAGGTCGGTGCGGGAGAGAATGAGGAGCTGGGACACGAGGCGCTCGCCCCGGTCGACGGCGTCGCGGACGGTCCGCAGCCGCTTTTGCGTCTCGGCATCGGACGTGTCGTCGATCAGCATCCCGATCTCGGCGCGGGTGGTGGCCAACGGGGTGCGCAGCTCGTGAGCGACCTGGGCGGCGTAGCGACGCTGGGCGTCGAAGGACGCGGAGATGCGGTCGAGCATGGAGTCGAACGTGTCCGCCAGCTCCTTCACCTCGTCGTTCGGGCCGCCGATCGCCACTCGCTCCCCGAGGTTCGAAGCGGAAACCGAGCGGGCGCGGGCGGTTACCTTCCGGATGGGCCGCAGGATGCTCCCTGACAACCCCCATGCGGCGGCGAGCGCGCCGACGAGAAACACAAGGATCCCGATCAACGACCACCGGCGCGCTTCCGCGAGGGCGTCGGTGAGCGGCTGCTGCTGCAGCGCTCGCCTCGCGCCGTTGACCGTCTGGCCGTTCGGTAGGGGCTTGTCATCGAACTTCGAACTGAACAGGTCCTCCGGATGTGCCTGGAGGTGTCGGGCCACCGCGTCACGCGAGATGCCCAGCCTGGCGAAAAGGTCGCCCTGGAACGAGCTCTGCGATTGGAATGGCACGTTTCTGAGCACGATCGCGTTGACCATGAGCGTGAATGAACCGGCGGCCATCAGGCTGACGGCGAGGATTACCGTGATACGGGTGCGGATCTTCATACCAGGCGATACCCCACGGACGGTACGGTCACGATGACGGGTGGGTCCCCGAGCTTGCGCCGGAGGGTGAGAACAGTGACGCGGACCGCGTTACTGAACGGGTCGAGCCGGTCGTCCCACACGCTTTCCATCAGCTGTTCCGCGCTGAGAACCGCGCCGTCGGCGAGCATGAACGTCTCGAGTAGGGCGAACTCGCGGTTCGTCAGCCCGAGTTCCCGGTCACCACGCCGAGCGATCCTGCGCGCCGCATCGAGGCAGATGTCGTCCCACCGCAGCACCGGGGACGACACGCGGTGGCTGCGCCGGCCGAGCGCCCGAAGCCGCGCGACCAACTCGCGCATGTCGAACGGCTTGGGGAGGTAGTCGTCCGCGCCGAGCATCAGGCCCTCGACTCGTTTCGAGACGTCGGCCGACGCGGTGAGCATCAGGATGCGGGCGGCCCGCCCGCCGTCCACGATCTGCTCACACACGGCGTCTCCGCGGATACCAGGCAGGTTGCGGTCAAGGACGACGATCTCGTAGTCGACGGTTCCGATCTTGTCGAGCGCCGTCTCGCCGTCGTGCACCACGTCCACGGCGAACCGTTCGCGGCGCAGCCCGCGGGCGACCGCGTCGGCCAGCGGCTCGTCATCCTCCACGAGCAGCACGCGCATGATCTTCTCCTCCTCCTGGTCAGCACCCCACATCCACGCACACCGGTACGTAGCGCTGTCAGGCGGAACATCCTTCACTACCTCGTCGAAGGGTCGAAAGGAACGCGGCAGGGCGGCGACGCCGTGTAGACCGCCTCGCGAACCCGGGCTCGGTGCCGGTGTCGTCGCGGGCGGCCACGAAAACACCGACCCGAGGCGATCGGCCAGCGGGACGCCACCGCGACCGCCACAGGCGGCCGCGCGCGATCGAGATCCCGCGATGGCCACCTTGCTGGCCGGCGTCCGGCCAGCAAGAACGGCCTCCGCCCATAGTCAGTTCTCGGAATCCGCGGCTGGCTCGCTCGCCTCGAATCCGGCCTCGTCAGTGGCGTCGTCATTCCGGAACGCGGCCGCGGCCTGGGCAAGCGCCTGGCCGTACCGGGTAGCGCCCGGCGAATCGACCGGGCAGGCCGTCATCGCCGGGACGGCGACCGGGCAGAAGTGCGTGCCGTCCGGCCCGCGGACGACGACGGTGCCGTCGGGCCCACACCGCTCTCCCAGGCGGCACGGTAGCCGCTCGGCCCAACGGCCGGCGTCGGTCACCGCGAGCCCGGCGCGGAAGACCTCGATCCTCCCAGGTGCCTCTCCGGTGGCGCCGCCAGCGGGAGCACGCGCCGTCAGGCGCGCCAAGACCGTGGCTACCACCGATCTCCAGATCTGTTCGAGGTCGGTAGTACCGTCGGCCGCGACCGGCTGATCCCACCGCGGCGGCGCGACGGCGAACACGACATCGACACCGGCGGCAGCCAATCGGTCAGCCGCGACCGAAGCGTCACGCGAGTACGCGTCCACCATGTCGCGTCCCTGCATGCAGGACGACAGGACGTTGCCGGAGAACGCCAGTACTGCCGTCGTCGGTGCCCAGTCACGGAGTTGGCCGTCGATGTCGGTGAGCCAGTCGCAGATGGCGGTGCCGCCGAAGGTCCGGACCAGGACGTCGGCGCCGTTGGCCTGGAGCGCCTCGGTGAAAGGGCCAGCCGCTTCCGCGGCCATCGAGTCGCCCCAGAGCACCACCCGCTGACGGCCGGATTCCCGGCCGTCACCCGACTGCCAGCCCAATCCGGCGGTCGCGCCCGGCAGGTGGGCGAGGTCGAGGCCTACCAGGCGACAGCCGACGACCACCGCGAACGCGCCGGCGGCGAGAGCGAGAAACCGCGGTGGACGCCGGTCAGCCGCCCGCGGCTGGCCAAGCGTGCCGGTGGTCGGCCTCCCGGCCGCCGGCGTGCTCGGCCGGCTGGTCGAGTCCAGGTGGCTCATCGCCGCTTCGCGCCCGAGCCGACGGAGTCATCGTCCGCCGGGGCCACGCCGGGGCCAGCCACGAGCCGTCGAGACGCCCACCATTGAAGGTCCCGGCCTGGACGCCGCCTGAGACTGCGACCGCGACGGCGAGCCACGAGTTCCCTTCAAATACGCTGGTCACGGCCCCGGGCGGAACCAGGCGAAAGCGTAGCGATGGGCCCGTTAGCGGACCGTTAGCTGAAAATCGCCGCCATGAGGTCGCGAGGCCGCGCACCAGGCAGGTCGGCTCGATGCAGGCCACCACCCCGCCGGGCCAGCGCGCCATTCCCTCGGGCCGCCGGGCGCGGCTACATGGGCCGAGTCCGTGGCCCGCTCCGGTGGCCGAGACTGTCGCCGAGCCGGCCGGAGCTCGTCGGATCGACCCGGTTGGCAGGTCGTCCACGAGCCCTGGCGGGTAGACCGTTCGCGCCGGACGGCGCAGCCGCGCCGTGGTCGGGGCTCGAAGGTTCTCGATCTCGCGAGGGCTCGAGCGACCATCCGGGCAGTTGCATCACTACATAGCGGCAACTATCGTGCGCATGGTCACAGGGACAGGAGCGCGCGATGCGCAGGACCAATGGATGAGGCGAACCTCCTGATGGGCGTGCAGGCAACGGTGAGTGAGCTCGGCCAACTGATCAACGGCACGCTGGTGACGAGTGGTCAGTCCATACCGGTGGTCAACCCCTCCAGCGGCGAGGAGTTCGCGCGCTGCCCGGCGGCTACGGTCGAGATGGTGGACACCGCGATGGCGGCGGCGGCCGCGGCCCTCCCGGCCTGGTCGGCCCGGCCGGAGGCAGAACGTCGAGCGGTGATCAAGGCGATGGCCGACGCGATCGGGGCGAACTACGCGACGATCGAGGAGATCACCGCGCTCGAGAAGGGTGCCTCGTCCATCGCGCTCGAGGCGTTGGCCGCGCCGTGGTTCGGCAACCACATCGCCGAGCAGGAACTGCGAGTCGACATCATCGAGGACTCCGCCGAGCGCACCGTCAAGGTGGTTCGTGCCCCCTTCGGCGTCGTCGCGGCGATCATCCCATGGAACGCGCCGATCCTCATTCTCGCCGAGAAGGTCTTCAGCGCCCTGCTGGTCGGGAACACGATCGTCGCGAAGCCCTCCCCGTTCACGCCGCTGGCGACGCTGTTCGTAGCGAAGATCTGGAAGGACCTCGTTCCCCCGGGCGTGGTCAACATCCTGGCCGGCGACGACGAGGTCGGAAAGGCGATGGTCGCGCACCCGACCACGCGGTTGATCAGCTTTACGGGCAGCATCGCGGCGGGGCGCGCGATCGCCGCCGCCGCCGCGCCGGGCCTGAAGAACGTGCTGCTCGAACTGGGCGGCAACGACGCCGCGATCGTGCTCGACGACGTGGACCCGAAGAAGGTCGCGCAACGGATCTTCGATTCCGCGTTCACCGGCCACGGCCAGGTCTGTGCCGCGATCAAGCGGGTGTACGCCCACGAGTCGGTCTACCAGGGACTCGTCGACGAGCTCGCGGTGATCGCCCATGAACGGGCCGCGACGATGATTCCGGTCACGACCAAGCCCCAGTTCGACCGCGTCAGCGAACTCGTCACCGATGCCCTCGATCACGGCGGGAAGGCTGTCGCCGGCGGCGCCCCGGCGGAGGGGTCCGGCTACTTCTACCCCCCGACGATCATGACAGGTGTGGGCCCCGGGGTGCGGGTCGTGGACGAGGAGCAGTTCGGGCCGGTCCTGCCGGTCATCCCGTTCAGCGACGTCGAGTGGGCCATCGAGCAGGCCAACGCGACCGAGTACGGACTGTGCGGTTCCGTCTGGACCTCCGACATCGCCCACGGTGAGCAGATCGCCGCGCGCCTCGAGTGCGGCACCGCGTGGGTGAACCAGCACACCGAGATCGATCCCAAAATCCCGTTCGGGGGCGTGAAGTCCAGCGGCATCGGCCGGAACAACGGCCAGGTCGGCCTGGACGCCTACGCCGAGCTCAAGACCGTCATCGTCTACAAGGACCGAGAGCGGGTCTGACCGGTCGGTCATCCGCATCGGCGGGTGAGAAGGCCCCTCCCGACGCACCAGCCGCGGCGGCCAGCACGGATCCCGCGCCGCCGGTGAAAGGCCGCCGCCGCCGAGCCGCGAGCGGCTGGGTCGTCATCACAGACTGGAATGGAGACAAGCGTGCAGGACCTCGAAGGCAAGGTTGCCGTCATTACCGGGAGCGGTGGGCCGCACGGCATCGGCCGGGCCACGGCCAGGGCCTTCGCCGGGCAGGGGTGCAAGGTCGTGCTGTCCGACATCGACGCCACGGCGCTGGCGGACGCCGTCGAGGAGCTGCGCGCTCTAGGTCACGACGTGCTCGGCGTGCCGACCAACGTCGCGGACTTCGACTCGGTCAGGCAGCTGGCCGACGCCGCCTACGAGCGGTACGGGCAGGTCGACATCCTGTACCTCAACGCCGGCGTCGCCGGAGGCGGCGGCCTGTTCGACGACGAGACCTCCGACTGGCGCCGCGTCTACGACATCAACCTCTTCGGGATCCTGCACGGCATCAAGGCCTTCGCGCCGCGAATGATCGCCCAGGGAACTCCCGGCCACATCCTGGCCGCGTCGTCCGGATCCGGAGCCGTCGGCGTCATGTACCAGACGCCGGCCTACTCGACCTCCAAGCAGGCTGTCTGCACGCTGATGGAGTGCCTGCACGGCCAGCTCCGCGACAAGCAGTCGCTGATCAAGGCCCATGTCGCGCTCCCTCCCCTGACGAAGACGAACCTGGCGGGCGACCGCGACATCATGACCTTCGTGCAGCAGGGCCTCGAGGCAGGCGGCGTGGCGGTCGTGCTCGCGGAACCGGAGGAGGTCGCGACGACGATTCTGGAGACCGTCCGCAGCGGGAACTTCTGGGCCCACCACGACCACGAGGCCGACAAGCGGCTCTATGACGGCCGGTTCGCCGCCGACATCGACTGGCAGGACGAGATGATTCGCCGGCGGGCGACGGCCATCATCGACCGGTCCGACCCCGATCCCTACCTGTGGGGAATGTGACGTAGCAAGGCTGGCACGGTGACACCCGGCTTCGCCCGCCCCGTGCGACGGGCTGGGCGGGTCGGAGCGGCACCAACTCGCACGACAGGATCCACAGGGCGCGTAACGGAGGGGCACGGCATTTCGACGGCGCCGTGCCGCTCCTGCCCACATCCCCCCTGGGTCGCCATGGGCATCCGACCAGGGTGGCGACTTCCGACCGTCATGTTCGCGGCGCAGAGAACGGGCGTCTCCTCGATCGGGCGGGCCCGAGGCCGAGAATCTCGCTGAAATATGCGACGGCCGCCGGGATGTCAGCGGGCCCGACGATCGATTCCGCCCGGTTGAATCCTAGAATCCCCCACGTCATTCTCCTGGCAGTTTGGCGTGTTCGTCTTCACCCGACTGAGCCGCACACCATGACCGTGCGCGAGCGCCGCTCGGATACCACGGCGACCGAGACGCGTGCGCGGCATTCGTACACCTCCAGGTTCACCGGCAGACAATGCGAGCGACGCTCGCAGGAGAGGCAGAATCATGCGCCCATCTTCGAAGGGCCGATTACTCGCTGGCGGGCTTCTCGAGTGAAGGCCTGCTCGGCAGAGCCCACTCCTGCCGAACCCCCGATGAGGGCCGCTACTTCGTGGCGGCGAGGAGCTCGGCCCACAGGGACGGCTCGGCGTCGTAGCCGCTGTAGAACGTGATGCGCTCGTAGACCTGGCCGACCTTGGCGACCAGCTTGGGCCCGACCTCGGCCGGGGTGCCGACGACCGAGAACTCGTGCAGCATCTCGTCAGTGATCACATCGGCCATGTCGTCCCAGCGCCCCTGCTTGGACAGCCTGTTGAGCTCGTCCTGCGCCTCGCCCCAGCCATGCATCTCGAGCACCTGACGGTAGGCGGGCGTGGAGCCGTAGAACGCGATCCGCGCCTTCGTCCCGCGGATCGCGCTCGCCAACTCCTCCTCCGTGCGGCCGATGGTGACGAAGGACGGGCCGTTGATGACGAAGCCGTCGAGGCTGTCCTTACCCACCTTGGCCGGCGTTGGCGAGCGTCATCGGTGACCGGCCGAACGCGACGGTGATGGCGGTCCCGACGGTGAGAGTCTCGGTCGCCATGACCGCCTGCAGGCACTGCAGGAAGGGGTCGTGCTTGGTCTCGGAGGTCCAGGCGCCCGCATAGCCGGTGCTCTCCATGTCCGCGGCCTCCGACTGTGTCCCCTCAATATCGACGGACAGGCTGGCGTCGATCTTCATTGGTCTCCTTTGGTAAGCCGTGCGTCCCGAGCTCGTTCACCGAACGCACCTACGCCGGCCGACCGCGGCGTCGTGGCAGTCCGCGACCGCCCGGCTCCTCATGGGGCAGCGATTCCCCTAGACGGTCAGCACGAGCTTGCCGTAGGCGTCACCCCGGGCAAGCCGCTCGAAGGAGGTACGGGCAGCGGCGAGTGGGCGGATTTCGTCGATGACGGGCCGGATGCCGGTGCGGTCGAGGAAGGCCACCAGGTCGACGAGCTCTTCGCGGGTTCCCATCGTGGAGCCGACCACCGAAAGCTGAAGAAAGAAGATGCGCGTCAACTCGGCCGGCGGACCGTCACCACTGGTGGCACCCGAGCAGACGATCCGCCCGCCGGGGCGCAGCGACCCCACCGAGTGCCGCCAGGTAGCCGCGCCGACGGTCTCGATCACCGCGTCCACCCGGCGGGGCAGCCGGGCCCCGGTCTCGAGGGCCACGTCGGCGCCCAGATCGAGCGCGCGCTTGCGCTTGCCCTCGTCCCGCGAGGTGACGAACACCGTGTGCCCGGCGGCCTTCGCGAGGAGGATCGCCGCGGTCGCCAGGCCCCCGCCCGCCCCCTGGACGAGCAGGGTGCCGCCGCCGTCCGCGGGCAGCCCAGCCCGGTTGATCACCATCCGGTAGGCGGTCAGCCAGGCGGTGGGCAGACAGGCCGCCTCCTCCCAGGTGAGCGACGCGGGCTTGGGCACCAGGTTCCGAGCCGGCACGGCGACCCGCTCGGCCAGCGTGCCGGGATGCAGCTCGGAAAGCAGGGTCCGCTTCGGGTCGAGCGTCTCGTCGCCACCCGCGACGGCCGGGTCGCCGATGACCGCGTGGACGATCACTTCCCGCCCGTCCTCGGTCACGCCGGCGGCGTCGCAGCCAAGGATCATCGGCAGCCGTTCCGCGGGCAGGCCGACCCCTCGAAGGCTGAAGAGGTCGTGGTGGTTCAGTGCCGCGGCGCGGACCGAGACCGTCATCCAGCCATCGGGGACGGGCCGTTCCGGCTGTTCTCCGACCGCCAGGCCGGCGAGCGGATCGTCAGGGTGCGTGGCGACGGCGGCGGCAGCAAGCATGGCCCGCAAGCTATGGCCGTTCCGGTCTCGGACGCCACAGACAATATAGCAAACACTATGTGGCAATAACCACAGCGGCCTGGTCACCGTCGGCCCGACTGCCAGCGGGAGGCGGCCGCGGGCCGCCACAGGCAGGCGGAACTGCCGCGAAACGGCGTCACACCGCCGGGCAGCCGCCCCGGGCGGCCGCTCAGGGCGAACCCGCCGCGGGCACGTCAATGCGCGCGGTCTCGATGCGGCCCTCGGCCAGGGCTCCGGAGACGGTCTGGCTGGCCGCGGCCGGTGGGGCGGTCGCGAGGAACAGCGTGCGCCCGTCCGCGCCGCCGAGTGCGCACGAGTAGACCGGGGCCCCCGTCACCACCCGGTCGACCACCGACGCAGGTTGTCCGGCCCGTGGCGCCGCCACGCGCAGGCACTCGGTCGCTCCGGCGTTCGCGACCCAGACGGCTCCCTCCGCGTCCAGGCAGATGCCGTCGGGGCGCGCGTCGAGCGTCGCCCATACTCGCCGCCCGAACAGGTCACCGGTCTCGGATCGGTCGAAGGCGGTCAGCCGTCGGCCGAACGTCTCGGCGACGATCAGGGTCCCGCCATCCGTGGTGATCACGCAGCCGTTGGGAAAACGCAGCCCGTCCGCGGCCACACGCACCGATCCGTCCGGATCGACCCTGGCGAGAATCGACGTGGGGGCCTCGCCGCCCATCAACGCGGCGCCCCCGAACCGCGCGGCGAAGGCCCGCGGGTCGAAGCCGAAGTCGCCGACATAGGCCCGCCCCTCCTCGTCGACCACCATGTCGTTGAGCCGGTAGCCCGGGAGGTCGGCGAGGCTCGCGTGCACCGCCGTCCCGCCGGTGGCCGTGTCGACGCGCAGCAGTTGGCGGTTCGTCATCGACACGACGAGCAGGTCACCATCCGCGAGCCACCCGAGGCCGGACGCGCCGCCGGGAACCTCGACGACGGGTTCGGCCATGCCGTCGTCGGCCACTGTCCACACGGTGCCGGTGGTCTGGTCGGAGACCCAGAGGCGGTCGTCATGCCAGCGCAGGCCCTCCGGAAAGGTGAACCCGTCGCGTAACACCGTGGCTGCGCGGCTACCCATCGCGTTGTTCCCTCCATTTGACGACAACCTCCGGCGCCACCGGTTCGCCGGCGCTCCGTGCGTCCCTGGTCAACTCCGGCGACGAGGGTGCCCTCTTCGAAGTTGAAACACCAGAAGTACGTGGACCGGCCCACCCCGAGCCTTGGCGTCACTGTCCTCGACACGAGCCAGGCCCACGGCATACGAGCGACTCCGCCGTGGCACGGCGAGCGCGGTGTAGGCACGCGCTTCCCGCGGTCGGCCAGCCCGCCAGCCGTGCTCGCCACCTCGGATTGACACGTGGCCACCGACCATAGCGAGTGCGATCTTTACTCACTATGTTACGCCTGTTACAGTGCCGCTGGTCGATAGCGGCTCAACAGGCTCCTGGAGGGTGTTGTGGAACGCGAAGCGCCGACGGCCGGCGAACCAGTGGTGATCGTGTCGGCGGACTGTCACGCCGGTGCGCCGACGCTCGGATACCGGGACTATCTCGCCAGCGAGTGGCATGACGATTTCGACCGGTGGGCGCGCGAGTTCGTCAATCCGTGGCGTGACCTCGACGAGGTGTACGCGGACCGGAACTGGGACAGCGCCAAACGGTTACGCCACCTGGAGGAGGACAGCATCGCCGCGGAGGTCATCTTCCCGAACACCGCGCCGCCGTTCTGCCCGCAGACCAGCCTCGTCGCCGGCCCGCCGTCGGCCGCGGACTACCAGCGCCGGTGGGCGGGCCTGCAGGCGCACAACCGCTGGCTGGCCGAGTTCTGCCGCGAGGTGCCAGGCCGGCGGGCCGGGATCGCGCAGGTCCTCTTCAACGACCCGGACGCGGCGGTCAGAGAGATCACGTGGGCCCGGGAGAACGGGCTGACCGGCGGGATCCTGCTGCCGTCGATCCCGCCGGGCGCGCCGATCCCGCCGATCTGGGACGACAGCTACGACCGGATCTGGGCCGCCTGCGCCGACCTCGACGTCCCGGTCAACCACCATGGCGGCAGCGGGTCACCGGACTACGGCGGCCACCCTGGCATGGCCCGCCTCGTCTACCTGCAGGAGTTCACCTTCTACTCGCACCGCAACCTCTGGCTGCTCATCTGGGCCGGCATCTTCGAGCGGCACCCCACGCTGCGCTACGTCGTCACCGAGCAGAGCTTCGACGGCGTGCTCAACGACGCCGCGACCCACGACGGCCTGCACGCGGTCCTCAGCGGCGCGGCCGAGCACAGTTCCGCGGGCGCCATGCGGGAACTCGTCGGACCGGACTTCATCCGGTCGCTGCGCCGCCGGCCGAGCGACTACCTGCGGCAGAACATCTGGTACGGCGTGAGCTTCATGGGCGCCGCCGAGGCGGGCCGCCGCCACGAGGCCGGCGTCGGCCGCATGATGTGGGGCAGCGACTACCCCCACACGGAAAGCACCTGGCCGGAGAGCAGGAAGTCCATCGCCGCCGCGGTCGCGGGCGTCCCGGCCACCGAGGCACGGCAGATCCTCGGCCTGAACGCGATCGACTTCTACGGCTTCGACGCGGACCTGCTGGCCGCCACAGCCGCCCGGATCGGACCATCACCCGCCGAGGTCCTTGCCACCGCCTGACCATCTACAGCCTGGAGGTCCAGGCAACCGGCCCGACGAGGCGCGGGCGGGCCGCGGTGGCGACGCGCTCCTCCGTATCGGAGACTCGACGCCCGCCGGCACTCACCTCGACGCTCAATTGTCTCAGCAACATAGCGAATGCTACGTTCCATTCACCCCGGATCCCAGAACGACTTCGAATGATCCGAACCACTGCGAGTGAGGAGCGCGCGACGTGCGGCGAGAACTCTTCGGGCCCGACCACGAGGCCCTGCGGCAGACCGCCCGCACCTTCGTCGAACGCGAGGTGATCCCGCACCAGGACGCCTGGCTGGAGAAGGGGCTCGTGGACCGGTCGGCCTGGCTCGCGGCCGGCGCCCAGGGGCTGCTCGGCATCGCCGCGCCCGCCGAGTACGGCGGCGCCGGCGAGGAGGACTACCGGTACCGGATGGTCCTCATCGAGGAGCTGGCCCGGGTCGGCGCGGCGTCCTTCAACGCCGGCACGTCCGCGCAGGACGATCTGGTCGTTCCCTACCTGCGAGACCTGGGCACGCCCGAGCAGAAGGCGAGCTGGCTGCCACGGCTGTGTGCTGGCGAGGCGATCGGCGCGCTCGCCATGACCGAGCCGGACGCGGGCAGCGACCTGCAGGGCATCCGCACCAGCGCGGTCCGCGACGGCGACGGCTGGCGGCTGTCCGGCGGCAAGACGTTCATCACCAACGGCATCCTGGCGGACGTCGTCATCGTGTTCGCCCGCACCGACCCCGACGCCGGCTCCCGCGGGTTCAGCCTCTTCCTGGTCGAAAGCGCCGCGCCCGGCTTCCGGCACGGCCGCAAGCTCGAGAAGCTCGGCCTACGCGGCAACGACACCGCCGAACTGTTCTTCGACGACATCGCGCTACCCGCGACCGCCCTGCTCGGCACCGAGGGCCGAGGACTGATCCACCTGATGGAACGGCTGCCGCTGGAGCGGCTGTCGATCGCCGCCACGTCCTACGCCTTCGCCCGCGCCGCGTACACCTGGACCGTCGACTACTGCTTCGGGCGCCGCGCCTTCGGCAAGCCGATCGGCGACTTCCAGAACACCCGGTTCACCCTCGCCGAGCTCGCCACCGAACTGGACGTCGCGGAGATCTACCTGGACCGCGCCATCCTCGCCCTGGGCGACGGGTCCCTGTCGGCGGTCGACGCGGCCAAGGCCAAGTGGTGGCTGACCGACCTGCAGAACCGGGTCGTCGACCGGTGCGTGCAGCTCCACGGCGGCTACGGATTCATGTGGGAGTACCCCATCACCCGCGCCTACGCCGACGCCCGCATCCAGCCGATCTTCGGCGGCACCAACGAGATCATGAAAGAGATCATCGGCCGCGACATCGCCCGGCAGGCCACCGCCGGCGGCAGGAACGTCTGAGTCAGACTCCGGGCGGCGGGCGGCGGCGAGCCGGGCGGGCGGTCAGTCAGTCAGTCACTCGACGGTAGTTTCGCGGCCTCCTTCTCCACCATCGCGACGCCGTCGGCGGTCAGTGTCCCCTCCCCCGCCCGGGTCACCAGGAGCTCGACGACCGACGGGGCGCCGGGGACGACGAACCGCTTGCCGAGCGGGCTGCCGCCCAGCAGCGCGGCGTCCGCCGGCAGAGCGGGCTCGGTGGCCGCGCCGGACTGACCGACCAGCGGCGCGCCGCCGCAGCCCAGTTCGGGCGCGCCGCCGCCACCGCGCACGACGATCACCTGGGTCTGGCACACCTGGCTGCTCAGCCGGGCGCCGGGGCGCAGCGTCTGCGATCCCATCCTTGTTCCCTTCCGTTTTTTCGCTGTCGCCCTCCCGCGGAGGGCCGTCGAGGTCGGGGCGGTTCAGGCGACCGGGGCGTCGAGGGCCGCGCGGGAATCGAGGAGCGCGGCGATCGAGGCTTCGTCGTAGCCGAGCTCGGTGAGGATCGGCCGGGTGTGCTCGCCGGCGAGGCACGGCGGCCCGGCCACCCGGCCGGGGTGGGTGGCGAGGTCGACGAGGACCCCGGGCTGCTCGATCCGGCCGACCCCGGGTCGGCGCGCGGTGGCGATCCAGCCGCGGGCGCGGATCTCGGGGTCGTCGAACAGCCTGGTGGAGTAGGTGGTGGAGGACAGCTCGCAGGGCAGGTTCCGCTTCTCGAACGCGGCCACCACGTCGTCCGCGGTGCGCCGGGCGAACAGCGGCTCGAGCGCGGCGCGCAGGTCGGCGTCGTGCGCCCGTCGGCCGGCCTGGTCGGCGAACCGTGCGTCGTCACGCAGCTCGGCCGGCGCGTCCAGGGCGTCACACAGGTCGGGCCAGGCCGCGTCGTCGAGCACCGCGATGGTCAGCCAGTCGTCGCCGGCCAGCTGGTACAGGCCGTAGAGCGCGGACAGGCCTCGCTGCTGGGCGTCGATCCGCGGCCGGTCGACCGGCGTCCCGTCCGCCAGGCTGTAGGCGTACGAGGTCGCCAGCAGCGTCGCGTTGATGATCGCGGTACCGACCCGCTGCCCCTGACCGGTGCACTCACGGTGGTAGAGGGCCTGGATGACGGCGGTCGCCCACAGGTAGCCGTTGCCGGTGTCGCCCATGTTGATCCGGCTCCACAGCGGCGGGGTGCCGAAACGGCAGGCGCCGTCCTCGTACTCGGTCCCGGCGAGCGCGTTGGCGGTCTGGTCGGTGCCGGGCTGCAGGGAGCGCGGGCCGTCCTCGAAGCCGCGGGTGTGGCAGTAGACAAGCCGGGGGAACCGCTCCCGCAGCTGCTCGTAGCCGATGCCGAGCCGCTCGGCCGCGCCCGGGCGCATGTTGTGCGCGAGGACGTCCGCGGTGGCGAGCAGGCGGTCGAGCACCTCCCTGGCGGCCGGGTCCTTGAGGTTCAGGGCGATGCTGCGCTTGCCCCAGTTGGTGCCCAGGCCCAGGTGCGTCCCGGTCCAGTAGCCGTCGTGCAGCGCGTGCACCTTGATCACGTCAGCGCCGAGGTCCGCCAGCACCCGCCCGCCCCAGGGACCGGCGACACCGAGCCCGAGGTCGAGCACCCGCACGCCGTCCAGCGGGCCGCGATCGAGCCGCCGCGACGCGGCCGCCTGGCCGGCGGGTCGCTGGGGCGCCTGCTCGCCGGCGGGCGTTGCGGCCGCGGCGGCGGCGGCCAGCGCCGCGCTGGTGTGCTCGCCGCGGCGGGGCGCCGGCCCCGTCACCGCGCCCGGGGTGGCGGTGAACTCCAGCAGGACGCCGGCGTGCCGGATCGGCCCGGCGTCGGGGTCGGCGACCTCGACGACACAGCCGTGGTCCAGCAGCGCCTGGTCGGCGAACGCCTCCTCCGGCGAGCGCACCAGGGCGATCCCCAGGTTGCGCGCCGCGCCGAAGGCGACCCACTGGTCGCTGGGGAACTTGCGGAACGCCTCGGCGAGCTGCCCGTGAAAGAGGTACAGGATCGGCAGTTCGTCGGCGTCCATCCCGATCCGAATACCGGCCCGCATGTCGTCCCGTGGGCCCTCGATCGCCAGTTCATCGGCCTCGGCGGCGTCCAGGACGAGCGTGGGCCGCATGGTCCAGAAGTGCACCCACCTGCCGTCCGCGCACTCGAACAGTCCCTCCGGCGCCCGACGGTCGGTCACCCACATCCAGTAGCCGGGCGCGCCGGCGTCGTCGACGCGCTGCCAGTTCGGGCCGGCGGCGGCCATCGCGCCCTGCAGCAACGACGTACGCACATGCTCACCGAGCCCGGTGACCTCCCGGGCGCGCAGCGCGGCGCTGATGCCGGCGGTGGCGAGGTAGGCGGCGCCGAGGCTCGGCCACGTGGATCGCGGGAACACCGGGCCGTCCTGATCGAACCTGCTCGCCGGCAGGTCCGGCACCTCGATGTCGGGAAGCGGGATCCCGGCGCCGCTGATCCGGTTGAGCACGGTGCCGGCGAACCCGCGTGACTCCCACTGCAGCCCGGTACGCGCCGCGACGAGGGCGTCGATCCCGGGGCGGTGCGCGTCCGGGCCGTCGGGGCCGTAGCCGGTGATCGAGCAATACACCAGCTGTGGGTTCGCGGCGCGCAGCGTCGGCTCGTCGATGCCCAGCCGGGTGGTCACGCCGGGTTCGAACGACTCGACCAGCACGTCGGCACGTTCGGCCAGCCGCAGGAACGCCGCACGTCCTTCGGCGTCGCGCAGGTCGAGGACGGCGCCGCGCTTGCCCCGGTGCCAGACCGTGTAGGCGACCTCGTCGCGCACCCGGTCGCCGTGCGGGGACTCGATTCTCAGGACGTCCGCGCCGGAGTCGGCCAGCAGCATCGTCGTCATCGGCCCGGCGGCACCCCAGGACAGGTCGAGCACGGCGAGGCCGGCGAGCGGACCGCGGCGCGGCCCAGGCGAGTCGACCATCAAGGTCCTCCCGGATTGGTTCAGGGTCTGGTCCGTGCGACGCGGTCAGCCCCGTCGCCCGCGCGACGACCTGATCCGGTTCCGCGCCGCGATCTCTCGACCGGCTGGAACCAGTCAGCGGACGGGGCGGCCGCACTGATTGCGGTCCATCACAACAGACAATAGCATTCGCTATGTTGTGGTCACCATATCTGCTGTCGGAACCGACGTACATCCCGCGTCCGCGACAACCGAGGACAACGAGTTCCTCCCGATGGCCGCCAGGCAGGGCCGGCTGGCAGCGCGGCGCCGCGGCGGGCTGATCGGCGGAAGCTATATTCACGGGCCACACCTCGCCACCGACACCGTTCGCCCGTTCCGCGGTGACCGCCGCCAACCGGCTCGACCACCTCGATCTGTCCCCGTCGGCGCCAGTCGCGCCGGCATCGGGCTGGCCAGCCTGTGGCGCCCTAGTCACCGGTCATCTCCGGTACGGCGCTTCCGCCCGTGCGAGGATTTAGAGGTAGGCAGGCTGACTGGGAGGAACACTGTGGTGGAGACGGCCGAGAACGCGACCGGTCACGCCCCGCGCGACCGGTCACGGTCACGCCGGTCCACGAAGGACCCTGCCGGACGGACGCAGATCGTCGAGGCCGCCGTCGCCTGCATCCTGGAGTTCGGCTTCTACCGGGCAAGCACGAACGAGATCGCCCGGCGCGCGAACCTCAGCTGGGGCGCGATCCAATATCACTTCGGCACCCGCGAGTCCCTCATGCTGGCCGCGCTCGAGGAGATCAACCGGCGGTTCCTGGCGTCGATCGGGCAGTGCCACGTCGAGGGCGCGACGCTCGCGGAACGGATCGAGTCGCTCTACGACCTGCTGGACCAGCACTACGGTGCGCCGTCCTACCTGGCGAGCATGCAGATCCTGCTGAACTTCCAGCACGACCCGGACACCTCCCCGGCGGCGAACGAGGCCCTGTCCAACCAGCAGCAGCGGGTCGCCGACGAGATTCGGCGCCTGCTGGCCGAGGCTCTCGGCCCCGACATCGACGACGCCCGCCGCACCGCGATGTTCCATATGATCCGCGGCTTCGCCATCAGCACCCAGCTGGTCGACTCGATCGCTCCCGGCCGTCCCCGGTTGCACATAGAGGACGCCCAAAGGCTCTTCCTCGCGGGACTCGTGGCCGCCCAGGAACAGGCGATCGACTGAGCATCTCGCCCGCCAGGCGCGCCGGGCCCGGCCGGCTCGCCGAGGTCTCAGGGTGAGCACGCGTGGGACGCCGGCGGCCGTGGCCGCCGGCTCGCCACCGGCCCGCCCGGCCCGGCACCGCTCGCCGGCTCACTCGACCCAGTGCTCCTCGAACACCACCCTGGCGGCGACGAGCTTGTCGATGTCGGTGTCGTCGAGGCCGTGCTCGCGCATGATCTCTCGGGTGTGCTGGCCGCAGACGGGTGGCGGACCCCAGATGTGCTGTGGGGTGTCGGACAGGTGGATGGTCTTGCCGAAGTGTTCGAAGCTGCCGAGTTTCGGGTGCCGCTGGTGGACGACGAGCTTGTGGGCGTCCATCTCCGGGTCGTCGAAGATGCGCCGGCCGAAGTCCTCGTCGCACAGCTCGATCGGGACGCCGGCGCTGTCCAGGGTCGCGAACACCTCGGCGCCCGGCCGGGCGCGAAACCACGGCTCGAGCCGTGCCGCGTCGAGCCGGTCGACGTCGAGGCCGGTGGCGGCGGCGAGCGCGTCGCGGTGCGGGCCGGTGAGCGCGGCGACGCACGCCCACCCGTCACCGGTCTCGTAAAGCCGGTACAGGGGCCCGAGCCCGAGCTGCATCCGGTCGAGGCGCGGGCGGGGCAGCGCCGTCCCGTCGGCCTTGACCGCGGCCATCGACGCGACCAGCAGGCCGGCGTTGAGGATGGAGGTGTCGACGGACTGCGCCTCGCCGGTGCGGGCCCGGTGGTAAAGGGCCTGGATGACGCCGATAGCGGAGAAGAAGCCGTTGCCGGTGTCGCCCAGCGAGGTCAGGCTCCAGAACGGTCTGCCGCCGTCCCAGCAGCCGCCGTCCTCCCAGGTGACGCCGGCCAGCGAGCTGCCGGTCTGGTCGTTGCCGGGCGAGTTGGAGCGGGGGCCACGGTCGAAGCCGCGGGTGTGGCAGTAGATGACGTTCGGGTTGACCTCGCGCAGGGAGTCCTCGTCGCACTTCAGCCGCGCCAGCGCGCCCCGGCGCATGTTGGAGTGCACGACGTCGGCGGACGCGACGAGCCGGTGCAGGACCGCCAGGCCATCCGGGGTCTTCAGGTCGATGCCGACGCTGCGCTTGCCGCGGTTGGCGCCGTAGGCGATGTGCTGGGCGTGCCACCACGGGTCCCGCCAGGCGTTGACCTTGATGACGTTCGCGCCGAGGTCGGCGAGCAGCTGGGTGCCGAACGGGCCGGCGACCGCGAAGCCGAGGTCGAGCACGGTGATCCCCTCGAGCGAGGCCCGCCGGCTCGCCGCCGGGGCCGGCGCCGGACTCGGCGCCGCGCCGGCCCGCGCCGGAGATCCGGCGGCGGCCAGGCCGTCCGCCAGAACGCCGCCGGTGTGTTCGCCGACGCGGGGCACCGGCCGGCGCACCTTCCCCGGGGTGCGGCTGAGCCCGTAGAGGATCCCGGCCTGCCGCAGCGGCCCGTGCTCGGGATGGTCGACCTCGACGACGGCCTGCTCGGCGAGCAGGGCCGGGTCCGCCAGGGCTTCCTCCGGGGTGCGCACCGGCTGCAGCGGAACGCCGGCCTGCGCGGCGACGGATACCCACTCGTCACTGGGGAAACGGGCGACGGCCTCGGCCAGCTGGGGGAAGTAGTGGGCGAGGATCACGATGCTCTCGGGGTCCGGGCCGACCCGGTCCGGGTCCTCGCGGGCGTTGCGGACGTCGCGGCGCTCGGCCAGGGTGTCCCCGGCGGCGCTGCTGAGCACGAAGCCGGGGTTCGGTACCCACTGTTGGATCCAGCGCCCGTCGGAGCACTGGAAGAAGCCCTTCGGGGCCCGGCGGTCGTACACCCAGGAGCGGTAGCCGACCGCGTCGGGCCGGCCGACCCGCTGCCATTTCGACGCGGTCCCGCTCAGCGCGGCCTGCAGCAGAGAGGTCTCGACGTGCTGGCCGCGGCCGGTGTGCTCACGGGCGAACAGCGCCGCGTTGATGCCGGTGGACGCGAGGAAGGCGGCCCCCATGCTGAGCCATGGCGTGTAGGTGAAGATCGGGCCTTCGCGCGGCGCGCCCGGCTCCATGCCGGGGGGAATCTCCAGGTCGGGGAGGTACGGCTCCTCGCCGTGCATGTGCGGGACGGCGCCGCCGTCGGTACTGCGTTGGACGTCGAGGATCCCGAGCCGGGCGGCGACGAGCGCCTCGTAGGCTGGCCGGTCCCGGTGGCCCGCGTGCGGCCCGTATCCGGTGATCGAACACACGACCAGCCGCGGGTTGCGGGCTAACAGCGTGTCGGCGGCCAGGCCGAGGCGGGCCATGGTGCCCGGCGAGAAGGCCTCGAGGACGACGTCGGCGTCGTCGGCCAGCGTCAGGAACCGGTCGCGATCGTCGGCCGCCTTGAGATCGAGGACGACGCTGCGCCGGCCCCGCAGCCAGACGTCGTAGCCGGGGCTGCCACGGAACGGGTCGCCGCCGGGCGGCTCGACCTTGACCACGTCCGCGCCGTGGTCGGCCAGGAGCATCCCGGTGATGGGGCCGGCGACGCCCCAGGACAGGTCGAGCACGCGAACGCCGTCGAGAACGCTTCCCATGGTTCACCTCACGTCACTGGGACCCCGGCCGCCGGCGTGCCGGCGCGCGGGTCCTTCGGCCAGTCAGTCCCGGGTCAGGATGGCGCCGGTGCGGCTCGCGCTCACCAGGATCTGCCGCGGGTCCGCCACCTGGTTCACGGCCGTTCCCCGCAGCTGGCGGACCGCTTCGAGCACCAGGTTCAGCCCGTGGATGTAGCCCTCGCCGATGAGCCCGCCGTTGGTGTTGGTGGGCAGCGCGCCGCCCGGAGCGAGGCTGCCGGCGGCGATGAAGTCCTTCGCCTCACCGAGCCCGCAGAACCCGAGGCCCTCGAGCTGCATCAGCAGGATCGGCGAGAACGCGTCATAGATCATCGCGGCGTCGATCTCGTCGCGACCGATGCCGGTCCGGTCGAACAGCCGCCGGCCCAGCGCCACCGACCCCTCCATGACCGCCAGGTCGCGGCTGTAGTGGTCGGACGCGATCTCCTGCCCGAAAAGGCCCGCGCCGGCCGCGACGGCGATGAACGCGGGCTGGCTCGGCAGATCGGCGGCCCGCTCCCGCGAGGTGATGACGAGAGCGACGGACCCGTCGGTCTCCTGGCAGCAGTCGAACAGCCGGATGCAGGGCTCGGCGATCCAGCGCGACGCCTGATGGTCCTCCAGCGTCATCGGCCGCCGGTATCCCCAGGCCGCCGGATTCGTCTCGGCGTAGGCCCGCAGCTGCACGACGGCCCGGCCGATGTCCGCGCTCGTCACGCCGTAGGTGTGCATGTACCGGGTGGCGTTGAGCGCCATCCACGACGCCGGCGTCAGCACGCCGTAGGGCATGCACCACTGCATCGCCGTCGTTCCCGAATGGCCGGACGTCGGCGACGCGGCCGTCTTGGCGCCCCCGAACCGGGTAGCGCCGGACCGGGCCCGGATGGCCCGGTAGGCGACGACGACCTCGGCGGCGCCGCTGGCGATCGCCGCGGCGGCGTGCAGCAGGGTGCCCATGGAGCCGCCGCCGCCGTACGGCACCCGGGAGGAGAAGCCGATCTCCTGAAAGCCGACGGACCGCACGAGCTCGGTCTCCTCGACGGGATCGACCGTATAGCTGACGATGCCGTCGACGTCGGTCGCTGTCAGCCCCGCGTCACCAAGCGCGTCGCGGATCGCCTCACATGCCAGCTGCAGCTCGGTGCGGCCGGCCTGGCGGGAGAACTCCGTCGCGCCGACCCCGACGATCGCGGCCCGGCCGCCGAACCCGCTCACGCCGCGTCCCGGGCAGGCCGGAACACGGGCACCGACCCGTCGCCAGCCGTCGGCTCGAACGTGACCTCCAGCGGCATGCCGATCCGGATCTCCCCCGGCTCGACGTCCACGAGGTTCGACACCACCCGGACGCCCTCGTCGAGGTCGACGAGCGCGGCGACGACCGGGTAGTCGAAGGCGGGGTGCCGCGGGTGGTGCAGCAGGGCGTAGCTGTACAGGGTTCCCCGGCCGGACAACTGCACGGCCTCGTAGTCGAGCGACTGGCAGTGCGGGCACATCGGGCGGGGTGGATGGCGTAGCACCCCGCATCCTCCGCACCGCTGCGCGACCAGTTCGAGTTTGGTGGCGGCGTCCCAGAAGACGGCCGAATCATCCGTAATGACGGTGGCAGGCCTCACATTGCGCATAGTAGGTGCTATGGTTCCGGCGGCGCAACAACTCGGGACGGAGTGAACGACTCGGGAGGAACCATGACGAAACTGATCTCGGCCGACTCGCATGTGGCGGTGCGCCTCGACGCCATCCGGGACCGGGTACCGCGATCGCTGCGCGAGGCGTTCGACGACGCCACCGCCGAGCAGGCGAGGATCGACGAGGACCTGCGCGGCGGGCGGAAGATCTCGTTGGACGACTGGGACCTCGAGGCCTTTCGCGACCCCGGCTACCGCGAGCCGGTGGCCAGGCTGGCCGCCATGGACCGCGACGGCGTGCAGGCCGAGGTCCTGTACTCCGAGGTGAGCGCCTTTCGGTCGTTCGGGCTCGTCAAGGGCGACTGGAAGCCCATCAGCCGCGCGTTCACCGACCACCTCACCGAGTTCGCCGCCCACGACCCGGACCGGCTCGCGGTCTCCTACCAGGTCCCGATCATCGACATCGAGTACGCCGTCGCCGAGGTCGAGCGCCTGGCCGCGCTCGGCGCCCGGTCGGTGCACCTACCCAACTTCCCGAGCGAGATCGGCCTGCCCGACTACCACGAACCGGTGTACGACCCGCTGTGGGCCGTGCTCCAGGAAACCGGCATCTCCATCAGCCACCATCTCGGCAACCGCCACTGGCTCTACGACATCATGCGGCGGGACCCCACGCCGCAGGCAGCGATCTTCACGTCGATGCCGGCGCTGGCGCTGGCGGAGGTGATCGCCTGGTGGATCCTCACGGGCACCCTCGAACGGTTCCCGAGGCTCAAGATCGTCTTGGTCGAGCCTGGCCTGTACTGGGTGCCGGGCTTCCTGGCCAGCCTCGACCGCAAGGCCAAGGTCTACGACCTGCCCGGCCTGCGGCTGGCGCCGAGCGAGTACTTCCGCCGCAACATGGCCCTCACGTTCATGGACGACGAGGTCGGGCTTGGGTTGCGCCATCTGATCGGGATCGAGAACATCCTCTGGTCCACCGACTTCCCGCACCCGGCCACCACCTGGCCCCACTCCCAGGCCACCGTCGCCCGCCAGTTCGCCGACATCCCCGACGACGAGCGCGACCTGATCTGCGCCCGCAACGCGGAACGCATCTACGGCCTGGCCTGAGCACACCGGCACCGTCAGCACACCGGCGTCGTCACCGAAGGCCGCCGCCGGCGGCCGGACGGCGCCGCCACACACGAAGTCCTGACCTTCAGGAGGGCAGACCATGCAGGTTGGTCTCGACGGCAAGGTCGCGCTCGTCACCGGCGCCTCGCAGGGAATCGGCGCCGCGATCGCGAAGATCTTCGCCGAGAACGGCGCCAGGGTCATGCTCAGCTCCCGCAAACAGGAGGGCCTCGAGAAGACCGCGGCCCAGATCGACGGCGAGGTGGCGGTCCATCCGGCCCACGCCGGCAGCCCCGAGGCGGCCGAGCGGGCCGTCGCCGCGACGCTCGACCGCTTCGGCCGCCTGGACGTCCTGGTCAACAACGCCGCGACCAACCCGTACGCCGGCCCGCTGATCGACATCGACCTGCCGCGCCTCGACAAGACGATCGAGGTCAACCTGCGCGGACCGCTCGTCTGGACCCAGCAGGCCTGGCGCCAGTGGCAGTCCGAGCACGGCGGCAGCGTCCTCAACATCGCCTCGATCGGCGGGATGAAGTACGGCGGGCCGATCGGCGCCTACGACATGACCAAGGCGGCGCTGATCCACCAGACCAAGCACCTCGCGACCGAACTGGGGCCGAAGGTGCGGGTCAACGCGCTGGCACCCGGCCTGGTGCAGACCGCCTTCGCCCGTTACCTGTGGGAGGGCGCCGGCGACGACCCGGCCGGCGCGGCCTGGCCGTGGCCGCTGCGGCGGATCGGCCAGCCCGGCGACATCGCGTCGGCCGCGCTGTGGCTGGCCAGCGACCACGCCAGCTGGATCACGGGCGAGGTACTCGTCATCGACGCCGGCGCCGTCACCCGGTTCCGGCGGCTTGCGAGGCCGCGCTGGTTCGCCTGGTCAGACGCGGCTGAGGTAGGGGCGCAGCTCCTGGCGGGCGACGGTCCGGACATGCACCTCGTCGGGGCCGTCGGCGAGCCGCAGCGTCCTGGTGTGGGCGTACATCGAGGCGAGCGGGAAGTCGTCGGAGACGCCGCCGCCACCGTGGATCTGGATCGCGCGGTCGAGCACGGCGAGCGCCACCCGCGGCGCGATCACCTTGATCGCCGCGATCTCGGTCCGAGCACCCTTCACCCCGACGTTGTCGATCAGCCAGGCCGTCTTCAGGGTGAGCAACCTGGCCTGTTCGATCTCCATCCGGGACTCGGCCACCTGCTGTTGCACGACCCCCTGCTCGGCCAGCGGCCCGCCGAACGCCACCCGCGAGCTGGCCCGCCGGCACGCCATCTCGAGTGCCCGCTCGGCGACGCCGATGCACCGCATGCAGTGGTGGATGCGGCCGGGGCCGAGCCGAGCCTGCGCGATCATGAAGCCGTCGCCCTCGCCCGCGATCAGGTTGCGGACCGGCACCCGGACGTCGGTGAACGTTATCTCGCAGTGCCCATGCTGGTCCCAGTACCCGAACACGGGCAGCGGCCGCACCACCTCCACCCCCGGGGTGTCGAGGGGTACCAGGACCTGTGACTGCTGCCGGTGCGGCGCGGCATCCGGGTCGGTGCGACCCATCACGATCATGACCTCGCAGCGGGGGTCCGCGACGCCGCTGATCCACCACTTGCGGCCGTTGATGACGTACTCGTCGCCGTCGCGGCGGATCGAGGTCTGGATGTTGGTCGCGTCCGAGGAGGCGACGTCGGGCTCGGTCATGGCGAACGCCGAGCGGATCCGCCCGTCGAGCAGCGGGGCCAGCCACCGTTCCTTCTGCTCGACGGTGCCGAACAGATGCAGTACTTCCATGTTGCCGGTGTCCGGGGCCGAGCAGTTGAGTGCCTCCGGCCCGAGCTCGGGGCTGCGACCGGCGATCTCGGCGAGCTGCGCGTAGTCGACGACCGACAGGCCGTGCGCGGGATCGACGGCGTCGGGCAGGAACAGGTTCCACAGCCCGCGCTTGCGCGCCTCGACCTTGAGCTCCTCGACCACCGGCGGCAGGGTGTTGTCGGCCCCGCCGCGCTCCCGTCGGTAGGCCTCGTAGACCGGCTCAGCCGGATAGACGTACTCGTCCATGAACTCGGTCAGCCGCGCCAGGTAGTCGGCGGCCTTCGGGCTCGGCGCGAAGTCCACTGCGGTTCCTCCTCGAATCGTCGACGGTCGCGCGCGGCGAACGCCCGGTGGGGTGCGTCAGCGACGCGCCGTTACCCGGCTCGTCGTGGTGCGCGAGGCGGCTGATAGGCCGGCGCGGGAAGCTGGGCCGACAGGTCGGGAGTGTCCGTCGACACGCGCTGCGGAAACGCCGCCGGGCGCTTGTCGAGGAAGGCGCTGATGCCTTCACGCGCGTCCGCGCTCACTCCTCGGACGTTGATGGCGAGGGTCTCGGCCTCGTGCGCGCGCATCGGGTGGGTCTCGCCGAGCATGCGCCACAGCAGCTGGCGGGTCAGCGCCACCGACACGGGCGCCGACTCCCTCGTGAGGGAGTCGGCGAGCACGCGCGCGGCCGGCAGGAGGTCGGCGGGTTCGTGGATGCCACGGAGGAGCCCCGCGGCGAGCGCCTCCTCGGAGGTGAAGATCCTCCCGCTGTACATCCAGTCGAGCGCCGTCTGCATCCCGACCAGCCGCGGAAGGAACCAGCTCGAGCACGACTCGGGGACGAGGCCACGGCGGGCGAAGACGAAGCCGATCTTCGCCGCCGGCACCGCGAGCCGGAAGTCGGCGGCCAGGGTCATCGTGATGCCCACGCCGACCGCGGGCCCGTTGATCGCCGCGATGATCGGTTTCCGCGCCTCGTACATGCGCAGCGCGACCCGGCCGCCGCCGTCGCGGCGCAGGGCGTCGTCGCGCGGCCGCGCGCCCTCGGGCCCCGATCCGCTCGCCGACCACACGTCGAAGGCGGCGCCGCCGTCACCGAGGTCCATGCCGGCGCAGAACGCGCGCCCGGCGCCGGTCAGGACGACCGCGCGGACGCTGTCGTCGGAGTCCACCAGGTCGTAGGCGGCGATGAGCTCGCCCTCCATGGTGTCCGTGAACGAGTTGAGTGCCTCGGGCCGGCTCAGTGTGATCGTGGCGATGCCGTCCACCGTTTCGAGACGGATGTGCTCGAAGGCTGTCACGCCTGTTCCTCCTGGTTCCCGGTGCCCGCTGGACGGGAGACGTCGAGAGAGTGAGCCGCCGGACCTATCGGCGGCTGGCTCAGCCGCGCAAAGGCGGGTCGCCGGACTCCGCTTTCCGCGCAAGCGCCCGTTCCAGCAGCGCCGGCACCATGGGATCGATGTCCGCGAAACCCTCCCCCACCGTTGCGCCCTCAAGATGCCGGGCATGAATCTGCTCCAGGATGACCATGAGCTTGAAGTCCGAGAAAATGACGTACCACTCGATGTCACCGAGGTCGATGCCGCGGCGCTCGGCATACGCGGACAGGACACCACGGCGATCGGGGAAGCCCGGCAGCGCGGTGGCGCCGGCGGTGATCGGGTTGTACGGCAGGGCCGGCTCGTCCCAGAAGCTCAGGAGCATGCCCACGTCGGCGAGGGTGTCGCCGAGCGTCGCCATCTCCCAGTCGAGCACCGCCACGATCCGGCTCGGGTCGGCGTGGTCGACCATCAGGTTGTCAATCTTGTAGTCGCCGTGGACGATTCCCGGAAGACGACGGTCGGGAATGGATCGGGTGAGGAAGTCGGCGAGAGAGTCGAAGGCCGGGAGGTCGCGGGTACGCACCTTCTCCCATTGGCGCCGCCAGCGGGAGAGCTGGCGTTCCAGGTAGCCGTCGGGACGCCCGAAGTCGGCCAGCCCGACGGCCGCCGGGTCGATGGTGTGCAGCGCCACCAGCGTGTCGACGAGTGACCGGGACAGCTCGGCCCGCTGGTCAGGCGCGAGTAGTCGCGTGTCCTCCCGCGTCCGGTAGGTCCGGCCGTCGACCTTTTCCATGACGTAGAAGTCGGCCCCGATCACGCTGGGGTCCGCGCAGCGCGCCACGACCGCGGGCACCGGGACGGATGAGCCGTGCAACGCGCGGATCACCCGCGACTCGCGCCCCATGTCGTGCGTCGAGGCCATCACGTCGCCGTAGGGCGGCCGGCGCACGATCCACTGGCGGACACCGTCGTCGACCTCGTACGTCGGATTGGAACGTCCGCCCGCCAGCAGACGACCCCGCAAGGGGCCGGCGAGCCCGCCGTCCACCCGGGGACCGAGGTAGGCGGCGAGACCCACAAGATCGAGATCGGCGGCCAGCGGCCCGGCGGCCATGGGCGCCACCTCCTCAACTTACCGAACAACCGCTCGGTTTTCGATGGTAGACGATTCACCGTCGCGAGGCCGGTCCCAGTCGGCAGGGCTCAGGGGGTTGGCGTCCGCGGCCCGCGCACGACGCCCAGCGCGAGTTCGCAGTAGCGAGCGGCCATCTCCGCTGGGGTGACGCCGGCCCCGGCGCGGTACCAGGCGGCGACCGAGTAGCCCATGTTGATGATGGCCCGGGCCGCCTCGACGGGGTACGGCGTCAGGAACTCACCGCGCTGCGTGCCGTGCTCGATCACATCGCGGAACATCGCCTCCTGCTCGTCGCGTAGCGCGACGATGAGGCGACGGCCGGCGGTGTCGAGACTGCGCAGTTCGCTCGCCCCGATGAGTGCCTCGGCCTGACGGTCCGTGTGGAAGAGAATCCATGCGCTCACGAGGGCGGTCAGCTGTTCCGCGGGCGATCCGCCCGCGTGCACCAGCGCCCGGCGCGTCAGGGCGATGACGTCGCGCAGGGTCGCGGCCATGATCGCCTGGAGGATCTCCTGCTTCGAGGCGAAGTGGTGGTAGATGGTCGCCACCGTCATCCCGGCATCGCCCGCGATGTCGCGCATCGACGTGCCGTGGTAGCCGACGCGCGCGAAGTTCGAGATGGCGGATTGCAGGACCACCTCGATCCCGCCGCGCGACGAGGCGCGACGCCGTGGCGGCTCGGCCGAGTCCGGTGATCTCCGTCCGGCCGCGCTCCCCCTGGTAACGCCGTCGTCCACCTGGCCCCGCTCCCGCCGTCAGCCGTCCCGCCCGGTCAGCACTCTACCGGCGAGCCGAACGATCGTTCGGTTGGAACTGGCGACAGGAACGACCCCGGACGGCGATCCGCGCCGGCGTCGTGACCGACGACGGGGCGAGGGCAGGGCGAGGGCCGGCCGTGCTGCCGAACGACTCGCCGTTCACCGGACCGCGCGGCCCGGAGCCTCCTCTCTGCCGCCCTGACGCCGGGCCTGTCGGGGTGGACGGCGATGCTCGACTGGGCGCCGAGGACGGAGGCGGCCGGGCTACGCACCCGGCCGCCGCACGTTCATCAGCATGATCGAAAATGATCCACAGCCACGCTCCGGACGGGCCGGGCCGCCGTCTGGCGGCTGGCCCGTCCGGGTTGGCAGCTACTTCTTGGCGACGATCACGGAACCGCAGCTGAGCGGGCCAACGACGTGCCAGGCGCCATCCTTGATCTGCGCCACCGAACTGCACGGAGCGGAGATGACGTGGTTGAGCGGCCACCGGGTCTCGGGAAGCGCGCCCGGAAGCTCATAGGTGTAGTTGTTGTTGAGGACGGACAGCAGCTTGTCCACCGTCAGGTCAGGTCCGACCTTTTCCGCGGCGGTGAGGAACATGTCGGCGGCGTAGTAGCCCGCCATGGTCGAGAGGGTCGGTGCCTGGTCAGGCGCGTACGCGGCAAGGTCCGCGAGCAGCTGCTTGATCACCGGATTCGAGTCGTCGATCGCGGGCAGCCACTGCACGTTGCCGTAGGCGCCGTCGAGGTCCTTGAGCCCAGCCAGCCGCGGGTCATATGTCGGACTGAGCTGCTTTCCCGGGTACCCGGCCGCCTTCAGCGCGGTGGTCAGCTTCAGCGTCGACTGGAAGTCGGTCACGTGATAGACGACGTCCGGTGGCGCGCCCTTGTTCGAACGCATGATGGCCTGGACGACCGGCGTCGGGTCGGTCAGTCCGGCGGCTGGGGTGGGATTCTCTGCGTAGACCACGTCCAGGCCGCCCGCCTTCGCGTACGCGGCGAGTGTCTTGACGCCAGCCCGGGCGGAATCGTTGTCCACGCCGACGAACGCCACGGTGCGACTCGCCGGCTCGCCCTCGAACATGGAGTTGACCGAGTACGCCAGGGAGTTGTTGGCGATGTTCCCGGGGGCGAACTGGCATCCGGTGATACCGAAGCCGATCGCCGTGGAGCAGTAGCCCTGGTTGAATCCCCAGCCGAAGAACGGAACCACGTTGCCGCAGAAGGTGTCCAGGTAGCCGGTGTTGCTGGTCATCAGCGGCACGACCGCGAAGACCTTGTCCTGCTCGACGAGCCGGCTGGCCTGCTGCGTGTTCCGGGCGACGTCCTGGCCGTCGTCCAGCACACCGATGAAATTGATCTTCCGGCCGTGTACTCCGCCCTCGGCGTTCGCCCGCTCGAACCGCGCCTTCGCACCGGCGTCGGTACCGGCCATCGAGCTGCCGTTGGGGCTGGTCAGATAGGCGAGGCCGCCGATGGTGATGCTGTCCGGCGTGACCCCCCGGGTCGGGTCGGCGGCCTTGGACCCGCACTTCAGGTCGGCGGCGTTGACCTTGAAACCACCGTCGCTCCAGCCGGACGACGGTCCGGCCGACGGGCCAGCCGTCGTAGCGTTCGAGTCGTCTGGCGGGGCCGCGTCGTCCGAGGAGCCGCACGCCGCCAGTCCCATGGCCAGGACGGCCGCCGCGATGCTCAGCCCGCGCCGCCGGGCACCTCGTGTCGCCGTCAGCATAAGACCAGTCCCCCGTCCACTCCCCCGTCCACGAGGTACGCGCGGGCGCCCACCAACCCTCCGGACGCGGCCGGCGGACGCGCCCCGTCCGGCCACGGGCTCCGTGGCAGATCAAGCATGATCAACTCCTGGTGTGTCGTGACGGGCCGATGGCCCGGTTCCGGGTCGGCTAAGCAAGAGGGCGGCCCGCCGCTCGCCGTGCGCTGGGCACGGCTGACCACCTGAGGAAGCAGCCGCCCGGGTCAAGTGTGTGAGCTGGGACACGGTAGCATTCACTATGTTTCCATCGCTACCCCGCGCCCCCGCGTCGACGAAGGTCTCCCGCGTCCGCGACGGGCACGGCCCGGCATCGCCCGAAGGCAGCGGATGATCGGGCCGCGGATGAGCTCGGCGACCGTGACCGCCAGCCGCGACCGAGACCGAGACCGGTTCAGTGGCGGCGGGAACGCAAGACGACTGGCTGGCCACCCAGGTCAGGATGATCGGCCAGTCGCGCACCGTAGCCGCGTCGCGGGTCGACGCGCGTCCGGCCAGTGGGCGGACCGTCGCCCTCGAACCTGGCGGCCACTCGATGGTCCGCCAGCCACCGAGGTGATACGGCCAAGGCCGGTCATCGCCGGTGTCGACCGGCGCGCGGACCATGCGGCCCGGATCAAGACAGCGGACAACTCCATAGCAACCACCATCTTCACCTGGAATGTTACGCCTGTTACAGTCTCAGCACCGCTCCGGCGCCCTCGGAGATCGACACGAGGACCAGGACGCCATGGCCGTCAACCCGGCGGACTGTCATGGTGGCGCGCCACCGCACGGCCTCACCCTCAAGCCGTTCCACCGTTCCGCCCACGGCCGCGCTACCGCGGGCACCTTGATTCCCGGTCGGACTCGCGAGAGCAGGAGAAGATCATGATTTTCGACGTGGACTGTCATCTCGAGGTCTCCCTGACGCCGCAAGAGCATCCGCTACGGCGATTCGCCGACCGCTTTCCCTCGACCGACGAGGACATCACCCACGCGATCGCCGGAGAGTTGTACCGGGCGACCCCGGAGGACTCCCGGCCGCCGGCCTACGCCGTCCAGGCGTTTCTTCCGGATGCCAACCGGTCGGCGTCCGAGCAGGCGACGGTTCCCGGGGAGCGGGAGCCGCGATTCGTCGTGTCCAGCGTGGCCGAGCGGCTCGGCTGGATGGACCGGATCGGCATCGACAAGGCACTCGTCAACCCGGGGTCCTACTTCGCGCTCTGCGAGCACATGGGTGACGACCGCCCGCTCGCCGTGACGCTGTGCAACGACTTTCTTGCCGAACGGCTCGAAGATGGCGCCGACCGGCTCTTCCCAGTGAGCATGGTCGATTTCAGCGACCTCGACCGGGCAGTCCGTGAGCTGACGTGGATGCGCGCGCGAGGGAGCCGGGCGTTCTGGATCCGCGCCGAGCCCGCCGGCGGCGTGAGCCCCGCCCACCCCGACTGGGACAAGATCTGGTCGGCCGCGACCAGTCTCGGCATGGTGGCGATCCTGCACGTCGGCAACGCCCCCGCCAACTTCGACGGCGGTTGGGGCAATGCGGGCTGGCTCGATCCGACGAGCACCGGCGTCGGCGGGTTCTTCTCCTTCGCCAACTCGATGCGCCACCACACTCCGGAGAAGATGCTCGCCGCGATGCTCTTCGGTGGCGTGTTCGGCCGCCACCCGAACCTCACGGTCCTCTGCGAGGAAATCCAGAACTCCTGGTTCCCGTCCTTCGTCACCCGGATCGACCGGCTCAGCCACACGACCGTCGGCTGGCCGTTCGAACGCTCCGTCGGCGAAATGGTTCGGCACAACGTGCGGTCGTCGCCACTGATCGGTATGGGAGACCTCGACGTCGCCGAACTCCTGACGGCCTTTCCGGAGGTGATGGTGTTCTCGTCGGACTACCCCCACGGCGAGGGCAACGCGGATCCGATCACCTTGATCGAGAACCAGCTCGGAAAGGTGCCCGACGATGTCCGGGCACGATTCCTCGGCGACAACATCACCGACGTGTTCGCCCGGATGGGCGACCCGGTGGGCTGAACCCGACAGCCGGCCCGAGCGCTGCTCACTACTCATGACAGGCGGAACCAGATGACCAACGACATCGCGCCGGCCACGCTCGCGGCGGCGAAATGCGCGTGGAACCCGGACACACCGGAACGAGTCACCGTGACCTACCTGGTGCCCGGCCACCCGGCCGACGAGAGCCGCACGCGAACGGCGTTCCTCGACTTCCCGGAGGGCGCGCTGGACGCGGCCGGCCATCACCAGGCCTCGGTGCGCCTCGACGACGGTTCGGAGCTCAGCGTCGAACTCGACGTCAAGACCCGAGGCACGGCGCTGGTCGACCTCGAGGCGAACATCGGCGGCGAGGCCGTCTGGCGCGGCATGGGCCTACGCGACGAGGACTCGCCCTCGACGGTCCTGGTCAGCGGCTGGACCGGCGACGCGGCGCCCACCGGGATCGTGCGCTACACCATCCGCGACCCGTACACGATCGACGCCTACTACTGCTCGATGATGTCGGCGGTGTCCGGGCAGGACGAAGCACTGCCCGGCCGGGCGATCGGCGACACCAGGAACGGGTTCCCCGGGACCTACGCCATCACCTACGACGGGTACGGCGGCACGACCTGGGGGCCATTCGAGTGGACCATCACCGCTCGGGGCGCCGCCTTCGACCTCACCTGGCGTCAGAACGGCCAGCTCTGGATGACCGGCTTCGGCTTCACCGACCCGGCCGACCCTGAGTCGATCATCGTGAACTACAGCGGCGTGCAGCGATGAGCGGCCGTCTCGCGGGCAAGGTCGCGATCGTGACCGGCGCCGGCCGGGGCATCGGTGCCGCGACCGCGCGCCGCCTCGCCGCCGAGGGCGCGTCGGTGGTCGCCGCCGACCTCGACCTCGACGGCGTGACGGCCGTGGCCAAACAGATCGGCGACGCGGTCGTACCGCGGCAGGCGGACGTCGCCGACGAGGCCGCCGTGGCGGCCCTCGTCGAGACCGCCGTCGAGCGTTTCGGCCGGCTCGACATCCTGCACAACAACGCGGTCCGCTCCTCGGCCGAGGACACCGACACGGTCCGTACTCCCGACTGGATGTGGCGGGCGACCTTCGACGTCGTGGTGATGGCCGCCGTCTACGGCTGCCGTCATGCCATTCCGGTGATGACGAAGACCGGCGGCGGCTCGATCATCAACACCAGTTCGGGCGCGGCCCACGCGGCGACGGCGACCCGGGTCGCCTACGGCACCGCGAAGGCCGCGCTCGAAACCCTGTCGATGTACACGGCGACCAACTTTGGCCAGGCCGGCATCCGCAGCAATGTGGTGGCGCCCGGGTTCGTCCTCACCGAAGGCATCCGTGAGATCTTCGACGACGAGATGATCGGCAGGTTCGGCGCCGCGTCCGCCGCGGGCCGGGTCTGCCAGCCGGAGGACGTCGCCGACGTGGTCGCGTTCCTCGCCTCGGACGACTCCCGCTACGTCAGCGGTCAGGTCCTGACCGTCAACGGCGGCGGCGCGCGCGGCGCGTCCTGGTAGACGCGTCGGTCCGGCGGCGGCGCGCGTCTCGCCGCGGCGGCGCGTCCTGGGAAGACCGGCCCGTACCCATCCGTCATCAAGCACACAGGAGGAACAGTGCACATTCTGGGCTTCAACCGGGTCGAACTCGTCGTCCGCGAAGACGAGATCGAGAAGGCTGTCGAGCAGTTCAACGAGGTTTTCGGCCTCAAGCTGCCGAAGCCGCACCCCATCCAGAACGCACCGGTGCTGTCGGCCACCGACTTCGACGGGCACATCGAGCTGGTCGCCCCGGTGGACGGGCAGGGCGGCTTCGCCGCGAAGCTCGAGCGCGGCCCCGGTCAGATCGGCCCGCTGGTCTGGGAGATCGCCGACATCGACGAGGCCCGCGCCTGGCTCGCGGAGCACAACTACAACATCGTCTTCGAGTACGACAGCCGCGCGGGCAACTCCGACGAGCAGGCCCATGCCGTCCACCAACTCATCCTCGACCCGGCACAGTGGTTCGGGTTCAACGTGACCCTGATGCGCCGGTACAACTAGCCGCGAGGCTGTGGACCGCCGGGAGATCTGCCCGTGGACGTCATGAAAGGCCAGACCGCGGCCGCCGCTGTCGGGAACCGCTTCTCCGGCAAGGTCGCGATCGTCACCGGTGCCGGCTCGGGCATCGGGCGGGCGATCGCCCGGCGCGTCGTCGCGGAGGGCGGCACCGTGCTCGGCGTGGACATATCCGGCGACGGCCTTGTCGGCACCGCGTCGAGCGCCGGTGAGCGAATGTCGACGCTGCGCGCGGACCTCACCGATCCAGGCGCCGCCACCGACGTCGTCGCCAGCTGCCTCGACCGGTACGGGCGGATCGACGTACTCGGGAACGTGGCGGGCGTCCACGCGACGGGACACGCCACCGAGATCACGGTCGAGCACTACCGACAGGTGATGGCGGTCAACCTCGACGCCCCGTTCTTCCTTGCTCAGGCCGCCATCCCGCACCTGCTCGCGACCTCGGGCAACATCGTCAACGTCAGCTCGCACGCCGGGCTGCAAGGCGTGCCGTACGCGGCCGCCTACTCGATGAGCAAGGGTGGGCTGGTGGCGCTGACGCGCTCCCTTGCCGTCGAGTATCTCAAGCGGCCGCTGCGGGTAAACGCCATCGCGCCCGCGGCGACGAACACGCCCATGGCGGCGGCGGGCACGTTCCCAGCCGACGTCGACCTGCGGTTGCTCGGCAGGCTCGGTGGTCATCGCGGCAGGACGGAGCCGGACGAGGTCGCGGCGCTGTTCGCCTTCCTCGGCTCCGACGAGGCCCGCTCGGTGACTGGCGCCGTCTACGCCATTGACAATGGTCTCACCGCGAGCTGAACCGCACGCCCGGCGCACGCCGCGGACGGATCGGAAGTCGAGAAGGCGGACATACAGTCCCTCCCCGAACGCGCTGCCGTGATCACCGGTGGCTCGGCCGGAATCGGTCGAGCCACCGGTGAGCTGCCGGCCCGCCGGGGAACGCGCGTGGTCCTCGCGTCGGGTCGACCGCCCCGAGGCGGCGACGGCCAGCCGCGCGCCGCTCGCCGACGGGCAGCTTCGGCACCCGCGGAGACCGGTGACCACCGGGTCATATTGCCTCCGCAACATAGTGGCTGCTACGGTGGCCTGGCCGCATGGACCCGAAGCCGTTGGAGTCGGAGGACGTAGTCGTCGATCGACCCGCCAACCGCGACGCTCACGTCAACCGGGAACCGGAAAGGCGAAGACGCCTTCACCACCCATAGGAGAAACCGATGCCGGTAATGAAGCCCCAGGAGTTACCCGAGAACGGCGACGGCCGGTGGCCGCACACAGGCTTCCGCTCCGTTCAGTGGGGAGACATGGAGGTCGGCTACACCGTCGTCCCCGCCCCCGTCGACTGCACTCCAGGATATCAGGGGCTACCAGGCGGCGTATGCAACTGCCCGCATTACGGATATGTTTTCCGCGGGCGGCTACGTGCTGTATACCCAGGCACCGACTGGCCGGACGAGGTCGCCACCGCGGGAGACGTGTACTTCTTCCCGGCCGGGCACTCGCTTATCTACGATGAGCCCAGCGAGGTGCTGGAACTGAACCCGGCCGCCGCGCTCGCCAGTCTGATGGACCACTTCGAGAAGATGATGGCGGGGGGGCTGGGGAGGCGGTTGATCCGTCCGTCCCCGCCGGTCCGGCCTGTCGCCCTGATCTATCGCCCCTGGGCAGCCGCACGGATCGGACCATCACCCGCCGAGGTCCTTGTCACCGCCTGACCGTCGGCACCACCCGAGGAGTCGGACTCCGCCAACAACCCGGCGACCAGGGCCCGCAGCATGACGACGAAGGTTCGATCACGATCCGGGCTCCGCGCGAGAGCCGCCGAAGCGGCCTCGTCCAGAACCCCACCCGCACTCGCGTCGAAACCGTCACCCACCGTCTGCTCAGGCCACCTCCGCGCATAGTGCTCGAACGTCACATGCTCACCAACAAGTTGGACGACCGCGTTGGTCGCGTCAACGATCCCCAGCCCGCCCAGCCCGGCGGCGGCGAACTCCGCCGCGAGGGCTTGTCGAGCCGGCCCGAGCAACGCCAGCAAGATCCCACGTTGGTGGGCCAACTCCACCAACCCGCGGTGCTCGTTGATGTTCGCCACCAGTGCCGAAGCAGTCGACATGACCCGCTCCAACGGCGACTGTCCGACCGTACTCACCCTACCGAGAACATCCCGAGCCTCATCGGCGATGACGTCGAGAAGCTCATCCCGGTTACCGACGTGCCAGTAGATCGCAGTCGGCGCCACACCTAGCTCCGCCGCCAACCGACGCATGGAGAACTGCCGGAAACCGTCCCGCTCCAGCAACAACGTCGCCGCGGCGACCACACGCGCCGGGGTCAGAGGATCTCGCACCGCCCGAATGCTACCGACAAGCAGCCACCAACCGCGCCCACGCACCACCCTCACCGCGCACCGGCAACATCCCGCGGAGAACGCCGAGCGTGTCGGTCGCGGCCCCGCTCCGGCCGCCCCTGCTCTTCTTCTCCGGATCGGGTTCCGAGGTGTCCGCCGGACCACGGCGGCCTGCACCGTCCGGCAGTCCAGCCGGACCGCCTCGGGTCGGCGGCGCGGTGGTGGTGCTCCCGGACCTGCCGCGCGCCGCGGCGTAACAGTGCCTGAATCGACTCTCCACTGGAGGTATCCAGCCGATGGTTCGTCAGCGATTAGCACCCGGAACGACGGCGAGCGTCGTGACCACGTTTGCGCTGCTGGCCGCGGTGCTCGCTGGCTGCGCGGACGGTTCGTCGGATCCGAGCGGCGACGGCGCTGGCGGGTGTGTCTCGCCCGGTGTCACGGCGGACACGATCAGGATCGGGCTCATCTACCCGGACAGCGGCGCCGTCGTCGGTGGCTTCCAGGCCACTCCTGGTGCCGTGGCGGCCCGGATCGAGGCGGCCAACGCCGCCGGCGGTGTCAACGGCCGCAAGGTCATCGTCGACTGGCGCGACGACCAGGGCACCGCGGACGTGTTTTCCCTGGCCGCCCATGACCTGCTCGACGACAGCGACGGGCAGGGCGTCCTCGCGCTGCTGGCACAGACAATCGCGCTGACGCCGGCGTCCTTCGACTGGCTGGCCAAGGCCGGCGTACCCGTCGTCGGCGTCGCCACCTCCGCCGAGTGGAGCAACTACCCGAACGCGTTCCATTTCGGCAACATCTTCAACCAGAACCAGGCGGTCACCACGTACGGCCAGTTCGCCAATGCCCAGGGCGCGAGCAAGGTGTTCGTGCTCACCGACCAGCAGGCCCAGGCGTCGGCCAGCCTGGCCGCGCACGTCGTCACGAGTCTGCAGAGCCAGAACGTCCAGGTGGTCGGCACGCTGGACATCACCAAGGGCATCTCCAGCCCCGCCCGGGTCGCCGACGCGATCCGCGACAGCGGGGCCAACGGCGTCATCGGGACGATCCAGGCCGACCCGTTCTACGAGCTCTACCCGCTCCTGGGGCCCCTGCGACTCAAGCTGGCGATGAACGCCACTGGATACGACGCGGACATACTGGCCTCTCAGGGGCAGGCACTGGCCGGCATGACCGTCGTCGTCTCGTACTCGGCCTTCGGGACCGAGGCGATGAACACCTACCTGCGCAACGTCGACACCTACGCGCCGGAGCTGACCAACCCCCAGGACCAGCTGGCCCTGGCCGGGTACGTCGCCGCCGACGAGATGCTGCTCGGCCTGAGCCTCGCCGGCGACTGCCCCACGCGGGAGAAGTTCATCGAGGGCCTGCGCCAGGTGCCCGACTACACCGCGGGCGGCCTGATCCCACCAAATGACATACGCCACCCGGCCGACCCGGCGAGGTGTGTCAACTTCGTCCAGGTGAGCCCGTCCGGCGACCAGTGGCAGGTCATCTCGGACCCAGCCCGGTCAGACGGCTACTGGTGCGGCGATGTCATAACCACAGGAACCACCACCGGCTAAGGCACCGAGAAATGCTGAGGCCGGCGTCGTCTTCGCACCTCTTCGGGTGGGGATTACCAGGGCCCCGCGAAGCGGGCTGTCACACGGCGCCGGTCATCCCAGGCCGAGTTCCGATGAATACGTGCGGAACCCGCCAGGATCTGCGCGGGCCAGGTGACCGGTCCTGGCTTCCAGACCAGGAAGCCCTGGACCAGACGCCTCAACCCGGTCACCGGGGAGCGCGGCCGGCCAGGCAGGAGACTCGTCCAGGCCGACGGCGGCGCGCCCGGCACCGGAATGGCGATGTAGTCCCCGCCTGGCCTTACGCTCCCGACGCGGCCCAGCGCGGTGTGAGCCGGCCCCAGCGGGCCTGCTCAGCATGCCTGGCTTCTACGGACCTCAGAACGCCGAAACGCCGTCCTGGCCTTCGGTCCCGGGCGAGCGGAGGTCGCGCCGCGCCGTCTACGACCCTGCTTACAGATTCCAGACGCGGGCCGCGTTGCCGGAGACCATGGCCTTGCGCTCCTCGGCCGGGATACCGGTGAAAATCTTGTCGACCACGGCCCGGGAGTTGGGCCAGCTGGTCACCGGGTGCGGAAAGTCAGTCGACCAGATGATGTTGTTGACGCCCAGCAGGTCGCGCACGCGCTGGAGGCCGACGCTCTCGTCGATGAACGTCAGGAAGACATTGCGATAGTAGTACTCGCTCGGCATTTCCTTGATCGCCGGGAACTTGTAGCCCTGCCGGCGGACCATGTCGTCCACCGTCTCCAGCCACCAGGCGACCCAGGCCAGGCCGGGCTCCACGAAGACCACCTTGAGCCGCGGGTGGCGCTCAAGCACCCCACCCATGATGATCATACCGAGAGCCTCGGCGGTCATCAGCGGCACCAGCGGGACCGCGATCCCCTTGTTCGGGGTCGGGTCCCGCATGAACAGGTCTGCCAGGTTCGTGTTCAGGCCGATGTGGAAGCAGATCGGCAGCCCGGTCTCCTCGATCGCGGAGAACAGCGGAGCATACCGCTCGTCGAAGTACTCCGGCAGCTTGAACTCGCTCGGGAAAACCGGCATCTGGAGCGATTTACCGCCCTTGGCCGCCACCCGCTGGACCTCGCGGACCGCGAGATCGATATCGTGGATCGGGATCTGGTAGGAGACAATCAACCGATTGGGGTCGGTGCTGGCGAAGTCAGCCAGCGCATCGTTGAACGCCTGGACGGTCTCGTCGACGCCGCCCTCGACGGAGGCCAGGTAGCGAAATGCGCTGACCTCACTGTAGAGCACCTCGGCCTCGACGCCATCGGTGTCCATGTCCTCCAGGCGCGCCACCGGGTCGTAGTAGGCCTTACGACCGAATACCGCGTTGGATGCCGAGCTGGCCTGACCTCCCTTGGCGCCGGCACGGTTCGCCGCGCCGGCGCCCCGGTTCATCCTGGCTTCATAGTCACCGGACGCCTTGTCATACGCCTCGTGCAGGCGCGAAGGGAGATGGTACTTGACCTGCTCGTGCGTCATCTGGACGTGCGAGTCGGCGGATATCAGTCGCTCCACAGCGTCATTGCCCTATCTGACGAAGGTATCCCACCAACGGAAGCACCCCGGCCACTGGGCGGTGCCGCTCCGTCGCGTGCCCGCCCCAGGCGACGCGGCGCGGCGAGTCGATCCACTGCCCGCGGCACGTCGAGCCTCGTTGTGGGTATGGCACCCACACGGCGGGGTCAACATAGCGAATACTATGCATTGCATCTAGCGGCGTGTCAAGAATACCGGCGCTGTCTCGTTGAGCAGGCCGGAGGCATGACCACGACGGGTTGGTTACCTGGCCAGACAGCCAAGGCGAACTCGGGGAACTCCGCCGTGAGCCGACGGCTGGGTTTGGCATCGGTGCCGAGTCCGCAGCGTCGGCGCCAAAGATTCTGGACGAATTTCGCCCGCCTCGGCGCCGCCGAGGTTCTCCGGCAGGTGCGGCCAGGTCAGGCCCTGCTCGACGATCGCCCGCCAGTAGTCGGGAGCCGCGCCCGCGACCCACCGATCCAGCCCCGCCCGGACCCGCTCGGACCCAGCGTGCCGGGACACGAAGCCGCGCACCGCGTCCGCCAGCGCGGCGTGGTCCTCGTCGAGACCGATGGACACGTTGCATCACTCCTCGCGGCCGACGAGCCAGCCGTCGGCCTGTCTGGGACGCCAAGAAAGATGATCAGAACTGCCGCGCGCCCAGGGGCGGCGCGGTGGGTCCGGCCGCCCGAGGCCAGCGCCTCGGGCGGCCGTGGTCGCCGGGGGTCAGTGGGCGGGGTGCAGGGCGACGAGTCGTTCGCTCTCGTCCCAGAGCCGCTGGGCGAGGTCGAGGTCAGCGGCGACGGGGGTCAGCGTCGCCGGCCTGGTCCGGTCGAAGTAGACACCGGTCGTCGTGGCCAGCTCCGCGGCCGTGGCCAGCGTGATCGACGGGATCGCGCCCCGCGCCGCGGTCATCGGCTCCGGGAGGTTCGCGAGCACGGCGCTCGACGCCGCGTTGTCGCGCGGCACGGCGACCGCGTGGGCGAGGTCGGCCTCGCGGGGCTGACCCAGCTGCGTGGCGACGTAGCCCGGGTTGACGGCGTTGACCGTCACCCCGGTGCCGGCAAGCTGGCGGGCGAGGATGTGCGTGAAATAGATGTTCGCGGTCTTGGACTCCGCGTAGACCTGGAGCGTGTGGAAGTTCTCCCGGTGCTGCAGGTCGTCGAAGCAGAGGCCGTCCGGTGCCATGCGGTAGGCGCCGGACGAGACGATCATGATCCGGGCCGGCGCGCTCGCGACGATCCGGTCCCGCAGGAGGCCGGTCAGCAGGAACGGGCCGAGGTGGTTGACGCCGAAGGCCGCCTCGAAGCCCTCCGCCGTCTCCCAGCGGTGCCCGCCCGGCGCGAGCCCGGCGTTGTGCACGAGGACGTCGATGCGCGGGTAGCGTTCCAGCACGGTCGCGGCGAACCGGCGGATCGAGGCGAACGAGGCCAGGTCGAGCGGTACGAGGTCGACGGTCCTGCCGGTCCGGCGCTCGATCTCGGCGACCGCCTCGGCGCCGCGACGTGGGTCCCGCGCGGTGGCTACCACCCGCATCCCCTGCTCAGCCAGGCCGAGGGCTGTTTCGAGGCCGATGCCGGTGTTCGCGCCCGTGACGATCGCGACCGGCTGGGTCACGCCGTTGTCCATAGTCGAGTTCCTTCCGCTGGGGCGTGCGACGGGCGTGCGTCAGTCGTCGGACCACTCGGTGGCGACGCTGCCCCGCCAGCGCGGCGGGCGGCGTTCCAGGAAGGCGAGGACGCCTTCCCTGGCGTCCGGCGCGCCCATGGTGTGGTGGTGCGCCGCCGTCTCGCGTGCCTCGACGCCGGCCGGGTCCAGGCCCCAGCTGTCCCAGAGCAGGCGCTTGCTGTAGGCGACGGACAGGGGGGCGGTGTTGGCCGCGATGTCGCGGGCCAGCGCGAGCGCGGCGGGCAGGACCTCGTCGTTCGGCAGCACCCGGCTGCACACACCCAGGCCGTGCGCCTCCTGGCCGTTGAACGTCCGCCCGGTCAGCAGGATCTCCGCCGCGCCGGACATGCCGGCGATCCGGGGCAGCGTCCAGTGCGAGTAGGCGTCACCGAGGACGCCTCGGCGGGCCTGGACGATGCCGTACTTCGCGTCGGCGGCGAAGATCCGGATGTCGCACTGCAGGGTCAGGGTGAAGCCGATGCCGATCGCGTGGCCGTTGACCGCCGCGATGACCGGCTTGCGCACCCGCCACGCCGGCATGCCCAGCCCCGCCGCGCTGAACGTCGAACTGTCGGGGCTGGCGAACGTGTCCCCGCCCGACGTCATGTCCGCGCCGGCGCAGAACGCCGGCGGCGTGCCGGTCAGTACGACCGCGCGGACCGCGTCGTCGGTGTCGCAGCGTTCATAGGCCGCGACGAGGTCGCGGGCCATCGCGCCGCCAAACGCGTTGCGCACCTCGGGTCGGTGCAGGGTGAGCGTCGCGACCCCGTCGGTGAGGTCGAACAGGACCGTCACAGCGCCACCGCCCCGGCCACGGCGTCCTGGCCGTCTGCCTTCGCGGACGCGGCATGCAGCGACCGCGCCAGGTCGCCGATCAGGTCATCGCCGACCTGGTAGCCGGGGAAGTAGGCGCAGACGCGGTCGCAGTCGCCGTAGCGGCGGATGATCTCGTCGGCCACCTGGTCGGGGGTGCCGTGGACGGCGATCGTCTCGAACATCTCGTCGGTGATCAGCTCGGTCATGCCGGCCCAGTCGCCGCGCTTGGAGCGCGCGTTGAGCTCGGGCTGCAGGTCACCCCAGCCCTCCACCTCCAGCACCGGCCGGTAGGACGGCGTCGAACCGTAGAACCCCAGCAGGCCGCGCGCGGCCCTCGCCGCGGCCAGTTCCTCCTCGGTCCGCCCGACCGCGACGATCACCTCGGCGGTGATCTCCAGGTCGGCGCGGCTACGGCCAGCGGCGGCCAGACCGGCCTCGATCGCCGGCATCGTGCGTTCCCGCATGTGCCGGTCGCTGTTGAACGGCATCACCAGGATCCCGTCGGCTACCTCGGCCGCCATCTGGTTCATCCTCGGCCCAAGCGCCCCCACCAGCACCTTCGGCACCCCGTAGGGGTTCGGCCCCGGGCTGAACGCCGGAGTCATCAGGGTGTGGGTGGTGTACTCGCCGCGGAAGTCCAGCCGGGTGCCGTCCTGCCAGCTGTTCAGGATCGTCTTCGTCGCCTGCACCCATTCGCGCATCTGCGCCACCGGCTTGCCCCACCGGGCGCCGTAGCGCTTCTCCACGTGCGCCCGCACCTGCGAGCCGAGCCCGAGCCGGAACCTGCCCCGCGACAGCAGCTGCAGGTCATAGGCCGCGTGCGCCAGATGCAGCGGGCTGCGTGGGAAGGCGATCGCGACGTTCGTCATCAGGTCCAGCGAGCACACCGGAGCCGCCGCGACCAGCGGGAAGAACAGGTCGTGCGAGTTCTCGAAGCTGAACACCCCATCCACACCGGCGCGCTCCAACGCCCGGGCCCGCTCGGCCGCGTCCACGACCGAGTTCGACAACATCACATCCACCTTGATCGGCATTGCCGATTCCCTCTCCCTCATCTGTCACGAGGAACCGTCATAACCCGCAGCGTCTCGGCTGGCTGTCTCCGTGTAGCGGCTGGCCGGGCAGCGCGCCCGTGGGTTGGCCGTCCTCGGCGGTCGGGGGGCCGTTGACCAGGGCCCAGCGGTATCCGCTGGGCCGTTGCACGAACCGGCCGACGCCGCCGGAAACGTCGTGGACGTACTCGGGGGCATGCAGGCGCAGTCCATCAAGGTCGATCACGTTCAAGTCCACAAACACGCCCGGGCGAAGCGCGCCGCGGTCGTCGGCGCTGAACAGGGCGGGCACAGCGGACCGCGCAGTGCCCGACCAGGCCACCGGCGTTCACACCATGCACGGCCCGACCTCGGTGATGCGGTCCCCGTCGATGGCGACATCGCCGGGCGCCGGCTTACTGCCAGACCCATCGACGACGAGGCCGCCGCGAATGACCAGATCGTGCGTCAGGGGCGTGCCTCCGCAGGGGTCGGATCGACAACAGGTGTGTCCATCGGCGTCCTCCTGGAGTCCAGCCCAGATGCCGCCCTCATGTGATCACGTCGTGGTCAGCCGGAGCCTGTCGGTGCCGACCGACAATAGCACGTGCTATGTCTCTCGGCTGCCGGGCCGAGAGGAGCCCTCTGGCGGTCATCCGGCCACCAGCGGTACGTCGCTCCCCTGTCCTCGTCGCCATGCGTCGAGTCGCCAGGGGCACGGCGTCAGAGCCAGGGCGGTCGACTCTCGATCATGGACTGGCCGGCGGTCGCGAGGAGGCGGCCGTCCTCGTCGAACATCCGCGTGTGGAGCTGCGCGACGCCGCGCACAAGCGCCTCGACCCTGACGTCGAGCAACACCCAGCGGATTTGTTCATTGCCAGCCTGGTCCGTCGGGACATCGACGACCCGGATGCTGTTGTCGAGGCTGGCACCGTAGGTGTGCACGCCGCGTGCCACGCTGATGGCGGCGGGAGCGAAATCCGCGAGCAAGGCGAGCAGAACCGCCGACATCGGCAGGTGCGCCCGTGGGCGCAGCCACAGAACGCTACGCCCATCGGACGGACTACCCGTCAGCTCCGGCGGCATCGGACGCGCCCAGCGTTCCTCGAAGCACCCCCGCATTCCTGGCGCCGCCCCCGGTGGGTCGGCCGGCACCGTCCGTTCCGGGCACTGTTCCGGCGCCGGCACCCCAGCGGGCGGGGCCACCAGCTGCCGGTCCGCGGGTCCATCCGGGATACTGACCGCGTCGCCTGAGCGGCCATCGCCAGCCTGTTCCCCGAAGGTTCCGGTGGCGACCAGGGCCAGCCGTCCCTCCACTGTGCCGCGGACGACGGCCTGTGACAGCTGTCGGCCATGGTGGCCAGGCTCCACCCGAAGCTCCAGCCGCTCGCCGGCTCGAATCGGGCTGATGTACTGCACACTTGCCCGCAGCGGTGGCCGTTCCAGCACCTGCGCGCCCAGGGCGAGAGCAACAGCCAACCCCGCGCCGCCCCACAGCCCTCCGACCGCGTTAAGAAGGTGCGGGACAGCCACGAGCTCGCCACGGCCGCTGCCCGGGTCGATCCGCAGCCCCATCAGCTCCCGCGCCACCGTGTCAGCCGTCTCGGCGGTCCCCACCAGACGATCGCCGCCGGCCCGACCGGCACTATCCACGGCGCCGGCCACCACCACCAGCTCGGTCATCTCCGACACCACCTCCGCGGTTCGCCGAGTCCCGGTCCCGGCGCGTGAACCCCACTCCGAAGCCAGGAGCAGCGGCGGGCCCGACGGCGCAACGCCGCAGAAACCGACGCAACGCTCGGGCACTCACCGAGATAGTATTAGCTATGTGGAAGTAACTCTCTCAGTTGAGACGCAGGTCTCCCGCGCTGGCCGCGTGGATGATGTGTTCCGGAAGCACGGAGCTCTCTGAAACTCGGCAGGTCGCGATCAAACAGCGCGAGCGAACCATGGAGGGTGACGCCGGCCACAGCCGCCGGTCGCCGCCGACTCACGGCCGCGAGCGCCACCACGGAACTTCCGCCTCAAGGAATGTTCAACGCTGACGACTTCAGGGCGGAAACGAGCAGGACCACTCTCCGGTGGGATTGCCCCCCGACCAACGCGACTGCCGCTTCGCACGGAACGCGGCGACGCTCTCGGATCCGAGCACGACTACTCCAACGGAGTCGTCCGCCCGTACCTGTTCAAGCCGACCGATCAATTCGTCGAGCATCCAGTCACTCAGGGCGTTACGCGTCGCGGGGTCGTTGACTATGACGGTGGCCACCCCACGGGTGCCCTGATCGTATTCGACGAGAGGCATGGCGCGGCGTTCCTCTCTCCTGTTCAGCGCGCACCCGACCGAGCGCGTGATCTTTTCCCGGCCAGGCTCAACTGCCGCTGGCCGCCGGCGGGGCCGGGCGCGTGGCGGCCCTCTCGCGCCTCGATGACCGATCGACCTCACCACCGGTGACCGACGCGTACGCGTCGACCCCCATGCCAACGACGCGCCAGTGGGGCACGCCCGCGGCCGGCGGTCCACCGACGACTTGCGTCACCGCCAAAGTGACTCTACATTCACTAACTGGCTCCTGCGGGGCAGAAACTGAGGGGAATCTTCGGGAACTTCTGCACCCATGACCCGAGCTAGTCATCGATGAGTCACTAGGGGTGCGAGTGGATCTGGCGGACAGCGAGGAGCTGCGAGCGCTGCGGACAGCCGTCGCCGCGATCGCGAAACCATTCGGCGGGGAGTACTACCGCGGGCGGGCACAGGCGAACGCACCCACCACGCAGGCATGGACCGAGTTGGCGAAGGCGGGCTTCGTCGGCGTGAACCTCCCGGAGGAGTACGGCGGCGGAGGAGGCGGGATCACCGAGCTCGCCGCCGTCTGCGAGGAGAGCGCCAGCGTCGGCTGCCCGTTGCTGCTCCTACTCGTCTCGTCCGCGATCAGTGGCGAGGTGATCGCCCGGTTTGGGGACGACGCGCAGAAGGAGCGCTGGCTGCCGGGCCTGTGCGACGGCTCGCACAAAATGGTCTTCGCCATCACCGAGCCGGAGGCCGGGACCAACACTCATCGGCTGTCGATGACCGCCGAGCGCGACGGCGACGAGTGGGTGCTCCACGGCCAGAAGTACTACATTTCTGGCTTCGACGAGGCGGCCGCGGTGCTCGTCGCGGCACGAACCGGCATCCGCGAGGACGGCCGAGGGCTGCTCTCCCTCTTCATCGTCCCGACCGACACTCCCGGGCTCACCGCCAGTCCGATTCCGGTCGCCGCCCAGATCCCAGAAAAGCAGTTCATGGTCTTCTTCGACGACGTTCGGATACCCGCAACCGCGCTGGTCGGAACGCACGGTGACGGCTTCCGACAGGTGTTCCACGGGCTCAACCCGGAACGGATTACCGGCGCGGCGATCTGCCTGGGCATTGCCCGTCACGCCCTGGACAGAGGCGTCGAGTACGCGCGGTCGCGCAAGGTCTGGACCGTGCCGATCGGCGCCCACCAAGGGGTGTCGCACCCACTCGCCAAGGCGAAGATCGAGACATCACTCGCGCAGCTCATGACGCGGCAGGCGGCGTGGGCGCACGACCACGGCCAGCCCGCCGCAGAGCTGTCGAACATGGCGAAGTACGCGGCGGCCGAGGCCGCGCTCGCCGCGGTCGACGCGGCCATCCAGACCCATGGCGGCAACGGCATGTCGGTCGAGTTCGGCCTGGTACCGATGTGGGGGCTCGCGCGCGTGCTGCGGATCGCGCCCGTGAACAGGGAAATGATTTTGAACTACGTCGCGCAGCACAGCCTCGGCTTGCCAAGGTCGTACTGACGGGCCGGCTACGAGGAGAGCGGGACACGATGAGCGTGCTCGCCGGGCGAGCCCACGCGGCCGCGCACGCGCGGGTGACTGAGGGCACCGTGCTGCGGGTCAGGCGGCCAGCGGCGTGTCGGTGACGGTCTCGACGTCGAGCCGCGGCGCCCACTGGCGCAACGCCGCGACGGCCGAGCTCTCGTGGTCGAGCAACGTGCCATCCAGATCGAAGATCACTGCACGAAGCCCGTCGGACCAGGTCACGGGCTCGGGGTTAGCTGTCGCAGTCACCCACCCAAGTCTGCACGCAGCAATGCGTTCCAACGCGCTCGCTCTGCCGCGTCTGCGGCCCACAGGGCCCGTGAAAGGACATCGAGATCCTCACGCCGCGCCGCCAGATCGGCGTGCCACAACGCCAACTCGACGGCCAACGCATCCAGCTCCAGCCCGCCGACCGCGCTCCGCCCGCGCGCACTCACACCCTGTACCGTGCCAGAACCCGGATTCGGACCATCGGCCCACACCTCGACACCGCACGCCTTGGCGCATGACGCCTGAACAGCCAAATCATCTACGGATCATCAGCATGTCCCGTTGCCCGTCGCCAGGAGCGAGAGGTCGAAAACCTCTCGAATACCAATCATGTACGAGTGGGTTGAACCCCCCTCGGACACAACGTAAGAGATCAACATCGTCTCTGAACTGCGTAGACGGGCGTGGGGGTTCAACTAACCCGGCCGACACGAACCATTACCCCACAGACGCCCTACCTGCACTTTCGCGAGCTATGCGTATATGCGGTGTCGGTGAGCCCAGAACTCGATCATCGGGTCGAGTCGTGGCCTGATACTGCGGTTCAGCGAGCCTGCCTGACGGACCGCCGGTTCGCCTAGACACGGGCCAGCAGGCCTGCAGCGAGGCCGAGGGCGAGCAGTAGCAGTACCCAGCCGACGGCGACGGTCACGGTGACGCCGACGACCAGCGCCCCCCGGGCAAGGTGACGCCGGCCGCCACGGGCGGGCGGGCGGCGTACCCACCCGACATCCGCATGCCTTCCCCGAGCCGACCGGCCGGTACGTTGGCGTCGGCGTCCAGATAGCGGTCTACCGTGCGAGCCTCTCGGCTGTCGGGAGCCGTCGGTGTGTTCGGGCAGGTCGCTCGGCGTGTTCCGGCAGGTCGGGAAGTGTCCGGCCGAAGCATGCGACGAGCGCGACAACGGCCAGCTGAATTCCCAGCACGACCAGGAACGCGTCACGCGGGCCGAGCGAGGACGGGGTCGCCAGGGCCTCGTACAGGCTGCCGATGACCGCGACCCCGAGGGCGGTCACGGCCTGTTGGCTGGTGGTCAGTACCCCGCTGCCCGCTCCGGCGAGATCCGGTGGCACCCGGGAGAGCACCACCCGGTACAGCGCCGTCATCACCAGCCCCTGGCCGGCGCCGGTGACGAACATGCTGGGGATGAGGATCGCCGCGCCCAGACCCGGCCACGCGGCGAACGTCGCCGTCATCGTGCCGAAGATGCCGAGGCCCTGGATCGCCGCCCCGAGCGACACCACGCGCGGACCGCCGATTCTGGTGACGACCCGCGCGCTGCGCATCGCGGCGAGGAAAGCGCCCAGCGCCATGGGCGCGAGGCCGAGCCCGGCTTCCAGGGGCCCACGCCGCAGGGCGTCCTGAAAGGTCACCGTGTACGCGAAACTGAACCCACCGAACACGCCGAACCATGGAGAGTTCATCAGCAGGCCCTTCCACATGCTCGGCACACGCAGCAGGGAAGGCGGCAGCAGCGGGGCACGGCCCTGACGTTCCGCCCGCCGTTCCACCCGGACGAGGAACGCCCCCGCGGACACCGCGACGCCCAGCAGCAACCAGGTCCACCATGGCCAGCCCCAGGTCCGCCCCAGATCCAGCGGCACCAGCAGAGCGAGCGTCGCGGCGCCGAACACGAGGGTGCCGAGCCAGTCGACGGGCGCCGGTGTGGCTGAGCGGGTATCGGGCACCGTCCGCCAGGCGAGCGCCAGCGCGACAACCCCGATCGGCAGATTCAGCAGGAAGATCGGCCGCCACCCGGCGCCAGCGATGTACGCGGCGACAAGCAGACCGCCGAGGACCTGGCCGACGATCACACATATCCCGCCCACGGCGCTGAACAGGCCGATTGCCCGGGCGCGCTGTTCCCCCTCGGTCGTGCTCTGGATGGTGGCGAGGATCTGCGGGAGCATGAGCGCCGCCGACGCGCCCTGCGCGACCCGGCCGACGACCAGTGCCACGATGCCGGGCGCGAGCCCGCAGGCCAGCGAGGCGACGACGAAGGCGGCGAGGCCGGTGAGGAAGAGCCGCCGCCGGCCAAGCCGGTCACCGAGGCGCCCACCGATGACGAGCAGCAGCGCATAGGAGATCGCGTACCCGGCCACGACCAGGGTCAGCGCGGACGTCGAGGCGTGGAGATCCGCGTCGATCCGCGGGAGCGCGACGTTCACGATGAAGAAATCGACCGTGGGCAGTGCGGCCCCGGTGAGCAGCGCCGCGAGCCCGAGCGCGCCCATAACCGGCGGCACCGCGCGTGTCCGCTGACCCTCGGGCAGGAGCCCGTCCGTCACGAGGTCTCCCACCGCCGCCGGCTCAGCGGGCGGCGGCGTCGGGAGGCACGGCTCTCCTTCTCCCAGAGTGCTTTGATCGCTACCACCCACCTCCGATCCCTGCCCGGCCGTTCGGATTTTATATACAAAATCCACGCCGATGGGCGAGCGTCAGGCAGCGCACGCGCCTGCGCACGCCCAAGGGCGATCAGCCCAGCTCCCGGCCGCCCGGCGAGCGCGACCTCTCCGATCACGAGGCTCCGGCAGCCACGAACTCTCCTTGCGCCATTTAGACAGTTAGTACACACTACACAATCGACCAGGGGGTCCGCTCCTGCGGCGCTACCAGCCGATTGACCACGAGGCCACCAGGTCAGGCATCGAGGGTGAGGGGGCAGCGGTGGGAACGATCACGACGCGTGCCGCGGTGTGCCGGGGACCCCAGCAGTGGTGGGACGTGGTCGATCTGCGTCTGGAGTCGCCGCGGGCGCACGAGGTACGGATCAAGTTCATGGCGGCCGGGCTGTGTCGTTCGGACGAGCACGTGCGTACTGGCCTGACGCCGGTGCGGTACCCGATCGTGGGTGGTCACGAAGGCGCGGGGATCGTGGAGTCGGTCGGGCCGGGAGTCACCCGGGTCGCCCCCGGTGATGACGTTGTCTGTTCCTCCCTGCCCGTCTGCGGCCGGTGCCACTACTGTTCGACCGGCCACCAGAACCTCTGCGACGACGGCCCGGACACGCGGACCGGGCACCTTCCCGACGGTTCCTTCCGGTTCCACGACGGAACCGAGGACGTCGGGGCGCTGTGCGGATTAGGAACATTCTCGCGGTACGCGGTGGTGCCGGAGACCTCGTGCATCCGTCTCGGCGAGGACATTCCCTTCGAAGTGGCCGCCCTGATCGGCTGCGGCGTACCGACGGGCTGGGGCTCGTCCGTGTACTGCGCCGGCGTCTCGGCAGGCGACACCGTGGTGATCTTCGGGGCCGGTGGCGTCGGCAGCAACGCGGTCCAGGGCGCCCGGCAGGCGGGAGCGCGTCATGTCGTCGTCGTGGACCCGGTCGCCTTCAAGCGGGAAAAGGCACTCACCTTCGGCGCCACCCATGTCTTCGAGACCGCCGGCAACGCCCGCACGGCCGTGCTGAGGATGACCCAGGGCCGGGGTGCCGACCACGCGATCGTCGTGGTCGGTGTCCTGGACGAGCAGGTTCTGAATCAGGCCACCTCGATCGTGGGAAAACTGGGACAGGTCACGATCACCTCCGGAGGGTCCCGGGATCACCTGCTGGGTGTGAACACGGGCGCGCTCGTGGGCTACCAGCAGTGTTTGCAGGGAGTTCGGTTCGGCGGCTGCAACCCACTGCGCGACATTCCAAGGCTGCTCGATCTCTATCGCGGCGGCGAGCTGATGGTCGACGAACTCATCACGACCAGGTACGGCCTTGATGACATCAACCAGGGCTACCGGGACCTGCTCGAGGGAAAGAACATCCGCGGCGTCGTCATCCACGAGCACTGAGAAATGCCGGCACAGGGACCAACGGAGTTGTCGATGTCCGAGGCCACGGCGCGGCCCTTGGCGGGTGTCAGGGTCCTGGACCGCACGTCGGGGATCGCCGGGCCGTACTGCACGAAGCTGTTGACGGACGCCGGCGCGGACGTGGTGATCGTGGAGCCCGTGGACGATCCGGGGCGATCGCGGGAGTCGGGGGCGCTGTTCGAGTTCCTGAACGCCGGGAAGCGTTCGGTCGCGGATGACACGGACCTGCTTGGCCTGGCCGATGTGCTGGTCACCTCGGATCCGGCGGACGTCGGCCTGGCACGGGTGGTGGTGACGGTCACGCCGTTCGGCGTCGACGGCCCGTGGGCCGGGAGGCCGTGGACCGAGTTCACCTTGCAGGCCGCCTGCGGGTCGACGGGCAGCCGAGGGTTCCCCGAGGATCCTCCGGTGCCGGCGGGCAACCGGCTCGGGGAGTGGATCACCGGTACGTACGCGGCCCTGGCCGCGGTCGCGGCGTTGCGGACCGGCCGGCCGGAGCATGTCGACGTCGCGATGCTCGACTGCATGGCGACGTCGATGTCGACCTACCCGTCGGTCTTCGCCCAGATGGCCGGCTGGCCGCCGGTGGTCGGCACGGGCCGGAGAGTCGAGATCCCGTCCGTGCTGCCGGCATCGGACGGGTTCGTCACCGTCACGACCAACAGCGCGACACAGTTTCAGGACTTCTGCGTTCAGGTCGGCCGGCCGGAATGGTCGGCAGACGGCGGCCTCGCCCGTGCCGTGAGCCGATTCGCCCGACGCGACGAGTTCCTCGCCGGCGTGCACGCGTACTCGACCGCGCGGACGTCCGCGGAGGTCCTGGCCGAGGCGTCGGACTTCCGGATTCCGGCTGGCCCCGTCCTGCACGGCGCAAACGTCGCCGACTTCGAGCAGTTCGTCGCGAGGGGTGTCTTCCGCCGGTCCGCGTCCGGCCGGTTTCGTCAGCCCCGCCCGCCCTATCTGCTCGGGGGCAGGCAGGCGCCGCCGCCTGGCACGGTGCCGTCGCCGCGCTCGGACGCGGTCGGCTGGGAGCCGCGCGGGGCTCCGCCGCAGCGGGACGGGCTCCCGTTGGCCGGCCTGCGTGTCCTGGACTGCACGGCATGGTGGGCCGGGCCGGCCGCGACGAGCCTGCTCGGCGCCCTGGGCGCGGATGTGATCAAGGTGGAGTCGGTCGGTCGGCCCGACCAGATGCGGTACGTGTCAGTCCGGCCGCCGACCGAGGACCGCTGGTGGGAGTGGGGGCCGGTCTTCCACGCGGCCAACGTCAACAAGCGCGCGGTCACCCTGGACCTGAACACGCCGCGGGGGGTGTCGCTGTTCGAACGTCTGGCCTCGACGGCGGATGTGGTCGTGGAGAACTACACACCGCGGGTGATGGAGCAGTTCGGGCTCGGCTGGGACCGGCTGCGCGAGGTCAACCCCGCCCTCGTCATGATGCGGATGCCGGCCTTCGGGCTCGACGGCCCGTGGCGGGACCGCACCGGTTTCGCGCAGACCATCGAGTCGATCACGGGCCTCGCCTGGCTGACCGGCTCCCCCGCCGGTCCGCCGCTGTTGGTGGGCGGGGCGTGCGACCCGTTGGCCGGCGTGCATGCCGTGTTCGCGGCGCTGCTCGCGACGCGGGTGCGAGACACGACCGGTACCGGTGTGCACGTCGAGGTCGCGATGGTCGAGGCCGCGTTGAACGCCGCGATCGAACCGCATCTCGAGTACGAGGTGAACGGAACGCTGCTGAGCCGGCAGGGTGCCCGAAGCCGGCTCGCGGCGCCCCAGGGCGTCTACCGGTGCGCGGGCGAGGACCAGTGGGTGGCGCTGTCCGTGGCCGACGACGCGCAGTGGGAGCGGCTGCGCCACCACCTGGGCTGGCGGGACGACGCCACGCTGGCCCTCGCGGCCGCGAGACACGACCGGCACGACGAGCTCGACGGGCGGTTGGGGGAATGGTTCGCCGGGCGGGAGGCCGCCACCGCGGCGGAGGAGATCTCAGCCCTCGGCGTCCCCGCGGAGGTGGTGATCGCGGCTCGTGACATGGTCCGCAACCCGCAGCTGCGCCATCGCGGTCTGTTCGAGACCGAGGACCATCCGGTGACCGGCCGGACGCGGCTGCCGACGCTGCCGTTCCGATTCGCCTCGGTTCCGGCCTGGCTGCGACTGCGGTCCCCCACGCTCGGCGAACACAATGAGGCCGTGCTGGGGGAGGTCGCCGGCCCGGACGAGCTCAGGGCCCTGCGCGGGGATGGCGCGATCGGCGACCGCGTAAGAGGCTGACAGGCGGGCCACGACCTGGCCTCAGGCCATGACGGCCCAGCCGCCGATGCTCCGCGGCGACAAACACGTCCTCCATGGGGCGGGGCGGGCCGCAGAGAGGACCGGTCCCGAGGTGGCAGCCGGCCGCGGCCAACGAACGTGCCTGGGCGGGCGCGTCGAGCCCCGTGGCGACCACGGTCAGCCCGAGCCGCGCCGCGAGGGCGAGCAGAGCCTCCCGCACCAGGTCGATACGCCCTCGGGTCGACACGTCGCCAAGCCGCGTGAGGCGGCGGTCGAGCCTGACGATCTGGATCGGCACCTCGTACCAGGCGGCGAGTGTGCTCTGGTCACCGCCGGCTCCGTCGAGGGCCAGGCGGATGTCTCGGGCCCCGAGACGTCGTAGCGCCGGGGCCGCGACGGACAGGTCCGGGAGACCATGACCGCTCATGAGCGTCAAGATGATCGACCGTGCGGGCAGGCCGCGGTCGGCCAGCAGATCGGCGACACCGGCGACAGGCGTGTCCTCGAGATCACGGTCTATCGGAACAGTGACGAAGACAGGCACGGAAGCCACCCGTGAACCACGGGAACCACGGGCACACATGTCGCGGCAGACCCGCCGAAAGATGAAGTCGAGCAACGGCATGGCCAGCCCGGCCTCGTCCGCCAGTCGATACAGCGGTTCGAACGCGGGCTCCCGCAGGTGCCCCCGGCTCCAGCACGGTATCGTTTCGACCGCGACCGTCCGCCAGGTGCGGAGATCGACCACGGGTCGATAGCGCACTTCGAGGGCATTGTCGGGATCGTCCGCGCGCAGCGCCCGGTCGAGATCGGCGCGCATCTGCGGAGCCGACTCCGGTGTCGACAGATCCGAGCTGTAGACGACCAACCCACCCTTGCCGGCGCGCTTCGCCTCGTACATCGCCAGATCGGCATCCCGCAGCAGGGTTTCGGCTGCTGGGTGACGAGTCGGATCAGCCAGGACGAGTCCGAGACTGGCCCCGATGGGCCGGGAGTGTCCCATGAGTGTGCACGGGGTCCGGATCGTCGTGGCCAGCCGCCGGCACACGGCCTCCGGATCCTCCCCACCGCCTTCGAGCAGCAGCGCGAACTCGTCGCCGCCGAGCCGGGCGACCGTGTCCCCGGACCGGACGGCGTCGCGCAGACGCGCCGCGGTGATCCGCAGCAGTTCGTCTCCCGCGGCGTGTCCCAGGGTGTCGTTGATCCGCTTGAAGTCGTCGAGATCGCAGAACGCCAGTGCGAACGGTCCGCTGTCCCGGGAGGCGAGCGTGTGCTCCAACCGGTCGGCGAACAGCGCTCTGTTCGCCAGGCCGGTGAGAGGGTCGTGGAACGCCTGGTGGTGTAGCTCTCGCTGGCTCCTTCGAACCAATGCCAGTAGCCGGGTGTTCTCACCCAGCATCGTCATCTGCCGAGCCATGATCAACAGAAGCAGGCCGAGCAGGACGTATGTCTCGACACTGCCGATGGCGCCGTCCACGATCAGCTGGATGGCCGCGAGCCCGCCTGCCGCGCCGATCGCCAGATACGGCAATACGGCCTGGATCCACAGCGTCTGTGGGCTACATGGCTGGGCAGGCGCCGCCAACCTCGGGACCGGAACCAGGCAGGCCAACAAGATCATCGTCCAGCCGGCCGCGGCAAGGACGTCCACGGCCGGCGAGATGCTGCGGCCACCCATGACGATCACAAAGAGGTAGATCGTCATGCACAGCAAGATCACGCTTAGACCCGCACCCAGCAATGCCAGCACCGGCCTCGACCGCGGCCGCCGGAAGGTCGAAAGGAGAACCACTCCAGACAGCAAGATCATATACCCGATGGTCGCCACGACATAGGAGACCAACCCCGACGTGTCGATGTGTTGCGCCCGGGCCAGGGACTTCAGCATGGTCGACCACACCAGCAGTGCGACGGCCCCGACGACCACCAGGCTGTCCAGCACCATGATCACATACCAGCGATGCGCATTCTGACTCGCACCAATCCGGCGGTCCAGGGAATCGAGCGGATCGGTGGGGAAAGTCAGCAAGCCCGCCAAGGACAGCGCGACGATCAGCAGGGCGGCATCGACAGCGGTCGGCGGGTTGACAGCAACAGCCGAGCCGTGGTCGAACGCCCACCGGACGTGCCAGACCGACGTCAGCCCCAGCGGGACGGCGGCCAGTCCGGTGATCAGCCGCCAACGCCGGTCGGCCCCACGAGCCCGCCAACCCGTCCACACCAGACAGGTCGCCGCGACCAGGCATCCGATGGCGTTCGCGCACGCCGTGATGACAGCACCCACACGCGACGGAAGGACGAATGAGCAAACAGTCACCAGGAGCAGATAAAGCGCGCATACAGACGATATGCGACGCAGTGTCCAGTGACGACGGGCCGCGGCAGGTCTCGATTGCACGTGCAGCACCTCCACTGGACAGAAACGGAGTGCCCGCACAACGAGTACATCAATATTATTCTGCCGAATCAATTCGGCCAGCAGGGGACAATCCCGCGCAATCCCGGTGGAGCCATGCACCTCATGACACCCGGTGGAACTTGCGGTCGGTGTGGCGCCATTTACCGGCAAAACCGGCACTCGTGGAGCGTGCCGGAGTTGATGGCGAAGGCACCGGTGCGTACCCGCCTGCCGACCGCCACCCCGTGTGCCGGGTCGGCGGTTCAGACAGAACCGGACAGGCCGAAGTCCGAGTCGTTGGCGATGACGAAGGCGTGCCACGGCCCGGCGCTGGCTGTGGGCGACGCGGGTCGGCCGCGGCGCGCGCTTCCCACGCGGGAACGAGACCGAGGATTCGGCCGGGATCCGCGAGCGCCGGCCGTCGGTGTGTCAGGCTCCGATCAGTGCCTGCGCGTTGTCGTGCATCACCAGCTGGATCTCGGCGTCGTCGAAGCCGGCGGCCTCGAGGTCCTTGGTGAACGTGAGCGGCTCGGCGAGTCCCTCGACGTGCGGCCAGTCCGAGCCCATCAGCATCCGGTCCGCGCCGATCATCGTCTTCAGCTCCGCCAGGTCGTTCTCGTGGAACGGAGACACCCAGACCTGCCGGCGGAAGGTCTCACGCGGGTCCTCGGCCCACGTGTCGGGGTTCTGGACGAACGACTTCTTCAACGACTTGAACAGCGGGGTCACCCAGTCCGCGCCGGTCTCGATCGCCGCGAACCGCAGGTTCGGGTTACGCCGTAGCGTTCCCTGCGCGAGCAGCGCGGCGAACGAGTCGGCGACGGCGCTCGGCGACAGGAGGCTGCGCAGCGGAGTCATCCGGAAGGCCTCGGTCTCGTCGCTCTCGCTCCACCACCCGATCAGCTCCTTGTACACGTCATCGCCGCCGTGGTACGCGCACACCACCCCAGCCTCGTTGGCCAGCGCCCAGAACTCGTCGAACATCCGGTCCGCCGGCGACTTCAACCCCATCTCGGTGAGCACCGGCCCGGCCCGCATCACGATGATCCGGACCCCCCGGTCCAGCGCCCAGCGCAGCTCCGTGACCGCCGCCGCGGGGTCGGACAGCGAGATGTACGGCGCGGCGAAGATCTTGTTCTGGTAGGCGAAGCCCCAGTCCTCGTCGAGCCACCGGTTGAACGCCCGGAACGCGGCCCGCGCCGCTGGCAGGTCGTGCTTGAGGGCGCGCTCCATGCCAACACCCAGGGTCGGGAAGAAGAAGGCTCCATCGAGACGCAGCTCGTCCATCACCCGCAGCCGCGCGTCCCGGTTCTGGTACTCGGGCCGCGGCGGCGCCAGCTCGCCGAACAACTTGATCACCGGGCCGCCGACCTCACCCCGGAAGTACTGCTCCAACGCACCCGGCCTGGCCAGCGCGGAGAACGTCGGGTTCGGCAGGAACCGGTTCACCTTGCCGCCGACCAGCAACCGCGTCTTGCCGTCCACCTGCGCCCACTGCATGCAGCGCCTGGCGAACTCCGGCTCGATATGACGGGTGAACGCGTCCAACGTCTCGTAGTAGTGATTGTCCGCGTCGAAGGCACGCAGCCCTGCCACCACCATGTCGGCACCTCATCCTGGGTCGCGGTGACGTCCATCGCTGGAGCGCGACTCCATCAATGGACAACTGAGAACTCGGTCTCAAGATCGGCAAAATCGGTTTCTGGATGTTGGGAGGTCAACGTCGAGGTGGGTCACCTGGGTGACCGACCGTCAATCTGTCCACGGCAACCCCAGACCCGCCCGAACCAGGCTCATCGGTTTGGGTTCACGTCAGCCACGGACATTCATTCGAAGACGATGACGCCACGGATGTTTCGTCCGGCGCGCATGTCCGCGAACCCCTCGTTGATCTGGTCCAGGGAGTACCGGGTCGTGATCAGCTCGTCCAGGCGCAGTTTTCCCGACCGATACAGCTCCAGCAGCGCCGGGATGTCCCGGGTCGGGTTGCAGGCGCCGAACAGCGATCCCTGCAGCCGCTTCTGGAACAGCACCAGCTCGTACAGCGACAGCGGGACGGCGCGATCCGCCCGAGGGTTGCCGAGACCGACGACGACGCACGTCCCCGCCTTCCGGATGCTCGAGAACGCGGCCCCCACGTGCCCGCCGTCGGTGACCCCCACGCACACGATCGTCGAATCGGCGCCCTGCCCGTCGCTGTGCGCACGCGCGATGACGGCCGCGTCCTCGATCGACGAGGCGGCGTGGGTGGCACCGAACTCCAGCGCGCGCTCGCGCTTCCATTCGACCGGGTCGACCGCGATGAGCACGCCCGCGCCGGCGAGCGCCGCGCCCTGCACCGCGTTCATCCCGATCCCGCCGACCCCGACCACGATGACGACGTCACCGGGGCGGACCTGGGCCGAGTTCACCGCGGCGCCCCAGCCGGTCGACACGCCGCAGCTCGTCAGACAGGCCGCCACGAGATCGATGTCGTGCGCGACCTTGACGGCCGAGTTGACCGACAGGGTCGAGTACTCGCTGAAGGTCGAGATACCCGCCATCTGACCGAGCGGCCTGCCGTCGAGGGTGTGCCTGCTCGTGCCGTCCTCGCGTGCCCCCGACAGCGTCCGGGCCCCGTTGTCACACAGGTTCTGCATGCCCGACGCGCACCAACGGCAACGACCGCACGAGGGGAGGAACGGAAGCACGACGTGGTCGCCGACCTCCCACCCCTGCGTGTTCGGGCCGACGGCCTCGACGATGCCCGCGCCTTCGTGGCCGCCGACGAGCGGAATCGCGCCGGTTAATGGCATGTCGCCGGTCGCGACGTGGTCGTCGGAGTGGCACAGCCCAGCCGCGACCATCCGGACAACGATCTCGCCCTGCCGCGGCGGTCCGACCTCGATCTCGGTGATCTGCCACTTGCCGGGCTGCTCGTAGATGACGGCTGCGTTGCTCTTCACGTGTCCTCCTCGCCGGCCGCGTCCAGGCGGCTGCCTCGGTGCGGGTCGGCTAGCTTTTGACCGGTTCGAGATTGAAGCCCGTCAGGAGGAGGTGTCCAGCGTCCACCGGCAGCACCACTCCCGTGATGGGGGCGGCCTGCGGCGAGTTCAGGTAGACGGCCGCGTTCGCGATCACCTCTGGCTTCAGGAACGTCGTGCCACGCAGCGCCCCATAGTGGTATCCGCCCGCGATCATGTCGGCTTCCGTGCCGTGGTCGTGTCCGGCGAAGATGTTCCAGCCCGGCTGGTTGTTCGTCATCGGCGTGTCGATCGCGCCCGGGCAGATGGCGTTGCACCGGATCCCGTGCGGGGCCAGCTCGAGGGCGACCGCCTTCATCAGGCCGATGACCCCGTGCTTCGCGGCGATGTAGTGCGCGTAGAAGGGGCCGGGCTCGATGCCGTTGACCGAGGAGATTATGACGATCGAGCCGCTCCCGCGTTCGATCATGTGTGGGGCAACGGCCTTGGCTGCCCTCCAGACCCCGCTCAGGTTGATACTGATCATCTCGTTCCAGGATTCCTCGGTGAGGTCCCAGAACTTTCCTCGCGACCAGATTCCGGCATTGGCGATAAGGATGTCGATCCGCCCGAGCTCCGCCAGGGCGCCTTCCACGGCCTCGTCGAGCTGCTCCTGGGACCGGACGTCACAGTCGAACGCGAGCGCGCGCCGGCCGAGCTCCTCGACGAGGCGCACCGTTTCCGCCATGTCCTCGGCCGTGGCCAGCCCGTAGTCGACGTCGGCCGCCTTTCCGGAAACATCCACGAGGACGACGTCAGCCCCCTGCTGGGCGCAGGCGATGGCATGCGCCCTTCCCTGGCCCCGCGCTCCTCCGGTGACAAGGGCGACCTGTCCCTCGAGAAGTCCCATACCCACCTGCTCCCGGCTAGAAAGACCGCTGGTCCGCTCGTCGATCACCAGGCCTCGTTCCTGGGCCGGTCATGATCCGCCGCCCTCCGCTGTTTCCACGGTTTCCTCGTCCGACATGCGCCGCCCTTCCCGGCTGGGCGTGCTGGCCCACGGCAAACCGGACGGGATGTCGACCGAGAGGGACTCGAAATGACGGCACGGCGCGCCCGCTATCCCGGGGAGCCAAACCTGACCGACGCCAACACGGCGATCCGCTGAGGGTACGAATCGTCGCGCACGGCAACCCTGACCAGGGAACCGGACTCGTCGGAGCGGACCAGCTCGGCATTCGCTCGGGCCGGCCCCTTACGGACGCTGCCGCAGAACCGCACCAGCAGTTCCGTGAGTTTCAGGTCTCCCCCGACGCATGAGGTTGCCGCGCTGATCGACAACGCCGAGGTAACGCTGCCGTGCATGATGCCGAGTGGGTTGGTGCTCAGCGGGGTGAGGGCCGTGCCGATTTCCCCGCCCGCCGCCTCCGGCTCGAAGACGATCTCACGTGCCAGCCGGTCACCGGGTGGCGCGGCGTCGGCCGGCCCGTGGTAACGCACACCGACCGGCATGATCGGCACGTCGAGCGAACCGGTCAGCGGAACTCGCGCGTGGTTGACCGACCCGGTCGCCACGAGACGTTCGCCGTCGCCCTCGTCCACGACGTTCACCTCGGCGAGCACGCCGACCCGGTTGGCGTGCACCAGGGTCGCGTCCGCGCGCACCGGGCCTTTCACGTGGCGGTCGAAGACCTGCATGTGCAGATCGGTGGTGATCACCCAGTCAGGCAGCGCCGCCGCGCCGCACACCACACCGGGTGTCGAGTCCACGAGGTAGGAAAGCACGACCGGCAGCAGCGCGCCGTCGGCGTCGAGCAGGTCCGCCCGCGCGGGTACCCAGGACGAGGCCGTCGTCTCCGAGGTACGGACCGACTCATAGCCGACGAAGCGCGTGAACTCGTCGCCGAACACCGTCGAATCGGTCTGCTCCGCCACCCTGCGTTCCTCTCCGGCAGCCACTACGCCGCTCCGCATCCGCCTGCCGACGACCGTCAGGCGGCGATCCGAACACGGCCGTCCCCGCGCGGTCGTTTCCCATAGAAAAAGGGCCGTCGGTGCGATCTCCCACCGCTCGTGCCTGTCCGGCGCCAAACCGTGCCAGGGCCGTCGACGACAACCCCTGGAGACCGCACCCGACGGGTGCCGTCGTGTCACTGGCTCCCGGAATCAGCCGCTGTCGTCGACCAGCCACCTGACCAGCCGCTGCAGCGGGTAGAAACCGTCGTGCGGCACGCCTGGCACCTTGGTAGCCACCGCTCCCAGGGCGACCAGGCGCTGCATGCCCGCCGCCGCGAGCCGGTCGCGAAGCTCCGGCGCCCGCGCGGCCGGGTAGATCCCGATCGTCTGGGTGGCGACGTTCACGTAGGACACCGCCTCGTCGAGGCTCGGCACGGCGACCACGTTGACGACCTTGCCGTCGGGGTGGAAGTCGACCGGTGCCGACGAAAGCACCACCACTCCGGTGCGGAGCGAGCCGAGCACCTGGAACTCGGGCTCCAGGAAACGTGCCGCCTCGACAGCCGCCCGGACCTCGCCGGGCACCGGCACCCCGGAGCCGTCGGACAGCGCCCGGTCCACGCCGAGTTCCTGGGCGAGCATCCGGCACCACGGCGCGAGCTCGTCCGGTGTTCCCTCGGCGTAGATGAAGCGGCTGGACGCGCAGGCGTTCTGGTTGTATAGCGCGGAGTCCGTCGCCGCGGCGACCGCCGACTCCCGCATTGCCTCCGGCGAGGCGAACGCCTCCCGGCCGACCAGCGAGATCGACACCTTCGGGTCGAACGCGACGAGTTCGATACCCGGGCCGACATAGCTGAGCGCGTTGCGGATGGCCGCCTCGCCGCCCCAGGCAACGATCTTGTCGAAGTACTGCGGCCGGAACAGCGCGCCTTCGATCTCGGCGTCGCCACCACGCCAGTACACGGCGGTGAACGACTTCGTCGTCGGATGCCCGGGCGCCACCTCGGCCATCGTCCGGAGAATCGCCGAGGCCGTGAGCAGGTCGTCCGAGCCCAGCTTCATCAGGTTCACGCCGCGGGTCAACGCGCCGCGCACGATGGTCACCGCCGCGGTGCCGGGCGTGTTGCCGGCGACGACGTGCGCCAGGCGGGGCGGGAAGGCCCGGATGTGGTGGCCGCCGCCCCAGGGATCGCTCTGGGCGACCCATCCGCCGGAGCCGTAGGCCCCGAGTTCCGACTCGAGCTGGAACTCGAGCGAACGCCGGGAGAACAGCTCACCAAGCCCGCGGTACGAGTACTCGATCAGCCGTGGCGACAGCCGGGCGTCCCGCAGCGCCTGGTCGAGGGAGTCCCGCAGCCACGGATTCGTGTCCGGGTCGAGCCTGCGTCCGACCTCGTCGAGCAGGTCGATGACCTCGGCGACGGCGACGTCGAAGGCCGGGCCGAGTTCCTGGCGTCCCCAGACGAGGGAGTCGAGGTCGAGCTCCGGGGTGACGAAGCGCCCGTAGGAGCGCGCCCGCCCACGCACGAGCTCGCCCTTCACGATGTGCGGGACCGCGAGCACGTCCGCGCGGACCGTCGCGTCGGTAGAGGTCATGACGTCTGCTCCGAAAGGCCGCGAACGAAGGCGTCGACGGTTCCGGCGCAGGTGAGCCTGTCGTCGGAGCCGCCGCGCAGGTCGGAGTAGCGGGCCACCGTGCCCGGGATCACCGCGAAGCCGGAGCTCTCGAGGTCGACGAGCACACGGTCACCACTGATGAGGCCGCCCCAACGTCCGTCCAGGGCGAGGTCGAGAAAGGCGAACCGTCCTTCGAGCCGGCCGTCAGCCGGCGTGGCGAGCGCGGTCCCGGTCTCGTCCAGCACGAGCGGAATGATCCAGGGCTGGAGCCGGTACCGTCCCGCCACCTCGGGCAGCGCGGCGGACAGCTCCGACATTCCGTAGCCACCCGCCTCGCGGCTCGGGTCCAGTCCGTAGAAGGTGAACACCTGGTCGGCGAAGTCGGCGGGCAGGTCGACGCCCTTGGTGCCGCCCCCGACGCCGAGCACCGTGTCGGGAGCCAGCGGGAGCCGCGCGTGGCCGCGGGCCCGCAGCCGCTCGACGAGGCCGTACTGCTGCGGCCAGAAACCCTGCAGGATGATGCGCTCGCCGGCGAGACCCTCGACCTGTTCGGCGAGGCGGTCCCATTCCCTGTCGATCCGCGCCGCCCGGTCCTGCTGGTCCCGGCGGAACGCGGCGATCTGCTCGGGCGTGGCCGTGCCGGCCGCGACCGCGCGGGAGAGCGCGGCGAGCTGGTTCAGGTCGTGCAGGCGGACCGGCTCGTCGGTCAGGAAGAAGGTACGCGCGGGGTCGCCGTAGCGCTCCGCCACGCGGCGGTAGTACTCCAACGCCCTGCTGCCGCCCGCCGAGGGGGCCAGCACCACGACCGGCAGCTTCTCGGCCGGCGACACCCCGTGCTGCCAGGTCAGCGTGCGCAGCAGGCAGTCGAAGGTGAACTCGCGGTCGGCCGGGGACGCGGGCAGGAACGAGCTGCGACCGCTCGTGCCGCTGCTCGCGTACACCGGGAAGTCGGCCGCGCCGAGCTGGCGGATCCAGTCGTCCTGGGTGGTGACGCCTGCGGCGTCGATCGCGGGGACCGGCCGCGTGGACAGCGACCGCAGCCACCGTCCGAGCAGGTCCCAGCGTCCGGCGTCCAGGAAGTCCCTGGGGTAGGCCTTGTAGGAGTCGTGGCTGAACAGCAGCGGCACCAGGTCGGCGAACGACTCGATGCCGTCGATGCCGACGTCGTCGGCGCGGGCCGCCAGCGCCGGCACCTGCTCGCGCCGCTCGGCGAACCGTTCGCGCGCGGCGGCGAGCCACAACGGCCGGATCTCGTCGATGTCGTAGTCGAAGGGCCGAGCGAGCGCGGATCTCGCCACCAGCTGGTCGGCGACCTCACCCATCATTCCCGCCTTTCCTCACCGCGCGGGAACCCGCCCGCCCCCGGTCGTCCAGGTTGGACAAGCTAGTTCCGCTCGGGCACGAGAAGCCCGATCTGGGCATCCGCGGCGACGCCCATGGTCTGCGCCCGGGTGCGCATGGACCGCAGCTCGGTGTCGACGCCGGCCGCGGCGGCCTCCGCCCGCAGCGCGCCTACGGTGCAGTCCTCCTTCGGTCGGTGGGCGAACGGGTCGAAGCTGAACAGCCGGTTGGCGTTCTCGTGCGTGATGGCGTTGATGACGTCGTCGGACAGGCCCTGCGTGCCGGCGAGGGCGGCCTCGGGCGAGGTCGGCCAGTCCGAGTCGGAGTGCGGGAAGTCGCATTCCCAGGTCATGTTCTGGGTCCCCGCGCGCTCGGCGACGTCCGGCGTGACCCGGTCGTCGAGGAAGCAGGTGATGATCCGGTCCCGGAAGACCTCGCTGGGAAGCTGGTCGCCGTAGTCCTGGCCGGTCCAGCCGGACTGCTTCTTGTAGACCAGGTCGATCTTGTCGAGGAAGTACGGAAGCCAGCCGACCCCGCCCTCGGACAGCGCGATCTTCATCCGCGGGAACTTCCGGAAGATCGGGGACCAGACGAGGTCGGCGGCGGCCTGGACGATGTTCATCGGCTGCAGCGTCGCGGTGACGTCGAAGGGCGCGTCGGGCGCGGTGACCACGATCGTCGAGGACGAGCCGATGTGCAGGCACGGGACGACTTCCAGGTCCTGGCAGGCGGCCCAGAACGGGTCCCAGTGGTCGGAGTGCAGGCTCGGGAACCCCAGTTTCGACGGATTTTCCGAGAATGACACCGCCTTCACGCCGCGCTCCGCGTTGCGGGTCAGTTCCTGGATGGTCAGCTCGATGTCCCAGAACGGCACCAGGCCGAGCGGGATGAACCGGCCCGGCGCCGCGCCGCACCAGGACTCGACGTGCCAGTCGTTGTAGGCCCGCAGCGCGATCAGCGCGACGTCCTTGTCCTGCGCCTCGGCGAAGACCTGACCGCACAGTCGCGGGAAGGACGGGAAGCAGAGCGAGCCGAGCACCCCGTTGGCGTTCATGTCGCCCACGCGGTCCGCGACGTCCCAGCAACCGCGGCGCATCTCGTCGAAGCTGGTCGGGTCCACGCCATAGTCCTCCCGCGGCCGGCCGGCGACCGCGTTCAGTCCGATGTTCGGGAACGCCCGACCATCGTAGAGCCAGACGTCGTCGCCCGCTTCGGTCCGCACGACCCGTGGGAAGGCATCGTCGCCCCGGTGCTTCGCCGGCAGGTGCCGCTCGAACATGTCCGGCGGTTCGACCACATGGTCATCGACGCTCACCAAAATCAGGTCTTCGATGCGCATACGTCCACTTTAGCAAGTGCGTACTTACCTGCCAAGTGTTGACCGAGCCGGCGCCCCACGGCCGGCCCGGTCCGCGCACCCGGCGGCGGATCCGCTCAGACGTTGATCAGGACGTTCTTGGTGTGCAGGAACTCCCGGATGCCCTCGAGACCGCCCTGGCGGCCGTAGCCGCTCTGCTTGATGCCGCCGAACGGGTGCGCCGGCGAGATCGGGCCGGGGCCACTGCCGTTGATGTGGACGCTGCCCGCCTCCAGCGCCTGCACCAGCCGGTGCGCCCTGGCCATGTCATTGGTCTGGGCGTAGGCGGCCAGGCCGAAGCCGGTCGAGTTGGCGATCCGCACGGCCTCCTCCTCGGAGCCGAACCGGATCACGCAGAGCACGGGCCCGAAGACCTCCTCCTGGGCGATCTGGGAGGTCGGGTCGACGTCACCGAGAACGGTCGGCTCGACGAAGAAGCCGCCGGCGAGCTCACCCCCGACCCGGCCACCGCCGGTCAGGACCTTGCCGGCGCCCGATGTGGCGGCCCGGTCCACCATGCCGAGGATCCGGTTGACCGCCGCCCCGTTGATCACTGGGCCCATCGTGGTCGCCGGGTCGAACGGGTCACCGACGACGACCTTCGCGACGTGGCCGAGCAGGCCCTCGACGACCTCGTCGTAGACGCTCTCGTGCACCATCAGCCGGGTCGGCAGCGTGCAGCCCTGCCCGGCGTTGCCGGTGAAGCGGGCCGCGAGCTGGCTGGACCGGGCGAGGTCGGCGTCGGGGAAGACGATGTTCGCCGACTTCCCGCCCAGCTCCATCACCATCGGCTTGAGCGTCTCGGCACAGGCGGCCTGCAGCTTGCGCGCCGTCGCCGTCCCGCCCGTGAAGACGATCTTGGCGATGTCGGGGTGCCGTACCAGCGCGTCGCCGACGTCCGGGCCACCCGTGACGACGTTGACGACGCCGGCCGGGATGCCCGCCTGCTGGGCGAGCTGCGCGAACAGCACCGGCGAGAACGGCGCGACCTCGGGCGTCTTGATGACGAGCGTGCAGCCGGCGGCGAGCGCCGGCGCGCCGCCCATGCCGCAGAAGCCGAGCGGGCCGTTGCCCGGCACGATGAGCCCGACGACGCCGACCGGCTCGGGGACGGTGTAGTCCAGGCCCGTCGACGGGTAGGCGCGGATCGTCTCGCCGGAGATCTTGTCGGCCCATCCCGCGTAGTACCGCAACCAGTCCGCCACGTACCGGGCGTTGTACTCGGAGAAGGGCGAGCCGACCTCCAACGTGCAGATGACGCCGAACTCCTGGGCGTTCTGGTCCATCAGGTCGGCAAGCCGGTTGAGCACGTCCCGACGGGCGTCCGGCTGCCAGCGGCGCCAGTCGACGAACGCCGCGCGCGCCGCGGCCGTCGCCGCGTCGACGTCGTCGCGGCTGGCGATGGCGAACTCCTTCTGGACCTTGCCGGTCGCCGGGTTCACGTGCTCCATGAACCCGGCCGCCGGATGCTCGACGAACTGGTCACCGATGACCAGGCCGGATCGCAGGGTCTTGACCCGGTCCTGCGGTGCGATTGCCATGACGTGCTCCCCTTCGAGAACAGTGGGTCGGGACTGGAATCGGGCTGGCCGGGCCGGAGACCGGCCGGCGGGTACAGGGCTCAGGCGCCCGCCTCGGTCACGGCGACGGGCGGCCGGCGGGCGGCCGGCCCTGGCTGGGTGTTCCCGTCGGTACCCGGCGCCGGTGGCCCGAGCGGTCGCAGGCGTACGGGTATCGCGCTCTGCCTGGGCATCCCGACCACGTGGCTGAAGGATGCCTCGGTGTCGACGAGCATGCTGGTGTTGGCGCCGTCGACGAGGGGGTCGCCCGCGCCGTCGGCCGCTCCCCAGCAGTGCGCCATCGACACGACGCCGCGGCGCAGCGCGTCCTCCTGCTCGACGGGCGCGACGACACTCCCCCTGGCGGAGACGACCCGGACCAGGTCGCCGTCGGACAGGCCGAGCTCCGCCTGGTCGAGTGGATGGATCCGCAGCGGGTTGCCGCCATGGCGGGCCCGGTAGTCGCCGAGCGTCTGGCCCCAGGAATTGTGGTAACGCGACAGCCGCCGACTGATCAGCAGGTAGGGCAGGTCCTGCGCGTCAGCCGGGGGCGTGGTCCCCGCCCGGCGCCGACCCGTCGGCTGCCCCGGCGCGGGGCCCACGGCGGTGCGCTCGGCCGCGACGGCGGCAAGCTCGTCGATCATGAGCGGGTCCGCCAGCGCCAGCCGCTGGCCGTCGTCCAGCCGCTCGTCGGGCCGCACGACCACCGGCGGGAGCTCCGGCGCGAGGCCATGGGGGTGTTCTCGCAGCGTGGCCAGCGGTATCCGGGACCCCGTGCACAGTATTTCCCAGAGCTGCTCGGTGGTTGGCTTGACCCGCGGGTCGAAGGTGTCCGCCACGTTGATCGGGACCGGCATGCCGATCCGCCCGCGCAGGTCCCACTGGGTGCCCATGCGGCGCGCGAGCGCCCAGAAGAACTCCCACTCCTCCACGAGGTCGCCCGGCGGCGCGACCACCGCGGGGGCGTACTGCGCGAAGGCCTTCGGGAACCTCAGGTCGCTGGCGAGCGTGACGTCGGACCGCTCCAGGCTCATCGGAGCGGCGATCAGGAAGTCGGACAGGCGAGCGGTCTGGGTCATGCGCACGTCGAGGGTGACCAGCAGCTCGAGCGAGCTCAGCGCCTCGATCGACTTGGCCATGTCCGGCAGCGCCACCAGCGGGTTCCCGCCGGAGACGATCAGTGCGCGCAGCTGCCCGTCACCCGGTGTGAGGATCTCGTCGGCGAGCGCGGCCGCCGGGAGCTGGTCGTACAGGTTGGACAGGCCGCGCACGCGTGGCTGCGGGCCCTTTCCCCACGGCTGGCGCGGCCCCCGGACGCCCTCGCGCAGTGAGCGGCCGCCGCCGAGCACGCCCGGGTTCGCGACCTGGTCGCCCGCCCGCATGTATCTGCCGCACAGGCTGTTCAGGCACAGGAGCAGGTACTCGCTGAGGATCGGGTGCGGCGCCATGTTGATGCCGGTCCCGCCGATGGCGCAGCCGCGGCCGGCCGTGGCGAACAGCCGGGCCGCGGCGATCAGCTGGTCCACCGCCACGCCGCCGCGCGCCGCGGCCGCCTCCGGGTGGAAGGGCGCGACCGCGGCCCGCAGCCGCTCGAGACCTTCGGTGTAACGCTCGGTGAACGCGGAGTCGTACAGGCCCTCCGCCAGGATGACGTGCACCATCCCGGCGAGGACGGCTCCGTCCGTTCCCGGCACCGGCTGCAGGTGGATGTCGGCGAGCGCGGCCGTCTCGGTGCGCCGCGGGTCAATGACGATCACCTTCAGGCCGGCGCGGCGGCGCTCCCGGATCGCCCGGCGCGGGTTCGTGACCGGCATCCCGATGTAGGACGCGGTGGCCGACACCACCGGGTTGTTGCCGACGAACATGACGACGTCGGAGCTCGCCCACTCCTGGAAACCCGCGGGCCAGCTGCCGTGCAGGGCACGCGCCACGTCCTTGGCCGGCTGGTCGATGGTGTACGTCGAGTACAGCGACGGAGACCCGACGCCGCTCAGCCAGGCGGTCGCGCCAGCCAGTTGGAGAACCTCGTAGCCGCGCGTGCCGACATAGAGACCGACCGAACGCGGGCCGTGCCGGTCGACGATCTCGCTCAGCCGGTCGCCGATCTCGGCGACCGCCGCGTCCGAGCTGACCGGCTCCCACCGTTCACCGGCGCGGCGCAGCGACCCGTCGAGCCGGTCGGGCGCGTTGTGATCCTCGGCCAGCGCGCGGCCCTTGCTGCAGGTGAATCCGCGGGACAGCGGATGGTCCGGGTCCCCGTCCACACTGGTCACGCGCCCGGTCGCGTCGTCGACGGTCACGGTGATCCCGCACAGCGCAGGGCAGATCCGGCAGTAGGAATGGGCGATCATGCGAACCTCCTCCGGGCCGCCAGGCGCCGACCGCACCGCTTCCGGGGGTCGGCATGGCCCCGCTGTGCGTCAACCCGGGCGGCCACGGCGCCGGCGGCCCGCGGCTGGCATAACCAGGGCGTGCTCACCCGCGGGCAGGCGCGTGCACCCGTCGAGCCTCTGCCCTCGTGCCCGGCAGGGCCTGCTTGACGCAGCAGCCACCGTCCGCGTACATGTCGCTGCCGGTCATGAACTCGGACTCCGACGAGGCGAGGAAGACCGCGGCGGCGGCGATGTCCGCCGGCGTGCCGAACCGGGTGATGTGGGTGAGCCGCATGGCCGCGCTCATCGACTCGTCGGCCGCGAACCGCTCCGCGAGCGGGTTCGAGACGACGAAGCCGACGATGATGGTGTTCGCTCGGATGTTGTCGACGGCGTAGTCCACCGCGACCGACCGCGTGAGCGCCTGCAGGCCCCCCTTGGCCACGGCATATCCGAACACCCTCGGTGACGCCTTCACTCCAGCCGCGGAGGAGACGTTCACGATCGAACCGTGGCCCGCCGCCTGCATGTGCGGGATGGCGTAGCGCGACATCCAGTAGGCGCCGTACAGGCCGACCCGCAGGATCTCCTCGAAGTTCTCGGTGGTCACGTCCGTGAGACGGCCGTCCCGGTTGCCAGGCCCGACGAGGTCGGTTGGCGCCGCGTTGTTCACCAGCACCGTCGGCGGGCCGAACTCCCGCACCGTGGCGTCGACGGCCGCGGCGACGTCCGCCTCGACGCTGATGTCCGCGCGCGTGAACGCGGCCTGACCGCCGGCCGCCCGGATCAGGTCGACCACCCGGTCGCCCTCGGCCTGCCGCCGGCCGGTGACCATCACCCGGCCGCCTTCCTCGGCGGCGCGCAGGGCGATCGCCTCGCCGATCCCGCCGGTGCCACCAGTCACGATGATCGTTTCGCCTTCGAGGCGCTGCATATCGGAACCTCCATGGTGCGAGGGGCGGACCTCCCACGGGCGCCTGGACCCGCGGGAGCGCGTGGGCTGGCGAGGCGTTGGCACCCGCCAGCGGAAGCGTCGTACGACGCTCGAGGCGCCGGGATCGCATTGTAAAGTATGTACTAACTGTGCTAACTTCACCAGCGCGCCAGCAACCGCGCCGCCGCGCCATGACGCCGGCGCGGACGGACCGTCCGCTCGCCGCGCGACGGCGTCCCACAGTCCCAGGCGGGTTGATCGCCGTCCGCGGTCCCGGCCTGGTCGTGCATGCGGAAGAGGGAGACCGATGAGGCTGACTGCGCAGGATGTCCGCCGGTACGGCAAGCGCCTCTCGAACTGGGGACGGTGGGGAGACGACGACGAGCTCGGCACCCTGAACCACATCGGTGCCGAGCAGATCGCGGCCGCGCTGGCACTCCCCCGCGCCAACCGGTCCGTGTCCCTGGCGATCGACTTCGGCGCCGACGGCCCGATGCCCGACCAAGGCCGCTACAACCCCAAGCACGTCATGGTCGAGACCGGAGCCACGATGGAGCTGCCCGGTGGCTTCCGGTACGCCGACGACACCGTGGAGATGTCCCTCCAGGCCGCGACCCAGTGGGACTCACTCGCGCATGTCTTCTACGACGGCATGCTGTACAACGGCCGGCCCAGCTCGCTGGTGACGGAGTCCGGCGCGGCCGCCAACGCGATCACCGCGGTCCGCGACGGCGTCGTCGGTCGCGGGGTGTTGCTGGACGTTGCGCGCCAGCGTGGCATCCCCTGGTTGGAGCCGGGAACGGCGATCCAGCCCGACGAGCTTGCCGCCTGCGCCGCCGCGCAGGGCGTCGGCGTCCGCCGCGGCGACCTCGTTCTCGTGCGTACCGGTGCCGTCGGGCAGCAGCTCGCCGCGGGCACGTGGGACCCGAGCTTCGTGTTCGGGCCGTCGGCCGGTCTCGGGTTCGCCTGCGCCGAGTGGATGTCCGTGAACGAGATCGCGGCCGTCGCCGCGGACAACGTGGCCGTCGAGGTCATGCCGGGGGAGGTCGATGACTGTCTCATGCCGCTGCACATGGTCTGCCAGCGGGACATGGGACTCATCTTCGGCGAGATCTTCAACCTGGAGCGGCTGTCCACGGCCTGCGCGGCGAGCGGACGGTACGAGTTCCTCCTGGTGGCTCCTCCGCTGCCGTTCGTCGGCGCGGTGGGTTCACCCGTGAATCCCCTGGCGATCCTGTGAGCGGCGGGCGGCTCGGCGACCTGTCCGGCCTGGCCCCTGCGGGTCTCCCGGCCGACACGGTCAGCTCCGAACCGGGAGCCGGCACGGTGAGGACTGTCGAGCCCGGCTTCCCGGTCCATCGGGACGCCGCCGCCAACGTCGCGGCCGATCTCGATGCCGCCGCCTTACGCGGCCCCGCGGCGACCGCGGTCGTCCGGGCCGACGGGTCCGATTCCGTGAGCTATGCCCAGCTGCACGCGCACGTCGTCCGTATCGCCATCCTGCTGCGACAGGCCGGCGTCCGGCGCGGCGACCGAGTCGCGATCATTCAGGGAAACAGCTGGCAGCACCTCGCCTCGTGGTTTGCCATCCTGCGCTGCGGCGCGCTCGCGGTTGATCTCAACATCGTCGTCAGCGACGAGCAGTGGCGACAGATGATGACCGACTGCCAGCCTGTCGGGATCCTCACCGACGACGACTACCGGACGGGTGCCGTCACCGCCGCGGCGGCCGCGGCGGCCTCGCTGGGCGTGACCATCCCGGTCTGGACGGCCGCGGACGCCGCGGCCGATCCTGGCCTCGCCGACGGGGCGAGCGATCTGGACGGTCTCGGCGCCCTCGAGCCTGTCCACCCGAGCGACCCGGCGGTGATCGCCTACACCAGCGGGACGACCGGGCTCCCGAAGGGCGTCGTGCACTCACACGGCGCGCTCCGTAAGGAGCTGGACCTGCTCACCTCGGCGATGGGCTATGACCCCTCATGGGCGGTCTACGTCGCGATCCCGCTGTTCTCCCTGCATGGTTTCCTCCCGCAGGCGGCGATGAGCATACGTTGCGGGGGGACGCTCATCATGGCCGCGAAATTCGATCCGCGGGAGTTCGCCGCCGCCTCGCGACGCTGGTCGATCACATACACCACGTTGTCGTCGCCGATGATCCCCGCGATCCTCGCGTTACCCGCCGACGAGCGTCCCGACCTGACTGGCGTCCGGTTCATCAGCTGCGGCGGCGCCCCGTTGCACCCTGAGCTACGGGCAGCCTTCACGGAGCGCTTCGGCGTGCGGCTGACCGAGGGCTACGGGCTCACGGAAGTGATGGGCGCCTTCGTGATGAACATTGATGGCACGGCGCCGCCAGGCGCGTCCGGGCGGTGTTACTCGCTCGGCCCGGCGCCGGGCATGCGGATCCAGGACGACGCCGGGCATCCGGTGCCGATCGGCGAGATCGGCGAGATCGCTTTCCGGGCCGAGCACGCGTTGCTCGGCTACTGGCCCGACATTCCCGCCCACGACGGTCCCGGATCATGGTTTCCTACCGGCGACGTCGGCCGGCTGGACTGGGACGGCTACCTCTACCTGCTGGACCGCAAGAAGGATGTGATCCTGCGGGGCGGATTCACGCTGTACTCAGCCGAGATCGAGCGGGTTCTCCTGGAGGAACGGGTCGTCCGGGAGGCGACGGTCATCGGGGTACCGGACCCACGGGTCGGCGAGATGCCCGTCGCCTTCGTGGTCCTCCAGGAGGGCGCCACCGCCGACGGGACAGCTGAGACGCTGCGCGCCACCGTCCGCCAGCGGCTCGGGCCGCTCAAGACGCCGGAGCGGGTCCTCCTGGTCACGTTCGAGTCCCTGCCCCGCAACGCGTTGGGCAAGGTGCAGAAGAACGAGCTACGGGCTCGCGCCCAGGCCATCGGCTCCGCGGCTGGCCGCGACGACACCGGCCGGCCTGGGCCCTACGAGGTGTCCGGACCGTAGGCGGGGCGCCGGCCATGCCAGACCACCGCCGCGGCCGGGCGACGCACGAGGCCCCCGTCAGCCAATTATCGATCAACTGAGTGGATACGTGCGCGCCATGGACGCCGTCGCGTCTCGGATAGCCACCCCGACTTCACCTCGGGCCAGCGGGGATTTTCCGCGGCTTCCGGCGGGCAACGCAGCACTGGAAAGGTACAGACGTGACAACATCCCCCGAGGTTCTCACCGAGGCGTTGAGCCGTTTCGCCTCAGGAGTGACGGTCGTGACGACGCGCGATGCCACGGGGAAGGCCCACGGGTACACCGCGACGGCCTTCTCGGCGGTGTCCCTCGACCCACCGCTCATTCTGAGCTGCCTGAGCCGGTCGGCCTCCTGCTTCCCCGTGTTCGCCGCGGCCAAGTCATTCTGCGTGAACGTCCTGTCCACCGACGACGAGGGCCTGGCGCGTCACTTCGCGACCAAGATGGCGGACAAGTTCCTCGCCCACGACTTCGCGCCCGGGTACTGTGAGATGCCCTCGGTCACCAGCGCGCTCGCCGTATTCGGCTGCGACGTCGAGACCGCGCATCCCGCGGGCGACCATGTTGTGATCATAGGCCGGGTCCGTGCCGTGACCCTGACACAGGGAAACCCGTTGCTGTACTACCGGCGGAAGTTTCAGGGTCTTCCGGCCTCAACCGATGGCGCAAGGACGCCCGCCACGCCAGCTCACGCCAGCTGACGCGGTCGGGCCCATTGTCGAGCCGGTCGGTCAGCCAGCGGGAGTGACGCGCCGCGATTCCTGGCCGACCGGCCCTGACAGCGGCATCGAGTCCCACCGGACTCGACCATAGGTCGCGATCTGCGCGATCTCGTACACGATGAGGTCCCTGCTCGGCAGGGCACGCCCCTCGAAGGCACGGTCGGCTACCGCCATGCCCGCGACCATGGACACTATGGCCCTGGTGGCGATCTCGTTGCGGGCGGGGCGGCCGGCCTGGGCGAGCCGACCGACCCGCACCAGCTTGCCGAACGCCGCCCAGACGTCCTCCTCCACGGCCGCGGCGGTCAGGTCGGAGCCCTCGGCGCTGGCGTTCCCCCATACCGCCGCCACCAGGCCCCGATGGCTCCTGAACAGATCGAAAAGCTGCCCGACAAAATCCAGCGTGATCTCGAAGAGGTCGTCGTCCGGCTGGGCCCCGCGCTCGTACTCCGCCACGAAGGCGTCGACGAAGTCGGTGAAAGGCTTTACCATGGCCTCGCGGAACAGACCGGCCTTTGAACCGAAGTAGCGGAACATCAGCGTTTCGGAGACGTCGGCGCGGTCCGCGATCTCCCTGGTCGGGACGCCGTATCCGCGAGCGTTGAACAGCTCGACCGCGGCTTCGATCAGAAGTCGGCGAGGTTCACCCCGCGGTCGTCGCTGCCGGGTTCCCTCGGACGTCATCGCCAACACCTCTCGACTGTTTCAACACGGCGGCCGGACGATGATCCGGCGCGTATTTTCTCGCAAGGATACCGCAGCGCGCCGGACGGGCCGGACTCCGACAACCGACGGCGGTGAACGTCGTCGACGGCGAGGCGGAGAAGCGGCCCAAACCGCCGGTGGCCGACTTCTTCGGCGCCCAGTTCTTCGGCGCTCAGTTCTTCGGCCCCCGAACCACCGACTCCGGGTACACCGTCGAGAGCAGACCCTCGAACCGAGGTACCCCGTCCACCACCCGCCGCAGCGTCAGCCAGTCGCCCTTGAGACCCTTGCGGTCGTAGGGGCCGAAACTGATATAGGTGCGGGGCCCACCAATCATGGTGGGCAGCATCGTGAGCGACTCCAGGCCGCGCACCACTCCTTCTGGAGTGAGGAGGTCCGCGGCCGCGATGCCGGCGAGGGTCGCGCGGGTCTGGTCATAGGTGCAGCCGATCATCGCGTGCAGAATGCGCCTGCCGAACCGCCGCTCGAACCGCTCCGTCACCGGCCAGAAGTTCGGGTTCGGGTTTCCTTCCTCGTCGCCGATCTGGTCGACGCCGACCCAGCCCTCCAGGTCGCCCAGGATGGACGCCTCGTTGATGTACCAGAGGAAGGCGGTGCTCGCGATCCGCGGCGGGTTCCAGTCCAGGTCCGCGAGGATCGGATTGAACATTGCCATCGGGTACCCGTAGCCGCAGTAGGCGATCGCGTCGGGACGGACCTCGTCACGCAGCCGGGCCAGGCCCTCGACGAGGCCGACTCCGTTCGTCTCGATCGGTACCTCCGCCACCACGTCGAGTCGGTTGCGGCGGGCCGCCGCGCGGAAGGCGCCAGAGTACTCCGCGCCACCGGGCGACAGTTCGGTGACCATCGCGGCCCTGAAGTAGCCCTTGGTACGCAGCCACCCGGCCATGACGGCGCCCTCTTCGGAGACTCCACCGTTGCCCGTCGTGAAGCCATACCGGCTGTGGAAGGCCTTGGCGCCGTTCGTCGAGACCAGCGGCACCCGCCTGCGCTCCATCGCGGGCAGCAGGGCGAGCGCGTTGTCCGTGATGTAGGGGCCAAGCACCGCGAGGCATCCCGCGTCACAGAGCGCCTCGTAGCCTTCGACCGCGACCCGCGCCTCCCCCCGCGGCAGGCCGCGGGCCACCCTGGGGATGATCTCGATCGGCCGGAAGAGCTCCTCGCCGTTGAGCGCGTCCTCGCATGCCAGCAACACGGCGTCCAGGCAGTCTCCCAGGAGCGCGCCGGTGTCGATGTCGATCAGGTAGCCGATCCGGACCGGGCTGAAGTCGGCGATGCGGGCACGGACGGCGTCCCGACGGGGTGGAGCAACCAGCAACGAGGCCTCGGGGCGCTCGGCGTTGGTTCCCTGACCGCCGTTGTGCCACGGGTTGGGCTTGCCGACGGGGGTCGGCTGCACGCCCGAGAAGTGCGAGGCGCGCGCGCGGCCGTTGTCCGCTTCCGCCTTCCACCGCCGCCGCGCTTCCTCGACCTTGCCGGCCAGGTCCTGCGCCGCCTTGTCAGCCACTCCTCGACTCCAGTCCGTCGCCGCGGTCATTCATCAAGTTAGCGCACACTTCGCAAAATTCCCTTGTTCGCGGTTCCGGGGCGGCGGACGTCACAGGCCGCCCCGTCTCGCCGTCCCGATCTGGCCCGCGCGGACCCGCCACCGCGTGCCGATCGGGTGGCGGGCCCGGAGATCTCCTGGGGGGAGCGGTTCGACCGCCGACGCGCACACGGCGTGATCGGCGGCCGGGAAGACCGGCGCACCTTCTGGCCGGTCGACCCGACCGGCCAGAAGGCCGCGCGTTGGCCCAGGTGTCACCATCCAGGCCGTCAGGTACCGACGCGGATGTCAGCGACCGACGGTCAGACGCAGGTGAACGGGGCCACGGAGGTGTACTCGTTGTTCAGGAATCGCACCATCCCAGAGCATTGCGCGGTCTGGTCACGGGCGGCCGGCCAGGTCGTCTTGAATCCACCTTGGCCCTGGTCCCAGGTGAAGTTCTCCCCGACCTCGATCACCTTGTCGGGGTCCCCGCCGGCCTTCTCCAGCAACGCGATGTAGAGGTCGGTGGCCAGGTAGGCGATCAGCGAGCCGAAGGTGATCTTCTTGCCGGCCGCCTCGAAGTCCGCCACGATCTGCTTGCTGACCGTGGAGTTGTCGAGCGGCGTCGGGACGACGCTGACGATCCACGAGCCGTCCAGCGCCTTCGCCAGGTCGGGCAGGGTGTCGATCAGGCCCGGCAGGTAGGCGGCGGCGTTCACCATCTGCCCCTTGAAGCCGTTGGCGAGCAGGGTTCCCTGCACGGCCGCGTCGGCGACCAGGTCGGCCACGATGAAGACGATGTCCGGATTCGCGCTCAGGACCGGGTCCACGAACGCCTGCACGTTCGTCGTCGACGCCGGGATGTCGGCCGCGGTGAAGACGATCTCCGCGTTCAGGTCCTTGGCACGGTCAGCGATCTGCTTGACGAACGAGGCCCCTCCGGAGGCGTTCGAACCGACGACCGCGACCTTCTTGCCCGTGAGGTCCTTCGCGTCGACGGTCTTCGGAAGGTTCATGACGAGCGCCGGCTGCGGGTTGGTCGCGACGTCGGGGACGTTGCAGCCGTTGAAGGCGAAGCCCGCCGGGTTGTTACACATGCTCGCCTCGTAGCCGAGCCCGACGTAGGGCACCTTCTGCTGCTCGAGGAAGGCCGCCGCCGCCGGCGACAGCACGGTCGGGAACTCGGGGACGATCGCGTCCACCTTGTCCCGCTGAACGAGCTGCCGGACCGAGGACAGGCCCTTGTCCGCGCTGCCTCCGTTGTCGGTGATCCCGAGGAACTTGATCGGGTGGCCGTTGACTCCGCCATCCTTGTTCGTTCTGGCGAGGCGGGCCTCGACGCCCTCCTCGGCCCCGCTGAATCCCGTCATCGAGCCCTCGCCGGCGATGACGATCGGTTCTCCGGCCTTGATGGACGAGCCACCGCCGTCGTCGGAACTCGACGAGCTGGAGCACGCGGCGAGCGCGATGACCGCGACAGCCGATAACAGGCTGGCGGTTCTGCGCATGATGGGTTTCACGATCTTCCTCCAAGGTTTGCGAACTCGACTCGGTGGCGCCACCCGGTCTGTGAGATCGGGGCAGGCGAAACAGGCCCGGGTGGTGGGACGTGGGCCAGGTGGTTGGTGTCGACGGCCCGTTCAGCTCGGCGCGGGCGCGAACAGCGAGGCGATCTGTTCGCTGACCTGGTGCCGCCTGTGGTCGTCGGAGAGGTGCTCATCGGTCATGCCGTAGGCACGGGCAAGGGCATCGGCCGGGACGGCGTCCGAGGGGCCTTCCCAGATCACCCGGCCGAGGGCGAGCAGCACGAGGTGTTCGCCGATCGCCGTGTTGATGGACTGCTTCTCGTCGGCGAGCACGACGACGGTGCCCTCCCCACGGCACTCCCGCAGCATGTCCAGCACCCCCGCCGCTATCTGCGGCGCGAGGCCGAGGGTGGGTTCGTCCACGAGCAGCACCGGCGGCGTCCTGACGATCATCGGCGCCAGCGCCAGCATCTGCTGTTCTCCCCCGGACAGGCTGCCGGCGGGGATCCCGCGGCGTTGCGCCAGGGCGGGGAACCGCTCGAACGCGAGTGCCACCTCCTCCGGGGCGGTCAGGGACAGCCGGAGGTTGTCCTCGACCGTGAGACCCGGGAAGATTCCACGACCTTCGGGGACCAGGGCCACCGACTCGGGTCGCCTGTCGTCGCCGTTCGGGGTCCGTTCGTGGAGCGCGCCGGCCCGGATGTCGACGATGCCCGCCATGGCGTTGAGCAGGGTGGACTTTCCGGCCCCGTTCGCGCCGAGCACCACACTGATCTTTCCGCGTGGGAACGCCGCGTCGACTCCGTGCAGCACCTCGACGAGGTCGTAGCCGGCGCGCAGGCCGGCGAGCACGATCGCGTCGCGATCCGGGTCCGCCGCGTCCACGGGCGCCTCCGTCGCCGCTGGCATGCCGGTTCCGGTCCGCGCGGGGGCGGTCTCCTCGGCGGCCCCGACCGGCGGGGCACCGGTGGCGGCCTGGGTCCCGGCGCCGGGAGACACCGTCGCGGTAGCCGACCGGTTGCGTCGCAGGTGCCGCCAGCGGGAGAACCGCTCCAGCGCGCCGTCCGGATTGCGGACGAGGTCGATGACGGCGAGCCCGAACAGCATTCCGGGGATGTAGGCCGACTCGGTGCCGCCCCAGCTGAACAGGTTGAACGGCGCGGTGAACCCGGAGCTGACCAGCGCCGGCATGAGAATGAGGGACAGTCCCCCGACGATGGCGCTCAGTGGGCGGTTGACGCCCAGCACCACCATGATTGTCAGCCAGGTGAGCCCGTCCAGGGCTGACGTGCTGTCGTTCGAGACACCCTGGTCGACCAGCAGCAGCAGCACGCCGCCGAGCCCCGCGATGGCCGCCGACATGCACACCAGCCGCAGCCGGGTGGCGACCGCGGACACGCCGAGCGCCGAGGACGCCGTCGGCGACGCGCGCAGGGCGAGGATCGCCCGGCCGGACGACGACTGGCGGACGTTGCTGATCAGCCACGTGAGCAGGCCGATCACGACGGCCAGGACGATCAGCAGCGTCCGGTCGTCGCCGAGATCGAGGCCGGCGATCACCGGCCGCGAGACCAGCCAGCCCGACGAGGCGTTCGTGAGATAGGACCAGCCGAGGATCAGGCTCTGCCCCATCAGGGCCAGCGCGAGCGTCGCCAGGGTCAGGGGAACGCCCCCGAGCCGCAGCGACGGAAGCGCGACGATGACGCCGAGCGCCACCGCGATGAGGATCCCCAGCACGGCCGCGGGCAGGAACGGCCAGCCGTAGCGGGAGACGAGCAGCCCGGTCGTGAGCGCGGCGGAGATCGAGAAGGCGGCCTGCGCGAGGCTGACCATTCCGCCGAGCCCGGTCATCACCGTGATCGACAGCAGGATCACCGCGATGGCCAGCGACCGGACGGTCAGCGAGACCCAGAAATCGTCGAACGCGAACTCGGCCAGGAGCAGAAAGGCGACCAGAACGGTGGCCGACGGCGCGAGCCGGCGCCAGACGGGCAGGTCGGCACGCCAGTTCGACGCGCCGAAGGAGGTCCCCGCGATCCCGGCGAGGCGGACCCGGCGGCGGCCGAGCACGAGCAGGCCGAGCAGCAGCAGCACGAAGGGAACCGCCTGGCTGAGCTGCGGCACGCTGTCGACCTTGACGTACCGGTACGTCAGGTTGATGAGGACGCCCAGCACCAGGCCGCCGACGAAGGTGCGGGGGACGGACTCGAACCTGCCGAAGACGACCGCGGCCGCGGCGACGAACAGGGCCAACGTGAACACGCGCGAGTCGAGTTGGCTGAGGATCGGGGCCCCGAGCACGCCCGCGACCGAGGCCAGCATGCTGCTGAGCACCGCGGTGCGCCGGCCGACCATCACCTTGTTCACCCCGCGCAGGGTGGCCAGGTCGCCGCGGTCGCGCACGGCGCGCATCTGCAGGCCGAAACGCGTCCGCGACATCAACCACAGGCCCACACCCAGTACCACGGCCGCCACGATGACCGCGAGCTCGTTGGACGTGATGATCAGGCCCTGCGTTATCTTGTACGACTCCGCCGGCTGGAACAGAAGACCCGGCGCGGACGGGACGTCTGTGCCGGACGGCAGGTCCCAGCCGCCCCAGGCGTTGCCCTTCTCGATGACCAGCAGCGCGGTGGCCGGCAACGCCACCAACAGACCCACGGAGGTCACCAGCTTGACCGCGTCGTCGGCGGTGGCCAGCCGACGGTAGACAAGCCGCTCGAGCAGCAGACCGATCAGGGGGCCAAGCACGAAAACCACGAGCGCGGCGGCCAGGAAGCGGTTCCACCCGAGGCCGGAGTTCAGCTCGTAGAAAGTCAGCGCGGCCGCGAAGGCCACGCCGCCGTAGGCCAGGTCGAAGATACCCGTGACGGTGTAGGTCACGACCAGGCCGACGCCGATCAGCGAGTAGATTCCTCCCGCGATCGCGCCGGTGAGCACCGCGCGCACAAAATCGCTCACCTGCTCGCACCACCGCGGTCACGAGAAGGAACCGGTAGGGCATTCGGCTTGCGCCACGCCGGGCCGCCGGTCCCGGCGTGCGCCGGTAAGAACAAGTCCTTCATCGTCTTCCGCCGTTCGCATCAAGTCAGATCTTGTCGACGCCCGCGGAGGCTCCCGGCACGCGGACGGTGGCGGGTGAAGTTAGCATGGCAAGTACTTACTACACAACCGCTGACCTGGGTGGACCTCAGCGACGCGCGCCGGGCCATGGACGAGCAGGTGGCCGGCGGCTCGGCCATGAGCGGTGCTCGCGCGCCCGCTACCTCGCTGTCAGACGGCGAGGCGCCAGGCAGCGACGAGCAGAAGCCAGGACCCGCGAGCGCGGGACGTCAGGCGCCGAGGTAGGCCGCGCGCACCACCGGATCGGCGGCCACCTCCGCGGGCGTGCCGCTGCCGATGACGCGGCCCTCCTGCATCACCAGGACGCGGTCGCTCGCGCTCATCACGAACGGCACGTCGTGCTCGACCAACAGGATCGAGCAGCCGGTGGCCGCGCGCAGCGCCTCGATCGTCGCCGCGAAGATCTCGACCTCCGCCTCCTCGAGCCCGGACGTGGGTTCGTCGAGAAGAAGGAGGCGTGGCCGGTCGACGATCGCCCGAGCCAGCTCCATCCGCCGCGCCTGGCCGATCGACAGCTCGGCCGCCGGGCGCCTGGCCTCGCCGACCAGGCCGCACACCTCGAGCGCGCCCATGACCTGCTCGCGGCGGGCACGCTCGATCCGCCGCCGGGACGGCAGGCCGAGCAGGTCAGCCCAGAAGCCACCGCCGCCGCCGCGCCACTCCAGCGCGGCGAGCGCGTTGTCCTCGACGCTGAGCCAGCCGATCGGCTGCTGGCGTTGGAACGTCCGGCGGATGCCGGCGCGCGCGCGCCGGTGGGCCGGATCGCGAGTGATCTCCCGGCCGTCCAGCCAGATCCGGCCCTCGCTTGGTCGGATCATGCCGGCGATGCTGTCGAACAGCGTGGTCTTCCCCGCCCCGTTCGGACCGATGACGCCCACGATCTCGGCCACCGAGACCTCGACATCGATCTCCCGCAGGGCGGTGATCCCCCCGAACCGAAGGGTGAGCCCCTCGGTTCGCAGGAGCGTCTCCTGGCCACGGGCAGCCTCGCGACTGACGGCCTCCGACTGGGTCATCGACATGAGGGCTTCCCTTTCAGCGCGGGCATCGAGCCCAGAAGGACCCTGAGTACGGCCGAGGCCGCGGCCACGTGCGAGGTGGCGGTGAGGACCGGAACTACTGGGGGCAGGCGCTCCACCAGGGAGTGGGCTCCGGCTTAGAGGTGAGCGCATGCTACACGCGTTCCCCGCGGCGCGGAACCCTGAAGTCAAGCCCGATGGCCACCCGGCTACCTGCGCATCCAGCGGCATGCGTCTTGCCAACCATCGCCAGGAGGGCGAAGATCGCCGGGTAGCGGCTCGGGTGCAGGTGAGCTGGTAGCTTCATTTTGAAGTAAGTACCTGCTACACTCGCCCCGGTCGAGGCCAGACTGCCGAAGGAGTATTCGTGAAGTTCGGGCTCTTCTACGAGATGTACGTCCCGCCCGCGGACCGTGCCGAGGAGGCCCGCGTCGTCCGCCAGACGGTGGATCAGATCGTGCACGCGGACCGCCACAACTGGGACTACGTCTGGCTGACCGAGCACCATTTCCTCGGCGGCTTCTCGCACATGTCCGCGCCGGAGGTCGTTTTCGGCGCTGCGGCGTACGCGACGAGTCACATCCGGTTCGGCTTCGGCCTGGCGTTGACGCCTCCTCAGTACAACCACCCGGTCCGCATCGCGGAGCGGGTCGCGATGCTGGACTGCCTCAGCGGCGGCCGTGTCGACCTTGGTTCCGGCCGGTCGACCACCCCCGAGGAGCTCTATGGCTTCGGCATCGACCCGGAGACCTCGCGCGCCCAGTGGGAGGAGGGGCTCGAGGCGGTGGCCCGGCTGCTCGCCGAGGAGAAGGTGTCCTTCGACGGCGACTACCTGAAGATGCCGCCGCGCACGACCTACCCGCGACCGGTCCAGCAGCCCCACCCGCCGCTGTGGGTAGGCGGTGTCGGGCCTGGCAACGCGGAGCGCGCCGCGAAGCGTGGCCTGGGCATGCTCTTCTTCGCGCTGAAGGCCGACCCTCCGTCACTGGAGGCGTCGATCGCCGCCTACAAGGAGAACATCACCAGCGCCGAGCCGATCTGCGGCGTGGTCAACAACCAGACCGCCGGCTTCGTCAACGGGCTGTGCAGCTACGACCGCGCTGCCGTGCGCACACTTGCCGCCGAGAAGACCGTGGAGCACACGTTCGCAGGTAACCAGTACATGCTCAACGGTTGGCCGGACGGCGCTCCCACAAAGAGCTACGCCCACGTCGGCGCGGGCGAGACGAAGATGTTCTTCGACGCCATCTCCGCGGACCCGAAGGCGGTGGCTGACGGCCTGCTCGAGGGCGGCTTCGTCATGGCGGGCACCCCGGAGGACTGCGCGAAGACCCTGGACGCCTTCCACCAGGTCGGGGTCGACCAGGTGATCATCCACATGCAGATGGGCAACGTGCCACACGAGCGGATCATGGAGTCGATCGAGCTCATCGGCAAGGAGCTGATCCCTCGGTACCGCTGAGTGGTCCGCCATCGCCGACGTGCGGCTGGCCTGCGGCCGTGTCCCAGCCGGGCCGGGCGTCGGCCTTGACCGTCGCCGCGTGGCGCTCGTCGCACCATCCGCACCGACGAAGGAGTCCGGTGAATCCACTCGACGCCGAACCCGAGGCCCGATACGCGGCCCTGTCGGCGATGCAGCGCACATGCCCGGTGCACCAGCTCCCCGGCGGGACCGGCTACATGGCCGTCAGCTATCCGGCTGTCGCGGCCGGCCTGCGTAGCATCAACGCCTTCGGAGGCAGCGCCGCCCAGGACGGGCTGCCGGAAGAAGACACCACGATCGCCGGCATTCTGGAACCGCGTCATCTCCAGATCCGACGGATCATCAACAACGTCGTCTCGGTGCACCGGTCCCAGCAGATCGGGCCGTACCTGGCCGCCTTCAGCCGTGACCTGGCCCGCGCGATGATCGCGCGGGTGTCGGAGGGATCACCGACCGTCGAGGCCATGGGAGCCTTCGTCGAACCCATCCCGCCCGCGGCGATGGCACGCCTTCTCGGGTTTCCGGAGGCGGACTCGGCGCGGTACTACGAGTGGGGAGCGGGGCTCGGTGTCAACATCGCCAAGGCCGTGACCGCCGGCCAGTCGATGGCGCTGCGTGACGCCGGCCCCGAGATGGCCTCGTACGTCGAGGAACGGATCGCGCAGCGGCGAGCGATGCCCGCCGAGGAATGGCCCAACGACGCACTCACCCGCTTTCTGACCACCGAGGTGGACGGCGAGCGGCTGTCCGACCGGGCCGTCGTCACACAGATCATGTTCGCGATCGGAGCGGGGAGCGACACCACGCGCAACACGCTCGGCAGCATGCTCCGCCGGCTGGCCGCGGACCCCGATCTCTATGCGGAGATCGTCGCCGACCGGACGCTGATCGAACCCGCCATCGAGGAGGCGCTGCGCGTGGACTCGCCGGCGCAGTTCCTCGTCCGCCGGTGCCTGGTTCCGGAGTTCGACCTGGAGGGCACGCAGATCAGCTCGGGCGACGCGCTGTTCCTGAGCATCGGCGCGGCGAACCGGGACCCGGAGAAGTACCCGGACCCGGTGTCCTACGACCTGCGCCGCGACAAGCTACGCGATCATCTCGCGTTCGGCACCGGCCCGCACACCTGCCCCGGGGCCAGTCTGGCCCGGCTGGAAATGAAGATCGCGATCAACGTCTGGTGTGACCACGTGGCGAGCTTCCGCCTCACTGATGGCTACAGCTGGGAGCACCCGAGGACAGGGATGTTGCACGGCCCGGCGCGGCTGTTCCTCGACATCACGCCCCGGTAGCGCCCTCGCGGGCGTCGGCCGGCGCCGTCGCCGTCACAGCACGGGGTACATAGATCACGGCTCGTCCGACCGCCGCCAGCGGGACATCCCCGCATATCGGGTCGTGACGGTTTGCGGCGGACCTGTCCGGTCCACGAACTCCATCAGTAAGGAGCGAACCCTTGCCCTACCGAGTGATCCAATGGGCGACCGGCAACGTCGGCACGCATGCCCTGCGCGCGATCATCGAGCGCGACGATCTCGAGCTGGTCGGCTTACGGGTCTATGACCCCGCCAAGGAGGGTATCGACGCCGGCGAGCTGGTGGGTCTCCCACCGACCGGCATCCTCGCCACCACCGACGTCGACCTGCTCCTGAAGACCGAGGCCGACTGCGTCAACTACAACGCGCTCGGCACGACCACCGAGGACCCCTTCGGCGCCCCGCTGGACGACATCTGCCGCCTGCTTGAGGCCGGGTACAACGTCACCACGTCGGCTATCGATCACCTGGTGCATCCCCCGTTCCTGCCCACCGAGGTCCGGGAACGCATCGAGCGAGCCTGCGAGGCCGGCGGGACGACGCTGTTCGGCTCCGGGATCAATCCCGGATTCACGATGGATCTGGTCCCGATCACGTTCTCCCGGGTCAGCCGGACGATCGACAGCATCCACATCACCGAGTCGCTGAGCATGGCCGCCTACACAGCCCAAGGCGTGATGCGGTTCATGGGCTTCGGTCAGCCCCCGGACGCGCACAGCTTCCTCGACGAGATGCACAGCGACCGCAACCGCTCCGTCTTCACCGGCTCGCTGCTCCAGGTCGCCGACGCGATCGGGTTCGAGATCGAGGACATCCAGTACACACGCGACTACGCGGTGGCCGAGGAGCCGATCGACATCGCCATCGGCCGGGTCAACCCCGGCGAGGTCGCTGTTCAGCGCATCCGCTTCGTCGGTATCGCGCACGGCCGCCCGGCACTGACCAGCGAGTTCGTCTGGCGGATCACCGACACCGTCGTCCCAGAATGGATCACGGGCGACCGGTGGATCATGAATATCGTCGGCGACCCGACCATGCGGGTGGAATGCCAGGCCGAGACCCAGATGGACGCGAAACGGCCCACGTCGCTCACCGTCGCGATGGCTCCCGTGAACGCCATTCCCAGTGTGTGCAGGGCGACCCCAGGCATCAAGAGCCCTCTCGACCTGCCCGTCTGGGGCGGCGGCCGGCTCACCTGACCACCGACGGATCAGCGCGCGGGCCGTGGGCGATGCGTCCACGCCGCGGGCGGCCGGCGGGCGGCCCACGCAGCCATACAGACGATTCTTCCGGGCCAGGCGCCCAGGGTAAGGCAGGTGATTCATGCTCTGGCTTCATCAGGTCCACCACCTCCGGCCGGCTACCAGGGACCGCTTCGCGCAGGTCGTCCAGGAACGCTGGCTTCCCGAGGTCGCCACCCGGCCGGACACCAGGCTGGCGTGGTTCGCGACCTCGACCCGTGGCGCTGTGCACGCCGACGAAGCCGTGACGATCACCGGAGTCGCCGACGGGGCCGCGCTCGCCGAGCTCGGGGCCCGCGTCCACTCCGGTGATCTCACCGACCTGGCCGCGGAGCTGAGCAGTCTGCGCGACGGAGTCCAGACCCGGATTCTGGAGCCGCTGGACTACGACCCCTTCGCGGTCACCAGCGTCACCGAGATCCCTGCCCAGCCGGGGACGGGACCTTCCCGGTCCTACATGCACGACTTCGTCCCACCGACATTCGGGAACATGCGCGCCTACGAGGACATGATGCGCGAGCGCTACATGGCGCTCACGGAGCAGGATCTGTCCGGGGTGGCGCTGCGCGCGAGCTGGCGCACGGTGCCAGGCGGCGGCCCGGTGCCGGAGATGTTCAACCTGAGCGAGATCCGGAGCACCGCGGCGCTGGAACGTCTGGTGACCGAGGAGATTCCCCGCGAGTACAAGGCGATGGGGACCTGGATGTGGACGGCGCTGGCGACCCGCGACAGATGGACCACCCGTCTCCTGCGTTCGGCTCCCTGGTCCCCCCTTCAGTGAGGTCACGATGACTGTGCTGCTGCAGGACTGTTTTCAGGTGAAGGGCCGCGAGGAACTCCCGTTCGAAGAGGCGCTACGGGAGCGCCCCGGGCCCGGCCAGGCAGGCGCCCCGGGGCGGCTTGTACTGGCGGCCTGGGTGCCGCACGGGGCGGGCGAAGGTTACGAGTTCGTCACCCTGACGGAACTGGCCGACTCCACCGAACTCAGCGCGCTCTACCGCTGGCACGCCTCACCCGACGGCGCGGCATGGAACGCGACCGTCCAGGGCATGTGCTACGGGCAGCTGTCCACCCTGCACGAGCTGCGTCACGGGACGCTGGCCACCGTGGCGGCGCAGACCGCGGCTCACGGCGGCGGGGAGACGCGCCCACCGCTCTACCGGCTGGACCGCCTGACCGTGTCGAACCCAGCCGACGCGCTGGCGAGTGTCGGAAAGCAGTTCGCCTCCGGTCCGGCAGCCGCGGACCCGCCAGTCATGACCCCTGTCGCGTGCTGGAGCCCGCTGCTGTCCCTGCTCGACACGCCGCAGGTCAGCGTTCTGTACCGGTTCGCCGACGACGGCTTCCGGCGCGCGGTCGACCTGGATTCCCCCGTCGAGTACTGGAGCGGCGAGCTCGACCTGGAGGCGCACGCGACCGCGCGGCACACGAGGATCCTGCGCGGCGCGCTCGGCGCATCGACGTCCCCCGCCTCCTGACGCGGCGGCCCGGAGCGGAGCGGACGGCCAGGAACGCGTCGGACGGCCGGCGTCAGGCGGCCGCGCGCGGCGCGGAACGGGATGCCACCGAGAGCCGGTGGCGTCCGGCATGACACGGGGCAGGGATGGGAGAGAAACACATGACCGCGGACCGCTCGTTCGACCAGGAACTGCGCTTCGACGGCCAGGTCGCGGTCGTCACCGGCGCGGGCAACGGTCTCGGCAGGGCCTATGCGATGGCTCTGGCCGCCCGCGGAGCCGCCGTGGTGGTCAACGACCTCGGCGGGGACATCTCCGGGGCCGGTGGCTCCGCCCGGCCGGCCCAGACGGTCGCCGCGGAGATCACGGCGGCGGGCGGCCAGGCGACGCCGAACTTCGACGATGTCACGGCGCCCGGCGGCGGGGAGCGCATCGTCGCGACCGCGATCGAGACCTTCGGGCGCATCGACGTCCTCGTCAACAACGCCGGCATCCTGGACACCTCGGAGTTCGTGACCTGCCCCGACGAGACAATCCAACGAACCGTCGCCACCCACCTGCTCGGCACGATGGCCGTGACCCGCGCGGCGCTGCCGCCGATGCTCGACCAGAAGCACGGACGCATCGTCTGTACGTCGTCGGGCGCGGTGTTCGGCAGCCGGGAAGGCGTGGCCTACCAGGCCGCCAAGTCCGGTCTGATCGCGTTCACCCGGGCCGTCGCGCAGATCGGCGCCGAACATGGCGTGGCCAGCAACGCGGTGCTGCCGACCGCCTTCACCCGGATGACGAGTTCGATCCCGCCGGGCGCGTTCCGGGACTTCATGGAGTCCCGCTTCACCCCGGAGCGGGTGGCCGCGGCCGTCCTCCTGCTCGCGCACGCCTCGTTCCCGCACTCCGGTGAGTGCTTCCTGGTGGGCGGCGGCCGGATGGCTCGGCTCGTGCTCGGTGTCACGGAAGGCTACATAGCCGACGATCCGACACCAGAGGAGTTCCGCGGCCACCTCGACACGATCATGTCGACAGGGACGCTGCTCACGCCGGCCAACCGGGTCGAGGAGTTCGAGTCCTACCTCCCCCGGCTCGGCTTCGGCGCCAGCCTGGACCAGCTCGTCGCGCCGGCGGATGCCCCCGAAGCAGGAACAGCGGTCCGAAACGGCGACTGACGCAGCCAGCCACCCACACACGTATTCGTCTGAGAGAGAGGACTCCCCATGGGCAGGGTCGAGGGCAAGGTCGCCCTGATCACCGGCGCCGCGCGAGGGCAGGGCCGCAGTCATGCGATCGCGCTGGCGCGCGAAGGGGCGGACATCATCGCGGTCGACCTGTTCGAGCAGATCGACGAAGTCCCCTATCCGATGGCGGTGAAGGAGGACCTCGCCACGACGGTTCGCGAGGTCGAGGCCCTGGGGCGGCGCATCGTCGCGCGGGAGGCGGATGTCCGCGACCTCGAGGCTCTGGCCGCCGTGGTCGGCGAGGGCGTCGCCGAGCTGGGCCGCCTCGACATCGTCTGCGCGAACGCGGGAATCACCGGCCCGTACGCCCCGGCGGCAAGCGCCGCCGACCGCGTCCGCATCTTCCGCGCGGTCGTGGACGTCAACCTGACCGGGGTCTACATCACCATCGAGGCCAGCAAACAAGCCATCATCGACGGTGGCAACGGTGGATCGATCATCATCACCAGCTCACTCGCGGGGCTGCGCACGCTCGGCGCCGGCGGCGGTTACACCGAGGCCAAGCACGGCCTCGTGGGCCTGATGCGCGGCGCCGCGCACGAACTCGCGCCCCACCTGATCCGCGTGAACAGCATCCACCCTTCGAACGTCGCCACTCCCATGATCATCAACGAGATGGCCTTCCGCACCATCCGCCCGGACAAGGAAGCCCCGACGCAGGACGACCTCGGCGAGGTCCTGGGCCTCATGAACCTCATGCCGGTGCCCTTTCTGGAGTCCAGCGACATCAGCAACGCCGTGCTCTTCCTCGCCTCGGATGAGAGCCGCTACATCACCGGCGTCACGCTCCCGCTCGACGCCGGCGCCGCGATCAAGTAGAGGCGGGCGGCCCCTCCCACCCGTTCGCATGTCACCAACCATCCGCGGGAGCGCCTCATGTACCGAGTGGTGGTATGCGGCACCGGCAACGTCGGTCGGCACGCCCTACGATCCATCGTCGACCACCCCGACCTCGAACTCGCCGGCGTACGCGCCTATACCGCCGCGAAGCGCGGCACCGACGCGGGCGATCTCATCGGCACCGGTCGGACGGGCGTCACCTGCGTCGTGGACCTCGACGACGTCCTGAAGACCGAGGCCGACTGCGTCTGTTACACCGCGTTGGGGAGCACGGTCCCCGGCGGCTTCGACCGCACCCTCGACGAGTTGTGCACCCTCCTGCGGGCCGGGTTCAACGTCACCTCCAGCGCCCTGGAGCACCTCGTCCATCCGGCGATCCTTCCCGACGCGCTGCGGCGCCTGAGCGACGCGTGCGCCGCCGGGCAGTCCAGCTTCTACGACACCGGCATCAACCCGGGCTTCACGATGGACCTGTGGCCGATCACCATGAGCCGGCTGAGCCGGACGATCGACCAGCTACGGGTCACCGAGGTCGTCGACATGTGCCGTTACGACTCGGGGATGGCGCGGGACTTCATGGGATTCGGCCTGCCAGCCGGCGACCGGCCCATCGACGCGATGCACCGGGACAGCCCGCGGTCGCCCTTCTACGCCTCGCTTCGACAGGTCGCCGACGCGATGGGGCTCACCTTGTCCGACGTCCGGTATGAACGCGCGGTCGCGATCACGGACAAACCCGTCGACGTGGCAATCGGGACGCTCGAGCCCGGCACGGTCGCGGCCCTCAAGATGATGTTCATCGGGGTCGTCGACGGCCGGGACTTCCTGGTCAACAGCTGGGTCTGGCGGATGTCGGACGACGTCGCCCCGGAGTGGCCAACCGGCGACCAGTGGATCCTGGAAATCGACGGCGACCCACAGGTGCGCTCCTCCTTCGCGCTGAGCACGACGTTCGACGCCCGCCGCCCGGTGTCGCTGACGGTCGCCACCCTGAACGTCAACGCCATCCCGGCGCTCTGCCGGGCCGCGCCGGGCGTGCAGACGAACCTCACCCTGCCCGTGCTCGCGGGCGGCTACCCCTCGTGGTCCACGGTCGCGTGACGTGGCCCGTCCTGGTCGGCCTCATGACGCCCTCCCGGCCGGGCACTGCCGCCAGGTGAGTGAGGTCCGTTCTCGGAGGTATGGGCCGCGAGCACGGCGGTCGGCGGCAGGGTCCTGGCGCTGGTTGTCGCCCGCGTCCTCCACGACGGCGCGGACCTGACCGACGGGAAGCCAGCCACCGCCTGGCCCCGTGCGGGCAGACACGCGTCTGCCACGCACTCCTCCAACGACTCCCGACCACACCGAGATCATGGCGATATGCCATGCAGGCAATCGACCTTCCAGGACAGCGGAGCAATCACATGGCACGGGTCATCCAGTGGGGCACAGGAAACGTCGGCCTGCATTCGCTGCGCGGCATCCTCGAACGGCCGGAGCTGGAACTGGTCGGGCTGCGGACCTACCTACCCGCCAAGATAGGTCGGGACGCCGGTGACTTCGTCGGCCGCCCGAGGCTGGGCGTGACCGCGACCGACGACGTGGACGCACTGATCGCGACCGAGGCCGAATGCGTCCTGTACAACGCCCTCGGTACGACTCTTGTGTCCCTGGACCAGCCAGTGGACGACATCGCCCGATTACTGGAGTCCGGCAAGAACGTCATCGCGAGCGCGGTCGATCTGTTCCTCTACATCAGGCCGGGTCTGGCGCCCGCCCACGTCACGCCGGAGATCATCGCGCGCCTGACCGCGGCCTGCGAGGCAGGCCAAAGCACCTTCTACGCGGCCGGCATGACCCCAGGATTTGCCCTCGACCTGTGGCCCATCACGATGACCAGGGTCTGCCGGCGCGTGGACCACGTCAAGGTGACCGAGATCGTCAACATGCACGACTACCAGTCGTCGACCATGGCTTTCATGGGATTCGGGCTTCCCCCGGACGCTCCCGCGGGGATGTACGGCCTCTTCGAGGACGCCCAGAACTCCCCGTATGCCGCGGCGCTGACCCTTCTCGTCGAGGCGATGGGTGAGCACCTCGACGATATCCAGTACGAACGGGAACTCGCGACGACTCCTGTGCCGCTCAGCGCACCTTCCGGAGAATACGCACCCGGGACCGTCGTCGCCACCCGCTTCAGGTTCGTCGGCATCGCGGCCGGCAGGCCCCTCGCCACCGTCGAGTACGTGTGGCGCGTCACCGACGATGTCGCTCCCGCCTGGCCCACCGGGCACTGCCGCTGGATACTGGAGATCTCCGGCGAGCCGACGTTGCGCACCGAGATGACGTTGAGCACCGAACAGGACGCCCGCCGGCCCACGTCGCTGACGGTCGCCATGCACGGGCTCAACGCGATTCCCGCCGTCGTCGCGGCGCCTCCCGGCCTCGCGAACCACCTCACACTCCCCGTTTTCGGCGGACGGGGTCGTCACAGCCTGCGGAGCTGACGGCCTTCCAGTCCGCGCTCAGCGCCCGCGCGATGTCGGGGCGGATCCCGAAACGGCCGGAGACCACTACCAAAGGAGTTCCCAATGTTCCTGCTGGTGCGCGGCGACGACGGGCAGGCGGTCGAACTCCTCGAGGCGGACGACTGCACGCGCCTTCATGTCGAGGCGGTCGGGGCCGAGGACACCGCGGTGATCGGGGCTCTGCGCGCCGCTGGTCTCACGACCGCCGTGGTCAGCGACGGCGAGGTTCCCCTCGGTCTCGCCGCCCTTCGCCAGGCCGCCGGAGCACGAGCCACGGCGCCCGACTGGGAGGCCCGCTTCGACGGGATGATTGCCTACGCCCGCGGCAAGGGCTGGGTCGACGACACGGCTGGAACCGTCACGGCGCACATCGCCAGGCGCCCATAGAGCCGCATGTCGGGGCACAGGGAGCCGTCTCCGGCCGTCCAGGCAGCAGGCACCAGGGCCGCATCGTCCCGGCGGGTGCGGTCGGGCCGCGGGGACTGACCTGTCACCGCGATAGCACTATTGTCAAGTAAGCACTTGCTAGTCTAGGTTGTCTGACAGCTGGACTGGGCGCCGCGGGTTCCGCACGCGGAACGCCCGGAACCCGCGGGTTCGCACTGTCATCGGAGCCCGCCGGTCCTACCAGTCGGCAGCGACCCACAGAGCAGTCGAGGCGGCCTCACTGACCGTCCGGCCTTGTCCCAGGAAGTCGTCGGAGGGCGCCGTGAGCATCTACAGAAGATCGCCTTCGCTGGACGCGATCGATGTCTTCAGCCCAACCCGCTACCTGGCCGGCATCCCGCACGACGACTTCAGACTGCTGCGGACGGAGGCCCCGGTCCACCGGCATCCCGACCCTCAGCGACCAGCGGGGTTCTGGGCCGTCACTCGGCACGCCGACGTCGTGCAGGTGTCGCGTTCCTCGCCAACCTTCTCGTCCAACCGGAGCACCTGCTTTCTCGACGAGGTGCCCGACGAGAAGCTCGCGGAACAGCAACTCATGATGTTGAACCTGGACCCACCGGAACACAGCCGCCTGCGGAGCCTCGTCAACCGAGGGTTCACTCCTCGGATGATCTCGCGGATGCGGACGCGGCTCGAGCAGGCCTGCGCGAGCATCGTCGACGACGCGCTGCGGGTGGGAACCGGTGACTTCGTCGAGTTGGTTTCCGCCGAGCTCCCTCTGATCGTGATCGCCGAGCTCATGGGCGTGCCGATGGAGGACAGGTCCAAGCTCTTTGAATGGTCGGTCCACCTGGCCTCGACGCCCGAGCTGGGCTCGGAGCAGGCCACGACCGCGGCGATGGCGGTGTACCAGTACGCCAATGGCCTCGGCGCGGCGAAGAGGAGCTGCCCCGCCGACGACATCGTCAGCCGACTGGTCGCGCCTGATGACACGGGCCGTGAACTCTCCGAGCTCGAGTTCGACCTCTTCTTCCTTCTCCTGATGTTCGCGGGCAACGAGACCACCCGGAACGCGATCTCCGGTGGAATGCGCGCGATGATCGAAAACCCCGAGCAGTGGGAGCGGCTGCGATCGGACCCGGACCTCGCTCCGCTCGCGGCAGACGAGATCGTACGCTGGGTCAGCCCTGTCAACGCCTTCCGCCGTACAGCCACGAAGGACGTCGAGCTGGGTGGCGAGCTCATCAGCGAAGGCGACAAGGTCGTCGTCTTCTACTCGTCCGCCAACTTTGACGAGACCGTCTTCGCCGACCCCCTCGCGTTCGATATCGGACGCACACCCAATCCGCAGATCGGCTTCGGCGGCGGCGGACCCCATTTCTGCCTCGGCCGCCATCTCGCGATGCACGAGATCGAGATCATGTTTCGCACCTTGGCCGAGCGCATACATCGGGTCGAGCTGACTGGGCCGGTACGTCGGCTTCGGTCCAACTTCATCAATGGGATCACCGAGATGCCAGTGCGTCTCATCCCAGCGTGACCGCCGCCGGCCAGAATCGGCAGGCCCTCGTCCTGAGGCCGCCCTCCCCTCGAGACGAACCAAGCTGAGATCAGGCCTGGAGACGCCTCCCAGCCTCCGCCGACCAGGCCCGCGTCGGGGCACCGAGGAGCGCCGACGCAGTGACCCACCACCTGATGGAAGCTGCCGACGCACAGCCGCCGCGACGTCTGAAAAGGAGCGCGACCATCTCTCCGAACCGCCGGATGGCGCAGGCCCCGGGGGCGCGCGGTGCCCGCGCCGGAGACAGCCGGCCTGTCGTCGACCGTCAGAGCAGCAGTAGCCAGGTCGCCAGCTACCTCCGGGCTTCGATCTTCGCGGGGACGCTGCGACCGGGCGACTATGTCAGGCAGAACGAGCTAGCCAAGAAGATGGGCGTCAGCCGCATACCGGTGCGTGAAGCGCTCGTAGCGCTTGAACGCGAAGGCTGGATCTCGATCGAGCCCCACCGCGGCGCATTCGTGAACGGATTCGACGAAAATTCGATTCGGGACCACTACGCGCTGCTCGGCGAACTGTACGGGCTGGCCGCCGAGCGCGCGACGGAGCGTGGCGATGCCGACGGTTTCGACGCGCTGGACGCCGCCGAGCGCGTGCTGCTCGCCGCCGACGACCCGGACGCGGTGCGGTACGCGAGCGCAACCTACCTGCATCAGACTCTCGCGATGGCCCGATCCCCGCGGCTGCACTCATTCTCGCGGCTGACGATCGAGGTCGTTCTTGGCAACCTCTTCGCGCACATACCCGAGGCGGTCGAAGAGCACAAGCGCGGGGTCAGCGCCGCGCACCGGGCCATCAGGAAAGGTGACGGCGCCCTTGCCTACGCCGAGTTCGCCGCGCTGCTACGCGGCTACGGCGACCATGCGGTAGACCTGCTGAGGGCCCGTGGCATCCTCTAGCCGCCCGTCGACCGGCCGGACAGGCGACGGACCTCGGACCTCCTTGGGCCTCACGACGTCCTGCCCCGGTACCAGAGCGATGCCGCACCAAGCTTCTGAACCGGCCAACCCGGTTCGCTACGGCCCCAGTCGCGCGCGCAGCCGACACCGCGCTCCTGCCGGCCTGATTCGTGTCACGTCCAGGAACCGCGAGAGATCCGAGGAAGACTGGGCACGATGCCGGGAGAACAGTCGGCTAACTCCGGGCCTTGACTGGCCGTCCGTTCATCGGCACGCAATCTAACAATACCGCCGACACGCACGACTGACAACAGAAGCGCACATCCACGGAGGAATGGTCCATGTCGCTAGATATCGCGCGTAACGCGCTACTCCAAGCCGACCACCGCCTGACCGGCCCGGGCGGTCCGTTCGAAGTCACCGAGGATCTGGTTCTCGGTGAACGGATGCCGGTGTTCAGAAATCGACCGACCTCGTTGCGCGAGATCTTAGCCTCTTCAGCGTGCTTTGGCTCTCGCGACTGTTTCGTCTTCGGGGACGGGTCACGCATCACGTTCGCCGAGCTCCCGTCGCGGGTTGCGTCCACCGCGGCCTTCCTGCGTGATGTGCATGGTGTACGGCAGGGCGATCGAGTCGCGATCTGCGCGGCGAACGGGCCGGGCTGGCTTCTGGTGCTCTGGGCCACCACCTCGCTCGGCGCGGTTCTCGTGGCAATGAACGGCTGGTGGAGTGAGCCCGAGATCGAAAACGCTCTGGATCTTACAAGCCCGGCTGTCGTCTTCGCTGACGAAAAACGAGGGGCACGCCTTCCCTGCTCCTATGTCGACGTCGACAAGACCTTCGGCGACATGATTCGGCACGCGCCGGACGCTCCCCTTCCCGACTGCCCGGTCTCCGAGGACGATCCTGCCGCGCTGATCTTCACCAGCGGCACCACCGGACGGCCGAAGGCGGCCTGCCTGTCCCATCGGAGCCTTGTGGCGTTCATCATGATGCAGGAATACCTAGGGGTGAGGGGATCCGCGCTTCGCGGCGGCGCCGCGCCCGCTCGCCCGGCTACCAGGCTGGCCGTGTTCCCGCTGTTCCACGTATCAGGGCTGGCCGCGACGTTGACGGCCGTCCACGTCGGGGCCACGACCGTGTGGCCCCTGGGACGTTTCGACCCCGGCATGGTCATCGACCTCACCGTACGTGAGGGGATCAATATCTGGGGCGGCACGGTGACGCACATCTTCCGGCTCCTCCAGCATCCTCGCGTCGGCGAGGTGGACCCAAAGCAGATCGCCAGCGTCGGAATTGGCGGATCGGCGACCACGCCGCAGCTTGTCCGAATCATCGAGGAGCGGTTTCCGCATCTGGCCGGCACATCCTCCTCGGGCTATGGATCAACCGAGTCGGGCGGACTAATATCGTGGACGCCGGAGGCGATGCTGGCAGAAGCTCCCGACTGCGTCGGCCCCGTACTTCCAACGGTCGAGGTGCGGATCGCCGACGACCGCGGCGATCCCGTCAGCGACGGACATGACGGTGACATCTGGGTTCGCAGCCCGCTCCTGATGATCGGCTACTGGAACAACGACGAGGCCAACGCCGAGGCGCTCGCGCCGGGCCGTTGGCTCCGCACCGGCGACTACGGACGGCTCGAACACGGCGTGCTCTTCCTCGCCTCCCGCCGACGGGACCTGATCATCCGTGGCGGAGAAAACGTGTATCCATTCGAGATCGAAAACAGGCTCGAGGAGCACCCGGACATCATTGAAGCGGCCGTCATCGGTGTCGACGACGACGAGTTCGGCCAAGAAGTGAAGGCAGTCGTCGTGTTGCGGGAGGGGTCGAGCCTGGACGCGGCCGGTATGCGTTCACACTGCGCCACGACTCTGGCCTCCTACAAGGTTCCCACCCGCGTAGAAATACGACACACCGCGCTTCCCCGGAACCCGACCGGAAAAGTGATGAAGCAGGTCCTGGCTGGTCTCGACGCAGGTACGTTCGTCGACGACGGCAACGCCAGCGAGAAAGAAGACTGAGTCGGAACCGGGCTTCACGCCGTTTCCACCTACCTAGGCAACGGCACGTGTCTGTCGACCTCCGCACTTGGCCTCCCGTCCCCGTGCGCCATCCGGACGTTTTCGATCCGCTGACATGGTGTTGTCGGGTGAGTTCAACAGAAAGTAGCTCGCCGGTCACCGCCGTCATCCTACGGCTTCATTCACGCCGGCGGTGGCGCCTGAAGCAGCCCTGAGAAAGGAGCACCGTGTTGAGCGGTCGCCTACCGAAAAACAGCCGCACGGTCGCCACGCTCGGCGCGGCACTGGTCATGTTAGGCGTCGCCTCATGTACACCGGGATCCACGTCTTCGGCATTCCCGTCGTGCCCACCATCACCGGGCGTGTCGACCGATGAGATCAGGATTGGTGTCGTCTTTCCCGACAGCGGTCCTGTCGCACCGGCGCTGTCTGTCGCGCGTGGTGGCATTGAAGCGCGGCTCGAACGAGCCAACGCCGAGGGTGGCATCCATGGCCGGCGGGTGGTGTACGACTGGGCGGATGACCTGGGCACGGCCAGCGGAAACCTGAAGGCAGTGCAGACTCTTGTCGAGCAACACAGCGCCTTCGGGCTGATCGAAGCGACCACGGCGGCGTCCGGCGGTGAGATCTTCCTCCGCGAACGCGGCATTCCGGTCAGCGGGCTCCCTGCCGAGCGAATCTGGTCGGAGGCCGCCAGCTCGAACATGTTCGCGTTCTCCTACGTCATCACGGACGGCCCCTCGGTCGATACATACGGCAGGTACGTGAGGTCGCGGGGTGGCACCGACGCGGTCGTCGTCATGAACGACGAGCTGGCATCGATCGGTAATGACATGGTCCGGCAGATCACAGAGAGCCTCGCTTCCCAGCAGATCCTGGTAGAGCCGCAGCGGATTGATTTCACCCCCGGAATTTCCGATCCAGGGCGAGTCGCCGAACAGATTCAGAGATCGGGAGCAGACGTGGTGGTTGTCGCCCTGTCAGCCGCGGACTCTGCCTCGATCTTGTCCCGCCTCGGTCCCGCGCGGGCGAGGGTGCGTGTCATGCTCGCGATCGGCGGCTTCAGTAGCGAGTCCTTGCGGGACTATGGACCGAGCCTCGCCGGCGTCACAACCTTCCTCGACTACGTTCCCTTCAAACAGATGACCACCGGCCATCGACAGTATCTGGATGCGATGTCCGCGTACGCGCCCGAGACTCAGCCACCCGACGCCCAGACCGCCGTTCAGAGCTATATCGCCGCCGACATGTTCCTCCGCGGCCTAGAGGAGGCCGGCCCATGCCCGACCCGCGCCGGCTTCATCACGTCGCTGCGAGCGGTGAAGGACTACGACGCCGACGGGCTCATTGCCGGAAACCTCGACCTCACCCGGGACTTCGGGCTGATCAACACCTGCTACACGATTGTTCGGGTCAACGCCGCGGGCACCGATACGGAGATCGTCGAGAACGACACTCCGGGCAGCCAGGACCGGCACCTCTGGTGCGGCGAGCGGATCACACCCTAGCTAAGACTCGATGCCCCTGAATTGGCGATTTTGCGTTCTGGGGAGATGCTGCGTGCCGCCGCCCGAGCGACGATGGTGATCAGGCTGGTTTGGCGAGTTCGGTAAATGCGACCGCCAGCCGAAGTCGAACCCCGCGAGCAGACCCGGCCCTCAGCTGGGTTCTGGCGACCACTCGACTACGTGCCGCGCGGCTTCCACCGCCGTCTGCCGCGGCGGATCGCGCTCAGTGTGGCGGTCATGGCGTTCTGGATCGCGCGAGCGTCCGCAACCACAGCGCAGGCAGCAGCGCGGCGCGGTCGGGGAAGTGGTGATAGACCGAGCGCTGGGTGCTGACGCCGCGCGCGACGGCGGACATCGTGACTCCGGCCGGACCGCGTTCGGTGACGAGCCCGGCGGCCGCGTCCAGCAAGGTGTCGGCATCGTCACGAACTGGTCGTCCCACGTAGTAGAGAGTATCCTCCAAAATATTAGAGATATCTCTCTACATGGAGGGCTGTGGACCAATGGCCGTTCTCAACGTGCACAGTCGTCGGCTTCCGGCCGCCGCCGAGCAGGTCGGCGTCCTGTTGGACTCCTTGGCGAGTCCCGCCGACCGGCTGTGGCCGCACCAGACCTGGCCGTCCATGCGCTTTGACCGCCCCCTGGAGGTCGGCGCGGTCGGCGGTCACGGGCCGATCCGCTATCGGATCGAGGCCTACCTACCGGGCCGGTGGATCCGGTTCCGCTTCACAGCACCTCGGGGATTCGACGGATTCCACGAGTACATCGTGCGAGAGTCCTCCGACGGCCACGCGACACTGCAGCACCTGTGCACGATGCGACTGCGCGGATCAGCCAGGCTCACCTGGCCGCTGTTCTACCGGCCATTGCACGACGCGCTCATAGAAGACAGCATCGACCTGGCCGAGTGGGCAGCCACCGCGGCAAGTCAGCCAACCGGCCGTTGGACGTATCAGGTGCGCCTCCTGCGCGCGCTATCTGGACGGATCCGCCGCCGCGCCGCGCGCGGTCACAGCCAGCACCTCACGCCACCCATCGACGGAGGCGATCCCAAGAGCGCCAAGCGTCACTGAGAGTTGCAGCTGGGGGGATGGTTGGATTCTCCCGCCGATTTCGCTCGCTGACCTTGCCATCCACGACCTTCACCCTCGATACGCAGCGGTGGTCCCGCTCAAGAGCCCGCGCTATCGACGAACGATCACGTTCCGTTACGCCAACACCCTCCTACTCGGAGGATCCAGCACAGCCACCTCCCAGGGTGCACTCAACCTCGCGGCCAGCGTCTACCTCCGGGCGCCCGCCAATATCCGACGAACCAACACCTACGGCCACGACCGAAAGGATCAAGCGTGCGTGTGGCGTCCCTGCCAGCGGGCGAGATCGAGTACCACGAGACCGGTGTGGGCCCACCCGTCGTTCTGCTGCACGGCCTGCTCATGGACCACACGGTCTGGGACCAGGTGCTCCCGCTGCTGCCAGACGGATTCCGTTACCTTCGGCCGGTGCTTCCGCTCGGGGCGCACCGGCGCGCCATGCGGCCCGACGCTGACCTGACCCTGCCCGCCCTGACCGCCTTGGTCGCCGACCTCCTCGACGCCCTTGACCTCACCGACGTCACCTTCGTGCATGCCGACTGGGGTGGAGGACTCTTCCTCACCGCCCAGGGCCGGGACCAGCGGGTCGCCCGGCAGGCGGTTCTGCCCTGCGAGGCCTTCGACAACTTCCCGCCAGGCCTGCCCGGGAAAATGGCCGCCCTCGCGGCGAGGACCCCCGGCGGCGCACGGTTCGCCGCCCGCCAGTTCCGGATCCGCTGGCTGCGCCGGCTACCAATCCTGCTCGGACAGATGGCGCGCGACCCGATTCCCGACGAGACGATCCGCGGCTGGACCGAGCCGCTGCTGCGCGACGATGGCGTGCTGCGCGACCTGCGGGCGTACTGCCGCACCCACTTCGACCGGCTCACCCTGATCAGACAGACCGAAGCACTCGCCAGCTTCACCGGCGAGGTCCTCGTGCTGTGGTCCCCCGACAACAAAGTGATGCCACCGGCCCACGGCCACCGGCTCGCCGAGCTCATGCCGAGGGCACGCTACGCCGAGATCCCCGGCGCGCGTGTCCTTTCCATGCTCGACGAGCCCGAAGCCGTCGCCCTCGAGCTCACTGCCTTCCTGCGCGGGTCGAGCGGCCCCACGGACCTACCCTGACCCACCGAGGTCGCCCGCGCAGACCGGAGCGTTCGCCACATTGCCTGCGGGCGGCGCAGATCGTGTACCTGTCGCCAAGTTACCTAACAAATTCCTACTAGAACCGTCCCGGGGTGGCGAATGCTCGGACGGCCTCGGCGCGTCCCTGAATCGTGGACCGGTTGATTGCGATCTCGAGGGAGGCATGTCCGCCCGCGATCCACAACGGGCCGTTGGCGATATTGTCGAGAGCTTCTTGGGCGGCGTCGTCGGGCGACTGCGCGGCGTCGAGGGTGTAGCCCGCCCGAACCATCGCCGGGGTTGCGGTGAGACCTATGCTGACGTGGAGCACGTCAACTCCGTACTTCTGGCACTCGATCCACAGCGCTTCGCTGAAGATACGGCTGAACGCCTTCGATCCACAATAGGCAGCGAGGGTCGGCGCGCCCATGAAGCTGGCGTGTGAGCCGGAAAGGATGATTCCCCCTCGTCCCCGGGCACGCATCAGGCCGCCGTAGTGCCGCGCGAACTCGGCCTGGCCCAGCACGTTTATGGTGATGACGTCTCGGTACACGGCGGGGTCCAGCTCGACAAAGTCGCCGCGGACCTTGTTGGCGCCGGCGTTGTAGATGAGCAGGCCGACCTCGACGTCGTCGGTGACGGTCCGGGTCTGCTCCAGCGCGTCCGGCCGGCTCAGGTCGACGGACAAGATGCGCACCTCGGCGCCGTCCGCGCGCAGATCATCAGCCAGGTCCTGTAAGGGGCCCGTCTTGCGGGCGGTGAGGACCAGCTTGAATCCCTGAGCCGCGAGCTTTCGGGCGTAGCTCTCGCCAATGCCCTCCGAGCCTCCGACGATCAGTGCCCACGGCCCATACTTATCCAGATCCATGATTTCCCCTCCGCCTGACGGCGGTGTTCTTGGCCGGGTGGTGGTTTCGTTGTGGTTCAGGCGGATTTTGTGAGCTGTTCGTCCGGGTCGAGGCCGAGTTCTTTGAGTTCACGTTCTGCCCAGAACAGCCGGCCGGTGTACTCCATGGGGTCGGCGCAGGAGGCGAAATAGGCCAGCATGCGGGCGGGGACAGCCATCGGCACGGCCACGGTGTCGTCGAGGCCGGCCTCCCGGACGCGGATGGCGACGAGTTCGGTGGCCACAAGGCCCGGGTGCAGGCCGATGACCGCGATTTTCTTACGGGCGAGTTCGGGAGCCAGGACGTTGCCGAGCCGGTCGAGCGCCCGCTTGCTCGAGAAGTAGCCGGGCACGGCCAGGCTGAACTCCCCGATGCTGTCGAGCTGAGGGAGCTCCTCCGGCTCACGGAAAACCTCGCCGCTGCCGGTGGTGACGTTGAGGATCCTGCCGCCGCCGCGGCCTTCCATGATCGGTGTCACCAGTTGCATGAGCGTGAAGGGAGCGTGGACGTTGACGTCGAACTGGTACAGCCAGTCCTCGCGGGTCAGCTCCAGGAAACGTTTGTTCCAGATGTCGCCAGTCGTGGCGGCGGCGTTGTTGATGAGTACGTCGACACCACCGAACCGGTCGACGGCGGCGTCGACCAGACGCTCGAGGTCCGTGCTGCTGGCCAGATCGGTCTGCACCGCGATCGCGCTGCCGCCCAGATCCTCGAGCTGGGCCAGCGTCTCGTTCAGGGTGCCGGGCAGGCTCCTGTCGGGCTCGACGGTCCGTGCGGCCAGGACCACGTTTGCACCGCGGCGGGCGAACGTCCGGGCCGCCTGCCGGCCGACCCCCCGACTCGCCCCCGTGATGATCACTACCTTGCCGGTCAGGTCCAGCTCTTCCTGTCGCCGCATCGCGATGCAACCTCTCCCATTTGACCAGTGTTCAAATGGGAGGCTAGCACCAACCGCAGGAAGTGAACACCTACTCCTCCAGATGGGAATGGACCCGCGAAGGCGGTGCCGCGCTGGTCGGGCGCCGTGGCTGGACCTGCCCCGGGCGAGCGTGATCGAGTGGCGCATCGTCGGCGTGTCCGTTCCGTCGTTCTGGGCTCCGGTTCGCCGGGTTCCGGTTCCCGCCAGAGGTGATCGTGCTGGCCATCAGGTGTACCTGCGCTAGGCGCCGCCCTAGCGGACGTCGAGGAGCTACTGACCGAACGCGGCGTCACCGTCGATCACGCCAGCGTCTACGGGTGGGCGCGGCGCCTCACCCTGTTGTTGATCGAGACGGCCCGGTCATTCAGGAGTGCGAGGGGCGACATGGTGCCGGTCGCGTCCCGCCCGCCACGACGGGGACCTCGGACGGGACGCCGGCGGGCCGTGGCCGGGTCGCGAACCCCTTCCACTCCGACCTGGCCGGGCCGCGCCATCGGCTGGCCGCTGGTCAGCTGGTGCCCGGCGGCCGGCCGCGGACCGCCTCGACCAGCAGCCTGATGGCCCAGGTGACGGCGTCGCTGGCCTGGCCGGTGTCCAGCTTCCAGCCGGCGATCAGGCGTTCGAAGGTCGGGAGGTTCCACACCACGTCGATCAGGGCGGCGGCCTTCAGCCGCTGCTCGTCGGACCAGTGCGCGGGCGCCGACGCGGTGACGGCCGCCAGGAGTGCCTTGCGCCGTCGTTCGTCCTCTGGCACGAACGGTTGCCGCTGCTGGTACTCGGTAATCCCTCGCCAGACCTCGAACGAGGACAGCGAGTCCAGGACGCGACCGGCGAGTTCCGGTAGGTCGTCTAGACCCGTCTTCCGCACATGGGATTTCGATGCGCCGGCTGACCCGGTTATCGATCAAGGTGGTCGGGTCGGGTC
>NZ_JADWYU010000132.1 GCF_016786325.1 Frankia nepalensis | reverse complement strand
CAAGAACGCGAGTCAGGGACCGCGTTCTGGCGGACAAGTCCGGGGACACGACACAAGCGACCAAAGCAACCGGCCGCCCGACCCGGCGGGGCGGCCTTCGGACCTGTCCGCTGTCACGCGAGCCAGGGACCGCGTTACCGCGGACGCTTCACCGGCACCAGCCCACCGGCGAGGTTCGCGGCGACGCCGATCATGATCGTTCGGAGTCGGTCAACGCTGGCAATTAACAACTTTCTCGATCGAGATTGACAAGTTTCTCCCGCCTGCCCTAGCCTCGGCCACCGTTGCACTCGTAGTGCAAACTACTGCACTTGAAGGAGAGCATAGGTGGATCGGTCGGTCTGGTTTCGGCGACGGATGGGTGCCGTGGTCGTCGCGGTCATGGGGGCGGCGCTGGTGACTGCCTGCTCGGACGCCGGCGCGAGCGATTCCGCGGCGTCCGGAGGGACGACACCGGTGGCTGGCGGGACGCTGACGTTCGCCGTCGCCACGGACTCCGGGTGCGCCGACCCGCAGCAGGCGGGCAGCGCCGACACGGCCGCGCTGCGTCAGGTGGTCGACTCGCTGGTCGACCAGGACGCGAAGACCGGCAAGATCGTGCCGTGGCTGGCCGAGAGCTGGACGATCAGCGCGGACGGGAAGGCGTTCACGTTCCGCCTGCGGCCCGGCGTGACGTTCAGCGACGGAACGCCGCTGAACGCGCAGGTCGTCAAGGACAACTTCGACGCCGTTCCGAAGCTGGGGGCGTTGGCGGTCCAGGCCGAGTCGTACCTGAGCGGCTACGTGGGCACCACCGTGGTCGACGAGCTCACCGCGAAGGTGGAGTTCGCGCAGCCCGCCGTGCCGTTCCTGCGGGCGGCGTCCACCTCCACCCTCGGGCTGGTGTCGGCTGCGACGGCGAGGAAGACCCCGGCGCGGCGCTGCCGGGACGGGGTGATCGGGACGGGCCCGTTCGTGCTGTCGTCGTACGAGCAGAACAAGGCGACCACGTTGACGCGCCGGGCCGAGTACGCGTGGGGCTCGCCGCTGTGGGCCAGGCCCGGCGCGGCGTACCTGGACAAGATCGTGTTCAGTGTCGTGCCGGAGGCGGGTGTGCGGACCGGCAGCCTGGTCTCGGGGCAGCTGGACGTGATCAACGGGGTGGGCAGGGCGGATCAGGCGGCGATCCAGGACGAGGTGGCGGACCTGGCCTCCTACACGAGTCCCGGAGTCGGCTTCAACCTCGGCGTCAACAGCGCCCGGGTGCCGGACAAGGCCGTCCGCCAGGCGCTGCTGGTCGCGATCGACCGGCCGCAGGTCGTCTCCACCGTCTTCCCGGCCGGGACCCGGGCCGCGACGAGCGTGCTGACGGCGAGCACCGCGGGGTTCGAGGACCTGGGCTCGGCCATGAGCCACGACCCGGCCAGGGCGAGGCAGCTGCTGGACCAGGCCGGCTGGACGAGCGGCCCGGGCGGCATCCGGACCAAGGACGGCGTGCCGTTGCGGCTGACCACGGTCTGGTTCACCAACGCGGCCGCCTACCTGCCGGCCCTGGAACTGATCCAGCAACAGCTGAAGGACGTCGGCGTGGAGCTGGTCCTCAAGGAGCTGCAGGTCTCCCAGTTCGCGCAGCTGCTGAAGAGCGGCGACTTCGACCTGTTCTGGGGCGGCAACTACCGCAGTTCCGACCCTGACGCGCTGCGGACCCTGTACTCCACGAAGCTGGTCAACACCTATCGCATCCCGGTGACCGAGCTGGACGAGGTTCTCGACCAGCAGGCGGCGACGGTCGACGAGGTCCAGCGCGCCGCGCTGGTCGGGCGGGCCCAGCAGCTGATCGTGGAGAACGCCTACGTCCTGCCCATCGTCGACAACCAGATCATCCTGGGCGTCGCGAAGGACGTGCACGGGCCGCGGTTCCAGGCGCCCGGGGACATCAGCCTGCACGACACATGGAAGAGCTGACCGCTCCGGCGTCGCCCACCGGCACCGGCGGGACCGCCGGTGCCGTCCGGACCGTCCGGGCCGGCGGGCTCACCCGCCGGTACGCGGCGGGCCGGGTCCTGCGCGCCGCCGGTGTCGTCTGGGCGGCCTACACCCTCTCGTTCCTGGTCATGGAGCTGCTGCCCGGCGACCCGGTCGCGGCGATGGCCGGCGCGGGACTGCAACTGCAGCCGGTCTCGGAGGTCCGGCTCGCCCAGCTACGCGAGCAGTACGGCTTCGACCAGCCAGTTCTGGCCCAGTACGTCGACTACCTGGCCAGGGCGGCGCGGGGCGACCTCGGCGACTCGGTCGCCCTCGGCCGGCCCGTGACGTCGATGATCACCACGGCGCTGCCGCCCACGCTCGCGCTGGCCGCGTCGGCCCTGGCGCTCGCGCTGGTCGGCGGTGGCGCGCTGGCGCTGGCGGCCACCTACACCCGCCGGCGCTGGCCGCGGCAGGTGCTGCTGTCCCTGCCGTCACTCGGCGTCTCGCTGCCGTCGTTCTGGGTCGGGCTGATGCTCGTCGAGCTGCTGTCCTTCCGGGCACGGATCTTTCCCGCGTTCGGCGACGACGGCGTCCGCGGCCTGGTCCTGCCGGCCATGACCCTGGCGGTCCCGACCGCCGCGATGATCGCGCAGGTGCTGGCGACCAGCCTGCTGACCGCCCTGGACGAGCCCTACATCCAGACCGCGCGCGGCAAGGGAGCGAGCAGAGCCCGGCTGCAGCTGTGGCATGCCCTGCCGAACGCCTGCCTGTCCACGCTCACCGTGGCCGGCCTGCTCGTCGGCCAGCTGCTGGCGAGCTCGGTCGTCATCGAGACCGTCTTCTCCCGCGACGGGATCGGACGGATCACCGCCGACGCGGTGACGGTTCAGGACATACCCGTCGTCCAGGGGGTCGTGGTGTTCAGCGCCGTGGTCGTCGTGATCACCAACCTGCTGATCGACCTGGTCTACCCCCTGCTCGACCGGCGCATCACACTCGCCGGCGCCGCCGCGGTGCCCGGGGCGGCCCGGTGAGCGACATCCTGATCACCGAGGCGGGCCGCCGCGCCGTCCCTCAGCCCTCCGCGGACCCGGCGCCATCGCCGGCAAGGGGGCGGCGACGAGGCCGGGCCAGCCGGGTGGCGCGCCAGCTTGCCCGCCAGCCCGGACTGGCGCTGGCGGTCGCCGTCGTCGCGCTGGTGCTGCTCGCCGCGGTCTGGCCGGGACTGTTCACCGCGCGCGACCCGCTGCGCGCCGACCCCTCCGCGATCCTGCGCCCGCCCGGCGCGCGGCACTGGTTCGGCACCGACGAGCTCGGCCGCGACCAGTACGCCCGCGTCGTGCACGGAGCGGTCCTGTCGCTGCGCGCGACCCTGATCGCCGTCGCGCTCGCCTTCGTCGTCGGCGGCGGGATCGGCCTGCTCGCGGGCTTCGCCGGCGGCCGGGTCGAGGACCTGCTCATGCGGATGGTCGACGTGTTGCTGGCCATTCCCGCGGTGCTGCTGTCCCTGGCGGTGGTCACCGCGCTGGGCTACGGCACCACGAAGGTCGCCGTCGCGGTGGGCGTCGCCAGCGTCGCCGGCTTCGCCCGCGTCGCCCGAGCCGAGGTCCTCAAGGTCCGGCAGGCCGTGTTCGTGGAGGCCGCGCGGGCGTCGGGGTCGCGCTGGCCCAGTGTGCTGATCCACCACGTCGCGCCGCACGCCGTCGGCCCGATCCTGGCCCTGGCCGCGCTCGACGTCGGCGGCGCGGTGCTGGCGGTGTCCGCGCTGAGCTTCCTGGGCTACGGCGCCGCCCCGCCCGCCCCGGAGTGGGGCAGCCTGATCTCCCACGGCCGCACCTACCTCGCCACCGCGTGGTGGCTGTCCGCCCTGCCCGGCCTGGTCCTCGCGGCACTCGTCCTCGCCACGAGCCGGATCTCCCGCGCCATCGACAGCGACCGGAGCAGGCAACGATGACCAGCCCAGACAGAACCCACCCAGACATGGCCCACCCAGACATGGCCCACCCTCAGCCAGCCGGCGACCTCGCCGAACCGGCGGCTGGCCCCGCGCGGCAGGACCCGGTCCTGGCCGTCCGGTCGTTGTCGGTGTCGTACCACACCGGGAGCGGGCCGGTGCGGGTCGTCCACGACCTGGACCTGGACCTGTCGGCGGGGGAGACCCTTGCCCTGGTCGGGGAGTCCGGATCCGGCAAGACGACCACCGCGCACGCGATCGCCGGCCTGCTCCCCAGCATGGCCCGGATCGACGGCGGAAGCGTGACGTTCGGCCGCCGTGACCTTGTCACCCTGCCCGAGCGCCAGCTGCGGGCGTTGCGGGGCCGCTACATCGGCGTCGTGCCGCAGGACCCCGGCGTCGCGCTCAACCCGGTGCGGCGGGTCGGACCGCAGGTCGCCGAGGTGCTGCGCATCCACCGGCTCGCCCCGCGCCACGACCTGCCGCGGCTCGCGGTCGAACTGCTCGACCAGGCCGGGGTGCCCGACCCGGCGCGGCGAGCCAGGCAGTACCCCCATGAGCTGTCCGGCGGGCTGCGCCAACGAGTCCTGATCGCCATCGCGCTGGCCGCCCAGCCGAGACTGCTGATCGCCGACGAGCCGACCAGCGCCCTCGACGTCACCGTGCAGCGACGGATCCTCGATCACCTGGGGCGCCTGGCCGACGCCGCCGGCATCGCGATCCTGCTGGTCACCCACGATCTCGCGGTGGCCGCCGAGCGCGCCGACCGCATCGCCGTCATGACGGGCGGGCGCGTCGTGGAGACCGGGCCGGCCCGCGACCTGCTGGCGGACCCGAGCCACCCCTACACCCGCCGCCTCGTCGAGGACGCGCCGAGCCTGGCCCCGGCGCGCGCCAGGCCCGCGCGAACGTCGCCAGGGCCCGGCCCGGCGCCGCTGCTCGCCGTGGAGCACCTCACCAGGCACTTCCCGGGCGAGGCCCACCCGGCCGTCGACGACGTCACCTTCACCATCGGTCCCCGCGAGACGCTCGCCCTGGTCGGCGAGTCCGGCTCAGGCAAGACCACGACGGCCCGCCTGGTCACCCGGCTCCTCGCGCCCAGCGGTGGGCGGATCAGGCTGCGCGGCCAGGACGTCACCACCGCCCGCGGCGGCGAGCTGCGGGCGCTGCGGCGCCATGTGCAGCTCGTCTACCAGAACCCCTACGCGTCGCTGGACCCCAGGCACACCATCGCGCAGGTGATCATCGAGCCGCTCCGGGCCTACCGCGTCGGCACCCGCCCGACCAGGCGGGCCCGCGCCGCGGAGCTGCTCGACCGCGTCGGCCTGCCCGCCGCGACGCTGGACCGCAGGGCGGCCGAGCTGTCCGGCGGGCAACGCCAGCGCGTCGCGATCGCCCGCGCGCTCGCCCTCGAACCCGAGCTGATCGTCTTCGACGAGCCGGTCTCCGCCCTCGACGTCTCGGTGCAGGCCCAGATCCTCGACCTGCTCGCCCGGGTCCAGGACGAGACCGGCGTGGCCTACCTGTTCATCTCCCACGACCTCGCCGTCGTCAGCCAGCTCGCGCACCGCGTCGCCGTCATGCGGGCGGGCCGCGTCGTCGAGACCGGCCCCACCGGCGAGGTCTTCACCCGGCCGAGCCATCCCTGTACCCAGGAGCTGCTCGACGCCATCCCCGGCGCGCGGCGCACGCCCCGACAGCAACCCCCAGCCCACCTCGAGGAGGCCCGATGACCGCTGCCCCGCGCACCGGCACCGCCACACCCACGGCCGAGCCGGTCCCCCCGGGCGAGGCGACGACCGAGCGGCGCCTCGCGCGTCTCGAGGCCGAGCGGAGCATCCTGCGCACCTTCGCCCGCTTCTTCCGGCTGGTCGACACCCGGGAACACGAACGCGTCGCGGCGCGATGCCTCACCCCCGACGCGACGCTCGACTGCCACGTCCCCGCGTTCCACCGGCTGCGCGGCCACGACGAGTTCACCCGGCACCTGCTCACCGTCGTGGCGCCCCGCTCCCAGATGGTCGCCCACGTGCCGGGACTCGCCGTCATCGACTGGGACGAGGACGGCCAGCCCAGCCTGTCCGCCTACACCACCGTCTGGCACTGGTACACCGTCAACGCACACCACGGCGACCTGCGTCCCGCCGACTGGACCACCATCGGCCTGGTCGAGGACGACTACCGCCTCCACGACGGACGCTGGCTGATCGCGCACCGCCGCGTCACCCCCGTCGCCGGCCTCGTCGCCGCCGGCTCACCCCCGCCGCCCGCCGCGGCCCACGACCGTCCCGGAGCGTGACGATGACGGGCACCCTGGACCGCCTCGACGCGGAACGCGCCATCCGGCGCACCCACTTCCGCTTCTTCCAGCTCGCGGACCTCGGCGACTTCGGCGCGCTCGGGCAGGAGTGCTTCACCGCCGGCGCCGACATCGAGTACCGGATCATGCCGGGCCCGCCCCAGCGCTTCCACGGCCGCGACGCCTTCGTCGGCTTCATGCTCGCCGGGCGGGCGCCGGCGGCGGCGCGTGCGCGCGGCGGCGGCCCCGTCGTCGCGCACACCTCCGCCCCGCCCGACATCGACTGGGACGCCGGACGCCCCCGGCTCACCGGCTACGCGACGGTCTGGCACTGGGCCGCCGCCAACACCCCCACGGGGCACCCCCGGCCGGCCGACTGGACCACCATCGGCCTCGTCGAGGACGACTACCAGAAGGTCGACGGCCGCTGGCTCATCGCCCGGCGCCTCATCACCCCCGCCGCGGGCCTGGTGGCCGTCGGCACGCCGCCCGGACGGGGCCGGGAGGTGCCACGCTGACTCGACCGGGGGCCGTTGGGCGGCATCGCGCGGACGATCTAGGAGGGGGAGCCCGCCGGACCGGTCCGTTGCGCGGGTCCTCGTGAAGGACGGCGTGGACTCTTCTGCGGGGCCGGAGGGTGCCCGGTGTTTTCGGGCCGGCCGGCGGCGGGAGGTTGTGCCGCGAGCCGCGGCTTGTCTGAGCCGGGCTCGGCCGACGGTGGGTCGAGCGTGGCCGGTGGCGGGGCCGTCACCGGTTCGGCGACCTGTGCGCCTGCCAGGTCGGTGCCCGTGGCGCCGGGTGCGGCGGCCGTCGCCGGGACGAGCGCTGTGGCCTGGGCCGAGGCTGGGGGTCCTGAGGTCGACAGCGGTGGCCGCCGCGCGCTGGCGACCCCGGGGGAGTCCTCCGGCGTCGCCGTGACCCAGCCGGTCGCGGTGAGGGCGACGATCGTGAGCACTCCGGCGGCCGGGAGCAGGACGCGCCGCCTTCGCTCCTGGACCGCGGTCACCAGCGCGTGTCGGGGCACCTGCCGGCGGCCGGGCCCTGCCGCGGTCGGGTCCGCGGGGTTGACGGCGCCGGTGGGGAGAGGGGCGGCGGCCGTGTGGTGGTGAGCGTCACGCATGGCGGCTTCGAGGATGGCGGGGCCGGCCAGGACCGCGGCGGGTCGGGTGACGGTGCCCGTCGTCGGCGCGTCGGTCGGCGGCGGTCCGTGGGTTCGCGTGCCCGGGGTGAGGGCTGCTCGGGGTCGCTGAAGTTGGGTGAGGAGCTCCCTCGCGGTGGGGCGACGCCGCGGGTCCCTGTGCAGGGCCGCGACGGTCAGGCCGCGCAGGTCTCTGGGGATGGCGCGCAGGTCGGGGACGGTGTTGACGGTCCGGTAGAGCAGCGCCTCGAGGGAACCGTCGCCGAAGGGCGCCTGCCCGGTCGAGGCGAAGACCAACGTGAGCGCCCAGGAGAAGATGTCGGCCTTGGAGCTTGGCCGGTCCCCGTCGACCAGGAGTTCGGGGGCGATGTAGCCGAGGCTTCCCAGCACTATGCCGGACGCGGTCGCCGTTCCTGGCAGGCCGGCGACGATGCCGAAGTCGATGACCTTCGGGCCGTCGTCGGCCAGCATGATGTTGCTGGGTTTCAGGTCCCGGTGCACCACCCCTGCCTCGTGCAGCGCGCACAGCGCCTCGGCCATGCCGGCTGCCAGGGCGTGTAGCCGGTCGCCGGGCATCGGCCCGTGCGTCAGGACCGAGGTCGTCAGCGTCGGTCCTGGCACGTATTCGGTCGCCAGCCACGGCTGCTCGTCGAGCGGGTCGGCGTCAAGCAGCCTGGCCACCCGTGGGCTGTCGATCGCGGCGACGGCGACCACCTCCCGGGCGAACCGCCGCCGTGACAGCTGGTCGCCGCCGTGGTCGTCGCGGAGCACCTTGACCGCCGCCTGACGGCCCGTCGGGTCCGAACCCAGGTACACCGTGCCCATGCCGCCGCTGCCGAGCCGAGCGCTCAGCCGGTAGGGGCCAATGGTCGTCGGATCGTTCGCCCGCAGTGCCTTCCCGGCCCCGCTCTTCGAGGACATCCAGCCACCTCGCTTGCAGCACAGCAGATCGTCGCGCTCATGTTCGCACTTCACCAGCGCAAATCAGGATGATCTGGGCGCGAATACCCGGCTGCTCGCCAGCCAAACAACGCTCGCGACGCGCCTAGGCGGACATCGGGACCTGACGGCGGGCCTCAGTTGTCGAACGGCGCGGTCAGGATCATCGTGTCGAAGCTGAAGTCGGCCACGTGGCGGGCGATCCGTGAGGTCGGCTTCGCCGCCGCCTGGGCCCGGATCACCTCTGTCAGGTAGTCCTTGAAGCCCGGCTCGCGTGGGTCCTGTTCGAGGATCGCGCCCACCACGTCGGGTGGCAGGTCACCGAGGCTGAGGCCGGCCACGTCCGCCCCGGCGCCGAGGCTGACGCCGGCGACTCCGGCGCGCGCGTCGTCCCTGGTGGCCAGTTCGAGGTGCAGCGCGATGGCGTCGCGCACCAGGTCGGCCAGCTCGGTGGGCGCCTGCCAGGCGAGCAGCGCGTCGTGGGCGACCCGCGCGCCGCGCGCCTCGAACGGGGTCACCGGATCGTCCCAGGTCGGTGTCAGGCCGAGGTCGTGCAGCGCGCAGGCGACGTAGAGCGCCTCCGCGTCGAACGCGCGGCCCTGCTGGCCGAGCAGCGCGGCGGCGAACTGGTAGGTCCGGTGGCAGTGCCCGACCAGGTGCGGTGGGGAGCAGTCGACGAGCATGCGGTCGGCGGCGTCGGCCAGCGCGGTGTCGGGGCGGACGGCCAGGATGTGGGGCATCGGTACCTCGCTTCGTGTCCGTGCTGTGGGTGGGTCGGCGGGCGCCACGGGACGGCTCCCGGGCTGAGGGCGGCTCGTCCGGTCTGCCCGTGCTCGGCGGACCGGGGGAGACACGCGGGCAGGCCCGGCGGTCAGATCAGGCGCTCAGGCGGAAGCGCTGGCGGTACTGCGCGGGCGTCATGGTCAGCCGGCGGCGGAACGACCGGTGCAGGGTTTCCACGGAGCCGAAGCCGCAGCGGGTGGCGACGGCGTCGAGGGTCTGGTCGGTCTCCTCCAGCAGGCGGCGGGCGGCCTCGACCCGGGCCGCGTCGACGTAGGCGGCCGGTGTCACGCCGCACTGGGCGGCGAAGACCCGGGCGAAGTGCCGCTCGCTCATCCGCGCCCGCCGGGCCAGCGCGGCCACGGACAGGTCGGCGTCGAGGTTGTCGACGATCCACACCCGCAGCCGCTCCAGCTCGTCGCGGGCCGGGCCCGGGCCGGACAGTGGGACGCTGAACTGGCTCTGCCCGCCAGGGCGGCGCAGGTACATGACCATCCAGCGGGCGACGGCGAGGGCGAGCGCCGAGCCGTGGTCGTCGGCCACCATCGCCAGCGCCAGGTCCATCCCGGAGGTGACGCCGGCGCACGTCCAGATCCGGCCGGACCGGATGAAGATCGGGTCGGGGTCGACGGCGACGCGGGGGAACTCGGCGGCCAGCCGCGGCGCGGTGAACCAGTGGGTGGTCGCGGACCGGCCGTCGAGCAGGCCGGCGGTGGCCAGCATGTGCGCGCCGGCGCACACCGAGGCGACCCGGCGGGCGTCGCGGTGCGTCCTGGCCAGCCAGTCGACGACTTGCCGGTCGACGATCGGAGCCGGTCCGTCAGCGCTCGGTTCCAGCCCACCGGGAATGATCACGGTGTCGCATGGCGGGTCGGTGGCCTCGGCGAACGAGGCGTCGGCGACCAGCTGGACCGAGGCGGTGGCGCGGATCGGGCCCGCGCGCGGGCCGACCAGCGTCACGCGGTAGCCAACCGAACCCGGACCCTCCGTTCCTGACCCTCCCTCATCGCCGTCGTCGCCCGCGGTCGCGGCCGTGTCGACATCCGTCTCGAGGCTCGCGGCGAGCAGGCGGGTCGCGGTGGCGAAGACCGACGCGGGGCCGGTCACGTCCAGCAGCTCGACGCCGTCGAACACGGCGATCACGACGGCGCGGCGGGAGGTCACCCACCGAGCATCAGACGACTGGTCCCATGGCGGCAATGACACAGTTCTGTCAGAATCTGCCATCGCCAGGCATCGAACGGCCAGGTGCCGATGACGCCGTTCCTGGAGTCCTTTGTCGCCGACTGATCCCGGTCGCTGGGCGGCCTCGGTGGGTCGACCGCCCGCCAACCGGGTCAGTCGTCGAGGTACCCGCGGCGGACGGCCTCGTCGAGCATGCTGTGGATGTACTCCCACAGCCGGGGCGAACCATCCTCGATGACCTCGCGATGGCGCAGGACGTCCGCGCGGGTCACTCCGTGGGGGCGCCAGGTGCTGCCCTGGGTGTGGAAGTTCAGGAGAAGCGGCTGCACCCGGTCGAGGGCTCGGGCGAACCGCGCCTCGGGCGTCTGGCGCCGCTCGAACTCATCCCACAGGGCGCGCAGGGCCGTGGCCTGCTCGTCCGGCAGCTGCGGGAAGAGGCGCTCGGCCGCGGCCCGTTCGCGTTCTTCCTGGTCGGCGGCGGCCGCGGAGTCGTAGACGAAGGTGTCCCCGGCGTATACCTCGACGAGGTCGTGGATCAGCAGCATGCGCAGGACCCGGGCCTCGTCGACCGTGCATGCTGCGTACTCGGCCAGCACGACCGCGAACATCGCCAGGTGCCAGGAGTGCTCGGCGTCGTTCTCTCGGCGGGAGAGATTCACGAGGTTGCTGCGGCGCAGCACCGACTTGAGTTGGTCGATCTCGATCAGGAACGCGATCTGGCGACTGAGCCGTGGGTCGGTGACATCCGGTGGGGGAGGCACCGGGCCAGGGGCGCCGGTCGGAGAGAGGGCAGAGTTGCCGAGCTTGCGCGCCGTGGATGGTTCCGGGGCGGACAGTTCTGATGATGTGCCGGCCACAGCGCTCCCGTCTCCGTCGTCCGATACTACAGCCGCGGTGATCGTCGGATGGTCTCTGCCTGGGGCGGCGGCCCTTTGTCGATCGGCTCGGAGAGCCCCCGCCACGTCGGTTCGAACCTAGCCAGCAGAACTCGGTTACACCGTCGCCGGGTGTCAAGGTCCTCCGGCAGATCTTGCTGGAGTCGCCCGGGCGCCGATCCGCATGCACATTCGCCGATCATTGGCAGTTGACAAATCCAATCGGGTTGGTCGACTATTGGGATCGTGTCGACGATCGGCTGCAACGGAGGGCTGACCTCGCGCCGTTGCGTCGACTTCAAGCGCATCTGTAGCGCTCTGTGTTCGAACTGACGACCGGGCGCGTCCGCAGACCCTGAGCTCTGGGCATCTGGCCGCGAGCCACCCGGCCGCGCCCGCTTCCGCGTGCCTGCCTTGCCGTACCCCCACGCCCAGCCCGTCGTGGTCGGTGCCTGTCATGCCGCCTGGAAATGGATTTCCGTGCGTTCACGCCTCGCTTGTCGCGCTGCTCGCGCCTTCGTCGTCGCCGCGCTGACCGTGACCGGTGTGGCGAGCGACAGCGGCGCATCGCGAAGATCCAGGGCCCGTGGCGATCTCCGGCGTCACCGAGACCGGCCAGGCGCCCACAGTCGGACCGGCCACCACGACCACCACACCGCCGACCTACCTCGCGAGGAGACCTGCTCATGACCGTCACCGCCGAGCCAGAAGCCGCCGCCGGCGCCGCTCCGACCGAGTCGGCGGCGCCCGATGTGCCGTTCGAGGTCATTCCGCTCTCTGGCAACCTGGGTGCCGAGATCCTCGGCCTCGACCTGCGCACCCTCGACGACGGCGAGATCGCGGCGATCCGCGCGGCCTGGCTTCACTACAAGGTGGTCTTCTTCCCGGGCCAGGATCTGACGCCGCGGGAGCACCTCGCCTTCGCCCGTCGCTTCGGCGAGCCGACCGAGGGTCACCCGGTCATCCCGGGTCTGGCCGACCAGCCCGAGGTGTTCCAGATCGACTACACCCAGGCCAGGGAACTGGCGGCGGCGTACGGCAAGGTCGGCGACGTGTCGCGCGGGCTGCACTGGCACACCGACGTCACCTTCGTGAAGCGCCCGCCGCTCGGCTCGATCCTCCGCGCGGTCGAGGTGCCCCGCGCCGGGGGCGACACGCTGTTCTCCAGCCAGAAGGCCGCCTTCGACGACCTCAGCCCGGCGCTTCAGGAGTTTCTGAGCACGCTGACCGCCGTGCACGACGGCGAGGACCAGTTCAAGATCGTTCTCGACCTGGTCGGTGAAGGCCGCTGGGAGGGCAAGACCTTCACCAAGCTCGAACCGGTCGAGCACCCGGTCGTGCGCACGCACCCGGAGACCGGAAAGCGGTCGCTGTTCGTGAACCCGGGCTTCACCTCCCACATCAAGGAGCTGAAGCGCGCCGAGAGCGACGCGCTGCTCGCGTTCCTCTACCAGCACTCGGTGCGCCCGGAGTTCACGGTGCGCTATCACTGGAAGGCGGGGACCATCGGCTTCTGGGACAACCGCGCGACCCAGCACGCCGTCGTCGGCGACTTCGGCGACGCGCACCGCGTGATCCAGCGCGTCACGCTGCGAGGCGACGAACCCCGCTGAAGCCTCCGAGCACGCGGCCATCCGGGGCGTCGGACCCAGCCCACGCGGCAGCGTAGGTCGCGAGGGCGGGCACGCCGAGCGGAGGGCCGGCGCCTATGGGTCTTTGACGAGGGACGGCCGGTGGGTCTTTGACGAGCGACGGCCGGGCCGGGTCTTCTGCTGGCGAGGGTGTGTGGGTGGACGGTCGTGTCCTGGGACACGACCGTCCAGCCAACCCGGGCTCAGAAACTGCCGACGGCTTCCTTCTCATCGTCGTAGACGTCGAAGACGGTGATCAGCTGGGTGAACGTGAGGATGTCGTGGACCTTGGGCGGCAGGTTCAGCAGTTTGACCTGGCCGCCGCGGTTGGTGGTGGTCGTGTACGAGTGGACGAGTTCCCCGACGCCGGAGCTGTCGACGGTGGTGACACTGGCGCAGTTGAGCAGGAGGTTGCGGGTGCCGTTGTCCATCTCCTCGCGGACGGCTTCGCGGAGCGCGACATCACCCACACCAATGGTGATCTTGCCGGCCATGTCGAGGATGGTGACGCCGTTCTGCTGGCGACGGGTGATCTTCATGGGTATCAGGTTGTCCTTCCGGTAGGTGTTTCACCAGGACGACGTCGCATCCCGGCGGATGGGTACGGCGGATGACATCCATGACGTCGACGCAATGGGCGATGAGGACCAGCCCCCGGCCCGACGGCGTGAGGTTCACCTCCCGGTCGGCGGCCACCTCCGGGGTGAACCCCGGACCCTGGTCGCCGATGGTCACTCTGATCCGGTGGGCGTCTCGTTCGAGGAGCAGGCGCACGGGCAGGTTCGGGTCGAGACGGTTGCCGTGGATCACCGCGTTGGCCACGGCCTCTCGCACCGCCAGCCCCAGCCAGTCGGCGTCATCGGAGCCCAGGCCGGATTCCCCGGCCAGCCGGTAGGCCGACCGCTCGGCGATGTCGATACTCGCCAGGACGGACCGCAGTTCCATCGGTCGCGCGGCGGTCCCGCTCAGGGGGATCGAGTCCTTTGAAGGCGCCGCGGCGCGGTTACCCGCGCGTCCTCCTTCAGGGGCGCCATCGCCTGAGACCCCCCTCGTCATAGTGGGCCCCACGCGGGCCGTGCACCGGCTGGGGATGCCCCCACTCCACCTGTCCATCCATCGCTACATTCTGTAGTTTCGCTGTTCCTATCTGTTGCCGTGTGGAGGTAGTCCAAACTCGCCGGATGCCGGGGGCGATCTTCTCGTTCGGGATTGCCGCGCACGATGCCGCGTCGGATCGCCGAAGCCGGATTTTGATCTCGCATGGCCCATGGGCGGCATCGCCCGCACCCGCGGCGTCGATGTGCTCCGAGTAGGTGTTTTGTGGGCTTCGTCGGGTCTCGGCCTGAGCCGACCGGCGGGCGAAGACGGCAGAGAGCCATCTTCCGATCATGTTCCGCCGCCGAGGCCAACCATGGCGTCGCCCGACGCAACCTCACAGTCGTGCGGGCCCGCGGGTTCTGCTCCGCGGGCGGAACCAGCACGCCCAGGATCAACGACTGCCAAGGATCGTCGATGGGGCCGACGTTGCCTGAAGCGGCACTCGCGCGGGCGCCGGGTCGCCGGGGCGGCCAGGAATGGTTGTCAAAACCACGATAAACCTCCCGGTAAAAACCCGCGGAAACGGCGCGGACGGGCGGGGTCGGAGCGCGAACGAGCACCGGCAGCGAACGCCATGAAAGCCCCGCGCGCAGGCATGCCCGAGTACGGCCACGCAGGTTCGAGACCACTGATAGTCCGGTAGGCGATGAAACCGCCCTACCACGGTCACGGGAGGCCGAAGGCGAGGTAAGGACCGCGCATCACATTAGCATCGGCGCCGACAGTGACCGAGTGTTCCTGGCCAAATGCCCCTGAGTCGGGGATCGCTCCTGTCGGTCAGTTCCGATCAGGAGCTGTGCATTTCGATCGCAACAGTCCATCACGAGGGAGGTAGTAGCGATATGTCCATCTCGGGCGCTTTCCCGAAAGCTGATCACGTCAACGTGGGTTCAGGTCGGAATACTCGACGGCCGATGAGGAGGCCGCTGGCGGCGGCGGTGACGGCCGCGGTCGCGGCGCTGATGGTCCTGGGGGTCGACGCGCTGCCAGCGCAGGCGGTGGTGACGGGCGTGACCACCAGTGGCTTCGAGGAGCCGGCCATCGGCACTCCCGTTCAGGAGTTCGGCGGCGGACAGTACCTGGAGGGCTGGGAGGTCTACCCCGGCACGGTCGACGTGGTGGGTCAGGACTACTGGCAGGCCGCGGACGGCGCCCAGTCGGTCGACCTCAACGGAAGTGGGCCGGGAGGCATCAGCCAGAAATTCGAGGTCGTTCCGAACGAGTGGTACGAGCTGCGGTTCTCGCTAGCCGGAAACCCGGAAGGCGGGCTGGCGGAGAAGCGGCTCGGAGTTTTTGTCGACGGCGGGTACGAGCTGTATTCCTTCGACACCACGGGGCACTCCGGGAGCGAGATGGGGTACCGCACCGAGTCCCTTCGCTGGCTCGCGGACGACGCTGACTCCGAGGTGATCTTCAGGAGCTTCTCGCAGGGGCCGTGGGGACCTGTCATCGACAACGTCAGGTTCTGCGTGACCAGCTGCGAGGACCAGGAAGTCGCCTGAACCCCGCTGACGGTACGGCTCACACCGGCCGCACTACCGGCCGGCCGGATGGGGGTGTCCGGCCGGCCGCGCACGGGCGGGAATCCTCCCGCGGGCTCAGTGGACGCGCCGCAGGAGTTCGAACAGGCTCGCGAAGCTCTGGTCGCCACGCCCCTGCGCGACACCGCGCTCGAGCAGGGTTCCGAGCGGGCCGAGCAGCGCGGCGTCGATACCGAGATCCTCGCTGACGCGGATCAGGCTCATGACCGCGGCCCGGTTCATGCCGACCGGCGAGGCACCGGCTGAATAGTCGCCGGACTCGATTTCCCCCGCCAGCTCGGACATGTACTCGGTCATACCGCGCAGCCACTGGGCGACCAGAGGCACGAAACGGGACGGCGGGACAGCCGCGGTGTCGAGCAGGGCGAGGCCGTGAAGAAAGCCCGCGAGGGCCGCGTACCCGCTGTCGAGCAGGGCGAGGTCCCACAGCTCCGCCGCGGCGGGGTCGTGGCCGAGATAGTGGCTGGTCGCCAGGGCGTCCAGCGCGCGCCGGTGGCGGTCGAACGCGTCCTGGGAGCCGCTGTAGAGAAAGAACGCGCTGGGGGTGGCGACGGACTGGGGAACGGCCATCATCGCCCCGTCCAGGTAGTCCGCGCCGCGTCCGGCGACCCAGGCCGCCATGTCCCGGGCGTCCCGCGGCGTGCCGGTGGTGAGGTTGACCAGGGTACGTCCCCGCAACGTGGTGCCTCCCGCGGCCAGTACCTCCTGAACCCCCGCGTAGTCCGCGACACAGACGACGGTCATCGGGCTCGCCGTGATCGCGGCGCCGGGGGTTTCCGCGCGTTCGGCGCCCAGGGCCACCGGGCCGTCGACCTTCGACGGGGTCCGGTTCCACACCGTCGTCTGGTAGTGGGCGGCAAGAAGCGCCCTGTTCAGCGCGGTCCCCATCCGGCCGAGGCCGAGAATGGTCACGCGCGGCCGATCGCCGTGGGTCGAGTTCCGAGTGGTCATGCCGGTCAAGCTAAACTCTGACATCGATGTGAGAGTCAATGAACGGTGGTGCCGGACACATGAGGATAGGAGAACTCGCCCGGCGGACCGGGACGAGCGAGCGGATGCTTCGTTACTACGGGGAGCAGGGTCTTCTCCGGCCGGCGCGACGGCAGAGCGGGTACCGCGAGTACCAGGAGACCGACGTCCGTACGGTCCTCAAGATCCGAATGCTTCTCGCCGCGGGCCTCAACACCGTCACGATCAGCGAAGTGCTGCCCTGCATGATCGAGGACGGGGGAGTGCTGGTGCCCGCCTGCGAGGAACTGGCACCGGTTCTGGTCGAGGACCGTGACCGCATAAGCGCCGCCATCGACGACCTGCTGGCCGCCCGCAACGCGCTCGATGCCATGATCTCCGCCGTACGGCGAACGGGCGCGCCGGGCGACAACTGCGAAGCCCTCTCGCCGCTCGGCAGGTAGGAAAACCTGTCACCTCGGGCCGTGACGTCCATTCTCCTGCCTGGCAAGCGCGGATGACGGCGAGGCCGCCGCCGGCCGCCGGCCGCGGCCTCGCCCCAGACCAGGCCGGTCGCGTAGATCATCATATCCGGGGCGGCCCACCGCGGACTCGGCGAAAAGCTCCGGCGTCGGCGCGCGGCGGCTGGACCTGTGCGCGAAGGCGCGGGTCCCGTTGGTGATCTCTAGTGTCGGTGCTCCACCGAGATCGTGAAACGAGTGCACGGCTGGGGTGACTTCCTCATCCACGATGTCGGCACGGTCCGGTATGCGGTGTACGCTTCGCGCTGACTGCGGGCGCGGGGGGTCAAGCCATGAGCGGTCGTAGGAAGCGCGCGTTAGGCGGCGCCGGGATCGTCACGCTTGTGGGCGTGCTCCTCTTTGTCTTACTCGGCCTTCCGGCCTTGAATCGGTCTGGGTCCGAGCCGGCGAGCGACGCCGCGCGGACGATGCAGCCGCCGACCCTCACCGAGCAGGGTGGGGCCCCGAACCCCAGCGAGCGGCAGCCGGAGTGCGCGCTCGCCGGGCCGGTCAACTGCGCGTCCGGCGCGTTCTGGGCGCAGTTCACGGACTTCTCGCTGCCCGCGCCGGGCGGCCCGCTGGAGCTGGTGCGCACATACAGCTCGGTGAACGCCGGCAAGGACGTCGGCTTCGGCCTCGGCTGGAGCTTCAACTACGGAATGAAACTGGAGCACTCCGGCGACGGCACGGTCGTCATCTACCAGGAGAACGGTTCGACGGTCACCTTCACGGTGGGCGCGGACGGTGAGTACGAGGCGCCGCCCAGGGTGCTCGCGTCGCTCAGGAGGGAGGGTGACACCCATGTCCTCACCCGGCGCGGGGGTGGGGGGAGCTTTGGTTTCGACGCCAACGGCCAGCTCCAGTGGACGAAGACCTTGTCCGGGGAGCGGACTGACGTGGTTCGGGGAGTGAAGGACGGCTACCCGGCGCTCACCGTCGGGCGCCCGGGCAGCTACCGGAAGCTGGTCTTCCGGTATGACGCGGCGGGTCGTCATATCGAGGAGGTGATCGAGGAGGTCGGGGTGCCGAAGCAGCGGACCGCGACTTTTGTCTACACCGACGACGGCGAGCTTGATCGTGTCACGGAGCCGGACACCGTGATCTGGGATTTCCGGTATGACGAGCATCATCTGCTCGAGGAGGAGATCAAGCAGCCCGGAACGAAGACCAGCATCGAGTACTACCCTGACGGCCGCGTCGAGTCCGTCAGGGAACTCGCTCGAAAGGAGCCGACCAGGTTCACGTACGTGGGGACGCCGTTCACGACCCCGCCGGGCGGGTCGGCGACGGCGACCGCGCCGAGTGTTTCGGCCACGCGGGCCACGCCGAGCGTCACAGCGACGGCGAACGCCACGATGTCACCACGACCATCGTCGTCATCACCATCGTCCGGCGTGGCCACGCCGAATGCCGGCGGTGCGACGACCATGACGGATCCCGCAGGGCATGTGACGAGCTATGTGTTCGATGGCCAGGCGAGGCTCACCGAGCTTGCCGAGGGCGCCGGCGGGGAGCGCGGCACCATCCGCTACTCCTACCCGCTGGTCGGTGACGTCGGCCTGCCGACCGCCGTCGTCGACCAACGAGGCAAGACGACGACGTACGAGTACGACGACGCCGGCAACATCGCCACGCTCACCGACCCGCTGGGCAGGACGACGACCTACACGTACACCGAGGACGGAAGGCCGGAGAGCGTCACGCTGCCAAGCGGAGTGACCTCGTTCCTCGTCTATGACGACGGCGGCCTGGCGACGAGCGTCGACGCCGAGGACCGCGCGACCGGCTACGACGTGAGTCCCGATCATCTGGACCAGGTCACGTCGATCGCCGAGCCGGGGCGGGCGCGGACCAGCTTCACCTACGACCCGGTGACCGGCGACCTCGTGGGCAGCGTCCAGGGAACCTGGCAGAAGACTCTCAGCGGCTATGGCCGCAGCGGCGAGCTGACCTGTCAGGTGATGGTGGAGGCCGAAGCCCCCGATGCCGTCTGCGAGGAGGCGAAGAACCCGACCAGGTACAGCTATGACGACCATGGGCGCCTGGCCAGCGTGACCAGCGGTGACGCGACGACGGCGGTCACGTATGACACCTTCCAGACCGACCCTGAGAAGGCGGACACCGGCTCCTCCGCGACGACCGTGACGGACGCCGCCGGCTACATCACGAAGACGCGGAAGGACTTCGCCGGCCGTACCCTGGACACCCAGAGATCCCGGGATGGTGCCACCCCCGCCATTCAGGGTGTCGTCGTCACCTACAACGACGACGACACCCCGCGCACGGTGACCGACGCGGCCGGAAACGCCACGGAGTACGCCTACGACACCCGCGGCCGGATCAGGCAGATCTCCGACATCCTGCGGGGCAGGACCCGCTACGAGTACGACCTGGCCGGGAACCTCGTCAAACTCGTCCACTCCGGGGACGGCGGGCCCGAAGAGGCGACGGAGTACCGGTACGACGACGCGAACCAGCTGGTGGGCATCTCCTACTCGGTGGACAGGACCTCCGTTCATTTCGAGTACACGTCCGACGGGCATCGCGGGACCATGAAGGTCGGCGAGAAGGTCACCGGGTACTACTACGACTGCGCGGGCAGGGTCCTGGCGGTCGTCCACGGGGACCGCGCCTCCGACGCCGAGAAGCATCACTGCAAGCTGGACGAACTGCCCGAGCTCCGAGGCGGCGAGGACGTCGGCTACAGGTACGACGAGGCCGGGCGCCGCGTCGAGATCATCTATCCGGGCAACAGGCGGGTCCTTTACGACTACAGCCTCTACGACGACCGCCGCGTGGTCGAGGTGACCGACTGGAAGGCGAACCGTACGAGGTTCGCCTACGCGCCCGACGGTCTGCTCTCCGAGATCACCTACCCGAACGGCGTCCGCGTCACGTACACCCAGAACGAGGTCGTGGTCCACAAAACCGGCGGAGACAACGACGACGAACCCATGGCAACGTTCACGTACCAGCGGAACGAGATCGGTCAGATCACGCAGACGACGATCGTCGGCCCCGGTGTGCCCGAGGGGTGGAACGACACGTTCGACTACCAGCCCTCCGGCCAGCTCGCGTCGATAAACTGCCAGCCCGAGGAATGCGGCGGCACATACGCCTACCACGGAACCGGCGGCATCACCCGGTTCCCGGACGGAACACAGATCGCGATCGACCCACAGGGGCGAATCACGGGCCAGACCCGTCCTGGCAAGAAGCCAGTGAACTCGTTCGCGTACAACGGCTCGGGCGCGCGGACCCGGACGGTCCGGTCGGACGGCCAGGGCGTCCAGCTCGGCTACGACCAGGAGGACCGGCTCACCGGCTACGACTGCGACGACGACGGCGAGGACTGCCGGGTCCACTACACCTACGACGGCGACGGCCTTCTCGTCGGCAGGACCCAGCACGGCCGGGACACCGTCCCCTTCACCTGGGACGTCTCCGGCAAGAACCCGCTGCTGATCGGCGACGGCGTCGTCTCCTACCTGTACGGGCCGGGAGGCGAGCCGTTCGAGCAGGTAAGCGGCGACAGCCCGACCTATCTGATCACCGACCCGCAGCGCAGCGTCCGCCTCGTCACCGACCCCTCGGGGGAATGGACGGCGTCCTACACCTACAGCCCCTACGGCCACGTCGACTTCAGCGAGGTCAGAGGTGCCGGCTCCCTCCTCCAGTTCAACGGCCAGTACACCGACCACGCCTGCAACTGCCAGTACCTGCGCGCGCGCTTCTACGACCTGGACACGGCCGCCTTCTTCACCCCGGACCCGGAGCTGGCCACGACCGGGACACCCTACGGCTTCGCCGGTGGCGACCCGCTCAACCGGGTCGACCCGTCCGGCCAGTTTCCCGAGTGGCTCGCCGCCACGGTGGTGCGCGCGACGGTCCTCGCGGTCAACGTGCTCAGCTCCGGCACCGACCTGCCCGGTCTGGCCGCCTTCACCGGCGCGGCCGGCGAGCTCACGGACCTCGTTGACTTCGACTCGGCCGGCGAGGTCATCGGGGCCGTGGCCCAGTTCGCCGGCGGTCCATCGACGGACAACCCGAACGCGCGTTCGCCCGGGGCGACGCGCAAACACACGTGGTCGAAGCTGAGAGCCGCCGGCAGCGCGTTCGTCAGGGCGGTGAAAAAGGGCGTCCAGGTGATCTCGAACGGTGCGCGCTGGATAGCCGACAAGATCAGAAGCAGTCCGGTGGCCAGGTACCTCGGACCGATCGGCGACGCGTACTCGATCTACCAGGAATGCGTGGGCCCGTCAGCCAACGCGGCCGGATGCGGTCTCGCGATCCTCAGCCTGGCCGGCGGCCCCACGATGGACGCGGCCCTGACCGCCGTCGACGTCGGCATGGCCGTGGCCTGACGACGGACCGCCGAGCGCGGCGCGGAAGGCGTCCACGCTGGCCAGCTTGACGCGCTCGTAGCCGCGGACCAGCTCCGCCGCGCCGGCCACCGCCAGCGCGGTTTCCGCGGTCGCGGCGGTGAGCCCGGGCAGTGTCGCGAGCACGGCCGCGCGGTACTCGGCGATCAGCGCGCGTTCGGTCCGGCGCAGCGCGGTGTACCCGAACGGATCGAACGGTGTGCCGCGCAGCCGGCGCAGCCCGACGAGCGAACGTAGCGCGAGGACGCCGAGCGGACCCCCGACGCGGATCTTCCGGTTGACGCCGAGCGCCCGCAGCAACGGCGGGCGCAGATGCCAACGCAGGCCGCCCAGTCCCCACGGCCACCGCGGGCCGCGCGGGCCTGCCGGCGCCGCGACCGCGCCGTCGCGGATGTCCGCGTGGTCGGTTCCGGCGGCCGCCGCGGCCGCACGCACGTCGGCGTGGAACCGCAGGTGCAGACGGGCCACCTCGTACTCGTCCTTGTAGGCGAGCAACCTGTGCAGCCCGCGGGCGACCGCCTCGGCCAGCCGGGTCGAGCCCGCGAGCCGGTCCACCTCGGCCGCGGCGACGGTGGCGACGAACGCCACGTAGTCGAGCGCGTAGCGGCGGTTCTGGTAGTCGCGCAGGTCGGCCGCCCGGGCGGCGACGAGGTCCAGCAGGCCGGCGCGGTCCGCCGCGGCGCGGGCGGGGCCGTCGGCCGGGAACGCGCCGTCGACGAGGTCGCGGCCGCGCGCGGCCGCCGGCAGCCGGAACCGCGCCGGCGTCTGGGCGAGGCGGCCCGCGACCACCTCGGGGTGGGCCACGGCCGCCCGTCCCCAGCCGAACGCGGCCAGGTCGCGGGCCCCCCGTCCGCCAGCCCTGCCCGCCGCGCCGGTGTTCCCGCCGGTGATGGCCGCGAGCAGCGCCTCGAGGCTGAGCGGGAGCAGCCCGGTCTGCCACGCGGCGCCGAGCAGGACCAGGTTCGCGCCCATCGGGTCGCCGACCAGCTCGGTGGCGATGCGGCGCGCGTCGATCACGTTCACCCGGCCAGGCGAGGTCCGCTCGGCGAGCACGGCGCGCAGCGTGGTCGGGTCCGGCGCGCGCAGCCGCGCGTCGGTGACCATCTGGATGGTCGGAGCGGCGGTGCTCGCCGCGACCACCGACGAGCGGCGCGGGTCGAGCGCCGCGAGCGTCGGGGGGCTGGTCGCCCCGAGCGGGTCGAACGCCAGCAGGACGTCGCAGCCGGCGGGGCCGACCCGGTTGCCGTCCGGCGGGGCCGTCCCGATCCGCAGCTCCGACACCACCGGCCCGCCCTTCTGCGCGAGCCCTGTCTGGTCCAGCGCGGCGGCGTGCAGGCCGTCTCGGGCGGCCGCCGCCAGCAGGATGTGGTTCACGGTCACGACGCCGGTGCCGCCGACACCGACCATGCGGACGGCGAAGCCACCACCCGGCCCGTCCGGCGCCGGTGGAACCGCCGGCGGGCAGTGCGGCGGCGGGAGCGCGGCCGCCCACCGCGGGGACCCGGCGCCGCTCACGGCGTCGGCCGGCCCGGCGCCCGACTGGCCGGGCGTGACCCCGCGCGGCGCGGGGACGGTGACGAACGACGGGCAGTCGCCGCGGACGCAGGACCGGTCCAGGTTGCAGGACGACTGGTCGATCCGGGTGCGCGGGCCGAGCTCGGTGTCGACCGGATGCAGCGACAGACAGTTGGAGACGGCCGCGCAGTCGCCGCATCCCTCGCAGACCCGTTCGTTGATCACAACGATCTCGGTGGGCGCGGCCGCCACGCCCCGGGCGCGGTCGCGCCGCGTCTCGGCCGCGCACCGCTGGTCGTGCACGAGTACCGTCACGCCGGTCCGCGCGCCAAGCGCGCGCTGCGCCTCGGCGAGCCGGTCGCGGTGCCAGACCTGGGCGTTGCCGGCCAGCCGCGCGCGCCGGTAGCGGCGCGGGTCCTCGGTGGTGACGATCGTGCGGGTGACGCCTTCCAGCTCCAGCATCCGGGTCAGCTCCGGCACGCCGACGCGCCCGGTCGGGTCCTGCCCGCCGGTCATCGCCACCGCGCCGTTGTAGAGGATCTTGAAGGTGAGGGTGGCGCCCGCCGCCACGGCCTGGCGTACCGCGAGCTGACCCGAGTGGAAGTAGGTGCCGTCACCGAGGTTCTGGACGAACCCCTGCCGGGTCGCGGCCGGTTCGACGAACGGCTCGGCGCCGACCCACTGCGCGCCCTCCCCGCCCATCTGGGTGATCCCTACGACCTGGCCGAACCGGTCCGGGTCAGCCCAGGTGACCATCGCGTGGCAGCCGATCCCGGCGCCGACCAGCGTGGTGGGGTCCGGAACCTGCGTGGACAGGTTGTGCGGGCAGCCGGAGCAGTACGCGGGCGTGCGGGCCGGCATACCGGCCGGGGTCGCGGCCCGTGTCGCGGCGGAGCCCGACCCGACGGGCACTGGGCGGGCCCGCGTCGGCAGGACGGTGAGCGTGGTCCGCGGCCGTGGCAGCCGGCCGGCACACCGCGCCCGCACCAGCTCGGCCAGCCGCGCCGCGGTGAGCACCCCGTGCGCCGGGACCAGCGGGTGGCCGTGCTCGTCGTGGCGGCCGACGACCCGCGGCGCGTCCGGCAGGCCGTAGAGGGCATCCCGGACACCCGGCTCGACGAATGCCTGCTTCTCCTCCAGCACCAGCACCTCGTCGAGCCCGCGCCCGAACTCCCGCGACAGCGCCGGGTCGAGCGGCCAGAGCAGCGCCAGGTGCAGCAGCCGGACGCCGGCGGCGCGCAGCATGTCGTCGGTGACGCCCTCGTCGGCGAGGCCCTGGCGAAGGTCGCGGTACAGCCGGCCGGGCACGACGACTCCGAGCCGGTCGGCCGGGCCGCGGACCACCACCCGGTTCAGCCCGTTCTCCCGGCCGTAGCGGCGGGCGATCTCGAGCCGGACCGTGTGCAGCGCCTCCTCCAGGTCCAGCGTGGCCGGGGGGAGGAGCCGGCCGGTCGGCCGGTGCGTGTACGGCCGGCCGCGGTGCTCCACGACCGGTATCACCGGATCGACGCCGAGCCCGCCGTCCGCTGACCCGAGCCCGCCGTCCGTGGCACTGAGCCCGCCGTCGGTCCGCGGGCCCGCGCGGCGGGCCGCGACCGTCACCGAACCGTCCGCGACCGAAGCGACGATCTTCAACGCGGCCCACAGGCCGCTCGCCCGCGACAGCGCGACCGCGTGGTCGGCCAACGGGCCGATCTCGGCCGCCGAGCCCGGATAGAACACCGGGACCAGCAGGTCGCGCAGCGTCCCCTCGGACGCGCTGGGCAACGTCGACGACTTGGCCTCGGGGTCGTCCCCGACGAGCAGCACGACGCCACCGAGCGGGCCGGTGCCGGCGACGTTACCGTGCCGCAGCGCGTCGACCGCGCGGTCCAGACCGGGTGCCTTGCCGTACCACCAGCCGGTCACGCCGTCGACCCGCGCGCCCGGCAGGCCCGCGGCGAGCTGGCTGCCGGCGACGGCGGTCGCGGCGAGCTCCTCGTTGACACCGGGCCGGTGCACGACGCCGAGCCGCGCGAGCGGCTCGGCGTGCCTGGAGAGCTCCAGGTCGAGTCCCGCGAGCGGGCTGCCCGGATAGCCCGAGACGAACGCGCCGGTCCGGTGCCCGGCGGCGAGGTCGCGCCGACGGTTGCGGGCGATGGCGTGCACCAGCGCGCCGACGCCGGTGAGCACCGGCCCGGCCGAAGCCGCCGCCGGCGGTCCGGCACCGGGCCGGCCCGACGCGCACCCGGCCTCGCCCGCGGACGAGAGCGGGGCGGTGAGCGTGCCGGCGGGCGCGCTTCGCGGATGACTCCCGCCGGTCGCCGAGGGCGTCCGGTGCGCGGGAACCGCTGCCGGCGGGGTCATGCCTGCCCGGCCGACCCCGCGCCGACGCCCGCGGCCTCGGCTGGACCGGTCTCGCCGGCCGCGCTCGACGACGCGCGTTCGATGTGGCCGACGAGCTCGCCGACCGTCGAGATGTGCTCCATGTCGTCGTCGCTGATCCGGACGCCGAACTCGTCCTCGGCGACGACGACGGCCTCGACGAGCACGAGCGAGTCGACGTCCAGGTCCTCGACGAACGACTTGTCGGCGGTCACCGCGGCGGAGTCGACCTCCGCGACCCGGACGAGGATGGCCGTCAGGTGGGTGAGGATCTCCGAGGGTGACATGCGAACCGCCTTTCGTGGCTGGGCGTCGGGGCGTGGGACGGACGGGGCGGGCGCGTCCCCGTCAGGGGCACCGGATGACCTGGCCGCAGTAGGTCAGGCCGGCGCCGAAGGCGAAGAGCAGGACGGGGTCGCCGGGACGCAGCTCGCCGCTCGTGCGCATCCGGGTGAGCGCGAGCGGAATGCTCGCGGCGGACGTGTTGCCGACCTCGACGACGTCGCGGGCGATCGCCGCGCGGTCCGCTCCGAGGGTGTCGACCAGCGCGTCGACGAGGCGCAGGTTCGCCTGGTGGACGACGACGCCGGCGAGCTCGGCCGGCTGGATCCCCGCGCGCTGGCACGCCTCGCGCAGCTTCGGCGCGAGGCTGGCCGCCCACCGGAACACCGACCGGCCGTCCATGCGCAGGAGGTCGTCGCCGCCTCCGGGCACGCGGATCAGATCCTTGCGGGAGCCGTCATGACCCCACACCGGCGGTCCGATAGGGGCGGTGAGCCCGCCCTCGCCCTCGTCGAGCCCGCCTCCGCCGAACCCCGCGTCGCCGCCGACGACGGCGGCGCCGGCGCCGTCACCCCACAACGGCGCCGCCTTGGGGTCGTCCCAGTTGGCGTAGTCGGTGACCCGTTCGGACGCGACGACGAGCGCGTTGCGGGTCGTGCCGCTCGTCACGGCGGACGCGGCCGTGGCGAGCGCGTAGCAGAAGCCGGCGCAGCCCGCGATCGTGTCGAAGGTGCCGGCCGCGCGGATGCCGAGCAGGTCGGCGATCTCCGGGGCGAGCCCGGGGATCTGGGACGGCCGGCTGGAGGACGTCAGGATCACCAGGTCGACGTCGGCGGGAGCGAGCCCCGCGTCGGCGAGGGCCTTGCCGCCGGCGACGGCGGCGAGTTGCGCGACCGACTCGCCGGCGCCGGCGATACGCCGGGTCCGCACGCCGGTGCGGGCGCGGATCCACTCGTCACTGCTGTCGAGGCGGGCGCACAGCTCGTCGTTGGTCACCACCCGGGTGGGCAGGGCGCCGCCGAGACCGAGCAGCCGCGCGCCGCCCACGCGCGGGCTCACCGGGACGCCCCGGCCAGCGGCTGCCGACCGGTCAGGTCGGCACGAGCCAGGTCGAGGCACTCGGTGAGGAATCCGAGATAGGTGCGCAGCGCCCGGGTTCCCGTCGCCACCAGGTACTCCAGGTCGTCGGGGCGTTCCGTGAGCACGCCGGTGAGCTGGCGGCGGTTGAACGTGGTGTGCCCCTGGTCGAGCTCGACGTGGTCGGCGACGAAGCTGTAGCCGGCGCCGTCGGGGCCGATGAAGCGCCGGGCGGCCACCAGCACGGTCGGGCCGATCGCCGTGGACAGCCGCTCGATCTCGTACTCGATCGCGACCTGGCCGTAGGGGCGGGTGCCTTCGATCGTGTCGTGGTGCAGCTCGATGTAGTCGAGCGCGCTGGCCAGCGGCGGCGCGGCGAACAGCGCCTCGAGGTCGATGCCGTCGCGGCCGGCGGGGTGTGTCGCCAGGTACCGGGCATCGGTGATCATCATCTGCTCGTGGCCCGACTCCGCGCGGGCGTGCGCCCGCAGCGCGCGGCCGAGGTCGGCCAGGCCGATCTCGGCGCAGTGGTCGCCGGCCGTCGAGATCCAGCCCTCGACCGGCCTCGTCATGTGCACGCCGTGTACCGAATAGCGCAGCATCCAGGCGTGGAAAAGCCTCGGATCGCCGTCGTCCGCGAGAAGGCCGCGCAGTCCGGGGTGATATTCGACGGCCTGCCGCGCGGGGGTCACGCCGGCCTCGTAGGCGGCGAAGGCGACGGTCTCGGACCCTGGGTCGTCTTCTTTTCCGGTTCCCGTTCCTTCGCCGGTCACGGTGGAATTTCCGACGGCCGGCGCCGGGGCGGCGCGGCCGGTGTGGTCGCTGTACTGGGTCATGCGCGGAAGACTCCTGTCTGTTCCTCGAACTGTTCGGCAAGAATGTCGACCCCGGGAATGCGGCGCCGGGCGTCACGCAGCATCGGGCACATGTCGTCGTCGTACCGGTCCGACGGCACGCGACAACTGGTCATGGGTGTGTAGCCGAGTCGTTGGTACAGGAGGTGCTGACCGTCCCGGGTTCCCGCCGCGCACAGCATCATGGGTCGGTCGACATCGCGACCGAGCGCGACGAGGGCGGCGACGAGCAGCGGCGCGGTGCCCTTGCCGCGCCGGCCGCCGGCGACCACGAGCCGGCCGGTGTCCAGGATGTCGGCCCTGGTGGCACCGTGCGCCGCGAGTGCCGCGCTGACCGGCCCGGCCCCGATCAGCCGCTCCGGCGACGAGAGGGCACACCGCTCGGCGGGGATGGCGCGCACGTAGCCCACCAGAGTGCCGTCCGCCCGGTCGCGCAGCGCCAGGTGAAACGCGTCGGGGTCGGATTCGTCGGCGTCGACGAACTGGTTGTCGGGACTTCGGAACGCCGGCCGGCGGCCATCCGACCACAGCACCTCGGCGCGGAAGGCCCGCAGCGCGGCGAGGGTTGTATCGTCGATCTCCGATCCGCTTCCCCAGCCCGCCGGAGAATGTATCTCGAAGTCGAGTACCGCGGCGTAGCGGGACGCGATGCGGATGGCCGTCGCCGGGCTGGGAGGGCTGGTTGATGGCACATGAGAAGTGAACCGCCCAGTCGCGCCGACATCCTGAGTGACGCTTACTCAAAGAATGTCAGCTGTCGGATCGTCCCCTACTCAGGTTCGCGGCCGGATACTCACCGGCGGACCGTGGTGACGTATCTCCTATTGTGCCCGCCTGGCGGGGCGGGAGAAAGTGCTTTAGTCCGTTCCCGGGCAGGGGAGCGGCTACTCGGCGCGGACGGCCTCGATGATGGAGAAGGGCGACGCGGTCGGGATCGTCTGGCGTACCTGGAGACCGGCCGAGCCGAGCAGCGCCGCGTACCCGTCGGCGTCGCGTTCGCGGCCACCCAGCCCGGTGGGCGTCACCTGGACCCACCGGGCGCGGCGCCCGCGCGGTTCTACCTCCAGGACCGCGCGGTCATCACCTCGCTCGGTGGCAAGGTCTTCGCCGTCGACTTCGACGGTCCCGGCCGGCGGTTCGCCAGCGCGAACGAAGACGGAACGCTCGGCGTGTGGAACTCCGACACCGGCGATCTCGACAGGGTCCTCACAGGTCCGGATCCCGGATACTCGCTGTACGCCGTGGCGTATGCGAAGCGACGCAACCTTCTGGTGGCCGGTGGCGTCGACGCCAGGGTCTGGGTGTGGAACGCCACGGACTACTCGCTGGTCGGCTGCTTTCCCGGTCACGCCCAGCCGATCGAGTCGGTCGCCTTCACGCCGGACGAGCAACGACTGATCAGTACCGAGATCGGCGATCTGACCCTGCTGTGGGACACGGTGAGCTGGCGGGCGGCCCGGTTTCCAGGGCCAGTGGGCCAGCCGGTTCGGGACACCGCCTTCGACCCGCGCGGCGGCATCCTCGCGGCGAGCTACAACGACAGTCGTGTCCGGTTCTGGAACGTGGCTACCTCGACCGAGGTCGACCAGCACTCCGAGCGAATGCAACCGATCGCGGGTATCGCGTACTCGCCGGACGGCAAGCTTCTGGCCGTCGCCTATCACGACGGTGCCGTGGAGATTCTTTCCACGGACACCCGCGTCGCGACAGGGGTGCTGCCCGCTCATCGCGGCGTCGTCAAGGCAGTCGCCTGGTCGCCTGGTCGCCGGACGGCCGCCTGCTTGCCAGCCTCGGGCGCGACGACAGGTATCTTCGGCTCTGGTCCGTGGCGGACGGCGCGGAACTGGCCGGCCCGCAGCGGAAACACAACGGCCAAACGCGTGGCGTCGTCTTCGGTCCGTCGGGAACGCGCATCGTCACCTGCGGCCTCGACAAGAAGATAATCATGTGGAGCATTGATCCCATCTAAGTCTGGGTCTGGAGATCTGATGGGTAGAAAAAAGGTCCTCGCGGTGCTGCTCTCCGTCGTCGGCGCGGTCGCTGTGACGTGGCCACCGGGATCCGTCGCGTCTACCACGCCGGTCACCCAGCCCCTCGGCGAACCGATCTTCGCCGACGAGTTCACCGGAGCCGCCGGGACAGCACCCGACCCGGCGAAATGGAACCTGGCGCGGCACTGGGCGGAAGACGGGCTGGTCAGCGCCTACACCAGTGATCCGCGCAACGTGACGCTGGACGGGTCCGGAAACCTGGTGATCACCGCCAGGCGGGAGCAGACCAGCGCGTTGTGCGACGGTGTCCCGTGCGAGTACACCTCGGCTCAGGTGACCACGCAGAACCGGTTCACGGGGACGTACGGCCGCTTCGAGGCACGGATCAAGGTGCCTCCCGGCCAAGGACTGTGGTCGGCTTTCTGGGCGCAGGGCGCGGACATCGACACGGTTGGCTGGCCGCGCAGCGGCGAGATCGACATTCTTGAGCACATCGGGAGCGAGCCCAGCCGGGCGCACGCCGGAGTCCATGGTCCGCCCCTCCCCGGTTCGGGCAGGGTGGACTCCAGCGACGTGCGCGCCGCCGAGCTGCCCGGCGGCGCTCCGCTCGCGGCCGGGTTCCACGTCTACGCGGTGGACTGGGACGCCGATGAGCTTCGGTTCTCGGTGGACGGAAACGTCGTCGTGGTGGTGACCAAGGCGGACTACGGCGCGGGGTGGGTGTTCGACAAGCCGTTCTTCCTCATCCTCAACCTGGCGGTCGGGGCATGGGCAGGGACACCCGGACCCGCCACGGCCTTCCCCGCGCAGCTGCTCGTCGACTACGTACGGGCCTACGAGAATCCGGCCCCACCGCCCACCGCCGAGCCGTCGCCAAGTTCCAGCCCGCCCGTGGGCACCGCGTCGCCGAGTGCCAGCCCTACCGCGGGCACCGCGTCGCCGAGCCCCAGCCCAACCGCCGGCACTCCGTCACCGCGGACGCCGACACCCACCAGTCCCACGGAAGGACCACTGCCACCGGCCGGCCCGGCGACGCCCATCACCGCCGAACCGAACTACACCGGTTGACGGCGACCAGCTCCGGAGGACTCCGCCGCCACCCGGCAGCGCCCAGGTGGCGGCGACCGGGCCGACCCGACGGCGGGCGGAGCGGCCGCCCCACCACTCCTCTCCCGCGTCGCGGCAGACACTGGGGATCCCGGACGTCCTGTCAGACGTCAGGGTCACGAAACAGTGCTGGTCGCGGCTCTGGTGTCTGACACGATTCCCCGTGACGTCGGACAGGACGAGCGCGCCGCCGCGGGCGGGCACACGGCGAACGTTGCCGGGCATGGCATTAGCGCAGAGGCCGGAAGAATTCCCGTACGTCATCCACGAAGATGTCCGGTACTTCCATCGCGGGGAAGTGCCCGCCGCGGGGGAGCTCGGTCCAGTGCACGATGTTGAAGAATCGCTCGGCGTGCGGCCGGAGCGACCGGACCAGTTCTCCCGGGTAGTTGGCCACTCCGGTTGGCACGGATACCCGTCGTTGTGGCACCATTGTCTCCGGGGCCTGGCGTCGTTCCCAGTACAGGCGGGCCGACGACGCGCCGGTGAGGGTAACCCAGTAGACCATCACGTTGGTCAGCATCTGGTCCTTGGTGAGGACAAGGTCGCCGCCGGAGCTGTCGGTCCATTCGTGGAACTTCTCGATGATCCAGGCCGCGAGTCCGGCCGGTGAGTCGTCGAGCAGATAACCCATTGTCTGCGGTCTGGTCCCCTGGATCAGGTCGTAGCCGCCGCCGGCGCGTCCCATCCGCCGTGCCCACGGGGTTGGGGGAGCGGGCGCCTCGCCGCTGGGCGGTGGCACGTTCATCAGGTTGACGTGCAGGCCAAGGACGCGTTCCGGGCGCAACTCGGCCATGTTGTAGGAGACGATCGCGCCCCAGTCCCCGCCCTGGACGCCATAGCGCTGGTAGCCGAGCCGATCGGCGATCTCACCGAAGGCGGCGGCGATCCGCCGGGGGTTCCAGCCCGTCTCCGTGGTCGGGCCGGAGAACCCGTAGCCGGGCAGCGAGGGCACCACCAGGTGGAACGCGTCGGCGGGGTCAGCCGGATCGGACAGCGCGTCGATCACGTCCAGGAACTCGACCACGGAGCCAGGCCAGCCGTGGGTCAGGAACAACGGGACGGCCGTCTCGTGACGCGACCGAATGTGCAGGAAGTGGAAACGCTGGCCGTCGACCGTCGTAACGAACTGCTCGTAGCGGTTCAGGCGGGCTTCGTGGACCCGCCAGTCATAGGAGTCCAGCCAGTAGCGAATGATTTCCTGGAGCACTTCCAGCGGGATACCCTGTTCCCAGCCGATACCCGGTATCTCATTCGGAAGGCGTGTCCGCCGCAGACGTTCGGCCAGGTCGGTGAGGACGCCGGCTGGCACATCGACTCGGAACGGATCCAGCGCTGTCACTTGCGCGATGGTACCGAAGACGGCTGGGTCGGGTCTGAAGATCGCCGCGTCGTGCGCTTCGGTCCAGCAGGGCAGTAGATCTGCTCCCGCGAACGGCGAGGCGATGGCCGCGAGCTGGGCGCGGTCGCGGGCACGGTCCTCGCGGCCGGTCAGGCAGCGGCGATCGGCGAACCGAGGCCGACGCCCGCGGCCGAACCGGCCGACGCGGGTGTGATGGTCAGGCTGGCCAACCGCCCGCGGCGGCAGTGGACCTGGCGAACTCGGCGAAGGTCCGCGGCTGGCGACCAAGGGCACGCGGCACGCCGTCGGAGACATATTCGTCCGTACCTTCTCTGAGCGGCTCCATGACGTCCGCGAAGGCTTTGGCGTCCGCGGGTGGCAAGCCCCGCTGAACGAGTTCGGCGACGTAGTGCTCGACGGAGAGCGGCACGTAGCGGATGTCGCGGCCGGTGGCCTCGGAGATCGTGGCGACCGCCTCGGTCAGCGTCACCGCCAGGGGTCCGGACAACTCATAGATCTGGCCCGCGTGCCGGTTCTCGGTCAGCGCGGCGACCACCACCGCGGCGATGTCCTCGGCATCGACGAAGCTGGCAGCCCCATCGCCGGCGGGCAGCCGCAGCTCACCGGCGCGGATCGCATCGGCGAAGAAGCCCTCGCTGAAGTTCTGCGCGAACCAGCCCGGCCTGCTGATCGTCCACTCCAGACCGCTCTCCCGCACGGCGGCTTCACCGTCGAGGAAACCGTCCAACACGCCGCCGCTGTCCTTCGCGTAGTCCGGATTGTCGATCCCGCGCCCCGAGGCCAGCACGATCCGCTGTGCCCCATGCCGCACCGCTCGCTCGATGAACGGGCGAACGAGCTTTGTGCCGTCCAGTTGCACGACGTAGATGGACCGCACGCCCTTCAGAACGGCATCCCAGGAGCAGCTGTCGGTCCAGTCGAAGAGGTGCTCGCCGTTCCGGGCCGCCGCGCGGACCGGCAGTCCCTTGGCCCGCAGTCGGCTGACGACGCGGCGGCCAGACTTGCCGGTCGCCCCGGTGACAAGAATCGGATGTTCAGGCATGTCTCCAGTCAACCGGCCGGCCCTGAGACGGTCCATGGCTGCAAGGCTCCGGTTGATGTCTAGGCGTCTACGATGAGGGTGTGGACGCCGTGTCGGAGCTGTTGGGAGAGGTACGGGCGCGCGGTGCCATCTTCCGGCAGACGATCGTGCGACCCCCCTGGGCTCTGCGGATGGCCAGTGGCGCTCCGCTGACGCTGGCCACGATGCTGCGCCGCCATGCCTGGATCGTTCCCGACCAGCACGAGCCGGTGCCCATCGGCGTTGGAGACATCGCCGTCATCCGCGGCGACGTGCCCTACACCGTGGCCGACGACCCCGCGACCACGCCCTCGCTGGTCGTGACCAGCGCTGACTATTGCCCGGGGGCCAACGGCATCGAGCGCGCTTCCTGGCCCGCTCGAACCTGCGGAACTCCCACCGAAGGGGCGGCCGTGCTGCTCAGCGGGGCTTTCGAGCGCCGGGGAGAGCTGAGCGAACGGCTGCTGCGGGCCCTGCCCGCCGTGCTGGTGGTGCCGGCCCAGGACAGCCCTGCTCCGTCGGTCGAGACGGTGGCCGAGGAGATTGCCAGAGACCGGCCAGGACAGCAGCTGGTGCTGGACCGGCTGCTGGACCTGATGCTGGTCTGCGCGCTGCGCGGCTGGTTCGACAATCCGGATGCGGATGCCCCGGCCTGGTGCCGCGCACTCGACGACCCGGTCGTGGGTACCGCGCTGCGGCTGTTGCACGACACCCCCGCCCGCCCGTGGACGGTGGCGGACCTGGCGGCCGAAGCCGGGGTGTCGCGGGCGGCGCTCGCCCGGCGGTTCACGGCGCTGGTCGGTGAACCACCGATGTCCTACCTCACGGGCTGGCGGATCGCGTTGGCCGCGGACCTGCTGCGGGAGACCGACCACACGGTCGGCACGATCGCGAAGAAGGTCGGCTACGCCAACGCCTTCGCGCTGAGCGTGGCGTTCAAGCGACTACGCGGCACTCGCCCCAGTGATCACCGGAGCCCGGAACCAGCGTGGCGTGCCGACCGGCGTTCGCCGACGACGCCACCAGGCTGATCGCGAGACTCCCCGCGGCGGCGCGGAAGCCCGGCCGCCGCGGAACGGCCCGCTACGAGGACCGCAGCCGCGGCGCGAAGAACACCGGCGCCTTACCGACGACACCGCGTTCATGTGGCTGTTCGGCCTCTTCGGCCGGCGTCGCCGCCTCGCCATCGTCCTGGCCCGGGGGCGGATCACCTGGCTTGCGCAGGACCACCAGGCGGTATCGGACCGCGCCGAGGGCCGAGAGCAGAAAGAGCAGGAACGTGGAGCGGATCGGGACATGTCCACGGCCGGTGACCGCGCGAGCGATGCCATTCGAGAGCAGGTAGAGGTAGGTCGGCAGGGTGAGCCTGGTGACGTCCTGGTCCTGTTCGACCACGAGTCCGGCCTTGTCGGCCATTGCCTGGTAGTCGCCGTCCGACCACGTCGACTGCCGGCCGTATCCCTTGGCGACCTGGTTCTCGAGCCAGCGGCTGGCGGCGTTGTCTGTGTCGGCATTGTCCGCGGGCACGAAGTCCGACAGAGACAGCCGTCCTCCGGGTTTCAGGACCCGCCGCGCCTCCTGGAGGAAGGTGAGTCGGGACGGGAAATGGAAGATGCACTCGACCGCGAGAACCGCGTCGAACGCGGCGGAGGGCAGCGGAAGCGCGCAGCCGTCCGCGCAGATGAACCGGGCACGGGTGGGCAGGGCTCGGGCAAGCTGTCGATGGTCGATGTTCACACCGACCAGCCGCGCCGTCGGTAACCTTTCGGATAATCGCCCCAGCGTGCCTCCGAAGCCGCAGCCGACATCCAGAACGGTCATGCCATCGGAGATCAGTGCCCCGGCGGCGACCGTGTCATCGAGACGCTCCTGCGCGGCGACGACATTCCGCCCTCGGATTCCTGTACCGCGCAGCCGCGGCCACAGCCCCCAGTGTATGTGCCGGGAAAAGGCGTCCGACCCCTGGTCATCTCGGCCGCGGTTGTCGAGCAGTACGTCTATGTAGGGGAGTTCCACACCCACCCCATGGGCCGAAGGTATGCGTCAAGAAGACCGACTGACCGCCCGGCATCCCATCTGGAACGGCCTGTTCGTCGCATGTACTTTGTCTAGCACAGTCAGCCCGGATCTCTCACCCTCGGTCGGGTGTAATCTTGGGACTGGCTTCGGTGTGGACGTGGCAGCGGATCCGGTTTACCCCCTTGCGGGTGCCTCGCTGTGGGCGCCGGCTGTTCTTCCTTTCCTCTCGCGCCCGCGTCGGGGCTCAAGGTGGCCGAGTTTTCCGGGCAAAGTAGCCGCGGTCAGTCACCTCGACGCACAGGAGGTTGGCCGGCCGGTGCCCGAAAGACGCGAGCCCGGCGGCCCGCGCCATGGGGTTCAGCGCCAGGCGTTCACGGGGAGGCGACCGGGTGGTCGCGCTGGCCGTAGGCGGTCTGGTAGCGGTGGTAGAGCCGGTCGACGAGCTCGGGGGGGATCGACTTGGGGATGCCGAGCTGGTGGGCGAAGTGGACGCTGCGGGCGACGTCCTCGCACATGACGGCGGCCTTGACCGCGGCGCGGGCGGTGGGGCCGATGGTGAACACGCCGTGGTTGGCCATGAGGACGGCGGGGGAGCGGTGCCCGTCGAGGGTGGCGACGATGGCCCGGCCGATGGTGTCGTCGCCGATCGCGGACAGCGGGCCGACGGGGATGGGTCCGCCGAACTCGTCGGCCATGGCGGACAGCACGCACGGGATGGGCTCGCGGCGGGCGGCCCACGCGCACGCGTAGGGCGAGTGGGTGTGCACGACGCCGCCGACGTCCGGGCGGTGGCGGTAGACGTAGGCGTGCGCGGCGGTGTCGCTCGACGGGCTGAGACCGCCCGCGACCACGGTGCCGCGCAGGTCGCAGACGACCATCTTCTGCGCGGTCAGCTCGGCGTAGTCGACCCCGGACGGTTTGATCACCATGACCTCCTGGCCCCGGGCGTCGCGGGCGCGGGCCGAGACGTTGCCGGAGGTCCAGGCGACGAGGCCGTTGTCGACGAGGGACAGGTGCAGGCCGACGAGCTGCTCGCGCGCCTCGTCCACCCCGGGCCAGGGTGCCTGGTAGGTCATCGTGGGTCTCCGGTCGGGCTGGTCGCGTCCGGGCTCGTCGTGTCCGGGCTGGCCGCTGTCGCGACCGGGCGGGCGAGGGGCGATGGGTCGGTAGGTGCCGGACCGTCCGCCGGACCCGCGCGGCCGCGCAGGGCCTCGTCGCGCAGGGCGCGCAGGCGGTGCAGGACGCCGCCCGCGGTGCCGAGGGAGTCGTGCAGCGCGCGGTACTCGTCGTAGAGGCGGGAGTAGGCGGCGTGCCGGGCCGGGTCGGGAAGGTAGGCGTCGCGGTGGACCCGGCCCATGGCGGCCGCGGCGGCGGGGACGTCGGGGTAGGCGCCGGCGGCGACGGCGGCGTGGATGGCGGAGCCGAGCGCGGGGGCCTGGCTGGTCGCGGCGAGGTGGATGGGGTGGCCGAGGACGTCGGCGTAGAGCCGCATGAGGGTGGCGTTCTGGATGAGTCCGCCGGCGGCGTAGAACTCGCGGACGGGCACGCCGGCGTCGCGGAAGGCGTCGAGGATGCGGCGGGTGCCGAACGCGGTGGCTTCCAGCAGCGCGCGGTAGACGTGTTCGGGGCGGGTCGCCAGGGTCAGGCCGACGAGCACCCCGGACAGGGTGTGGTCGACGAGGATCGACCGGTTGCCGTTCATCCAGTCCAGGGCGAGCAGGCCGTGGCCGCCGACCGGGTCGTCGGCGGTCAGCGCCGTGAGGTACTGGTGCAGGGACTCGCCCGCCGCCCGGGCGGCGAGGCGGTAGGAGTCGGGGACGTTGCGCTCGGCCCACCAGGCGAAGATGTCGCCGACGCCGGACTGGCCGGCCTCGTAGCCGTAGCGGCCGGCGATGATGCCGCCGTCGACGACGCCGCACATGCCGGGGACTTCGGCCAGCGCGTCGGCGGACATGACGTGGCAGGTGGACGTGCCCATCACCGCGAGCATGTGCCCGGGCTCGGTGACCCCGACCGCGGGCGCGCTGACGTGGGCGTCCACGTTGCCGGCCGCGACGACCGTGCCCACGGGCAGGCCCGTCCAGCAGGCCGCGCGGGCGGTCAGGCGCCCGGCCGGGGCGCCGAGCGGGAGCAGCGCGGTGGACAGGCGGGTGTCGGCGTAGTCCGCGAACGCGGGGTGCAGAGCGGCGAAGAAGTCGCGGCTCGGGTAGGCGCCGTCCTGGAAGACGCCCTTGTAGCCGGCGGTGCAGGCGTTGCGGGTCTCCGTCCCGGTGAGCTGCCAGACGATCCAGTCGGCGGCCTCGATCCAGCGGTTGGTGGCGGCGTAGATCTCGGGATCGTCCTCGAGGACCTGCAGCGCCTTGGCGACCTGCCACTCGCTGGAGATCTTCCCGCCGTACCGGCCGATCCAGGGCTCGCCACGCGCGTGGGCGAGGGCGTTGACGCGATCGGCGTGCGGCTGGGCGGCGTGGTGTTTCCAGAGCTTGGGCCAGGCGTGCGGCCGGTCGGCGTAGCCGGGCAGCTGGCACAGCGGGGTGCCGTCGGCGGCCGTCGGCAGCACGGTGCACGCGGTGAAGTCGGTGCCGATCCCGACGACGCGGGCCGGGTCGATGCCGGCGGCGCGCACCGCGGCGGGCACGGCGGTGGCGAGGACCGCGAGCCAGTCGGCCGGGTTCTGCAGCGCCCAGTCCGGGGCGAGCGCCCGGCCGCCCGGCAGCCGGGTGTCGAGCACCCCGTCGGCATAGGGGTGCACGGCGGTGGACAGCTCGTGCCCGTCGCGGACCCGGATCACGCTGGCCCGGCCCGACAGGGTGCCGAAGTCGACGCCGACGACACAGGCGTCCGCGGCGAGGTCGGTGCTGGCGGTCATGGTGCTCCTCGTGGGTCGTCCGGGCGCCGGCTACCGGCGGTCTAGGCTGAAGTAGAGGTCGTTCAGCCGCAGGTCGGCGGTGAAGGAGCGGACGGTCGTGTCGGCGTCGATGGGCGCGAGCTCGAGGCCGGTCATGCCGGCGAACGTGTCCAGCATGTCGAGGTCGACGGCGGTGGACAGGACGGTATGGTGCGGGCCGCCGGCGGTGAGCCAGCATTCGGCGGAGGTCGGCAGGCTCGGCCGCGGGGACCACACCGCGCAGGCGACCGGGAGCCTCGGCAGCTCGTGGTCGGGCTCGACGACGTCGATGCCGTTGGCCACGAGCCGGAACCGGCCGCCCAGGTCGGCCAGCCCCACCACGACGCCGGGCCCCGGCGCGGCGGTGAACCGCAGGCGGACTGGGTCCTCGCGCCCGCCGATGCTCAGCGGGTGGATCTCGACCGTCGGGCGGCTCGCCGAGATCGTCGGGCAGACCTCGAGCATGTGCGCGCCGAGGATCCGCTGCGGACCGGGGCCGAGGTGGTAGGTGTAGTCCTCCATGAACGACGTGCCCCCGGGCAGTCCGGCGCCCATGACCTTGACCGCGCGCAGCAGCAGCGCGGTCTTCCAGTCCCCTTCGCCGCCGAAGCCATAGCCGTCGGCCATGAGGCGCTGCACCGCGAGGCCCGGTAGCTGGCGCAGCCCGCCGAGGTCCTCGAAGTTGGTGGTGAACGCGCGGTAGCCGCCCTCGGTGAGGAAGGCGCGCAGCCCCGCCTCGACCCGGGCGGCGTAGCGCAGCGACGCGTGGCGCTCGCCCCCGGCGCGCAGCTCGGCCGCGACGTCGTACTGGTCGTCGTAGACGCTCGTCAGCTCGTCGATCGTGTCGTCGTCGACCTTGTCGACCACGTCGACGAGGTCGTTGACCGAGTGCGTGTTCACGGCCACGCCGAGGCGGATCTCGGCCGCCACCTTGTCGCCCTCGGTGACGGCGACGCCGCGCATGTTGTCGCCGAAGCGGACGAGCCGCATCCCGCGCAGGTCGGCGCGGGCGGTCGCGACCCGCGCCCAGCGGCCGACACGTTCGCGGGTGAGGGGATCGTCGACGTGACCGACGACCGTCACCCTCGGCAGCCGTAGCCGGGTCTGGATGTAGCCGAACTCGCGGTCCCCGTGTGCCGCCTGGTTGAGGTTCATGAAGTCCATGTCCAGGGTGTCCCAGGGCAGCGCCTGGTCGGCCTGGGTGTGCAGGTGCAGCAGCGGCGTGCGCAGCGCCTCCAGCCCGCGGATCCACATCTTCGCGGGGGAGAAGGTGTGCATCCACGCGATCACCCCGACGCACGCCGGGTCGACGTCCGCCTGCGCGCACACGGCGGCGATGGCGTCGGCGTCGGTCAGGACCGGCTGCCAGACGACGCGTGCCGGGATCGTCTCGTCGCCGTCCAGCCTGGCCGCGACGCGACGTGACTGCGTCGCGACCTGGTCGAGCGTCTCGGGCCCGTAGAGGTGCTGGCTCCCCGTGAGGAACCAGACGGCGGCACCCGGCAGGGCGGGCACCGCCAACGGGTGACCGGGCAAGGACATGTGACCTCGTCTCGGGGCGAACGATGGCACCGGCACGACCAGCTGACAGGCGGCGTCGCGGCGGCGGCACGAAGCGGAGGGCCGGGCTGTCAGGCACAATGTTAGCGTTAACATTCCGGGCGTCAAGCCACGGAACGGACCGGTGGGGGAGCCGGGACCGGTCGCCTGGAGCCACCTGAGTGATCGGCCAGGCGCGGCTCAGCGGGGTGGGGCGACGCTGTCCCGTTCGACCAGCGCGGGCACGACCGGCGCTAGGCGTGGCGGCCCGTCCGGCGGCGAGCCGTCCAGCTGGGACAGCAGCAGACGCACCGCCTGCTCGGCCACGGCCGCGAAGTCGGGCCGCACGGTCGTGAGCGGCGGGCAGACGTACCCCGCCTCCGGGATGTCGTCGAACCCGACGACGCTCACGTCACCGGGCACCGACCGCCCCGCCTGGCGCAGCGCCTTCATGACGCCCATCGCGAGGTGGTCGCTGGCCGCGAAGACCGCGCGCGCCGAGGGCATCCGCGCCAGCAGCTGGCCGGCCTCGTACCCCGCGTCCAGCGACCAGTCCGCCGCCAGGACGGGTGGCACCTCGGCGCCGGCGTCGAGCAGCGCCTCGCGCCAGCCCAGCACCCGCTCGGCGCTGTCATACCAGCCCGCCGGACCGGACACGTGCCAGACCGTGTCATGCCCCGCCGCCAGCAGGCACCGCGTCGCCAGGCGCGCGCCGTGGCGCTGGTCGATGGTGACCAGCCGCGACAGGCGGCCCGGGTCACCGCCGATCACCACCATCGGCAGGTCGTCCGGGACATCGTCGAGCGCCTCGTTCGCCGAGGTCACCGGCGCGATCACCACGACCCCCGCCACCCGCTGGTCCAGCAGGCGGCCGATCGCCTCGGCGATCGAGCTCCGGTCGAGCGCCGGCACGCTGGCCACCCCGACGGCGAATCCCGCCGCGTTCACCGACCGCTCGACCGCGGTCCGGACCGACGTCGGCCCGTACAGCGCGGTGTTCTGCGCCACGATCCCCACGACGTGCGACTGTCCGGTGACCAGCGTCCGGGCCACCCGGTTCGGCCGGTACCCCAGCTGCTCCATCGCCGCCCGCACCCGCAGCCGCGTCTGCTCCTTGACGTTCGGGTGGCCGTTGAGCACCCGCGACACCGTCTGGTGGGACACGCCGGCCAGCCGCGCGACGTCGGTCATCCCCGGCGTGCGCCGCGGGGCGCCGCGGGCGCCATCCACGTCGTCCGCCGGGGGCGCGGCCGGCCGGCTTGCGGCCGCGCGCCGACTCGCCCCCGCCGCGTCGCGGGACCCGGATGACGTGTTCTGGCCTGGCATGTTAGCGATCACTTTAGCATCGGGCGGACGGCTGTCCCAGGTGCTGGGTCGGACAACGGTCTGGTGGGCCGCCAGCCGCGAGCTGGTCGGAGCCGCCGGGCGCTCGCACGCACCCCATGGTCCTGCCGCCACCATGCCGCGAACCGCCGGTTCCCGCGGCGCCGGGTCGCTCGTCGTCTCGCGCCGCTCTGGCGGCGTGATCTTCGGCTATGGCGGACCATGCGGTGGGCTTGTGTATCTTCTCGATCGGTCTTGCGGGGAAATGGCTGTTTTCCCTGACGGGTGTGGTGGTGCGGGCTAGCGTGTGCGGCATGATCGAGCCGACCAGCGACGAGATCGCCTACGACCAGGAGCGGTTGCGCCAGTTCGTGCGTGGGGAGGCCCGCGCCCATGGTCTGTCCCGCCGTTCGCTGCTGCGGTTACTGGCCCTGGCCACCGGGCCGGGGGCGGCTGTCGCGGCGGCGGCCGGGCCGGCCCGGGCCGGCACGCCCGGTATCCCGACGATCGTCAAGCCGCTGCCGCCGGAGGTCTTCACGGTCCGAGGGACGAACGCGGAGACGAATTTCGAGGCGCTGGCCGGGCTGGGCCGGGCCGAGCCGGCCAGTCACTTCTTCGTGCGCAACCACACCGCGACCCCACGGCTGGACGCGGCGAACTGGCGGCTGCGGGTGTTCGGCGACGGGCTGCGTTCCAAGCCCTCGGCCGCCGACGCCGTCACCTTCGACTACCACGACCTGCGCCGGCTGCCGGCCCGCACCCTGGACGCCTTCGTGGAATGCGCCGGCAACGGGCGCAGTTTCTACACGACCCAGCAGGGCCAGGCGGTCTCCGGGACGGCCTGGCGGCTCGGCGCAATCGGGCAGGCCAGGTGGCGCGGTGTCCCGCTGTCGACGGTTCTGCGCCGGGCCGGGATAACCGGTGGGGCCATCGATGTGATGCCCCAGGGCCTCGACGACGAGTACGTGGCCAACGGGGAGAACCTCGGTCGGGTGCGGCGGCCGCTGCCCGTGGCCAAGGCACTGGACGACGTGCTGGTGGCGTATGAGATGAACGGCGCTCCGCTGCCACCCGACCACGGCTACCCGGTGCGGCTGATCGTGCCGTCGTGGGTCGGCATCGCGTCGATCAAATGGGTCGGAGACATCGAAGTCTCCACCAGTCCGTTGCTGTCTCCGTGGAACACCCAGTTCTACCGGCTGTTCGGCGACACCTGGCCGGGCGGCGCGAGCCCGCCGCTGACGACCCAGGTGACCAAGAGCGCGTTCGAGCTGGCGTGGAACGCCGCGCTTGACGGCGGCGGCTCGCGCCGGGTCCGGCTGACGGGCCGGTCGTGGTCGGGGCAAGGGCGGGTCACGAAGGTCGAGGTCAGTACCGACGGCGCTACGACCTGGCGGCGGGCCCGCCTGCTCGATGCGCCGGCCCGTAACCAGTGGGTCCGCTGGGAGTACGACTGGCGCCGACCCGCTTCCGGGCCCGCGATCCTGGCCGCCCGAGCCACTGACGAGACCGGCGCCACCCAGCCGGCCAGCGTGCCGCCCAACACCCAGGGCTACCTGTTCGGCGCCGTCGTCCTGCACCCGGTGACCGTGACATGACCTCCTGACCCCCAGGGCCAGCGTCGCGGCGCTGGCAGGGAACACGCGTCCGGCGTCATCCTGTAACGTGCCTGAACTCGGTTCGCTCCGCCGTCACGAGACTCAGAACGGCGGCTGGCGGCCGTGCCAGGTCGAGCCTGCTCGCCGCCGGTCCTGGTGGCGTGGTGACTCGCCGTCGGAACGGCCGCTCTTGCGGATTGTCCGGGGTGCAATGGCTCGCGCAGCCTACCCCGAACGCGCCATCGGCTGTGCAGGCACCTCGGGAGGCTTGGTATGCATGATAGTGAGCTTGAAGCGATCGAGGGACTGTGCTCGGCGGCTACTCCTGGGCCATGGTTCGTTCGCACGCTCGATGATGATCGAGCGATGAATATCGTCGCGGTAAGCACCGTATCTCGGGCTGGGTCTGGAAGGGCTGAGAGGTGGCCTGGTTTCGACCACCGGGAGATGATCGCCGCCACCCTGGTGCAGCATCCACGATATGTGGATGTGGGTGATGGCCGTTGGGATGAGAATGCTGCCTTCATCGCGATGGCGCGCGAGGCCGTGCCGCGACTGATTGGCGAAATCCGCAGGCTGAGGGAAATTCTGGACAGTCGTGGGGATCTGTGAGAATTCTCAGCTTCTGGTCGCGCGGAATCGACCGAGGGCGGTCGAGGAGTTCCAGAACTCGGCCACCGGCGGTGAGCTACTCCTCCGGGCCACCCGACCAGGGTGATCGCTTGGTGGGCTGTCGCCCCTGATCCGTCTCCGTCGAATCCGACCTGTGCCGTGGCCAGCCGTCGACGACCCGAAGGTCCGCGCGCCGGGGCCAGCGCCGGACCCCACGAGCCGCCCGTGAGACAGAGCCGGCCGTGACGGCGAGCCGGAACATCCGTCGCGCCCTGGCCGGATCCGCCGCCGGGGGATCATTCGACAGAAGGATCCGCCGGGACCGCCCCGAGTGGGGCGAACGCGTGGCCGTATGGCTGGAGGTACTGACATGACCGACGCCGGAGCACTCGCCGGGGAGTCGACGGGGCCGTTCCCCGGCTGTCTGGACACCGACCTGATCCGGCGGTATGCCGTGGCGACCGGCGATCGGTCCGAGCGGGTGCGGTCTGGCCTGGCGGTGCCGGCGGTCGCGATCGTGACCCAGATCTGGGCGGCCCAGGAGGCCGGCCGCAAGGCGCTGGTGAGTGAGGCGGTGCTGGCGGCGGCTTCGGGCGGGGTGCACGGCGAGCACGATGTCGTGCTGCACCGGCCGTTGGTCCCCGGTGAGCGGCTGCGGACCTGGGTGCACGGCTTCGCGGCGCGGCCGGCGGGTCGCAACGCGCTGGTCACGCTGCGCTATTCGACGCTGGACGAGCGGGACGAGGTCGTCGCCGACCAGTTGTGGACGACCGTGTATCTGAACGCCACCTGCGCGGCGGTCGGGTCGTCCGTGCCGGACCACGCCTTTCCCGCCGAGGCGCGGCGGCGTCCGGTGGGGGACTACCCGGTGGCGGTGGACGCCGAGATGCCGCGCCGGTACGCGGAGGTGTCGGGGGACTGGTCGGACCACCATTTCGACGTGGCGGCCGCGCGTCGCGGTGGTTTCGACCGGCCGTTCCTGCACGGGCTGTGCACGATGGCGCTGTGCGCGCGGGAGGTCGTCGGCGCGGTGGCGGGCGGCGACCCGGAGCGGGTCCGGCGGGTCGCGGTGCGGTTCGCCTCACCGGCGTTCGTCGGCGAGGACCTCCGCGTCGGCGTCTACGAGGCCGGCGGGCTCGGCTACGCCTTCGAGGCCGACTGCGCCGGAGTCCCGGTCATCACGCACGGCCGGGCGGAACTGCGCGGCTAGCGCACGGTCCCCGAGCGCCGTACCCACTCGCCGCGGAATCCGAGAGGTCCGGGCGGAACGATACAGGCATGACCGGCGAGGAAGGCGAAGAGAAGGCGGAACTCGTGCTGCGCGCGTTCGAGCGTGCCGGGTGCCCGGAGCGCTACTACGCGCTCTGCGCGGACGCGGGGAAGGCGCCCGGGCAGTGGCCGGATCTGGACAGGCAGACGGCCGCGCTCACCGCGGCCGGGTTGGAGGCGCGGTACGACGGTCGCGAACGGTTCTTCGCCTGCCGGACACGCGGCGCGCAGGCGGACGACATCGGACTGAACGTGGCGATCTCGGCTGGCATCGAACTGATCCTTGTGTGGGAGCGCAGCGGCGGACCTTTTCACCGGGCCGCGTACCTGCTCGCCGAGCGCGCGGGCGGTCCACTTCCCGATCCGCCCTACCCGCGCGTGACATTCGGATCCGGCCGCCCCTTCGAGACCGCCGTCGCCGAGTCGGCCGCGCTCTTCCGCGACGTCCGCGCGGCCCTTCGGGAACTCATCCTGGCGGGGGACCCGGCAGGAAATCGCGGAACACCTGCCTGATGCTGCCGCGGGCAATGTCTGCCCTGCCGACGGACGGGCGGTGCGGCGCGCCGCTCCTCTCCCGCATCGTGGCAGCCACGCGAGGATCCCGAACGATCCTGTCGGACATCAGGGTCACGAAACGGTGCTGGTCGCGGCTCTGGTGTCTGACACGATTCCCCGTGTCGGACAGGACGAGCGCGCGGCCGCACGCGGGCACAGAGCGAACGTCGCGGAACGCCGACCTGGCTAGAACGGGGTGAGTACGAAGGTCAGCTGGGACGGCGCGCGGTCCTCGACGTACGAGGCCTGCCCGCCGACGTCGTCGAAGGCGAAACCGTAGGCGCGGCCGTTGTCGGTGTGCGCGTGCAGGACCCGCGCGTAGTGGTTGGTCACCGTGTCGCGGTAGAAGACGGCGGGGTCGGCGGTGGGCTGCGCGGCGTCGGCCAGCAGCGTCGAGCGGTTGAACCCGGCGCCGAGCACGGCCGCGACCGGTCCGGTGACCCCGTCGTTGGGGGCGCCGAGAGCGCCGTCGCAGAAGAAAACGTCGCGGCTGCTCGGCCGGGCGAACGACGCCACCGGGCCGTCGAAGGTCAGCGTGTCCCCGACCACCCGCCCGGTGACGCGCCGCCCGGCGGCGTCGACGGCCAGCGGCCGCGACGCGTAGCGGCTCCACACCGCGTCGACGTAGGAGTCGTAGTACGCGGCGGGGAACAGCCCGGCGTCGATGCCGTGCCCGGGGGCTATCACCCGCAGGTCGTCGACGACCAGCGGGGCGAACGCCGGGATCGCCCGCAGCGCCGCGAAGATCGCGTCCCGGCCGCCGGGCACGACCCGGCCCGTGGTCTGGTCACCGTCGCCGTGCAGCCGCAGCAGGAGCGGGACGCTGAACATGTCGACCATGGTGGTGTTGCAGAACATGCCGGCCGCGTTGTGGGTGAACTCGACGAAGTCGTGCAGCACCGCGTAGCCGGGCGCGTCTCGCACCCAGCCGGCCGGGTACTGCAGCGCCGGCCGGCCGGCACCGTCGGCGACGACACGGAAATCGAGCCGCGCGCCGATCGAGACGTAGATCCGCCCGGACATCCCGACCGGGATAGCGGCCACGGTGTCGCCGTCGGCCGCCAGCGGGATCGCGATGTCGGCGCCGTCCACGCCCGCCGCGACCTCGGTGACGCCGCCGTCCGGGCGGCCGTAGACCTGCCGGCCGGTGCTCAGGTCGGTGCCGACGACGTAGAACCAGATCTCGCGGTTGGCGTACCGGTAGGTGTGGTTGACGACGACCAGCGGCAGCGGCGTGCCAGGGGTGTGGGCCGGGATCTCGACCGCGGCCCCGGTGGCGGCGACCAGGCCGGCCTGGCCAGCCCCGCCGCCGCGGGCGGCCGCGAGGACGCCGCCCGCTCCTGCCCCGGCCAGCGCGGCGGCGCCGCCGCTCAGCAGGGCTCGTCGGTTCAGCATCACGGGTCTCCTCGATGGTGACTGATGGCGACGCTCTCGGATGGCGACGTTCTCGGACGGCGCCCACGGCACCGGTGCCGCCGGCGTTGAGGGCGGCACCGGCACCGACGGCGTCGGCCCCACAGGGGCGACGGCGCCGGGGTGTCGACGGCGCCCCGGGGAGGGGGAACGGAGGGGGCGCCGGCGACGCCGGCCGCGGCGGGGTGGCCGCGGCCGGGGCCGGGTCAGCCGGTGGAGCCGGCGGCGAAGATCCGGGTGAACTCCAGCGGCTGCTGGGCGAGGCTGCTGCAGGTCGGCTGGGCGTAGTCGGCCGGGCCCCCGGGGCACGGCTGGTCCCGGGTCAGCGACCACATGGACCACCAGGCCAGGTCGTGCGCCACGGCGAACGCGGCGACCTGCCGGGCGTCGGACGGCCGGAACACCTCGGTCCGCACGTCGTTGACCCCGATCATCGGGGTGACGGCGAGCCGCGACCAGGCCTCGGCGTCCGAGAGCCCGAACACGCCCTTCACCTGGGCCTGCGTGGCGGTCACCGCGTCGATGGCGTAGGCGCCCATCCGGCCCTCCGGGTTCGGCGCCGCGCCGTCGCCGTAGTCCATCGCCATGACATTGACCGCGTCGACCCGTACACCGCGCTCCCGCGCGTTCTCCAGCAGCGCCACGCCCGGCTGGGTCAGCTCCGACGGCAGCACCGGGAGCGTGAACGACACGTCCAGCTCCCGCCCCTGGGCCGCCGCGGCCCGCTGGAGCTGGGCGATGGCCTGGGCACGCCGGTCGTTCGCCGCCGTGTCGGGCAGCGACGAGCCCTCGATGTCGAAGTCCACCCTGGTCAGCCCGTAGGTACTGATCACCTCGCCGTAGGCGGCGGCCAGCGCCGCCGGGCTGGCGCAGGCGTGCGCCAGCTCGGTGCCGTTCGCGCCGCCGAACGAGACCCGGACGTCGCCGCCGAGCTCGCGCAGCCGGCCGATCTGGCCGGGGACCCCGTCCTGGCCCAGCTCGGACACGCCGCCCCATCTGGGGTCGCAGCCGCCACCGCCGGCGAGCACGAACGCCAGCGTGTAGGTGCGCACCCCGGTAGCCCGCGCGGCCGAGACCAGGTCGAACGGCGGGTACAGCGAGGTGTCGATGTAGGGCGCGAAGCGGTCGGACCCGCCGCCGGGTGGCGTGCTGGCGGGCGGCGCGGTGGTCGCCGCCGGCCCCGACGGGGTCGTGACCGGGCCGGTCGGCCCGCTCGTCGCCGGCGCGGACGGCGGCGCGGAGGTGGTGGCCGAAGGCGGCGTGGACGAAGGCGCCGGCCCGTCGCCGCCGGCGGGCGCGCACGGGCTGCCGTCGATCCGGCACCCGGTCGGGTCGCTGACCCCGCCCGGCTGGCTCACCACGAAACCGACGTCGACCGTGGCGCCGGGCGCGAGCTCGGGCTGCCACGACGGCGGGGTGACGGTCACGTGCCGGCCCTCGACCCGATGGCCAGCATTCCACAGCGACGTGAGCCGCGCGCCGGCGGGCAGGTCGAACTCGAGGGTGAACCCGCGGGCCGACCCGGTCGTGTTCGTCACCCGGTACTGGGCGGAGTAGCCGGTCTCCCAGTCCACCGTCCGCGAGTACGCCGCCGCGAAGCCGGCGGCCGACGCGGTGCCGGGGATGGTGAGGGCCAGGACGAGCCCGGTCACCGCCGCCAGCGCGACCGCCGTGCCGGAGACGACCTGTCGGCGGCGCCGGCGGTGCCGGCCCTGCTTCGACGACATCGTGATGTGACCTCCTCGGTGTGCGTCCGCGGCGGACGCTAGCCAGCGCGCGGGCCGGCGCCCCGTGGCCTGAGGAAGCCGAGAAGGTCTCTTAGGGCTGGCTTAGGGAAGGCCGCCGCCGGCGCGCCGCGGCCGGGCCGGGGGTGGTGCGCAGGCGCAGCCGGAGGTCGGCGCCGCCGAGGCCGGACCGCCCGATCGCCAGCTCGCCGCCGGTCGAGTCGGCCACCCGCCGGGCGATGTCGAGCCCGAGCCCCGTCGAGCCCGCGCCGCCCGCCCCGGCGCCCCGCCGGACCGCCTCGGCCGGGTCCGCGATGCCCGGCCCCGCGTCCGCGACCACGATGGTGACGGCGTCCGCGGTGACCGACAGCGCGACCCCGAACCCGACGCCCTCGCCGGTGTGCTGGAACACGTTGCCCAGCAGGGCGTCCAGCGCGGCGACCAGCTCGGCCCTGGCGACGGGCACCGGCGCGCTCTCGTCCGCCCCGGTCAGCCACCAGGGGCGTCCCTGGTCCTCGGCGAGCGCCGACCAGAACGCGACCCGGTCGCGGACGACGTCGGCCGCGTCGCAGCCCCGGGCGACCGGCCCGCCGGCGCCGCGCTCGCGCGCCGCCCGGATGATCAGATCGACCTCGCGCTCGAGGCGGTCGACGGCCTGCTGGACCTGATCGGCCGAGCCGTCGTCGGCCAGGGCGGCGGCACCGAGGCGCAACGCGGTCAGCGGCGTCCTGAGCCGATGGGACAGGTCGGCCGCCAGCTCCCGCTCGGCGGCCAGCAGATCGCGGACCCGGTCGGCCATGGCGTTGAACGCGACGGCCGCGTCCCGCACCTCCGGTGGCGCCCCGGCGTCCGACGCCGGCGCGCGGGCGTCGAGGTCGCCGGCGCCCAGGCGGCGGGCCGCGGCGGCGAGCCCACGGGTCGCCCGCACGGTGCGGCTGCCCAGCCGGTCGGCGACCAGCACCGAGATCGCCACCAGTCCCGCCGCCAGCCCGCCGAGCACCAGCCAGGCGGCGTGTACTCCCTGGTTCATGGCCGAGGCGGGCACGAACACCTCGACCACCGCGATCCGCGCGTCGCTCACCGCGACCGGGCGCAGCAGCGCCGAGCCGCCCGGCACCTCGACCACCGCCGCCCGCCCGCTCGTCGCCACGGCGGCGAGCTGGTCCCGCCGGGTCCTCGACGGGCCGATCGCGCTCAGCGCGCCGTCGGCGTCCGGCACGTGGACCGCGGCCAGGCCGTCGGCTCCGCCGGGGCTGGCCGCGAGTGCCCGGTCCAGGGCGGCCCGGTCGGTGGTGATCGCCAGTGCCGGGCCGAGCTCGGCGGCGGTCCGCTCCGCCTGGGCGAAGGCCCGGTCACGCGCCGTCTGGGCCACGATCAGCGCGAGCGGCACCAGGAAGGCCAGCGCCACCATCGACGTGACCGCGATCGAGAGCCGGATCAGTTCCCGCCTCACGACTCGGGCGCCTCGAGCTTCACGCCCACGCCGCGCACCGTGCGCAGGTAGCGCGGCCTCGCCGCGGTCTCGCCCAGCTTGCGCCGCAGCCACGACAGGTGGACGTCGATGGTCTGGTCGCCGCCGTAGGCCTGGCGCCACACCGCCGCGAGCAGCTCGCCCCGGGCGACCACCTCCCCGGGCCGGGCGGCGAGGTAGGCCAGCAGGTCGAACTCCCGCCGGGTGAGATCCAGCGGCGCGCCGGCCAACGTCGCCGTCCGGCGGCGGACGTCGACCGCCAGCTCTCCGACCCGCAGGGGCGGCCTCGTCGTGACCTCGTCCGGAGCCCGGCCAGGACCTTGCGGACGTGTCCGGCGCAGCACGGCGGCGACCCGAGCGGCCAGATGCGCCGGCGTGAACGGCTTGACGAGGTAGTCGTCCGCGCCGCTGTTGAGCAGCCGCACGATGCTGGCGTCGTCGTCGCGCGCCGTGGCGACCACCACCGGCACGTCCGTGACGCCGCGCAGCATCCGCAGCACGGCGGCGCCGTCGAGGTCGGGCAGACCCAGGTCGAGCACGACCAGGTCACAGCCGACCTGGGTGACCTCGCGGATCGCGTCCAGGGCGGCGCCGGCGCTGCGAACCGCGTGCCCGGCGGCGGCGAGATGGCGCACCAGCGCCGCCCGCACCGCCGGATCGTCCTCGACCACCAGCACTGTCGCCATATCGCCGTACCGTAGGCCGCCGTCCCCGATGCCCGGCATGTACCCTGCCGGCGTGGCCAGGACGCTGCGCCGTCTCGCCCTGTGGACCGTCGGCACCGGCCTGGCCGTTCTGGTCTCCTGGTTCGGGGTCCAGCGGGCGCTGTCCGCCGACGCGGTCGCGGACGTTCCGGGCGTCGTCCCCGTCACCCGATCCGCGTCCCCCAGCGCGGCTGTGTCCCCGGTCGGCCCGGCGGCGTCGCCCGGCCCGGCGGCCGGGACGCCCGGACCCGCCGAGAGCGGGCCAGGGCCCGGATCCGGACCGGACGGGGCGGCCTGGCCTGCCGGGACGGGCCCAGCGACCGCGGCCGCCAGCGCGGCGGGGCCCTCGGCGGGGCCGGCCGCGCAGCCGCCCACGCCGGTACAGACGGCGCCCGGCGGCCCGGACATCCAGAGCTACCAGCTGACCGGCGGCCGGGTCGTGCTGGAGATGACCGCGACCTCCGCGCGGCTGGTGTCCGCCACGCCGGAGCCGGACTGGCGGGTCCAGGCCTGGCAGGCGGAAGGCTGGCTGCGGGTGGATTTCAGCCGCGACGGGGCCACCTCGTCCTGTTTCGTCACCTGGAACGGGCATCCACCCATGGTGCAGACCACCTGACCGGAGAAAGGGATGTGCGGTGTGCTGAGTACCAGCGTCGCGGCGTCCATGACTTTCGTTGTCCGCGGGCTGCTCCGGGTGGCGCGTGCGCGTGCGCGCTCGGGTGCGTGGTGGGTTACTCTCTGCCTCGTCAGCGGTTCTCGGCCGAGATCGGCGTGAGCTGACGCGGCTTTTTCTTATCGCCGAACTGGCTGGTCCGCCCGGTTTCGGGCGTGCCGGCGGGTGGCGCGATGCTATTCGTCTCGCGGTGGTTGTTCGCCGTGCCCGGTGGTCTTTCCTGTCGGGTGCGTTCTGTCCCGTGCGCCTGTTGCTGGTTTTCTTTTTCTGCTCGCGCGCTGTTTCAGCGCGCTCTGTGTCGGCCGGTCCGGTGTGCGCACCGGGGACCTTTCTCGGGGGGATGGGACGTGACCGTCCGGGTGGATGAACTGCGTGACCTGCTGAGCGCGGCCGACGGTGACGGCCGGCCGGCCGGTGTGGACGGGACCGTCGAGCTGCCCCGGGATCTGGTCGGGTCGGATGGGCTGGCGGAGGTGTTGCGCCGGGTGTGCCCGCCTGGCCCGGGGGACGGGCGGTTCCTGCCCTTGGAGCCGCTGGCGGGTGACCCGGACGGGTTGTGGATCTCGGGGCGGTTGACCGGGGAGATGGGCGGTCCGGTACCGGTCCGGGTGGCGTTCGAGCGGGACGGCCGGGACGGCACGGCGGTGGCGGGCGCGCGGGTGACGATCGGGCCGGCGGGCTGGCGGCTGACGGTCCGGGAACTGGCCGGTCTGGTGGGCGCGGACTGCCCGGATCTGCCGGGCGGGCTGGCGGAGCTGACCGGCCTGACGTTGGACCACCACGAGCTGACCGGGACGCGGATCGCGGCGGGTACTGGGCCGGATGGCCGGGTCGCGGTCGTCGTCGTGCCGGACGACGTTCCCCGGAAAGCCGGAACGGCGCGCGGGAAGCGCAAGAGTACCGCTGGTAGCGGGTCGCTGCCTGGCGGCGCGTTGCGGATGGTGGTCGCCGAGGGCGCCGGGGGATCCGGCTGGCAGGTGCTGTCGGCGAGTCGTCCGGTGCCGGCGGCGGAGGGTGCGCGGCTCGCCGCCCGCCTGGCGGAGATCGGCGACGCGCCGGTGCCGGCGGCGCTCGGTGCCGGGCTGGTCGGCGCCGGTGACTGGCTGGTGCTGTCCGGGGCGGGGGCGCCGGTCGTGGTGCCGCTGCGCCGGCGCGGCCCGGCTGGCGCGGCGGGGGGCGCGGCCCGCGGGCAGTGGCCGCCCGCCGTCGGGGGGCGTCGGGCGGGGCGCGCGCCGCGGCGGCCGGGGCCGGTCGCGATGCTCAGCGCCCGGGACGGCGGGTTCGTGGTCGTGGTTCCGCCGCGGACGCGGGCCGGCCGGCTGACGGTCACGGCGATGCCGGCGCCGGCGCGGCTGCCCGCGGGCCGGGGCTGGACCGATCCCGGTGTGCCCGCCGGGGGACAGGGCGTGAGCATCAACTACGAGAACCCGCCCTTGCGGGTCGCGGGCGCGTTGTCCCCGTTCCCCACCACCGATCCGGACTACGCGGCGACCGTCGCCGGGGTGGTCATGGTCGATATCGGGGTGCTCAACGGGACGGCGATGGGCGCCTACGTCGTCGAGAAGCTCGGAGGGTCGCCGTCGTTCTTCGGCTTTGGGTCTCTGGGCCGGGACAAGGGAATCGGCCCGCTGGCTTTCCAGGTCCGCGGGATCGCCGCGGGTATGGGGTGGAACAGCGCGATCCGGGTTCCGCAGGCCACGTCGGTGGCCGACTTCCCCTTCCTGGTCGCGCTGGACAATCCGGGGGAGATCGGGGCGGACGAGGAGGGCCTGTCGGACCCGATGGAGGTGCTGCGGGTCCTGACCGGCGGTGCCCACCCGTGGGTGCGGCCGTCGCGGGGTGACCTGTGGGTGGCGGCGGGCCTGGCGTTCAGCTGCTTCGAGACGATCTTCGGCCGGGCGATGCTGCTGGTGCAGGCCGGCAACGACCTGACGATCGCGCTCATCGGGATCGGGGGCACCGAGTTCCCGCGGCACGGCGACAAGAAGTACGCCCGGCTGGAGCTCGCGGTCGAACTGGTGCTGCGGCCGGTGGCCGGGGAGCTCAGTCTTGGCGCGGCGCTCACGCCGAACTCCTACGTGTTCGACGACGACTGCGCGATTCACGGCGGGGTCGGGCTGAAGGTGTGGTTCGGGGCGCACCCGCAGGCCGGGGACTTCGCGCTGAGCATGGGTGGCTACCACCCCAGCTACGACGTCCCGGTGGGCTATCCGAAGAACGAGCGGCTCGGGATCACCTGGGGTCTCGGGTCGAAGGTGACCGTCGTCGGCGGCGGCTACTTCGCGATCACCCCGTCGGCGGTGATGGCCGGCGGCCGGCTGGAGGTGAAGTTCCACTCGGGCGCGCTGCGCGCCTGGCTGACGGCCTACGCGGACGCCCTCGTGCAGTGGGACCCGTTCCGGTTCGACATCGCGATCGGGGTCTCGGTCGGGGTCTCCGCGACCATCAAGGTCTGGTTCGTCCGGATCTCGATCACCGTCGAGATCGGGGCGGACCTGCGGGTGTGGGGGCCGCCGACCGGCGGTGAGGCGAAGGTCAGTCTCTGGTTCGTGTCGTTCACGATCGGCTTCGGTGCCGACCGTGACCGGATGCCGCCGCCGCTGGCCTGGAACGAGTTCGCCCGGATGCTTCCGCCGCCTGACGCGGCGGTGCGGGTGGTGCCGGTCTCCGGGCTGGTCGCCGACGGGTACGACGAGGACGGCCGGCGCGGTGGCGCGCAGGCGCCGTGGCAGGTCTCGGAGTCCGGGTTCACGTTCAGCACCGACTCGGCGGTGCCGGTCAGCGGCATCTACCTCGACACCGCGCAGACTCCGGCCGTCCGCGGGGACAGGCTCGACATCCGGCCGATGCAGCAGGAGGACCTCGCCAGCTCGCACCGGGTGACGCTGACCCGCGACGCGCAGGCGGGTGACCTGTCGCGCTGGTCGGTGACGGAAACCCGGGCGAGCGTGCCACAGGCGATGTGGGGGACCGGCCGGGGCGAGGTTCTCCCGCAGCCCGGCGAGCAGTTGGTCCACGACCAGCTCACCGGCGCCCACTACACCTCCCCGCCGGTCGACTACGGCACCTCCACCGGCTACATGTCCGAGCAGGCGCTTGCCTTCGACCCGCTTCCGGACGACGGGCCGATGCCGCTGGACCCGGACGCACGGCCCGGGCCGGCGCCGGTCCACGAGGACGGCACGATCGCGCTGATCGTGGCCGGAGTGGACGCGCCGGAACGGCGCGCCGCCCGGACGCAGCTCGCGGCGGCGCTGACCGGGTTCGGCCTGGACCTCGGCGACCTCGACGCCGAGCTGCCCGGCTACGCCCGCGCCGCGGCGACCGCGTTCACCGCGGAACCGATGCTCGTCCCCGCCTGACGGCGGCGACCCGTCCCGCCTGCTCCGTGTTCCCGCCGATGCCGTTCCTGTCGACGTCGTGGCTGTCGACGCCGTACCCGCCGATGTCCGTACCGAGCCGCTGAAAGGCGATGCCGCCGTGCCCGCTGTCCGCGCCACCCATCGCACCCGGTTCTTCGACCACAAGATCCCGTCGCTCTACGCCGGCCGGTACGAGATCACGACGCGGCAGACCGTAGCCGGGCAGCCCACCGAGGCGGCGCTGCCCGAACAGCGCCGCCGGTTCGAGGTCCGCGGCGCCCGGTTCGTGATCGAGGGGACCGAGGTGCATGCCTGCTACCCGATCCCCGGCGGTGTCGGCGTCTACAGCCAGCTGCTGCCGCACATCACGCTCGACACCCCTGGGCTGCCGTGGAACCGGCCGCTCGCGGGCCAGCCGGCGCCGGTGCCGTGGATGGCGCTGTGCGTCTTCCGGGAGGGCGAGCTCCCCGACGACCCCGACGCGATCGGCCACGTCGACCGCTGCACCGTGGACGAGCTGAGGGCCGGCGCCCTGACCGGCCGCCCGCCGGCGATCACACCCGAGTCGCTGTTCCCCGACGAGCACGACCTGACCTGCCAGAGCATCCTCGTGCCGGCCGCCCTGTTCCGCGCGGTCGCGCCGACCCCGACCGAGATGGGGCTGCTCGCGCACATCCGGGAGGGCGGCCCACCCGACGCCCAGCGGGGCAGCGACCCGCCGCCCGACGAGTCGGCGCTGAACGCGGTCGTCGTGGCGAACCGGTTCCCGTCCCGGCAGGCCGGGATGCACGTGGCGCACCTGCTGTCCCTCGACGGCCACGAGGCGTACCTGAACGGGCAGGCCCCACCCCAGGAGGGGCTGCGAGTCGTGTCGCTGTGGTCGTGGGTGTTCGAGACCCTCGAGGACACGACCATCGGCTTCGGGGACCTCGTCCACTATCTGGCGACCGAGGGCGGCGAGGTCGACAGCCCGCACGTCCCGGACCTGCTGCTGCGCCGCCGGTACGACGCGCCGGCCAGCCCGGATCCCGGGCAGCGCGACGTGGCGCGGGTGCTGGACGGCGGCGGCACCGCGCTGCCACAGCGGCTGGAGTCCGGTGAGCGCACCGTCGCGTTCTACCGGGGCCCGTTGACGGCCGAACCCGCGCCGGCCCTGCCCGCCCCGGAACGGGCCCGGCTGGACTCGGCCGGTGAGGCGCTCATCTACCACCAGCGGGCCGGCGTCTTCGACACGAGCTACGCCGCCGCGTTCACCCTGGGACGCACCCTCGCGCTCGCCGACGCCGAGTTCCGCGCCCACCTGCTCGGCTACCGCAAGGCCGCCCGCTCGGCGGCCCGCCGGCTGCTGACCCATCCGCGGCTGGCCGGGCGGGCGGCCCGCGACGCGGCCGCCGTCCTTGGGGTGAACCTTCCCCGGCGGGCGTTCGACCAGCTCCTCGTCGACGGCGACGGCATCCGGGTGCGCCGCGCGATGGCGGGCGCCGGCGCGGCGGTCGCGGCCGGGCGGCGCCGCCCGCCGGTCCGGCACGCCCGCGGCGCCGCCCGGGCCCGGCCGTTCGCGGAACTCGCCCGCCAGCGGCTCGGGGATCCCGAGGTGGCGGACGTGCTGCGCGGCGCCGTCGCCGCCGAGCTGGACCCGGTCGTGGCCTGGCTGGACCGGCTGCGCCGGCTGGAGATGGTGCCGTTCGGGCATCTCGTTCCCGACGAGGCGATGCTGCCCGAGGAAAGCCTGCGCTTCTGCTACGTCGACGCCGGCTGGGTCCGCGCGGCCGTCGACGGAGCGCTCAGCGTCGGCGTCGGGCACACCCTGGACAGCGAGCTCAACGATCTCGCGACGGCTGGCGCGGCGCCGCCAGGCAGCGGCGTGCTGATCCGCTCGACGCTCGTGCCGAACTGGCCGAAGACGGTCATCACCGGCTACCGCGGCGCGGCTCCGGTCGAACCGGTCCGCCGGATCGTCGTCGGCACCGACATCTGGCTGCTGCTGTTCCCCGGGCTGATCGACGCCCTGACGCTCGCCGAACCGCCGCAGGGCCTGCACTTCGGTCTCGGGGACCTCGAGACGATCCAGCTGCGCCACCTCACCGGCGACATCGGCTCACCCGTCGAGGACGGCGACTTCCCCGACCCGCCAGGCTTCGACCGCTTCCTGCGCCCCATCACCGGCGGCGTCGGCGACGGGGTGCTGTCCCTCGCGGGCAGCGACGGCTCGTTGCTGCCGGAGCTGGCCGCCGCGCACGGGCTGTCGACCCTGGCGTCCTGCCAGTTCGCCCTCCAGATGATCAAAGCTCCGCAGCTGCAGACCTTCGAGCGACCGTGAGGACCGACCGACGATGACCAACTCCTCGACGACGCCCCGCGCGGCGCGGCCCACGCGCCGCGCCGGCGGCAAGAACACGCAGGCCGCCGTGGTCGTGCCGGTCAGCGTCGCGGCGCTGGCCGTCAACGCCCGGACCCGGGACACCGACGGCACGTTCGTCTTCCAGCGCTGGCGGACCAACTTCCGGTTCACCGAACTGGACAACCTGCCGCCCGAGCCCCGCCCGTTCGACGTCGAGTCCGACTGGCGCGGCAACCCGGACCGGCTCGGCGTCTACCTGCAATGGCAGCTGCCCGAGGCGCTCTGCCGTGGGAAGCACGAGTCGACCGGCGGCGTCGGCGACTTCCCGCTGGTGCCGAACCGCTGGCTGGTCGTCCGTTACGGCCGCTCCAGCCGGGCCGTGCGCGCCTGGCTGGTGCACAGCGACTACCTGGACCCGCGGGACGGCACCGTGTCGTTCGCCGACCCGACCGCCGACGGCGTCGTCGCGACCATGATCGGACGCCGGCACGAGCTCACCGCGGACGCCCCGTGGCGGGAGCCGGCCGACCCGCCGGAGCCGTTCCTCACCGCGGTCGGCCCGGGCCTGATGACGTTCACCGTCTTCCAGCCATACAACGAGAACGTCTTCTCGATCCACGACACCCTCGACGACGTCACCGGCGCCGACCGGCTCAGCTACGCCGTCGCCGGCTGGTACGCCACCGCCGGTTCGGACATCCTCGCCGACGGCGAGCTCACCGACCTGCTCGAGAAGCTGGAATGGACGGTGCCCGGCCCGGCGGCCGCCGTCGGGCGCCGCACCCTCTACACCGGCACGGCGCTCGGCGTCGACTGGGACCCGGACGGCGCCGTCCCCGACTCCGACAGCCCCGACGGCTCCACGGTCGCGGTCGCGATCGGCAACAGCGCGGCCGAGGCCGCCGCCGAACTGCAGGAGCAGGCCGACGGGCCCGACGCGTTCAGCGCGGACGACGCCGCGCTGTTCCGGGCGTTCCTGCTCGGCGCTCTCGACGACCTCGACCGCGGCGACGGCGAGGAGATCGTCGAACGCACCGCGCACCAGGGCGGCTTCGGCCCGGTGCCCGGCGGCTACCGCTGGCAGGTCGTCGGCCGCGGCGACCCGAGCACGCCATCGTCGCTGTCCTCGGCCGCGCTGGCCCGCCGCCAGCGTGCCGAGGACACCGTCGTCGCCGACCTCAACCGGGCCCAGCGCGCCCACGACCGCCTCGAGCACGACCTCACCGCGGCCCGCGAACGCCTCTACCAGCTGTGGTGGCTGTCGCGGCTGTCGAAGCAGCCGGACGAGTTCCGGTCGAAGATCGGCGCGCAGCTCGACCCGGCGAACCCCGACGGCACCGCCGGCCAGGTCGCCGCGCTCACCGCCGCCCTGGCCACCGCCCGCCGGACCCTGCCCTGGGGCCTGGAGCACGCGGAACTCGCCGCGAGCATCGCCGCCTACGCCACCGACCACGGCATCGTCGGGGACCGCAGGCTCACCCGGGTACCGCGTGACCCGTTCGAGCAGCACGCCGACCCCGCCGTCGTCCTCGCCGGCGCCCGCCTCAACGCCCCCCTGATCCGCGGCGACGCCCTGCCGTGCCGGCTGCCCGACCGGCACGTCACCCGCGTCGCCGGCGGCCGGACGACCATCGGCGCGGCCGACGTCGCCGCCGACCTGGCCAAGGTCGCCCTCGGCGGGCTGCCCGCCGAGCTGCTCGACGCGATCCGCGGCGCGCTCACCGAGTTCCTCATCCTCGACCGCGCGCTCGCCGCCGGCATGGACCTGGCCACCGCCACGGTCACCGGCACGCTGCCAGAACTCGGCGCCGCGCCGTGGCGGCAGCCCTGGCAGCCGCTCTACATGATGTGGGAGGCGGAGTTCTACCCGCTGACGTTCCGCGACGGCGCCACCGAGCACTGGAAGTGGGACAGCAACCGCTACCGCTGGCTCGGCGTCGGCGCCCCGGCGAAGTCCCGTGTCGTCCGGGGCCGCCAGTACCTCACCCCGTCGGTCGGGCACGCCACGGCCGGCCGGTTCGACACCTACGCCCGCCACCGCGACGACCCGGCCGCCACCGTCGCCAGGGCCCTGCGCGACGACGCCGAACAGTCCGACCTGCTCGTGCAGCGCCTCGACGGCCTCGGCGCCGCCGTCGGCCAGCGCGAGCCCGCCGCGACCGCCCATCCCACCGGCGCCATCGCCGACCTGCTCGCCGACGGCGACTACCGCGCGCCCGACCCGGGGCCCCAGCCGCTCGACGAGTGGGACGAATGGGAACCGTCACAGTTCGTCGAGCTGCGCGCCGGCCAGATGAAGTTCACCAGGCTGTCGGTCGTCGACCGGTTCGGCCGGGCCGTCAACCTCATCACGAACGACTACCACTTCACCCCGGTCGTCCCCGACACGATGGTCCCCGACCACCCCGTCCACCCCGTGGAACCGGACCGGTTCATCGAGCTGTCGCCCCGGCTGCTCCAGCCCGCCAGGCTCCGTTTCGACCTGCTGCCCGCCACCCACACCGGTAACGTCGGCGACGACGTCGACCTCGCCCCTGGCGAGAACCCGGTCGCCGGCTGGCTGCTGCACAACCGGCTCGACGCATCCCTCGCCTGCTACGACCCCGACGGCGCCGCCCTCGGCGAGCTGCGGGTCGTGATGGCGCCGTCGGGCGACCGGATCGTCGACTGGACCCCGCTGCCCGGCTCCCCGCTCACCGACTTCGGCGAGCTCGCCGGCCCCTACCCCCACCTGTACCGCTTCCTGCGCACCATCAAGGAACGCGGCGTCGACACCTTCACCGCCGTCCGCCAGACCATCGACGAGGCGCTCACCACGATCGACCCCGACGGGCCCGACGACACCGCGCTGAGCTTCCTCGCTGGCCGGCCGCTCGCCCTGGTCCGCGCCCGCGTCGACCTGGAACTGTGCGGGCCGATCCGCCGGGACGTCCACTGGCGCGCCGTCCTGTCCCCACCCACCCCGCAGATGCCCACCTACCCATGGACCATCCGCCTCGGCGAGGCACCCATGACCGACGACGGGCTCGTCGGCTACGTCCTCAACGACGACTACGACCACTTCGAGACCGTCGTCGACCCCCGTGGCCCGGCGGGCGACTACCTGCGCCCGATCGGCGACGGCTCCCGCCTGCGGCTGAGTTTCGCCGGCGAGGACAACGCCATCCTCACCCTGCTGTTCGACCCCCGCGCCGCCGTCCACGCCGTGACCGACATCCTCCCCGTCGGCCAGTTGCGGGTGCCCGAACGCTTCGTCACCGCCGCGCTCACCCGCATGGCGATCTGCTTCCGTACCGGCCCGCTGCTCGCCGCGCCCCGCCAGATCGAAACCCCCGACGGCCAGCTCGTCGACGCCATGGCCATCCCCCGACCCGCCACCGCCGTCGGCACCTGGAGCTGGACCGAACCCTTCGACGGGCAGTGGGCCCGCTGGCCGATGGTGGCGCCCACCGACGACGAGGCACCCGTCGGCGCGCCCGAGATCCGCTCCGGCTTCCTCGTCCTCGACGACGCCGCGTCCGCCACTCGCCACTCCGCCACCCGCTAGACCCGTCCAACCCCGCACCCGCCCGAACCCACCGCGCGGCGCCGCGCCGCCGCCCGCCGAAGGAGAACACGATGGCCACGGTGCTTCAGCTCCAGCGACCGGCCGCCGAAGGCGCCGACATCCGGTTCGAGACCGGACCCGGCCTGGAATTCGAACTCATGACCGTCCCCGACCCCGTACGGGTGTCGCCGGCCTCCGGCGAACCGGAGAAGGCCGAGATCATCATCGTCGGCACCCGGCGTTCCAGCCTGCCCCTGGAATGCGCGCGCATCTCCGTGCGCATCCCCGACGGCGAACGCTCACCCGAATTCGCGCTCAACCTCCAGGGCGTCACCGCGTCCATCAGCATCGACGGCTGGACGCCCACCTTCGACAGCCAGACCGGCCGGTTCATCTTCGCCCCGCCCACCGGACACGGCACCATCTCCGTCAACGAGGGCATCACCATCCAGTTCCGTGGCATCCCGGTCAACCGCCAGGTCGGCAGCGCGCCGATCACCATCATCGAAAGATCTCGTCCTCAGGGCGAGAGCACCTGGAACGAACCCCAGACCGTCATCGAGGTCGGCAAGTTCCCGCGCGACTTCTACCTGCGCAACCTCACCGTGACCCCCATCGAGGTCGACAACGGCGGCAGCGTCACCCTGCGCTGGGAAGCCTCGCAGAACGCGAACTACCGGCTGCTCTACGGCGCCACCGACATCGACGTCACCGACCGCCGGGAATTCACCGTCAACAACCTGACCAGCACCACCACCTTCTACCTGCGGGGCCGCGCCCAGGTCGGCGAGGACCACGCCGAGCGCATCCTGCACACCACCGTCACCGTCACCCGCCCCCACGTCGACGCCACCGACCTGAGCGCCACCGGCAAGGTCGCCATGGCCGGGAAGACGACAACTATCGTTGGTCCGGCCAACGGGAGCCGGTATGCCGTGCCGACCGACGGAATACTGGTGCTGATGGCGGAAAAAAATAGCCAATCGGCACCTGAGTCATTTTTTCTGGTGAGCGGCGAAGGAGTGCATTTCCGGGTGCTGGCCATCGATGACCTGGAAAATACGGGCAGCGTTCTGCTGCGCGCCGGGACCACGATCAGCGTGATACTGGGCGCGGAGCATGGAGACAGCGTGTGGAACCCGTCCCACCATCGCCATTACATGAAGTGGACCCCGTTCGGGTCCGGCGACCTGCAGCCGCTGTAGCCCACCGGGGATCCGAGTCCCCGACCGGGCGAGGTTGCCGGGGTCCGAGCAGCACGCGCAGCCGCCATCACGACCCTCGAGCGTCGAGGCCACCACGGGTGGGGTGCGTCAGAACAGCGGCGCCGCCGCACTGTGGGCGGTGACGACAAGTCCAAGCACGGTAGGGGTCTGCTCTGGCGGGGCGCTGTCGGCCCGGCCATGCCGTTGGCCTGCCCGGCGAACCGGAAACGCTCGGCCTGGGCATAAAAGATCGGCCCCCTCCTGCGTGGCGTCATCTGGATTCGATCCGGCCGAGTGGACTGGCGCTCTCCCGCAAGGCCCTGCGCGCCGCCGACCAGCTGGAATCCTCGATGCCGAGCGCGGCGCGAAGGTAGGCCCAGGTGATTCGCTGGACCAGGGCGACTCGTTCAGGGCTCTCGTCCGTCGTCTCCCTGGCCTCGTAGCCGGGGATTCCGCCGAGCGAGTGTTCCGCCCCGAACACGGTGAGCAGGCTCTTGCCGCCCGGGCTCAGGAAGTACGGGTCGGTGAGCCAGTCCGGCCCGCGGACGGACAGCGGGGAGTCGTCTCGGTCCCCCGCGACGACGAGGGCCGGCGTGGTCATCTCGGTGAAGCTCGGGTTCATGAAGGGGAAGTGCTCGGCCGCGAAGGGCGTCAGGTCGGCTCCGCCGCGTCCGGCGGTGGCGAGCAGGACGCCCGCGCTGACGCGCGGGTCGGCCAGGTCCTCCTCTTTCCCGGTCTCCGGATCGAGGACTCGCAGGCCCAGGAGATTGCCTGCTGTCTGGCCGCCGAACGAGTGCCCGGCGGCGGCGATCCGGTCTCGGTCCAGGCGTCCGCCGAGGCCGGGAACGGCGGCTTCCAGCAGGTCAAGATGGTCGAGGACCCGCTTCAGGTCCTCGACGCGGAAACGCCAGATCCGAGGGGCGCGGGGATCGTCCGGCGGAATGCCCAGTGTCCTCGAGTCAAGATGGGTCGGTTGAATGACCACGAAGCCGTGGGCGGCCCAGAAGTCGGCCAGCGGGCCGTAGCCGTCCAGCGACGAGCCAAAGCCGTGCGAGAAGACGATGATCGGCAGTTCGCGCCCGGTCGTCGGCGCGGACACCCTCACCCGCAGGTCCTCCCCGCGGCCCGGCGCCGGCAGCACCACCGGCTTCACCGAGACGATCGGAGCGGGCGCGTCGACGTCCGCCTCCGTGATCGTCCTGTCAGATTCGGCCATGAAGGGCCCTCCTCGCGGATGTTTCGGCTGGCGGCGGCGGGCCGTGGGATAAGCGGAGGCCCGTCCCGCGGGATGTCGTGCCGAGCGCAAGCGCGCCGCAGCGCGTTCCCACGCGGCCCGCGGCACGGTGCGTGATCGTTTCTTCCTTCGCGGTACGCATGGCGGCTGGGCGCGTGATGGCTGTGCGCGGGGTGGTTGTCGGTTCCCCGATCTGCCATCATGAGGAAGTGGGACGATGTCCCGTTTGACGATACGGGACGCTGTCCCGTTTAGCAAGCTCGGTGGTGGGAGGATGCGGTGGACGACGGCGATCGGGACGCGGGGCGGGCGACGCGGCCCAAGCGGGCGGACGCGCGGCGCAACGAGGAGACCCTGCTCGCCGCGGCCGCCGCCGTCTTCGTCACCTCCGGCGTGGAAGCGCCGATACGCGACATCGCCGCCAAGGCGGGCGTCGGGACGGCCACGATCTACCGCCACTTCCCGACACGAGCCGATCTTGTCATCGCCGTCTACCGGCACCAGGTCGAGGCCCTCGCCGAGGCCGGTCCCACCCTGCTGGCGAGTAGCGCGACGCCGCACGCCGCGCTGGGGCGATGGATCGACCTCTTCGTCGATTTCCTGGTCACCAAGCTCGGACTCGCCGCCGTCCTGCAGTCGGACGACCCCTGCTTCGACCCCCTGCACTCCTACTTCCTCGAGCGGCTCGAACCGGTGTGCACCCGGCTGCTCGAGGCCGCGACCGCCTCGGGGGAGATTCGCTCCGACCTGAACGCCCAGGAACTCATGCGCGGCGTCGCGAGCCTCTGCGTGGGCGCCGGCAACAATCCCCGCTACGACGCGCGCCGGCTGGTCGAGCTCCTCGTCACCGGGCTACGCCGGCCGCGCTGACCATCGGCCGACAGCGGCCCGCGATGCGGCGACGCGCGGACCGTCGCGGTCGCCGTCGGGCGACGTCCGCGCCCCGCCTGCTCTCTCCGCTCTGGCGGTTCAGGCCGCCGGCCTGGCCGCGGCGATGCGGATCAGGGCGGGAACGGTGCCCCAGATGCCCGGTCGTGGGGCTGGTACCCCGGGCGCGTGCCGGGGCACTCGTACGCGCACGGCGCCGGGAAGGCAGCGCAGTTGCAGCGGCGGGGCGAGGCGAAGCGCTTCTCCGTCCACACCGACGCTGACCGGCCGGGCGGCATCGACGCGCACCGTGGGGCTGTTCCACTGGTGAAAGCCGTGGAACGTGTTGATGGCGCCCATGGACTCGAGCGCGACGAGCGTGGGCAGATCTCGGGCGCGGTCGACCCGCAGCGCGACCAGGCCAAGCTGACCGCTGTCGAGCCGGGGCCGGGTACCGAGACCGCCGAGGCTGTGCAGGTGGTAAGGGTTGTTGGAGACGAGCAGGACGTCCGCGGCGGTGAACCGAAGGTCCGGCGGGGTGCGGCCCGGGCCCAGAAGGTCGGGAAGCAGGGCGGCGGCGGTACTCACCTTGGCGTCACGGTAGCTGTCGGACTGGACGATCTCCGCGTAGACGCCGAGCGAGACGTTGTTGACGAAGACGCGGTCGCCTACCTGGCCGAGGTCGACACGCTGCTCGATGGCCGTGCCGAAGGCATCCAGGGCCCCCGCGACATCGCTCCGGTCAAGGCCCAGGTCGAGGGCGAAGTGGTTGCGCGTCCCGGCCGGGACGCATACGAACGCCATCCCGCGCCGGCGGGCCACGTCGGCGACCAGCCCCTGCGAACCGTCCCCACCGGCCATGCCCAGCACGTCGGCACCGGCGTCGGCTGCCCGCTCGGCGAGGGTGCGCAGGTCCGAACCCGGGGTGAGGATCACGACCTCGACTCCGCGCTGGGCTGCCCGTTCCACGAGCCGATGGCGCTCGGCGGCACCCCCGCCAGAGCGCGGGTTCACCAGCAGCACTCCGCGCCGGGCGGGCCCGACGACCGCTCCTTTTGGTCGATGTCGGCCGAAAGCCGCGCGTGCCGTGCCTCCCGACGCGAACAGCAGCCCTACAAGGACGAGCACGCTGACAAGACCGGCCGCCTCGGCGAAAGCAAGGAGCCCGGCGAACGCGAGGGCGGCCACGAGCGCGGCCATCACCCGGCGTGACCCTCGTTGAACGAGCGCCGTCCAGCCCGCCATCGCCGTCACGGACACGGCGACGATCGAGACCGGCAGGGCGACCGGCCGGTCGGCCAACCGCGCCAGCACGACCGCGATCGCCGCGGCGAAGCAGACCAGCGCGCCGACGGCGGCTGCCCGCCGAGATGGGGAAACCCGCCTGCCTGGGCGACGACCATGTCCGGCATCGGCGGGAGAGCCATGACGATGCGCAGGCGGTGCCGACACTTCCACGCGCCGTACTCGCCGGCGAACCATCCCGGCATGCTCACCCGTCTCGCCTGGCTCCGCAACCGCGAGCGCCGGTCCACGGGTGGGCCGTCAGCCGCCTTCGCGGAGCGAGTTCGTGTCACGGCGGGCCCGTGCGTCGTGACAAACAGCCATCCGAGCTGACCCGGCCATGTCCGCCACCGGGCCTTGCGTATTTCGGTGATGTCGCGCTTTACCCCTCCACCCGCTGGCCTCGTCGGGCGTCGGCGTCCCTCTGGGGCGATAGTTACCTGTACCGAATGCATGAGCCTGCTGTGCCGTCGATGTTGGCGTGTGAGTCGGTGGACTGAGAGTTCGCCGTGAATCGGGCCGGTGGGCGTTCGCGATTAATGTCACGAACCACGAGGGACGGAAGGAGCGGAAGGTGATGAGAGCAGTCGTATGGCACGGTGTGGGTGATATCCGTCTTGACACCGTCGCCGAACCGAAGATCGAGCAGCCGACCGACGCCGTCGTTCGCATCACCACCGCGGCTATCTGTGGCACGGATCTGCATTTCGTCCGGGGCACCGTACCGGGGATGAAGCCGGGCATCATCATCGGGCACGAGGGCGTCGGCGTGGTCGAAGAGGTCGGCCGGAGCGTCCGCAACGTCAGGCGCGGCGACCGGGTGCTGCTGTCCGCCGTCCTCGGGTGCGGCTCCTGCTCCTACTGCCGCAGCGGCTACTTCGCCCAGTGCGACGACATCAACCCGTACGGCCGCCGGGCCGGATCGGGCTTCTACGGCGCCCCGAAGGACAACGGCTCGTTCGACGGGCTGCAGGCCGAATACGCCCGCGTGCCCTACGCCCACACCAACCTGTTCCGGCTGCCGGACTCGATCTCCGATGATCAGGCGATCCCGCTGTCGGACATCTACCCCACCGGATACTTCGGCGCGGTCATAGCCGAAGTGTCGGACGGCGACGTGGTGGCGGTCTGGGGCTGCGGGCCGGTGGGGCAGTTCGCGATTCTGTCCGCGTTCCAGCGCGGCGCGACACGGGTGATCGCGGTCGACGGGCACGCCGACCGGCTGGAACGCGCCCAGGCGCTGGGCGCCGAGGTGGTCAACTTCAACGAGGAGGAACCGGTCGAGGCGCTCCTGGATCTGACGCGCGGTATCGGCCCCGACCGGGCCATCGACGCCGTGGGGGTGGACGCGGAAAGCCCGAAGTCCGGCCCCGCCGCCGCCAGGGCCCGTGCGCAGGACGATCAGCACCGCGCGGAACTGCGGGAGATCGCCCCCGAGACGAATGAGCACGACGGACACTGGAAGCCCGGCGACGCGCCGACGCAGGCCCACACGTGGGCGGTCGAAAGCCTGGCCAAGGCGGGCACGCTGGGCATCGTCGGGGTGTATCCGCCGACCGACAGGTTCTTCCCGATCGGTACCGCGATGAACAAGAACCTCACCATCAACATGGGAAACGGCAACCACCCGCGGTACATCCCGAAGCTGTTGGCCATGGTGGAATCGGGAGTGGCGCACCCGGAGAAGGTGCTCACCCAGCATGAGCCGATGCGGGATGTGCTCGCGGCCTACGAGGAGTTCGACCTGCGCCGCCCGGGCTGGCTCAAGGTGGCCCTGGACCCGGCCAGTTGAGGCCAGGGCCGACATCTCTCGGGTCACGGCCGCCGGTACGTCCGGAGACCGTCCCGCGGTGGCGGCGTGTTCAGCCGAGGTCAGACGCGGCGGGCGGCTCCATCAGCGACCGTGCCTGCTCGCGGGGAAAGAACTCCTGATCTTCTCCCCAGCCCTGATGGTCGTCCCAGCGCCAGTCAGTCAGCGTCCAGAAGGCCAGCCGGCCGGGCCACCCGAACCAGCGCAGGGCGGTGCGCACGTCGCCGTGGGCCCGCAGGTGCCGCCCGCGGTCGTCCTCGGCCTCGAGCAGGACCCGTACCGGTGCGCCCGCGCGGCGCTCGAGCACCCGGCGCTGGCCGCGAACCAGCTCACCCAGCTCACCGTCGCGAACGAGGTAGCCGTTCATGACGGTGTCCACACCGGGCTCGTCGCTCGCGATGGTGATCGCGTGCCAGTGGTCCTCGGGCGAGGCGATCGCCCACAGGTAGTCGCCCGACCGGGACGCGCCCGGCCGGTGCGGGCCCCAGGTGCGGTCCCGCAGCGAGTAGCAGTCGACCTCGAGGCGCTCACCGTCGAGCAGCAGCGATCCGGTCATCCGTCCGGGCTGGTCGAAGTGCCGGGCACCGGTCATGGTCGACAGGTTGCCGTAGCGGATCTCGTGCGGCGCCATCAACGCGGTCCATTCGAGATCGAGCTCCAGCCCCAGCTCCGCGTAGGACAACCGGTAGCGCCGCAGCGGCTCGACCACCTCGTGACGAAGGCTGTTCGGCAGCGTGAAGTCCCCGAAGTCGAGGCGGCCGGTGGGTGGCTGCAGCCAGCGCCAGTCATAGAACCGGCAGGTGTAGGTTTCTTCCCCGCTGGGGTCCCACACCGCGGGGCCGCCACCGGAAACCCCGGTGCGAACGTCGTGGAAGAAGTATACGAACCCGTTCATCCTCCGTTCCGGAACAGAAAAGCCGAACCACGCACTTTCGTTCCAGCACGGATCGTCGCCGGCCGGGTGGAACGCCTCGTCGCTTGCATCGAGGGGCCTACTCATGATCCCTCCGTCGTTGATCTGAGCCCGCGGACGCGGTGAAGCCGACACCGACACGGTCAGGACCTGCCGGTGGCCGCGGGCGGCGGCGACGGCATCCCGTCGGCCCAGACGACGTCCAATGTATGCATGGCCGCCATCCAGGAGGACCGTTCGCCCGCTCCGGTAGCGTGAAAGCATGGCGCCCGACGCTTCGACGACCCGTACCGCCGGCGCCCGTGCTGGGCAGGGTCAGC
>NZ_JADWYU010000011.1 GCF_016786325.1 Frankia nepalensis | reverse complement strand
TGGTCAGACATCCCATGTTCTTGGATGTCAAGCGGCGATCTGTTCGGTGACGTACTGTGGCCAGGCGGTCGCCTCGCTGTAGGTGGTGTGGGTCTTGAGGCAGCCGTGGAGGATGCCGACGAGGCGGTTGGCGAGCTGGCGCAGGGCCGCGTGGTGGCTGGTGCCACGGGCGCGAAGGGTGTCGTAGTAGGCGCGGGCGCCGGGTGAGGCTCGCAGGGCGCAGAAGGCCTGCCGGTGCAGGGCGTCCGCGAGCCGGCGGTTGCGGGCGTAGCGGGCCAGGGCGATCTTCTTCTTCCCGGAGGCACGGGTGATCGGGCTGGTCCCGGCGTAGTTCTTGCGGGCCTTGGCGTCGGTGTAGCGGTGCGGGTCGTCTCCGAACTCGGCGAGCACCCGGGCGGCGAGGACCGGTCCCAGGCCGGGCTGGGACCGGTAGATCTCAGCGTCCGGGTGCTGGCCAAAATGGGCATCGACCTGCTCGGCGAGCCGGTCGATCTCGGCGTTGAGCGTGCCGATCAGCCCGACCTGGGCGCGGACAACCGCCGCGTAGGCACCGGCGATCACCGAGGACACGGGTAGCTGGCCGGCCTGGAACGCGGCCCGGATCTTCCGCGACTTCTCCGCGATGTCACGGCGACGGGCCCGTTTCAGGACGGCGGAGATCTGCGCGACGGTCAGCCGCCGGGCCGCCTGCGCGCTCGGCGCCTTGGCGAGCAGCTCCAACGTGTCCGGCGCGGCCAGGTCGTCGAACACGGCCACCGCGGCCGGGAACGACTCCAGCAACGCCGAGCGCAGCCGCTGCGCCTGCCGGGTCCGGTCCCAGACCAACGTCTGGTGAGCCCGGGCGGTGACCTTCACCGCCTCCGCGAGCTCACTGTCACCGGCCACGGACCGCAACTGGTGGCGATCGGTCCGGACCATGTCCGCCAGCGCGTGCGCGTCACCGGCGTCGCTCTTGGCCCCCGACGTCGAGTACCGCTCCCGGTAACGGGCAGCCTGCAGCGGGTTCACCGCGATCACCTGATAGCCCGCCGCGACCAGCGCGGACACCCACGGCCCGCGGTCGGTCTCGATCCCGATCACCACCTGGCCCGGGTCGGCGTCCTCAGGCAGATGCGCGCCGACCAGTT
>NZ_JADWYU010000010.1 GCF_016786325.1 Frankia nepalensis | reverse complement strand
TAGTGTCTTGAGTCGTTAATTCGTTGGCAGTAGGCGGCGAGGGTTTCGAGGATCTCGTCGGCGCTCTTCGTCCAGATGAACGGCTTGGGGTCCTTGTTCCAGGCGTTGATCCATCTGCGGATGTCGGCCTCGAGTTCGACGACGGAGCGGTGGGTGGAACGTCGGATCTTGCGGGTGGTGAGTTCGGCGAACCAGCGTTCGACGAGGTTCATCCAGGAGGACGAGGTGGGGGTGAAGTGCAGGTGGAACCGCGGGTGTCGCAGCAGCCAGTTCTTCACGGCCGGGGTCTTGTGGGTGGCGTAGTTGTCGAGGATCAGGTGCAGGTCGTAGCCGGCGGGGACCGAGACGTCGATCAGTTTGAGGAAGCGGAGGAACTCCTGGTGGCGGTGGCGCCGGTAGTGCTGGGCGATCACCGCGCCGGACGTCGGGTCCATGGCGGCGAACAGGCTGGTCGTGCCGTGCCGCACGTAGTCGTGGGTCATCCGCGCCGGGGTGCCCGGCATCAGCGGCAGCACCGGGGCGGTGCGGTCCAGCGCCTGGATCTGCGACTTCTCGTCGACGCAGAGAACGATGGCTTTCTCCGGCGGGTCGAGGTAGACCCCGACGATGTCGCGGACCTTCTCCACGAACTGGGGATCGGTGGAGAGCTTCCACGTCTCGACGAGATGCGGTTTGAGGCCGAACGCGCGCCACATCCGCGACACCGTCGACTGCGACAGGCCGCTGGTCCTTGCCATCGAGCGGGTCGACCACTGGGTGTCGCCGTTCGGCGGGGTCTCCTCCAGCGTCTTCGTGATCACCTCGTGGACCTTCACGTCGGACACCGTGCGCGGCCGACCCGGCCGCGGTTCGTCCGACAGCCCCTCCAACCGGTCGACCGCGAACCGGTTCCGCCACGTCGCCACCGTGTTCCGACTGACCCCCAGCTCGGCCGCGACCTGCGCGTTCGTCGCGCCGCCCGCACAGGCCAGCACGATCCTGGAGCGCTGCGCCAACGCCTGCGACGTCTTACGACGCCGCACCCAGCCCTCCAACACCTCCCGCTCCTCGACGGAAAGCTCGATCGGCACGGCACTCGGACCAGGCATAACCCCAGTCTACGATCAGCCCAAAAACTTCAGACTCGGAACA
>NZ_JADWYU010000009.1 GCF_016786325.1 Frankia nepalensis | reverse complement strand
TCGACTTCCCGGTGTTCGACGCTGACAACCACCTGTACGAGGCTGAGGACGCGCTGACGCGGCACCTGCCGGCGGCGCATCGGGACCTGTTCAGGTTCGTGGAGCTGAACGGGCGTAAGAAGCTGGTGGTCCGCAGTCTGCTGACGGAGTACATCCCGAACCCGACGTTCGAGGTCGTGGCGAGGCCGGGCGCGCACATGGCCTTCTACGCCAGCCAGAACCCGGAAGGGAAGTCGCTGCGGGAACTGGCCGGCAAGCCGATGCGGTCGGTTCCGGCCTTCCGGGAGCCGGCGGCGCGCCTGGAGCTGATGGACTCCCAGGGCATTCACGCCTGCCTGATGTTCCCCACGCTGGCGAGCCTGATCGAGGAGCGGCTGCGCGACGACCCGGACCTGACCGACGTCGCGGTCCACGCGTTCAACGAGTGGCTTTACGACGACTGGACGTATGACTACCAGGGCCGGATCTTCGCGACGCCGGTCATCACGCCCACGACCGCGCAGGCCGGGGTGCGGGAGCTGGAGACGGTGCTGGCGCGGGGCGCGCGCGCCGTCCTGCTGCGCCCGGCCCCGGTCACCGGCCCGCGCGGGCCGCGCTCGCCGTTCCTGGCGGAGTTCGACCCGTTCTGGGCGCGGGTCCAGGAGGCCGGGGTGCCGGTCGCGCTGCACGCCTCCGACAGCGGCTACCAGGACTACCTGAACACCTGGGAGGGCCGCGGCGGCGAGTTCGTCGCCTTCAGGCCCAGGACGTTCGCCTACGTCGCCGACGGTGGGCGCACCATCCAGGACACGCTGGCCTCCGCGATCTGCCACGGCATGCTCGACCGGTTCCCCGGCGTGCGGCTGATCAGCGTGGAGAACGGCGGCGGCTGGGTCGGCGTGCTCGCGAGGAACCTCGAGCTGACCTACAAGAAGATGCCGAACGAGTTCCCGACCCATCCGCTGGAGCTCCTGCGGCGCAACGTCTGGATCAACCCGTTCTGGGAGGAGTCCCTCGACGGCCTCATCGAGCTGATGGGGTCCGAGCGGGTCTGTTTCGGCTCCGACTACCCGCACGCCGAGGGGCTGGCCGAGCCGCTGTCCTTCCTGGACACGCTGGCCGGCCACGACCCGGCCGACATCGAGCGGATCATGTCAGCGAACCTGGCGGAACTGCTCGGCCTCC
>NZ_JADWYU010000008.1 GCF_016786325.1 Frankia nepalensis | reverse complement strand
GGAGTTCACCGTGCCCGAAGCAGTCATCGTCGCGACGGCCCGTACGGCGATCGGGCGGGCCCGCAAGGGCACCCTCGTCGGCCTCGACGCCTTCGACCTCGCCGAAGCCGTCGTCCCCGCCGCCCTCGAACGCGCCGGGATCCCCGCCACCGACGTCGACGACCTCGTGCTCGCCGAGTCCTACCAGGGCGGCGGCGTCATCGCCCGGCACACCGCCGTCCGCCTCGGCCTCACCGGCGTCTCCGGCGTCGCCACCAACCGGCACTGCGCCGGCGGGCTCACCGCCGTCGCCATCGCCGCCGCCGGCATCCGCGCCGGCATGGACCACGCCGCCATCGCCGGCGGCACCGAAAGCCTGTCCAACCAGATCTACGGCTCCAAACGCGCCGCCGACGGCAGCCAGCAGATCTGGATGTCACCGCCCAACCCGAACACCCCCGAAGCACCGGCCTTCGACATGCCCCTCACGGTCGGCGAGAACACCGCCCGCGAGATGGGCCTCACCCGCCGCGACGTCGACGAGTGGACCGTCCACACCCAGCAGCGCGCCCTCGACTCCATCGACTCCGGCGCGTTCGTGGACGAGATCGTCCCCCTCGACGTCACCCGCCCCGACGGCACCACCGTCCGGTTCGACACCGACGAGCACCCGCGCCGCGGCACCACCCTGGAACGCCTCGCCACCCTGCCGGTGCTGCACCCCGAACTGCCCGACGCCACCGTCACCGCCGGCAACTCCGCCGGCCTCAACGACGCCGCCGCCGCCGTCACCCTCACCAGCGACACCTACGCGGCCTCCCACGGCCTGACCCCGCTCGCCCGGATCCGCGCCTGGGCCACCGTCGGCATCGAGCCGGCCCTGACCGGCCTCGCCCCCACCCTCGCCATCCCCAAGGCGCTCGACCGCGCCGGCCTCACCCTCGGCGACATCGACCTGTTCGAGATCAACGAGGCGTTCTGCTCCGTCCCCGTCGCCGCCGTCCGCAAGCTCGGCCTCAACCCCGACATCGTCAACGTCAACGGCAGCGGCGCCAGCCTCGGCCACCCCATCTCCGCCACCGGCGCCCGCATGATCGTCACCATGGTCGGCGAGCTCCGCCGCCGCGGCGCCACCCTCGGCTGCGTCTCCATGTGCGCCGGCGGCGGCATGGGCGCCGCCATGATCATCGA
>NZ_JADWYU010000007.1 GCF_016786325.1 Frankia nepalensis | reverse complement strand
CTAAGCGGCATTCCGAAAGTCCTGCGCGTAACCCGGCGGCAGCCAGGGGCTGGTCCAGGGGGCCGCGGTGGTCAGCATCTGGTCGGGTGAGCGGGCGCGGAAGAACGCGTGGATCTGTCTGCGCCGGCCGGGCCAGGTCACGGCGGTGTTGGCGATGTGGTTCTTCAACGCGGCCCAGATCCGTTCGACCGGGTTGTCGTGCGGGCTGTACCGCGCCCCGTACAGCACCTCCAGACGGGGGTGCTCGGCCAGGTAGGTCGTGACCGCGTGGGCGTGGTGGATGCTGTCGTTATCGCAGATCACCACGACCTTCGGGGCGTACGGGAACGCGCCGATCAGTGTCTCCAGCAGGGCGACGAAGTCGGCCGCGCACCGGCGGCCCAGCCGATACACCCACCGGCCGGTGGCCAGCTCCACCGCACCGAACACGCTGACCTGCCGGTTCTTTCCCGGCGTGTCGACCCTGGGGCGGCGACCGCGCCGGGTCCAGCTGGCGCGCACGTGGGGCAACAGGTGCAGGTGGGTCTCGTCCTCGGCCCACACCACCGCTCGGCGCGGCAGCCGGGCCACCCGCGTGGCGATCGCGGCCACGACCTCGTCGTGGGCGGGGTCGCCACGAGCGATCAGCTTGGGGCGCCGCCACACGGCGACCTGGCGGATCCGGCGGTACAGCGTGCGCGGGCTCAGGTTCGGCCGGCCCAGACGGCGCCAGATCCGCCGGACCGTCCACGGCCCCGGGCACTCCAGCAGGGCGGCGATCCGCGCGCACAGCCGGCGTCCGCCCAGCCGGGGCCGTCCCGGTCGGGGCCGGTCGGCCAGTCCCGCCACCCCTTCGGCGTCGAACCGGCCGATCCAGCGGCGCACCGTGCTCGGATGGCATTCCAGCAGCCCGGCGATCTCGGCCGAGGTCAGGCCGTGCAGGGACAGCAGCACCATCACCGCCCGTAGGGCCACCCTCCACCGGCCCCGCAGATCACCACGCAGCTCCTCAACGTCGCAGGTGGAGCGGTTGGCGAACACGCTGGGCGGGCGCATACTGACCACGACCTCGCCGGACGGGCGGACGACTGGTGCAACCTCGATCCAACCCCCGGCGAGGCCGGTGTCGCCACTCCTCCACGCCCGCGACCTCACTCCGGGTTACGTGCAGGACTTCTGGATACGCGCTTAG
>NZ_JADWYU010000006.1 GCF_016786325.1 Frankia nepalensis | reverse complement strand
CCGGCTTCACCCCAAGGACGCCGTCGGCGGGCGACGACGCCCGGAGGAAGGTGGCTCCCCCGCTGCTGCCTGTGCCGCGCGGGAGGGCATCGCTGGACCGGGGGGCGGGATTCGGCGCGCGGTCCGGCGGCGCTGGCGGGCACATGCCAACGCACTATGCTGGATCGTAGACAGTGGGGGTGTGGGCTGCGGACAGTGAGGCGCGGAGCCGTGGCAAGGCGCCGGGCCGCGCAGCCCGGGCGGCCACCAGCGGCATTCAGCTGCCGCTGAACGCAACCAGACTGGGCTGTCGATCCCGCCGGTTGGCGACGGGAGAGACGTGGCGCCATCGCCTAGTCGCGAGCGGGCCCGCTCTGGCCCGGTGCACAGGGCTAGGGCGAGGGGAGGTGGGATGGAGCTGTTCGGTGACCTCGAGGCCGAGGTGATGGACCGGATGTGGGCTCGCGTGAAGCCGGCCACGGTGCGCGACGTCCTCGAGGGGCTGCGGCAGGTTCGCCCGCTCGCCTACACCACCGTCATGACGGTGATGGACCGCCTCTTCCAGAAGGGCTGGCTCACCCGGGAGCGGGTCGGTCGCGGGTACGTCTACGCCACCACGCTGTCGCGCAGCGAGTACACCGCCCGACAGTTGAGCGAGGTACTTTCCAGCACCGACAACCGTGGGATGGCCCTGCTGCACTTCGTCCGGTCCATGGACCCCGCCGAGGTGGAGGCCCTGAGTGACGCGCTGCGCTGGCGCGCCCAGGAGAAGGGCGCCGACTGACGTGACGGTCCCGCTGCTGACCGGCTACATCCTGGCGATGCTGTTCCTCGCGCCGCGGCTGCTGCGCGGCGCCGGCTGGACCCGCAGGGCGCCGAGGCTGGGCATCGGCCTGTGGGTCGCCGCCTGCCTGTCCACGGTCGCCGCGGTCTGCCTCCTCGGCGCCCTGCTGGTCGTGCCGCTGCTGACCGTCGGCCACGCGATCATGTCGCTGATCATGGCGTGCGGCATCTCGCCGCATCATGTCTCCAGCACCGCCGTGTCGCTGGCCATGGACGCGGCCGGGCTCGGTGTGATGGCCGTCGTCGCGGGGCGCATCCTGTACGCGATGGCAACCGTCGCGCTGCCGCAGCGGCGGTTGCGGCGCCGGCACGCCGCCGTGCTGCGGGCGCTCGGACGTCGCCACCCCACCCGCG
>NZ_JADWYU010000005.1 GCF_016786325.1 Frankia nepalensis | reverse complement strand
CCCGCGCCCCCGCCAACAAACGCACCCCACCCCCCTCCCAATCCACCAACCCCGACGGCTCACCCGCGAACAACGACCCCGGCAACACCCCAGCCCGCAACGCCATCACCATCTTGATCACCCCACCCACCCCCGCCGCCGCCTGCGCATGCCCCACATTCGACTTCAACGACCCCAACCACAAAGGCTCCCCACCCGAACGCCCCCGCCCATACGTCGCCATCAACGCCTCGGCCTCGATCGGATCGCCCAGACGAGTACCGGTGCCGTGCCCCTCCACCGCGTCCACGTCCTGAGGCCCCAATCCCGCCGCGGCCAGCGCCGCCCGGATCACACGTTCCTGTGACGGGCCGTTCGGCGCCGTCAAACCATTCGACGCACCATCCTGATTCACCGCACTACCCCGCACCACCGCCAACACCCGACGCCCCTCCCGCACCGCGTCCGACAACCGCTCCAACACCAACACCCCCGCCCCCTCCGCCCACCCCGTACCATCCGCACCCGCCGCAAACGACCGACACCGACCATCCACCGACAACCCACCCTGCCGCGAAAACTCCACAAACGTCCCCGGCGACGACATCACCGTCACCCCACCCACCAACGCCACCCCACACTCCCCCCGCCGCAACGCCCCCACCGCCACATGCAACGCCACCAACGACGACGAACACGCCGTATCCACCGTCACCGCCGCCCCCTCCAAACCAAACACATACGCCACCCGACCCGACAGAACACTGCCGAGGGTCCCGGTCAGCCGGTGGCCGTCCGCCCCCTCCACGGGCAGATGCAGGTGCGGGCCGTAGTCGTGGTACATCAGCCCCGCGTACACGCCGGTGCGCGACCCCCGCAGGGTGGTGGGGTCGATCCCGGCGCGCTCGAACGCCTCCCAGGACACCTCCAACAACACCCGCTGCTGCGGATCCATCGCCAACGCCTCACGCGGCGAAATCCCAAAGAACTCCGCGTCGAAATCCCCCGCCCCCCGCAGAAAACCACCCCGGCGCGTCACCGAAGAACCAGCACCACCCCCACCGAACAACCGCCCGAAATCCCACCCCCGATCCACCGGAAAATCACCCGTACCATCACGCCCCTCAACCACCAGATCCCACAGATCCTCAGGAGAACCAACCCCACCCGGAAAACGACACGCCATACCCACGATGGCGAT
>NZ_JADWYU010000004.1 GCF_016786325.1 Frankia nepalensis | reverse complement strand
CCCCGCCCCCGGCGCCCGCCGCCGCTCCCCCGCCGCAGGCCCCAGCCCCGGCTCCGGCCGCTCCCGCGCCCCCGCCGGCTCCGGCTCCCGCGCCGCAGGCCTCCCAGCAGACCGGCTCCGCCGGTCAGGCCGCCGCCAACGGCGAGGTCCGCTACGTCACGCCGCTGGTCCGCAAGATGGCGTCCGAGCTGGGCGTCGACCTGGGAACGGTCAACGGCACGGGCCCCGGCGGGCGGATCAGCAAGCAGGACATCCTCGACGCCGCCCGCGGCGCGCAGGCCACCCCGGCGGCCCAGGCCACCCCGGCACCGGCACCGGCCGCCCCGGCTCAGGCCGCCCCGGCCGCGCCCGCCCCCGCTCCGGCCGCGCCCGCCCGGCCCGCCGCCGCGCCCGCGGCGAAGGCCGCGGCACCGGTCCCGGCGCTGCGTGGCAAGACGGAGAAGCTGTCCCGGCTGCGCTCCGTCATCGCCAAGCGGATGGTCGAGTCGCTGCAGGTCAGCGCCCAGCTGACGACGGTCGTCGAGGCCGACGTCACGCGGATCGCGAAGCTGCGCGCACGGGCGAAGGACGCGTTCCTGGCCCGCGAGGGCGTGAAGCTGTCGTTCATGCCGTTCTTCGCGGTCGCCGCCTGCGAGGCGCTGCGGGAGCACCCGGTGCTCAACGCCAGCGTCGACACCCAGGCCGGCACGGTCACGTACTACGACGTCGAGCACCTCGGCTTCGCGGTCGACTCCGAGCGTGGCCTGGTCGTGCCGGTCATCCACAGCGCCGGCGACCTGAACCTCGCCGGGATGGCCCGCAAGATCGACGACCTGGCGAAGCGGACCCGCGCCAACCAGGTCTCCCCCGACGAGCTGGGCGGCGGCACGTTCACGCTGACCAACACCGGCAGCCGGGGCGCGCTGTTCGACACCCCGATCATCAACCAGCCCCAGGTCGGCATCCTCGGCACCGGCACCGTCGTCAAGCGGCCGGCCGTCGTCGAGGACCCGGAGCTGGGCGAGGTGATCGCGGTTCGTTCCACGGTCTACCTGGCGCTGACCTACGACCACCGGATCGTCGACGGCGCGGACGCGGCCCGCTTCCTCACCACCGTGAAGAGCCGCCTGGAGGAGGGCGCCTTCGAGGCCGAGCTCGGCCTGTAGGCCCACCCGCCCCCAGCGGCTGACAGCGCGTCGGGCCCCGCGTCTCCCCAGGAGG
>NZ_JADWYU010000003.1 GCF_016786325.1 Frankia nepalensis | reverse complement strand
CGCGCGCCCACCTCGACGGTCCGGGGATGGGACTCCATGCCCACCCTCATCAGCAGATCAGCGTGATCAGGGTCCACCGCGCGAACTCGTCGGCGCGCCTACGACCGGAGCGGCGCGTGCCGGCACCTGACTTCGCGACCGCTGATCCTGCTGCCCACGCGGGCCGGCGGGAAGCCCTGCACAGAAAGGGAACGGCTCTATGACACGGGTGGCTGTCGTCACTGGCGGCGGGTCGGGGCTTGGCCTGGCGATCTGCCAGCATCTGGCGAATACCGGGCACCGGGTGGCGGCCCTTGACCTGAACGGGGCCGCCGCCAAAGACGTGGCGGAGAGGCTGCGCGCCGTGGGCGCATCGGCGATCGCGGCCGAGGTCGATGTCGCGGATCGCGCGTCGGTCGACGCGGCGTTCGAGCGAGTGCGCGCCGATCTCGGGCCCATCGGGGTGCTCGTGACCAGCGCGGCGGTCTCCGGGTTCACGCCGTTCGAGGAGATCTCCCTCGAGCTGTGGGACCGGTTCGTCGCGGTGAACCTCACGGGGACGTTCCACTGCGTCCAGTCCGCGATCGGCGACATGGTGGCCGCTGGCTGGGGCCGCGTCGTGACGATCTCGTCGGCCGCGGGACAGACCGGCACGGCTCGCCAGGGCCACTACTCGGCGACGAAGGGCGGCGTGATCGCGCTGACCAAGGCCGTCGCGCTCGAGTACGCGGCCAAGGGGATCACCGCGAACACGGTCCCGCCGTTCGCCGTGGACACCCCATTGCTGCGCGGCCAGCAAAGTGGCCGGAATCTGCCGAAGACCGAGGTCATCGCCCGGATGATTCCGGCTGGCCGGGTGGGGACGCCCGACGACATCGGCGCGACCTGCGCCTTCCTGTGCTCGGAGGCGGCTGGTTACATAACGGGCCAGGTCATTGCCGCGAACGGAGGAGCGGTCCTGTGAGCGAGAGGTTCTCACTCGACGGGCGGGTCGCGGTCGTCACCGGCGGCGGCACCGGCATAGGCCGCGGCTCGGCGCTGGCGCTCGCCGAATACGGCGCCGACGTCGTGCTTACGGCACGGCGTCCGGAGCCGCTGGAGTCGACCGCCAAGGAAATCGAGGCACTCGGCCGGCGCGCGCTTGCCCTGCCGGCCGACGTGACGAAGGCGGCGGAATGTCAGCGGATCGTCGACGGCACCCTTGCCGAGTTCGGCCGGCTCGACATCCTGGTCAACTGCGCCGGCGGCGCGGAGAC
>NZ_JADWYU010000131.1:16522-69037 GCF_016786325.1 Frankia nepalensis | reverse complement strand
CCCCCGCCGAACGCCTCCGTGATCTACTAGCAGCCACATAGACCACCAGGTGTTGCGAGCACCCCTGGAAACCGCCGTCCACGACCTCCCCAGGGCACAAACGGCGATCATGTCCGGCGTCGAGACAGAGACAGGGCGAACCTTCGCGGGGCCGGCACCAGGAGCCGCATCCGGCGGCGTTCGTCCCCGGGACGCGGCGCCGAGGCGTCGGAGAAGCCCGCCGCCGCCGGTCCGCGCGGCGGCGGGCGCGGCCGTCAGGCCAGTCCGGGAGCCGGTGCCGCGAGCGGGGGCCGGCGCTGCGCCGGCGACGGCGCCGGAGACAGCGCCGGGACCGGGACCGGGTCGCGAAGCCAGGCTCGGGTGAGCCGGTAGCCGGCGGCGATCAGGGTCCGGGTGCCGCGGAAGTCGAACGGGTTGACGGTCGCCGTGCTGGGCGTGGGCAGCAGGTACACCGTCCCCCGGGCGACGGACATGTCCGCCCTGGCGGCGTTGCCGAGGATCTGGTTGACCGCGCGCAGCGCCAGCGCGAACGCTCCGCGTGGGACGAGTTCGGGGGTCGCGCCGCCGACGGTCGGGCCGACCGAGGGCAGCACGTAGGTGGTCGTCGCGCCCAGGCTCTCGGCCTGCCGGACCGGCGTGTCGGCACTCACCCCGCCGTCGATCAGCCGCCGGCTCCCGACGGTGACCGGCGGAAAGACCCCCGGGTAGGCGGAGGTCGCCAGCAGGGCCTCGACCGCGTCCCCGGACGAGAGCACGACCGGGCATCCGGTCTCCAGGTCGGTGGTGACGACGTGCGCCGGGATGATCGTCTGCTCCAGGCGGGGCACCACCAGCCCGCTTTCCAGCAGGTGGCGCAGCCCGGTGCTGGAGGTCAGCCCGTCCTGCCGGCCGACCAGGCCACCCACCAGCCCACGCAGGGACAACGGGGCCACGTCCTTGCGGCGCAACGAGGCCCAGATGTCGGCCACCCGTTCGATGCCCACCGCGGTGGGATCGCTGGCGTAGGCGACGGCGTTGAGCGCGCCGGCCGAGGCACCCACGACGAGATCCGGGACGACGCCCGCCTCGGTCAGCGCCCGCAGCATCCCGATCTGGGCCGCGGCGAGGCTCCCCCCGCCCTGGAAGACGAACGCGACCCCGCCTTCGGCGGAGCCCTCGCCGGCGTCCTTCGTGTCCGTGGTGTCGGCGGCCCGCGGGCCGGCCGCGAGGCGAGCACCGGCCCGCGGCGGGACCGAGGGACGCGACGACTGAGAGGGAAGCAGCGGCTCGGTCATCGGACCTCCCGGGCATGTTCAGCGGCCTGAAGGGCCCCGTCGCCTCGCCTGGAGGACACCGCCGCCCAAAGCCGATGTCAGACTATGACAATCTCATTAACAGCGACACCACCGTGCCGTATGCCACATGGCCGACAGGAAGCGATCGGACACGCCTGGCGGCGGGACAGCGGCGGCCCGGCCCGCCCGCTGATCCGCGTACGGATTCGGCGATCTCCGATTCCTGGCTGGCTGGTCGGCGTGCCTGATCGCGAGCTTCGCCGCCGGCGACGCGACGGCGGCCCGCGCGGAGCCCTGGTCAGGAGGGCGGGCTCGCCGCGAGCAGGCACCGGCCGCCGCTGCCACCGTTACGGCGGTCATCGTTACCGCGGCTGCCACGGACCGGATGAAGGTGGTCGCGGTAACGGGTGCGGACCGATTATGGTCACGGTTCATGCAGAATTCGTTTTGCTCGTACTGCGGTACTGGTTATCAGCCCGAGGCGCTGTGGCCACGGGTATGCGACGCCTGTGGCGAAACGACCTGGCGCAATCCGCTTCCGGTCGCGGTGGCGCTGCTGCCCGTCGCCATGCCCGAGGGTGATCGCGGCCTGGTGGTGGTGCGCCGTGACATCGACCCCGGCCGCGGTGAGCTGTCGCTGCCCGGAGGCTTCATGGAGGTCGGCGAGGTCTGGCGGGAGGCCGCCGTCCGGGAGCTGCGCGAGGAGACGGGAATTACCGCGGACGCGGCCGACGTCCGCCTGTTCGACGTCCACAGCGGGACCGACGGCGGGGTGCTGCTGGTGTTCGGCCTCCTTCCGGAGCGTTCCTGGGCCGAGTTGCCGCCGGTGACGGCCACGGAGGAGGCAACGGAGTGGCTGGTGGTCACGGAACCGCGGCGGCTCGTGTTCCCGACCCACACGGACGCGATGGCCTCGTACTTCGCCCAGGTGGCCGGGCGCGCCTCCCTCCCCGCCACCTGACCGGCCGGCGACCCGGGCATCTGACCTGGGCCATTCACTGACGTAGGCGATCCACCGCCGTGGACCAGCGAGCTGGTCCGCGTCCCGGTGGCCCGCGTCCGCCAGGGCGGGCGGCCGGCGATGTGCCGACGCCCGGCCGCCCAGTCGCCCTGCCGGCGGGCTACGGCCAGCGGCCGGTCTCCTGGGTGTCGTCACGCTCGGATGCCGCATCCTTTTACGGCTTTTCTGGACGTTCTGGGCGCGGCCGTCAGTGCTCGACCGGGTGGATCTGGGCGGCGGACCGGACCGGCTGTCCCGGCGCTGACGGCACGGATCTCCGGGGCGGCGGATCGTGTGGTGACCCCGGCGACGGCCCGCCGCCCATGGCCGACGCGGCGCCGCGCCGCCTGGCCCAGCGCGAGAGCGGCACCGGAGCCAAGGCACCGGCGCCAAGGAATCTGAGACGAGGAACTGGCATGCTGGAAATGGATGGTTCCCGACGTCCGCCGCGGGTCCTGGTCTGGGGCGAGAACGTGCACGACCAGGAGGATCACGAAGTACGGCAGGCGTATCCGCTGACCATGCACGAGACGATCGCCGCCGCGTTGCGTCGGCTGCTCGGGGAACGCGCGCTGGTGGAGACCGCGACCCTGCAGGAGCCCGACCACGGGTTGAGCTCGGCCCGCGTCGCCGAGGTCGATGTCCTGCTGTGGTGGGGACACGTCGCGCACGACGTGATCGCGGACGAGGTCGTGGACCGGCTGCAGCGCCGCGTGCAGCAGGGGATGGGCTTGATCGTGCTGCACAGCGGCCACCTGTCGAAGATCTTCCGTCGGCTGATGGGCACGAACTGTCACCTGCGCTGGCGCGAGGGAAACGACAGGGAGATCCTCTGGCCGATCATGCCCGGGCACCCGATTCTGCGGGGGATATCTGGGCCCATCGTCCTTCCCGCCCACGAGATGTACGGGGAGCCTTTCAACGTACCGGCCCCGGATTCCCTTCTGTTCATCAGTAACTTCTCGGGCGGGGAGGTCTTCCGTAGCGGTATGTGCTGGACCCGCGGTCAGGGAAAGGTCTTCTACTTCAGCCCTGGCCACGAGACCCATCCCGTCTACCATCATCCCGAGGTCCAGCTGGTGCTCGCGAACGCGGTCCAGTGGTGCGCTCCCAGCGGTGCTCAGGCAACCCTTGAATCGTCTTTGCGCTCTCCGGAAGGCTGGTTCGAACGGGAAACGACCTGAGGTCCGCCGCCGGCTGGTTCTGAACCGCCCGTCAGGTGGGTGAACGGCTGGGGGCGCGGTTACCGGCGCCCGCTGGGACGTCCGCCGCCGGCGAAGCGGGCGAAGCGGACGGTGCCGCCGCGTCGGATTTCCGAGCCTCGCCGGCGTCCGGCTTCAGATGACCCACAGCCGCGCCGTCGCGTCGCTGCTGCCCGTGGCCAGGAGATTCCCACCCGGCGCGAACGCGACCGCCTTCACCCTGTCGGTATGGCCCGTGAGGGTTCCGCGCGGTCTGGGCGCTGCCGGGTCGGCGACGTCCCACAGGCGCACGGTCGCGTCGGTGCTGCCGGTGGCCAGCGTCCGTCCGTCCGGCGCGAACGCGACCGAGCGCACCGAGGCGGTGTGGCCGGCGAGCGGCTCGCCGATCGGGCAGGGCGCTGCCCGATCGGTCAGGTCCCACAGCCACACCGCCGTGTCGGCGCCGGCGGTGGCCAGCGTGCGTCCGTCCGGCGCGAACGCCACCTGTCGTATCTCGCGGCCGTGGCCGGTCAGGGGATCACCGATCGGCCGGTGCGTGGCCGGGTCGGTGACGTCCCACAGGCGCACGGTCCCGTCGGTGCTGCTGGTGGCCAGGGTCCGACCGTCCGGCGCGAACGCCACCGACCGTACCCAGTCCGCGTGGCCGGTCGACCAGTTCGCGAGCAGGCGGGGCCGGGCAGGACGCGTCACATCCCACAACCGCGCTCTGCGGTCGTCGACGGTGGCCAGGATCCGATCGCCCGGCGCGAACGCCATCGACCACGCCCAAGGGGTGTGGCCGGTGAGGGGCCGGCCGCTGAGGTGGGGCCTGGCCGGGTCGGTGACGTCCCACAGGCGGATCGTGCCGTCGGCGCTGGAGGTCGCCATGACGCGCCCGTCCGGGGCGAACACGACCGACCTCACCCGGTCGGTGTGGCCGGCGACGGGCTGGCCGGCGGGGCGCAGAGCGGGCGGGTCGGTGACTTCCCACATCCGGACCGTCATGTCGACGCCACCGGTCGCCAGGATGTGCCCGCCCGGCGCGAACGCCACCGACCCCACCTCGCCCGTGTGACCCGGGAGGAGGCCGGCGACCGGTCCGCGCCTGGGTACGGACGGCGGGGCCGGGTGACCGGGGAAGGATGGTTCCCGAGCCGGCGAACGTGGACCCGGCGTGGCTGGGAAAGCCGGGGCGGAGGCCGGCTTCATCCGGCCATCCAGCGCGGCGCGGACATGACGCAGCAGATGGAGCCGAGCCGTCTCGGCGGACAGACCGAACAGGTCGATCGAGATCACGGAGCCGAGCAGACCGGGACGGTCGCAGTCCTCGACGCGGACCGGGAGCAGCTTGCGCTCCAGCCCTCGCGGGTCCGCCGCCTGCGCGGCCTGCCATTCCTCCTGCCCATACACGGACGTGAGATAGGTGGTGGACAGCACCGCGATCGTCCGGGATGCCCGGGTGATCCCCTCCTGCATCTTGACCCGCCAGTTCGACCCGGGGACGAAGTCCCACGGCTGGCACAGCACCCGGTAGCCGGCGTCCTCCAGCCACCACGCCACCCACTCCGCCCACGCCTGGTCGGCGCGGGTGGAGGAGACGAAGAAGTCCAGCCGCGCCGCGGCATCGGCGTCCCCCGACATGGCCCATATTTTCCATCCACCGGCCGGGGCTTTACCGGCCACCGGCGGAACGGGAAACCCTCGGAGGAGAAATGCCGCCCCCTGGGTCGGCGGTGCCCTACGGCCTGGCCGCGAGTTGCTGGTCGCCCGCCCGCAGGACGGAGAGCACCCGGTCCACCGTGTCCTGTTTCTCGCCGACCGGCGCCACGTAGTCGATCGCGGCACGGGCCGCGGCCTCGCCGAGCGTTCGGCTGATCACCCAGGCGGCGAGGTACTGCGACGCCAGGCAGCCGCCGGCCGTCGCGATGTTCCCGACCGCGTGGAACGGCCGGTCCAGCACCTCGACGCCGCTGGCCTCGACCCATGGGCGGCTGGTGGCGTCCGTGCAGGCCGGGACCGCCGCCAGCAGGCCGAGGCGCGCCAGCACCAGCGCGCCGGAGCACTGCGAACCGATCAGCTGCCGGGCGGGGTCCAGCGGAAGCGCTCCGAGCAGGCGGTCGTCCTGGACGACGTCCCGCGTCCTGATGCCGCTTCCGACCAGCACGACGTCGGCCTGCGCGGCGAACCCGAGGGGGCGCTGGCCGGTGACCTCGACACCGTTCATCGAGGTGACGACCGGCGTCGGGGTGGTGAGGTAGGCCGTCAGACCGTCGGGACGGCAGCGGTTGATGATCGCGGCGGCGATGAAGCTGTCCAGCTCGTTGAACCCGTCGAACGTCACCACGGCGACCTGCGCGCCCATACCCGTCCCCCTGCCCTGTCCCCGCTGTGGCCGGCACCGGTACTCAGACCGTAACGGACCCCGGCGCCGTCTTTCGAGACGGTGGCGGCGCGCCGGCGGGCGCGGCCTGATCGCCTCCGGCTCGGCGCCAGGCGCCGTCCGTCAGCAGCCGCAGCCCGTTGAGGCCGACCAGCACCGTCGAGCCCTCGTGGCCGGCGACGCCCAGGGGCAGCGGCAACGTGCCCGCCAGGTCCCAGGCCACGAGGCCGGCGATGAACGCCGCCGAGACGGCCAGGTTCTGCGTCACCACGCGCCGGGCGCGCCGCGCGAGGGCGATGACCGTGGGGATCGACGCCAGCTCGTCGCGGACGACCACGGCGTCGGCGCTGCGCAGGGCGAGGTCGGAGCCGACCCCGCCCATCGCGACGCCGAGGTGGGCGGCGGCGAGCGCCGGCGCGTCGTTGACGCCGTCGCCGACGACGAGCACCTTGTGGCCCGACCGCTCGAGGTCCCTGACGACGGTGACCTTGTCGGTGGGCAGCAGGCCGGCGCGGACGTCGACGATGCCGACCCGATCGGCGAGGTGGGCGGCGGTGCGCGGGTTGTCCCCGGTGATCAGGATGGGCGCGGCGCCGGTCAGGCCGGCGAGCGCCTCGACCATGGCGGCGGCGTCCGGGCGCGGCTGGTCGGCGATGCCCAGCACCCCCGCCGCGCGGCCGTCGACGGCGACCAGGACGGCGGTGCGCCCGTCCTCTTCCAGCCGGGCGGCCAGCGCCGTGGCGGCCGGCTCCGGCCGGCCCGCCGGCGGCCGGGCGGGGCTGCCGACCGCGACCGCGCGCCCCCCGACGGTGGCGGTCACCCCGGTGCCGGGGAGGGCGGCGAAGCGCCGCGCCGATGGGACCCGCAGGCCGCGGTCGCGCGCGGCGGCCACGACGGCGCGGGCGAGCGGGTGCTCGCTGGGGTACTCCGCCGCCGCCGCCAGCGTGAGCAGGGCGTCCGGGGTGAGGCCGCTGCCCGGCGACGGCCAGACGTCGGTCACGGTGGGGGAGCCGTCGGTGAGGGTGCCGGTCTTGTCCAGCGCGACCATGTCGACCTCCGCCAGGCGTTCCAGGACGACGGCTGACTTGATCAGGACGCCGTGGCGGCCGGCGTTGGCGATCGTGGACAGCAGCGCGGGCATGGTCGCCAGCACGACCGCGCAGGGCGAAGCGACGATCATGAAGGTCATGGCGCGCAGCAGCGTCGGGCGCAGGTCCGCGCCGAGCAGCAGCGGGAGGGTGAACAGCGCCGCCGTCGCCGCGACCATGCCGACGCTGTAGCGCCGCTCGATCTTCTCGATGAACAGCTGCGTCGGCGCCTTGGTGCCCGACGCCTCCTCGACCATGGCCACGATCCGGGCGATCACCGAGTCCGCCGGGTCCCGCGCGACTCGTACCCGCAGCGCGCCGGTGCCGTTGAGGGTGCCGGCGAACACCTCGTCACCGGTCTCCTTCGCCACCGGCAGCGGCTCGCCGGTGATCGTGGCCTGGTCCACCTCGCTCACGCCGCCCACTACCCGGCCGTCGGCGCCGACGCGCTCCCCGGGGCGTACCAGCAGGAGGTCACCCACCCGCAGCCGCTCGGTGGGGACCGTCTCCTCGGTGCCGTCGTCGGCCAGCCGGCTGGCGGTGGTGGGCGCCAGGTCGAGCAGGCGGCGCACCGAGTCGGCGGTCCGGGCGGTGGCGATCGCCTCCAACGCCCCGGACGTCGCGAAGATCACGATCAGCAGCGCCCCGTCCAGCACCTGTCCGATCGCCGCCGCGCCGAGCGCGGCCAGGACCATGAGCAGGTCGACATCCAGCGTCCTGTCGCGCAGGGCGACCAGGCCGTCGAGGCCTGGTCGCCACCCGCCGGCCACGTAGACGGCCGCGTACAGCGGCCCCCACACCCAGCCCGGTGCCCCGAGCAGGTGGAGCGGCAGCGCCAGCAGGAACAGCGCCACCGCGGCGGTCGCCCAGCGGCCCTCCGCCAGGACGGCCAGCCGCCAGCCTCCGGCGGAGCTCGCGGGCCGCGCGAGATCGGCCGTGGGCGCCGGGCGGGGAGTGGCCAGCGTGGACGACATAGGCGGCGAGCCCTCCGCGGGTGAGGAACGAGGCGAGCACCAACGCTAGCATGTTCACATGAACATTTGTTCATCTATTTGGACGGGCTAGGCTGGCCTGGTGGGTCATGGAGCCGCGCCGCCGACCCGGGGCGCCCCGCGGGCACGCCTCGACGCGGCCACCGCGGCGAAGGTCGCCACCACGCTGCAGGCGTTGGCCACGCCGTCCCGGCTGCTGATCCTCGCGCGGCTACGCGACGGTCCGCTGCCCGCCACGGAGCTCGCGGCCGAGGTCGGCCTGGAGCAGTCCGCCTGCTCCCACCAGCTTCGCCTGCTGCGCAACCTCGGCCTCGTGACCGGCACCCGCCAGGGCCGATCCGTCGTGTACTCCCTGTACGACAGCCACGTCGCCGAGCTCCTCGACCAGGCCCTCTACCACGTCGAACATCTCGGCCTCGACCTGCGCGACGAGCCCAGCCCCGCGGCGGCCGCCGCGGCCTCGGACCAGGAACTCGTCTGATCGTTGACCACGGCCGCGCGGGAGTGACTCGATTTCCGGATCTTCCCGCGCGGTGAGCGGGATTGCGCTCACCGGCGCGCCCTGCGTCAGCTGGCCGCCTGGTAGGTCGCGAGCCCGGAGCGGCGGACGTCGTCCGGCAGCGCGCGCAGCGCGGTGAAGTCGCCCTTGAGGTAGGCGTCGAGGAACGCGGCCACCGCGTGGTCGACGGTCTGGCCCGCCTGGTCGAAGAACATCGTCGAATGGCCGGCGCCGTGCAGGGTGAGGTAGTAGCGCGGCCCGCGCAGGGTCGTGAACATCTCGTCGCTCTTGGCCGGCGGCACGGTCTGGTCCTGGTCGCCGTGCAGGATCAGCAGCGGGATCGGCGGGTTGTCGGCGAAGGTTCCGTTGAACGGCGCGAGCGTCCCCGCCATCGACACCACGGCCTTGACCCGGGAATCCCGGCAGCATGACAGGTAGGCGGCTGCGAGTGTGGTCGCGGCGCCGAGCGAGTGGCCGGTGATCGCCACGCAGCTCGGCTCGAGGTGACCGGCCAGCGGCGCCCCCTTGGCCGTGCTCCAGGCGCCGAGCGAGGTGATGACGAAGCTGACGTCGGCCGGCTGGTTCGGCAGGTCGAGGATCGTCCCGCCGGGGCCACTGGACAGCGGGAAGGTCGGGGTGGCCACGACGTAGCCGTGGCGGACGAGCGGCGCCGCGATCACGTTCGCCGCGACGGTCCCGTCCGCGGTCACTCCGTGGGACAGCACGACCAGCGGGAACTGGCCCGGGGCGGGCTGCGCGCCCGCGACGGGCGGGGCGTCCGGGGCGGCGCCGGCCGCCGGGGTGACCGGGTAGCTCACGACGACCGGGATCGCGCGGTCCGGCCTGCCGGCCAGGCCGCGGTCGGGCACGGCGTCCGTCGGACGGCTGTCGTCGACGAACGTGACCTGGGTCTGGCCGACGCCGTAGCCGCCCCGCGTCGAGGCGGCCGGATCATCCGCCGGCAGGCACCCGTGGGAGGCCGCCGCGGGCGCCGCGGGCGCCGCAGTGGCCGAGGCGGCCACCGTCGGCCGCGCCGGCTCGTCCGAGCACGAGGTGATCAGAACGAGCCCCAGCGCGACGGCGCAGGCCACCGCCGACGCCGGTGAGACCCGCCTCAGTGGCCTGGCCATGCAGATGCCCCCCGCCGGATCCCAGCCCGTCCGCCTTCCGCGCGGCGGTCGAGCCCCGCCGGCGGATCACCGCCGGCGGATCACCGCCCCACGGTAGCGACCGGGCCGGACGCGGGCCAGGAGCGCGCCCGCGAAGCCACCCGACGACGCGCCACGAGGGCGCGGCGCGGCCGTCGCGACGGCGGCGAGCACCCGGCCGCGAAGGTTCCGCCCGTACGCGGAGAACATCTGACCCCACCAAAGTGACAGTGAAGTTGGCCGGCCCCGTCACATGGCCGGACCAGGTATCTGGGGCGTACGGCGCCCGTCAAGGAACCCCGTTCACGGCGGCTCTGGCGCGCTTTCGGTTCTGTCGCGCATTCGCCTCTGGTACAAGTCGGGTGAGACCGTCGCCATTGTGCCGTGGGATCGACGCGCAAATTCCAGAAGGAGACCGAGATGGCCGACCTCCGGACCTTCCAGCTCCCCGACTTCGTCGACGGCGGAGGCTCGAACATCAAGTTGGCCGACGAGTTGATCCAGGCGTGGCGGACCGACGGAATCCTCCAGGTCGCCACCGACCCGACACAGGACCTGAAGACGAAGGACGCGATCGAGTCCAGCAGGCGCTTCTTCGGCATGCCGGCCGAGTTCAAACGCGGATGCGTCAGCGACCTGACCTACAGCGGATACATAGCGTCGGGAGAGGAGCAGACGGCCGGCGAATCGGACTATTCGGAGATCTTCACCGTCTGCCCGGACGTCCCGTTGGACGACCCCCGGGTGCTGGCGCGGCGGCCATGTCACGGCCCGGCTCCCTGGCCGGACGGCGAATACCGCCGCGCGATGCTGGCCTTCATGGCGGAGCTGGGAACCGTCGGCGAGAAGCTGCTGAAGCTGACGGCGCTCGGCCTGGGCGTGGGCATCGACGCGCTGACGGACCTGACGAAGGACGGCTGGCACCACATGCGCGTGCTCCGCTTCCCGGCCCGGTCGGAGCACACGAGCAGGGGCATCGGGGCGCACACCGACTACGGGCTGCTGGTGATCGCCGCGCAGGACGACGTGGGCGGGCTCTACATACGCCCGCCGGTCCACGGCGAGCGCCGGAGCAGGAACTGGCTGCCCGGCCAAAGCATGGCGGGCAGGTACGAGAACGAGGATCCGTGGACGTACGTGAAGCCGGTGCCGAGCGTGTTCACGGTCTTTCCGGGCGACATGCTCCAGCTGATCACCGACGGATTCCTGCTCTCCACTCCGCACAAGGTGATACTCAACACCCGAGAGCGTTTCGCCCTGGCCTACTTCCACGAGCCGAACTTCCAGGCCCGCGTCCGCCCGCTGTCCGGCGGGGGAGACGGCGACCACATCCACTACGGACGACACTTCACCAGCATGTTCATGCGCTCCTACCCCGAACGCATCACCACGCGGCGGATCGTCGAGGAGGACCGGCTGTCGCTCCTGGTCCCATGAACGAGCGCCGAGCCGCGCGGCTTTGGCGCGGCTATGGGGCTCGACCCGATCGTGATTTCCGCCCGCCGGAGGTCGTGGAATCGGCCGGGCCGCGACCGCGGGCCCCGATCACCGGTTACGCCGGCGGTCAGGACCGTGGGCTGACCGGTGGCGGCGGTACTGGGCGAGCCGCTGACACGAGCGCGGCGCCGGCCTGAGGGCCGGCCCCTCCCGGGGCGCCGCCGACGGGGCATTTTGATCCAATCCCGCCGGATCGCGGCGATTCCGTGATGATTTGCTTCGGCTCCTGCGCGCGGCATTCTCCCGTGATTCGGGTGAGTCGGGTGATTCCGCGCCTGCCGGCCTCGCCGGTGCCTCCTGGTCTTCGGTGGTGTGGTTTCCGCCGATGGCGGGCGGGCAGCGATGCCCAGAAGCCCGCGCGCCGGCGGAGACGGCTGGACGTCCGCGGGCGAGGGGGCGGGTGATGACGTGAGTCCTGACGCGGGCCCCGTGCTGGTGACCGGAGCGGCGGGCGGCCTCGGCGGGGTCGGCCGCATGGTGGTCGAACTGCTGGTGGCCCGGTCGGTGCCGGTACGCGCGATGGCGCACCGGGACGACGAGCGGGCGGCCGCGCTGCGAGGGCTGGGTGTGCCGGTCGTCGTCGGTGACCTCACCCGGCCCGACGACGTCGCCCGGGCGCTGGACGGGTGCCGCCGGATGTACTTCGCCATGAGCGTCTCGCCCGACTACCTGGAGGCGGCGGCGACCGTCGCCACGGTCGCCCGCGCCACCGGTGGCCTGGAGCGGCTGGTGGCGATGTCACAGCTCACGGTGTCCCAGATGAACCCGCTGCGCACGCGGGAGTCCCACCAGCAGCGGCTGCACTGGCTGTCCGAACAGGTGCTCGACTGGTCCGGCCTGCCGGTGGCCCACGTCCGCCCGACGGCCTTCTGCGAGAACCCGCTCTTCCTGTCCCTCGCGGCGCACTCCATCCGCCGGGACGGGACCCTGAGCCTCCCCTTCGGCGCCGGCCGCACCTCACCGGTGGCGGCCCGGGACGTCGCCCGGGTCGTCGCGGCGCTCCTCGCCGACCCGGAGGCGCACCGGGAGCACGTCTACGAGCTCACCGGCCCTCGAGCGCAGGACATGAGCGCGGTGGCCGAGGAGTACTCGCGCGCGCTGGGCCGGACCGTGTCCTACGTGGACGTCGCCCCCGACTGGTGGTCCCGCGAGATCCTGCCCGCCGCCGGGCTCCCGCCGTTCGCCCAGCAGCACCTGCTCACCCTCGCGCGGATGCACCGCGAGAACAGGTTCGACCGGCTGACCCGGACGGTCGAGCAGGTCACCGGCCTGCCCGCGCAGACGATCGAGGCGTTCGTGGCCGAACACCGGGCCGCCTTCACCCCGGTCGCCGGTCGCCGGCCGGTCGGCGCCACCCCCGGCCCCGGCCGGTGACACCTCCGCGAACGTTTCCCTGCCGCCCGCCCCCGCGAAACCGAGGCCAGTCGGACGCAGCGCGTCGCCCGCGACGCGGAACGTCTGACTGATCTTTCGGCTGTCGTTCTGGTACGGGCGAATGTCGCTGAACGCGGCACCATCCAAGAGCGCGCGACTGCTCGGCGCCGGCGGCCGGCGCGTCGGCTCACCGGCGGCCGGCGGCGGCCAGCGCGGGCGCCTCCCGGAGCGCGGGCCGGCCGTCGGGGCGCAGTGCCAGCGCGCCGCCGGCCGGAATGCCCAGGGCCTCGGCGGTGCGTCGGTCGAGGCGGTGCGTCTCGACGGGCACCTGGGGCGTGAGCGTGCCGCCCAGGGCCAGCGCGAGTGCCGATCGGTCCGTCGCCGGGCCGTCAGGGCCGGTGAGCACGGTCAGGCCCGGGCCGAGGAGGTCGAGGGTGGAGACCCGCCCGGTGGCGCGCCCGCCGATGGCGCCGTGGCCGTCCTCGGTGCCCGCGCGGTCGACCCAGGCATGCGCCACCCGGCCGCCGAGGTCGAACTCCAGTTCCTCGGCCGGGTCGCGGTAGGAGCCGTCGAACTGCGCGGACAGTGTCGCGTTACGGCGGCCGACCGGCGCGCGCTCGGCCTCGTAGCTGTCGAGCAGTTCGGGGGACGCCCACCCGAGCGTCACCCAGGCGAGTTTCCAGCCGAGGTCGTGGCCGTCGTGGACGGCGGTGTTCAGGCCGGTGCCGCCGCGCGGGGTCATGCGGTGCGCCGCGTCGCCGGCGAGGAAGACGGCGCCGTCGCGGTAGCGGCGGGCGATCCTGGCGTCGAAGCGGAACGTCCCGGTGCGCAGGATGGTCGGGCGCAGGCCGGGCAGGCCGATCGCCGTCGCGATCCGGTCGGCCAGGTCCTCGTCGGTGGGCGCGGGCGTGTCAGGGTCGTGGTCCTGCCCGAACAGCCAGCGGCCGTCACCGGCCGGGAGCAGGACGCCGCTCGCCTCGGGGTTGGTGATGGTGTAGATGAGGTGGCGGCGTTCGCCGAGGAGATCCAACAGGGACCCCTCGGGAAGCGGCGCCTTGAACAGGGTGGCGCGCGCGCCCAGCCAGGGGGAACCGAGAACACCACGAGCGCCGACGCCGCCGCCGACCTCCTCCGTCTCGATCCCGAGCATGCCCCGAAGCGGGCTGTGGGCGCCGTCGGCGGCGACGACGTAGGCCGGTTGGACCGTGCTGGTCGCGCCGGTACCGGTGTCGCGCAGGCGCGCCTCGACAGTCCCGTCGGCCTGGCGCAGCGTCACCAACTCGGTGTCGAACCGGACCTCGACATGCGTGAACCCGGCCAGGTGGTCGAGCAGGACGGCCTCCAGCGTGTCCTGCGGGGCACAGGCCGGCGCGGTCGGGCTCAGTCGGGAGACCACGTCGGGATGGGGCCAGACGGTGTCGAGCTCGTTCCCGTGCGGCGAGACGAGGCTCGGGCCGATCCAGGCCTGCCACCGGACGTCGACGCCGCCGGCGCGGACGGGCTCCTCCAGGCCCCAGGACCGGATCAGCTCCATGGTCCGGGTACTGATCCCGGTGGCCCGGGGCAGCGGGGAGGGCTCCGACCGGCGCTCGACCACCAGGGTGGGCACGCCGTAGCGGGCCAGGGTGATGGCGGCGGCGAGGCCGGCCGGGCCGGCGCCGACGACGAGAACGGTCATGATGCCCTCATTTCGCGAGACAGCTTGTCTTTCAATGGGCATGCTGTCTTCGGTCGGTCAGGCTGTCCATCGAATGTAAGATTGGCGTCATGACGAGCCGGCGGTACGAGCAGCGGCTGCGCGCGCAGAGCGCGGAGCAGACCAGGCGGCGCATCCTCGACGCGATGTACGACCAGCTCCCGAAGATCCCCAGCGTGGACGCGGTGGCCCGGCAGGCCGGCGTCGCCCGCTCGACCGTCTACCTGGTCTTCGGCTCGCGGGCGGGGCTGTTCGACGCCCTGCTGCGCGACGTCAGCGAGCGGGGCGGGTTCGCCGACCTCGTCCGGGCCGTGCGGGACCCGGACCCGCTCACCCACCTGCGGGGCGCCATCCTCGCCAATACCCGGATCTACGGCCGGCAACGCGACGTCCTGGTCGCCCTGCGCGCGGAGGCGGCCGCGCTCGAGGGCGCGCTGGAGCGGACCGAGCAGGGCCGTCTGGGCGGGCTGGAGCACCTCGCCAGCCGGCTCGCCGAGCACGACCTGCTGGCGGTGCCGAAGGACGTCGCCGTCGACGTGCTGTGGATGCTCACCGGCTTCGAGGCGTTCGAGGCCCTGCGCACCGGCCGCGGCCTGTCGGTCGACGCCGCCGCCGCCCGCCTGCTCGCCACGGCCGAGCGCACCCTGCTGCGCGTCCCGTCGCCCGAAGGCGCGCGGAACGAGCAGTCATCGCGTGACGTTTCAGCCTGAGATCCCGGCGTGCCGCGGGATGCTCCGCCGATGCCGGTATCCCGCCGTGCGTCGCCGCGTCGCCGGGGAGTGGCACGCGGTGGCCGGCGCGAGATAATTTCTACAAAATCGGTAGGGATCTCGGAGTTGCTGGTGTCGGGCTGGTGTCCGGCCGCGCCACGGTGGCGACCCGCCTGGAGGAGGTCCGAGTGGAGGAAGCAGGCGACCCGGCCGACCGTTCGGCACTGTCGCCCACCCCGGCGCCAGCCGACGGTTTTCACCGGCGGCTGCACCGGATCAGGCCGGCCGGGCTGTCCGCGCGCACGGCACAGACGGACGGCATGCGCCGGGTCGAGGCCATCTCCGGCGACACGGTCGGCTCCGTCGACCTGTGGATGGGGCAGACGCACGTCGCGGCCGCGACGAGGTCGGCCAACCACCACCACGGACGCTCCGAGACGGGTATCTACGTCGTCACGGGCAACCCGAGCTTCGTCTTCCTGGACGGCGAGGACGAGACGCGGATCGACACCGGACCCGGCGACTACATCTACGTGCCGCCGTGGGTGCCGCACCGGGAGGAGAACCCCGACCCCGACGAGGAGGCGGTCGTGGTGATCGCGCGCACCACGCAGGAGGCGATCGTCGTGAACCTGCCAGACCTGCGCTGGGTCGGCCCGGTCGCCACCGGACCGGTCGATCCCGACTGGGGGGACCGGCGCGCCGACTAAGGCCCTTCCCGTGGAACGTGCTCGGCCGCCTGGTGCGCCACCCAGTGCACGCTCCACGCTAGGACGGCGCCTGTGATCGCCATGACTGAGACGCGGTCACATGATCGAGGTCGCGTGGACAGTGCCACTATCCCTACCTAAACCACCGGTGTGGTTAGCTATGTCCCGCCGACGCCGTCCGGCCCGCCCGTGGGCGCCGCGCGCAGTGCCGGCCGACTGGACCACGCTGTCTCAGCCGGCCGGCGGGCGGGCCGAGGCCGGCGGGAGTCAGGCCGGCCGAGCAACGGCTCGGTCGGCCCAGCTCCCGCTGGTGGTGGATCCGCTGGTTCAGGATGCCAGCCAGACGTCGACCAGTGAGGGACCTCGGGCGTCGACGTCGAGCGCGAAGCGCCGCACGTTCTTGCCGACCGCGACGAGTCAGGGCCCAGACCGGCCCCACCGCGTTCGGCAGCACATGCTGGAAGAGGACCCGCGGCCAGCGGGCGCCGCCGGAGTGCGCCGCCTCGACGAAGAGGCGCTCGCGGACCCGCGGCACCTCGGCCCGCATCACCCGGGCGGTGCTCGCGATCGCCGCGACGCCGATCGCGATGGCGACGTTGACGGTGTCGCCCTTGCCCAGCACGGTGATCAGGGCCAACGCGAGCAGCTGCCCGGGGATCGAGAGCAGCACACCGGAAAGCGCCCCGTGGCCGGACCCGGAGCGAGCCGGGCCGGTCTACTCGCGGACGCCGGCCAGCTCGGCGGGGCGGCGGCGCAGCAGCAGCGCCGCCGGGAGCACGCTCGCCAGCACGGCCGTGACCAGGCAGGCCAGGACGATCGCGGCCAGCGGCGCCCAGGGCACGGCGAGCGGCACCGACGGCGCGACGTCGGCCAGGCCGTGGCGGGCCCCGAGCGCGGTGACCGCCGTGACGGCCACGGCCAGCAGCACCCCGACGCAGGTCACCAGCACCGCCTCGACGCCGACCACCGCCAGCACCTGCCGGCGGGTGGCGCCGGCGAGCCGGAGCGTCGCGAACTCCCGGGCGCGGTCCCGGGTCGCCATCACGAGGGTGTTGGCGATCGCGATGCCGGTGTAGACGAGCGACAGGCCGAGCATCGCGACCGACGCCTGCCGGCCCACCCGCGCCTCCTGCTCGCCCGCGGCCGACAGGTAGCTCCCGGTGTCGGCCACCGTCGCGGCCTGGGCGGCGGCCGCCGCGCGCACCTGCTCCAGCGACGCGCCCGGGGCCAGCCGCAGGTAGACGACGTCGGCCACCGGGACGGCGTGGCCCGCGCGCAGCCGCCACGGCAGCAGGACGGTCTCCGCCAGGTCGAGCTGCCGCCCGAGCACGGCCACCACCCGCAACCGCGCCGGCGTCGAGTCGCCGAGCCACAGCTCGGCCGTCTCGCCGAGCTCCCAGCGCCCCGCCGGAACGGCGACCGTGTCGGTGCCGGCGAGGTCGGCCAGCGATCCGGCGACCAGCGGGACGTCGAGCACGGTGGTGAGGTCCGCGCCCGACGCGTAGCGGCCGGTCCAGCCCTCCGGCTCGTCGCCGTCCCGGACGTAGACCCGGCTCTCGGTGACGGGAACGGCGGCGCTCACCCCGCCGACCGCGCGCAGCGCGGCGACGGCGGCGTCCGGCAGCCCTCGTCCGGTGACGGGGACGGCGAGCGCCTCGGCCGTGATCCGCTCCCGGGCCGCGTTCTGCGTCGCGGCCTGCAGCGTGCCGAGCCCGGTCAGGGTCGAGCCGGCGATGCCGACGGTCACCAGGATCGGCGCCGCGGTCGCCGCGGTGCGCAGCACGGCCGCCCGGGCGCCGTGGCCGGCGAGCAGGCCCACCGCCCCCGAGGAGCCCGAGAGCGGGGCGCACAGCAGCGACACCAGCGGCGGAACCACGAGCGGGGCGAACATCGCGCAGGCGACGATCAGGAACAGCGCCGTGATCATGATGAGCGCGACGGCGTCCGCGCTCGGGTTCGCCATCAGCACCGCGACCAGCGGCACGCAGCAGCCGAGCGCGACCAGGCCGGCCACCGCCCGCGCCGTCGTCATCGGCCGTCGGTCCACCGCCGCCTCGCGCAGCGCCTCGACCGGGCGGACCCGCCCCGCCCGCCGCGCCGCCACCCAGGCACCGAGCAGCGCCACGCCGAGCCCGGTCCCGAACGCGGCGGCCACCGGCCAGAAGACGAACCGGGCGGTGAAGTCGCTGGGCACGAACCCGGTCCTGGCCAAGCGCGCGGCGAAGTCCGGCGCGATCGCCGCTCCCAGGGCTCCGCCGGCCAGCGAGGCGAGCACCCCGACGAGGAGGGCCTCGCCGAGCACGATCCGGAATACCTGGCGGGGCGTGGCGCCGGCGGCGCGCAGCAGGCCGAACTCACGACGCCGGGCCGTCACGGCGTAGGCGAACGTCCCGGACACCACGAAGATGGACACGAAGCCGGCCAGGCCGGTGGTGGCGGCGAGCAGCGCGACCGCCTCCGTCCGCCGCTCGGCGTCGGGATCGGGCTCGGCGCGGCGCCGGTCGTTCCCGGTGAGCACCTGGACGGAGCCGTCCTCGAGCGCGGCGTCGCCGACGGCGGCGCGGGCCGCGCCGGCCAGCGAGGCGACGGACCGCGCGGCGCCGGCACCCGGCTCCGCGTCCGGCCCCACACTCGGCTCCGCGCTCGGCCCCGCGCCTGGCAGGGTCAGCGCGACCGCCGCGACGCGGCCGTCGGCGAGGTCCCGCGCGACGGCGTCGGTGATGTAGAGCGCCGCCGGGGCGTCGGTGCGCAGCACGCCGCTGACCACGAAGCGTTCCACGCCGCGCCCGCTGACGACGGTGACCTCGGTTCCCGGCCGGTGGTCGGTCGGCGCGGTGAGCACGACGTCGGCGGGGTCGCGGGGCGGCCCGCCCGCGACCCACTCGTAGGGGTGCAGCGCGGCGGCGGACCACGGGTGGGCGGTGTCGCCGGGCGCGCCGGGCGACACCGCGTACGCCGCGAAGTCCACCACCAGGGCGGCGTCCAGGCCGGCGAGCCGCTCGGGCAGGCCACCCGGCAGCCCGCGCGTGCCGGCCGTGCGCAGCGAGGCCGTCTCCCGGTCGTCGCCAGAGCCGGTGGTGACGCTGACCGTGCCGCCACCCGCCACCACCACGTCGGCGTCGACGTACCAGGTCGGGCGGCCCTCGCCGCCCCCGACGCTGCTCACGAGGGTCAGCGCCATCGCGGCCAGCAGCGCCACCCCGAGCGCCAGCGCGACGAACGTGCCCACCAGGCTGCCCTTGCGGGCGCGGACGGTGTGCCAGACGATCCGGATCATGGCCGCTCACCCGCCGGCCGGGCTAGCCGCCCGCTCGGCGGGCCGGTCTTCCTGGCCCGCGCGACTGCCGCCGTCGGCGCCCCCGCTGGCTCGGCGGCCCCGGCCGGCTCGGCCGTGGGCTCGAGGCCGGCCAGCCGGGCGGCGACCGTCTGCGGGGTCGGGTCCCGCAGCTCACCCGCGAGCCGGCCGTCGGCCAGGAACACCACCCGGTCGGCGTAGGAGGCGGCGATCGGGTCGTGGGTCACCATCACGATGGTCTGCCGGTCCCCGTCGACCAGCCCGCGCAGCAACGTCAGCACCTCGCGGCCGGTCGCCGAGTCCAGCGCGCCGGTCGGCTCGTCGGCGAACAGCACCGCCGGACGGGTCACCAACGCCCGCGCGATCGCGACCCGCTGCTGCTGGCCGCCCGACAGCTCCGCCGGCCGGCGCCGGCCCCGGTCGGCCAGGCCCACCGCCGCCAGCACCTCCCGGACCTCGCGGCGGCGCGGCCGCCGGCCGGCCAGCCGCAGGGGCAGCGCCACGTTCAGCTCGGCGGTCAGCGACGGCACCAGGTTGAACGCCTGGAAGACGAATCCGACCCGGTCCCGGCGCAGCACCGTCAGCGCGTGCTCGCTCAGCCGGCCCAGGTCCTCGCCGTCGAGGAGGACCTCGCCCGCCGTCGGCCGGTCCAGGCCGGCCGCGCACTGCAGCAGCGTGGACTTGCCCGAGCCCGACGGGCCCATCACCGCGGTGAAGGTGCCGCGCACGAAGGCGAGCGTGACGTCGTCGAGCGCCGTCACCGCGGCGGTCCGCCGGCCGTAGACCTTGCTGACGCCACGCAGCGCCACCGCCGCCGTCATGCCGACACCCCCCGCCGGGCCAGGAACCACTGGGCGACGAGCAGGTTCGGCATCCAGCACAGGAACGGCACGACGTGGTACGCCCGGTCGAACGCGACGTCGGCGTCGGTGCCCGCGAGCCCCGTCTGGGCGGCGATCAGCACCCCGAGCCACAGCCGCAGGGTCACCGCGGCGTAGGTCAGGGCGAAGGCCCGGATCGCCCAGCGCCGGTGGGCGGGGACGTCCCGGCGGCGGATGGCCCGCCACGCCGCGACGGCGAAGCTCACCCACAGCAGCGCCAGCAGGCCGAAGCCGGCGACGCCGACCGGGCCCGCCAGGTTCACCGACGACAGCACGGCTCCCGCGACCCCGGCGACCAGGATGGCGCCGAGCGTGATCCGTCCGGCCGTCCGGTGCAGCCGGGGCGCCCGGGCCCGCACTCGGGCGGAGAGCTGGATCGGCGAGAACAGCAGGGCCAGCCCGCCGAACACGACGTGCAGGTAGAACGCGACCTGGATCGGCGTCGACCGGTCGACGTAGTTCAGCGCCAGGTCGCTGTCCTGCTGGGCCAGGGCCGTCAGGGACGTTGTCAGGTACGGGAGCGGGGCGAACAGCGCGATGGCCACCGCGCTGAGCGCGAACCACCAGGCGGCGGCCGCGCGGCCCAGGCCGTGGCCGCGGCCCCGGCCGGTGGGAGAGGCCAGGGTGGCCATCGGATGCCTCCGGGGCAGAGTGCGGGGTGGGCGCTGAGCAGGCATGGAGCAGCTCAGGGCGGTGCTGGGGGAGCGGGATGGGCGGGCTGCGGCGGTCTTCCACGCTGGGTGGTCATCGCCTCGATCAGGGTCGCGGGGCGGGGCGGCGGGGGTCGACACCCTGGCGGGTCGTCTCGCCGCACGTCCGGTCACCCTCGGCGTCACCCGCGCGGGTGACGCCGATTGCCCGGCCTGGGGATGGCGTCACGGCGGCGAAGCCGGTCACCATGTGCTGTGTCCTCGGCCACGGTCGCCTCCGACGTCCTGCCCGTCCCGCCGGCCCCGCCGCCCCGGGAGGCCACCGCCTCCCCCGGAGCCGGGTCAGGTCATCCGCTGTGGCGCGCGCGCCCGTACCGGGCCGACGTCTGGCTGGCGGCCGGGCTGGCGGTCGTGATGATCACGGTGACTCTGGTCTCGTCCGGCCGGGCGCCTTACCACTCGCCGGACGCGGTCATGGTGGCGCTGGCCGCGGTGTCCGCGCTGGCGCTGGCCTGGCGGCAGGCCGCGCCGCTCGCGGCGACGGCGGTGACGTCGGTGATCGTCGCGGTCAACGCGGCGGCCGGCTACAGCGTCGTGGCCGTGCAGTGGCCGGCGTGGCTGGCCCTGTTCAGCTGTTTCTCGGTGGGTGGCCGTGGCCTGCGGGTCGCCGGCACCGCGCTGTGCGTCCTGGCCGTCGGCGGCTACGCCCTGTTCGACCGTGGCGAGCTCACGGTCGAGGACCTCGCCGGGATCACCATGTCGTTTCTCATCGCGACGGTCGGCGGTGACGCCGCGCGCAGCCGCCGCGCGGTCGCCGCGGCGCAGCACGCCCGGGTCCGCGGCGAGGCGCGGGAGCAGGCGCTGGCCGCCGAGCGCCTGCTGCACGAGGAACGGGGCCGGCTGGCGGGTGAGCTGCACGACGCGCTGGGCCACACCGTGAACGTGATGGTGCTACAGGCGGGCGTCGCCCGGCGGCTGTTCGCGGAGAACCCGGCCTTCGCGCGCCAAGCCCTCGCCGACATCGAGAACGTGGGCAGGGAGGCACTGGGCGAGCTGGACCGGATGCTGCGGGTGCTGCATCCGCGGGCAGACGAGCCGCTGGGTGCCGAGAACTTCGAGATCGGTCCGGACGCCGGTGACGGGGACACGGGCGACACCCGTGACCGGACCGGCGTCCGCGGCCTGGCGGAACTCGCCGACCGGATCCGGGCCACCGGCCGGGAGGTGGATCTCGACGCGGAGCCCGTGGACCTGTCGACGGGTAGCGAGCGGGCGCTGTACCGGATCGTCCGGGAGGCGCTGACCAACGCCGCGAGGCACACCCACACCGGGCGGATCCAGGTTCGGGTCGGCCGGGTCGCCGACCAGATCCGGGTCGAGGTGTTCAACGAGGGCGCCGGGCTCGCGTCCCCGGTGCCGGGCCGGGGACTGATCGGCATGCGGGAGCGGGCCCGGCTCGAGGGCGGGTCGTTCGAGGCGGGACCTGTCGAAGGCGGCTTCCGGGTGCTGGCCACCCTCCCGACGCACCCGGCCACCGGCTCGTGATCAGCGTTTTGCTGGCCGACGACGACGGCCTCGTGCGCAGTGGGCTGCGGGCGTTGCTGGACGCGGAACCGGGCATCCGGGTCGTCGCCGAGGCGGCCACCGGGGAGGAGGCGGTGCTGGCGGCGCGCGGTTACCGGCCCGACGTCGTGCTCATGGACGTGCGGATGCCCCGCCGGGACGGGGTCTGGGCGACGGCTCAGATCACCGGCTGGCCGCATCCCCGGCCGCGGGTCCTGGTGCTGACCACCTTCGACGTCGACAAGGTGGTCGAGGACGCGCTGGCGGCCGGGGCCGACGGCTTCCTGCTCAAGCGGGCCACCCCCGAGCAGCTGATCGACGGCATCCGGGTGGTCGCCGCGGGCGACGCGCTCGTCGCCCCGGCGGTGACCCGCCGGCTGCTGGCCACCCTCGCCCGCCGGCGCGCGCCGGAGCGCGAGCTGCTGGCGCTGGCCGACGAGCTGACCGACCGGGAGGCGGAGGTGCTGCGGGCGCTGGCCGACGGCCGGTCGAACACGGAGATCGCGGCGGCGCTGAACGTGTCGGTTGAGACGGTCCGCACCCACGTCAAGCGGATCCTCAGCAAGCTCGGCGTCCGGGACCGCACCCAGGCCGTCGTGTGGGCCTACCGCGCCGGCTTCGTCGACATGACGGCCCCCGGCCCCTGACCCGCGCGCCAGACGGCGCCATTCATCGGCTGGGCGCCCAGGCCGCCCCCGCGTCGGCTGCCCGCGGGCTGGCGGGCCGCGATGCGTCTCCTGACCGTCCGGTCCCGCCAACTCCGTAACCACCAATGTCCGCCTGCTCCACATGATCGCCGATAGTGCCCCGGCGGGGTCGTGAACAGGCCCTGTTCACGACCCCGCCGGGGCAGAAACGGTGATCATGTCCGAGCTCGGCGGACGTGCATCGCGGCTGCTGGGACGCGTCGCGCGGTGCCAGGGCCGGTCACGACGTGCGGCGGCGGTCAGGCGGTCGGCTGGTCGGTGGCGAGCAGCCGGGCGAGGATGTCGCCGGCGCGCCGGATCCCGGCGTCGTCGACGTCGAGGTGGGTGACGATCCGCAGCGTCGTCGGGCTGACCGCGCCGACGAGGACGCCCTGCTCGGCGGCGCGGGCGACGAAGGCGCCCGAGTCGGCGACCCGCACCAGGATCATGTTCGTCTCGACCAGCTTCGGCTCGAGGCTGCCGGGCGCGGCGTCGGCGAGCGTCGCGGCGAGCTCACTGGCGCGGCGGTGGTCCTCGGCGAGGCGGTCGAGGTGGTTCCGCAGCGCGTACAGACCGGCGGCGGCGAGCACCCCGGCCTGGCGCATCCCGCCTCCGAGCCGCTTGCGCCACTCGTGGGCGCGCTCGACGCGCGCCGCGTCCCCGACGACGAGCGAGCCGACCGGCGCGCCGAGCCCCTTGGACAGGCAGACCGACAGCGTGCCGAAGAGCTCGCCGAGGCGCCGTGGGGGGACGCCGAGCGCGACGGCGGCGTTCCAGATCCGGGCGCCGTCGCAGTGCAGCACCACCCCCGCGTCGTCGGTGATCGCGCGCAGCCGCTCCAGCCGCTCGACGGGCCAGACCCGGCCGCCGGCGCGCGCCTGGGTGTTCTCCACCGCGAGCGCGCTGGTCCTGATCATGTTGTAGTTGTGGCCGATCGAGTGGGCCCGGATCTGCGCCGCGACCTCGGCGAGGTCGAGCGGGCCGGCGAGCCCGGTGAGGGTGCGGGTCTGCACGCCCCCGAGCGCGGCGAGGCCGCCGAGCTCGTAGGTCACGATGTGCGCCTCGGTGTCGGCGACGATCTCGGTGCCGGCCGGGGCGCTGGCCCGTAGCGCGCAGAAGTTGCCCATCGTGCCGCTGGGCACGAACAGTGCCGCCTCGTGCCCGAGCAGGTCCGCCGCGTGCTCCTCCAGGGCGCGCACGGACGGGTCCTCGCCGTAGACGTCGTCGCCGACCTCGGCGTCCGCCATCGCCCGGCGCATCCCGGCGCTCGGGCGGGTCACGGTGTCGCTGCGCAGGTCGACGGGGCCGCCGGGCGCGGCGGGCGCGGGGGCGGGCGCGGCAGCGGCGGCGGGGGCGGCTGAGGTGGTGTGGGGATGCATGGCTTGCGACGGTAACGCCTGTGAGCTGCCCCTTCGCGCGGGGCTGCCCGGCCGGACAGCCCCGCCGAAGAGCGTTACGCGCCGCCACGTCGGCGTGATACGCCCGAAATCTGACGCCTCTAGCGTTCGGATCCAAGTTCGGATCCGAAGTGCCTGGAGGTGCTCTCGTGCGGGTTCCGTCGTTCTCTCTGCCAGAGGTCGTCGCGGATGTCCGGGCTGGCCGGGCGCCCGCGGGCGGGGAGTTCGACCGGGTCTGCCGGGAGGTCGGCGCCTTCGTGCTGACCGGGCTGCCGCTGCCCGCCGGCCTCGTGGACGACGTGCTCGCGCGGACCCGGGAGTTCTTCGCGCTGCCGTTCGCGGCGAAGGCGGCCCGGGTGAGCGCGGACGACCAGTACGTCGGCTGGCGCGGCACCGACGGCAACCGCAACGAGTACGGCTACGCCGACGAGAAGGAGATGTTCCACATCGGCCCGCGGGTCGCCGCCACCCTGCTGGGCCTCGGCGAGCACGCCGCGTCCCACCCGGCCGAGCCAGCGCCGCGCCAGGGATCCGGGCTGCTCGCCGCGGCCGTCGAGGGCTGCGGGCTGTGGCCGGCCGAGCTGCCCGGGTTCGTCGACGCCTGGCACCGCTACTACGCCGCCATGCAGGAGTCCGCGGCCCTGCTGGGAACGGTGATGGCGGCGGCGCTCGGCGTGGCGCAGGCCCGGTGGTCGGACATGGTGGCCGGCAACTGGGCCGACCTCGCCGCCAACTACTACCCGCCGCCGCGGCCGTCGGCGCCGCCAGCGATCCGCAACGCGGTGCACTCCGACCTGACCCTGTTCACCGTCCTGCTCCAGGACCCGCCGGGCAACGGCGGCCTGGTGATGCGGGACCGCTCGGGCGGCTGGCATGACGTCGAGCCGGCCGCCGGCGAGTTCGTCGTCAACGTCGGCGAGCTGCTCACCTATCTGACCCAGGGCGCCTGGTGGGCGGTGCCGCACGAGGTCCGGCCGGCCGACTCGACGGCCACCGGTGACCGGCTCACCATCCCGTTCTTCTACCGGCCGAGCGACCACCGTGAGCTCGTCCCGTTCCACGAGCATGGCGCCGCGCGCGGCGCCGGGCCCGCGCCCGCCGGCACGCCGCTGACCGACGGCTTCCTCGCCGACACGGTCCTGGCCGACGCGCTGCGCGACGCCCGCCCGCTGGACGTGGGCGCCTGGGTCCGCCGCCGCAAGCTCCAGCAGCGCGTCACCACCTGACGCCCCTCCGTCCCCCGCCCTCCGCCGTGCCGCGGAGGTGTTCACGGCCTCTGCCCGCGGCCGTCCAGCCCCGCGTTCCCCGTCCTTCGCCGCCCCCGCTTCCTTCGGTGTGCTTCCGAGAGGGAAAACCATGTCTGCGCTCAACTCCACCGCCAGCCGCCGTGCCGTGCTGCGCGGCCTGTTCGGCGGCGGCGCCCTGCTCGCCGCCGGCCCGCTGCTCGCCGCCTGCGGCTCGGACGACGACGACAGCTCGTCCACGACCGCCGCCGGCCTGACGACCGTCACCTGCCAGCTCGGCTGGAAGAAGTTCACCCAGTTCGGCGGCCACTTCGCCGCGCTGAAGAACGGCTACTTCACCGCCGAGGGCATCGACGCGAAGTTCGTCTCCGGCGGCCCGAACATCGACCCGGTCTCGGTCGTGACCAGCGGCCAGGCCGACATCGGCGACGCGAACGGCTCCGACATCCTGCTGTCGGTCAGCAAGAACATCCCGGTGATGGCGTTCGCCACCATCTACCAGTCGACCCCGAACGCGCTGATGTCCCTCGAGGACAACCCGGTGAACTCGCTCGCCGCCATGGCGGGCAAGACGGTCGGGCTGCCGAACACCGAACGGCCGCTGCTGTCGGCGATGCTCAGCCAGGCGGGCGTCGACCCGTCCACCGTGAACATGGTCCCGGTCGGCACCGACCCGAGCATCCTGAGCTCCAAGCAGGTCGACGGCTACATCGGCTACGGCACCCAGCAGGGCCTGTCGCTGCGGCAGTCCGGCGTGCCGGTCACCATCACCTACTTCTCCGAACTCGGCAACCCCGACTACGGCAACGCCCTGTTCGCGACGAAGGAGACCATCGAGGGCAAGAAGGACCTGCTCACCCGGTGGCTGCGGGCGGACCGCAAGGGCTGGGACTACTTCGTGAAGAACCCCGAGGAGATCGCCCAGTACACCTGGGACCAGTACCACAACGAGACGGGCGCGGTGCTCGCCGACGAGAAGGAGTCGGCGAAGGCCGCCGTGCCGCTGATCACCGGGCCGGACACCGAGAAGCACGGCCTGATGTGGGTCGACGAGGCCGCCTTCGAGAAGGTCTACGACCTGTACAAGGCCGCCGGCCTCATCGACAAGCCGGTCGACTACGCCTCCGTTCTGACGACCGACATCCTGGTCGGCGCCGGGGCGACGGCGTAGCCGACGGCGCCCGACCCGCGAGGACCGGACCAGGGACCGAGGCCTGACGATGAGCGTACGCACCGGCCGCTGGCGGCTCGCCGGCGTCATTGGCGACGCCGGCCTGCCCGCGGCCGGGGCGGATACCGGCACCGGGTGGGAGCTGGCGGTCGACGACGGCGTCATCGCCACCCTGCGCCCCGCGCCGGCCGGCTCGGCGGCGGCACCGACGCTGGTGCTGTGCCCGCCGCTGCTGAACGGGCACGACCACGGCCGCGGCCCGGGCACCGTCGACGCGGGCATCCCCGACGCCCCGCTGGAGGACTGGCTGGACCTGCTGGGCCGGCCGGTCCGCCCGCGCGGCCAGGATGAGCTGGTCGGCCTGGCCGCGGACGCCATGCTGCGCGCCGGCGTGGGCGCCGCGGTCTTCTGCGTCAACCCGACCGGGCCCGACGTCGTCGACGAGGTGCGCGCGGCGGCCCGGGCGGCGTACACCCGGGGGATCCGCGCCGCCGTCGTGTTCCCGGTCCTCGACGCGGGTGGCGACCGCCGGGGCCGGCGGCGCGACGCCCGGGGCGCTGGCGCCGCCGCGGCAGACGCGCTGATCGCCGAGGTCGAACGGCTCGCCGGCGAGCTGGCGGACGAGGTCGCCGGCACGCCGGCGGCGGGACTGGTCGACCTCCAGTTCGGCCCGGTCGGCCCGCAGTGGGTCGCCGAGGCAACGCTCGCCCGCCTCGCCGAGCACAGCGCCGCCACGGGCCGCCGGCTGCACCTGCACCTGCTGGAGAGCCCGGCCCAGCGGGCGTGGGCCGACGAGGTCTACCCGGAAGGGCTTCTGCCGGCGATGGACCGGCTCGGGCTGCTCACCGAACGGACCACCGTCGCGCACGGCACCCAGCTGCGCGACGACGAGCTGGCGCTGCTCGACGAGCGTGGCGTCACGCTCGCCCTGAACGCCTCCTCGAACCTGCGGCTGGCCTCCGGCGTCGCGCCGGTCGCGCGGGCCGCGGCGAAGGTCCGTGCCGCCTGCCTCGGCCTCGACGGGCTCGCCCTGTCCGACGACCACGACGGCTGGGCGGAACTGCGCCTCGCCCGCGGGCTCTGGCAGGCCCAGACCCACCGGCGGGTGCCGGGCGCCGAGGCGCTCGCCCTAGCCACCGCCGCCGGGCGGGCCGCGTTCGGCGCGGCCGCGCCCGCGCCGCCGGCCGAGGGCCGGCCCGCGGACTTCGTCCTGCTCGACCTGAGCCCATGGCGGCACCTGTTCGGCCACCCGGACTGGCCGCTCGCCGACATCGCGGTCGCGGCGGCCGGCCCGGCGCGCGTCGCCGAGGTGTGGGTCGCCGGAACCCGGGTGCACCACCGCCCCGAGCCATCCAGCCGCCCCGAACCGTCCAGCGCCCAGGCGCACCGACCCCGGGAGGTTCCCGCATGAGCCTGGCCTCACCCGCCGCCGGCCGCACCCAGACCGGCGGCCCGGCCGCCGTCGGCGAGAACGAAGGCGGTGCCGTCGTGCCCGAACCCAGGTCCGCGAGGTCTGCCTCCGCGCCGGCCTCCTCATCGGCCCCCGCCTCGGCGACCGTGTCGGCGAGCCCGGGCGGGCAGGCCGCGCCCGCGACATCCGGCGGTGCCGGCGCGCCGGCGCTGCGGATCGAGGGCGTGAGCTTTGGCTACCCCGGCCGGCGCGGCGCGGTCACCGCCGTCGACGACGTCAGCTTCACCGTGCCGGTCGGCGGCATGGGCGTGCTGGTGGGGCCGTCCGGCTGCGGCAAGTCGACGCTGCTGCGCCTGGTCGCCGGGCTGCTGGAGCCGACCGCCGGCACCATCGACGTCGCCGGCGTCGCACCCGCCCAGCTCAGGCGCGACCGCCGGGCCGGGTTCGCGTTCCAGGACCCGGGCCTGCTGTCCTGGCGGTCGGTGCGGCGCAACATCGAGCTGCCGTTCGACCTGGCGAGGCTGCCGAAGGACCCCGCGTGGGTCGACCACCTGCTGGAGATCACGGGCCTCGCGGACTGGGCGGGCCGGCGCCCGCGGGAACTGTCCGGCGGGATGCGCCAGCGCGTCGCCCTCGCCCGGGCGCTGGCGACCCGGCCGGACGTGCTGCTGCTCGACGAACCGTTCGGCGCCCTCGACGAGATCACCCGCGCCGACCTGAACTTCGAGCTGCTGCGCATCGTCTCCGACACCGCCACCACCTGCCTGCTGGTCACCCACTCGGTGGACGAGGCGGTGCTGCTGGCCGACACGGTCGTCGTGCTCGGCCCGCGGCCGTGTTCGGTGCACGCGGTCCACGACGTGCCGGTGCCGCGCGCCGACCGCCGCGAGCTGCGCGACAGCGCCGAGTTCGCGGCCCGCTGCCGCGCGATCCGCGCCGACCTGGAAGCCGCGCGATGACGGCGACCACCGCGGCACCCGCCGCCGCGCCGGCCGCCACATCCCCGGCGGCATCCGCCACATCTCCGGCGGCATCCGCCGCGGCCTCGACGCCGGACAAGGCGACGGCGCGGCGCGCCGCCGCCTCCCGGAGCGTGTCGGGAGCGGCGCGCCCGTCGACGCCGGTCCGCGTGCTCGTCGCCGCGGCGGCGGTCGCCGCGCTGCCGGCGCTGTGGGCGGCGCTGGCCGCGACCGGCTGGCTCGGCCCCAGCCTGATCGGCCCGGTCGCGACCGTGCGGGCGCTGCACGACCAGTGGTCGATGATCTGGTGGAACGCCGAGCCGACGCTGACCGCGACGGTCGTCGGGGCCGGGATCCTGCTCGCGGTGACCGCCGTCGGCGTCGTCGCCGTCGCCGCCGTGCCGGCGCTCACCCCGGCGCTCGGCGGTGCCTCCGTCGTCATCGGGTCGCTGCCGCTGATCGCCGTCACCCCGGCGCTCGCGCTGGTGATGACCCGCGGCCAGACGCTGGTGACCACGGTGACCGTCCTGTCCGGGCTGGTGCCGGTCGCGGCGATGCTCGCGGGCTCGGCGCTCGCCGCCGCCCGCGGCCGCGACGAACTCGGCGCGCTGTACTCGGCCGGCCGGCTGCGCTGGTGGTGGCACGTCGGCTTCTGGAACAGCGTGCCGGTCCTCGACCTGGGGCTGCGCGCGATGCTGCCGGCCTGCTTCGTCGGCGCGATCGTCGCCGAGTGGTCCGGGGCGACCGGCACCCGGGGGCTGGGCCAGGTGATGGTCAACGCCCTGTTCAGCTACCAGCCCGAGGTGCTGTGGGCGGCGCTGCTGCTCGCCGCGCTCGCGGCCCTCGCGCTGTTCGCGCTGGCCGCCGCCCTGATGACCCCGCTGCGCAGGAGGATCCGGTGAACGCCCCGTCGAACGGCCGCCGCCGCGGCGCGGCGATCCGCCCGGGCAGCCACGCGGTCAGCGTCGCCGGGGCGCTGGTCGTCCTCGTCGCCGGCTGGCAGCTCTACGTCTGGGCCGGCGACGTGCCCACCTACCAGGTCGCCTCGCCGGCCGAGGCGGCGAAGGCGGCGTGGTCGAACGCGCCGCTGCTGGCCGAGCGCTGCTGGGTCACCGCGCAGGGCGCGGCGCTGGGGCTCGCGGCGTCCGCCGCGGCGGCGCTGCTGCTCGCGGTCGTCGCGATCCGGCTGCCGCTGGTCCGCACGCCGCTGACCGCCTACGCGCTGCTGTTCAGGACCCTGCCGATCGTCGGCGTCGCGCCGCTGCTCACCATGATCACCGGCCGGGGGCTTGGCACGTCGGTCGCCTGCGTCGTCGTGGTCACCGTGTTCACCCTGCTGATCGCCGCGCTGGACGGCATGGAGTCGCTGCCGGCCGAGGTGCGCGAGCTGCAGGACCTCTACGCGACGCCGTTCACGCGCCGGCTGCGCACCGGGCTGCTGCCGAACGCGGTCGGCAGCCTGCTGGTCGGCCTGCGGGTCGCCGCGCCCATGGCGGTGCTCGCCGCGCTGCTCGCCGAATGGCTGTCCGGGCTGGAAGGGGTGGGGGAGCTGATGACGACGTCGCTGGCGAACCGGGACAGCGAGCTGCTGTGGGCGACGTCCGCCGTCGCCGCGCTGCTCGGGCTCGCCGCCTACGTGCTGCCGTCGGGCCTGGTCGCGCTTGCCGACCGGCTGGGCTTCGCCGTCGCCCCGACCGCGTCCGGAGCCCAGGCAGGTGGCCGGTGACCGGCCTCGCGCTCGCCGTCGCTCCCGCCGAGCTGGCGTTCGGCGAGTCGGGCGGGTCGTCGCTGGCGGGGGTGGTCGACGCCGACCCGGCGCTGGTCGCCCGCGTCGAGGAGCAGCTCGCCGCTCGCCTGGACCGCTGGTGGGAGCTCGCGCTGGCGATCCACGCCCGCCCCGAGCTCGGGCTGGTCGAGCACCACGCCGCCGACGCGCTGTGCGGCGCGCTCGCCGAGCACGGCTTCGCCGTCACCCGCGGGCTCGCCGGCATGCCGACGGCGTTTCGCGCCGAGTACGGCAGCGGCCCGCTCACCGTCGCGTTCACCGCGGAGTACGACGCGCTGCCCGGCATCGGGCATGCCTGCGGGCACAACCTGATCGGGACGATGGCCGTCGCCGCCGGCGCCGCGCTCGCGACGGTCGCCGACGCGGCCGGGCTGCGGGTGCTGGTGATCGGCTGCCCGGCCGAGGAGAACGCCGGCGGCAAGATCTACTTGATCGAGGCCGGGGTGTTCGACGACGTCCACCTGGCCGGGCAGATCCACCCGGCCAACCGGGACGAGCTGTGCCCGGCGACCCTGGCCAACGACACCCTCGCGGTCAGCTACGCGGGCAAGGCGGCGCACGCGTCGTCGTTCCCGGAGCGCGGCCGCAACGCCTACGACGCGATCACCGTCGCGAGTGTCGCGATCGGCCTGCTGCGCCAGCAGCTGCCGGACAGCGTCCGCGTCCACACCCTGGTCAACCACGCCGGGGACGCGGTCAACATCATTCCGGACCGGACCGCGATGACGGTGAAGGTGCGCGCCGCCGACGCCAGCACGCTCGAGGGCGTCACCTCCCGGGTCGGCGACTGCCTGCGCGCCGGCGGGCTCGCCGCCGGCTGTGAGCCGACCCTGCGCCGCACCCTGCCGCGGTTCTCCGAGATCCGCTACGACCGGCTGCTGTCCCGGCTGTTCGCCCAGGCCTGCCCCCGGTTCGACGGCGTCGACCTCGACTTCCTCGCCGGCCCCGGCGGCCCCGGCGGTCCTGCCGGTCCTGCCGGTCCTGACGGTCCTGCCGGTCCTGACGGTCCTGACGGTCCTGACGGTCCTGACGGTCCTGACGGTCCTGACGGTCCTGAGAGCGTGCGCGACGCCGGCGAGACGTACACGCCGCCATCCGGGCGGGCCGCGAGCACCGACGTCGGCAACCTGTCCTGGGCGATCCCGATGATCCAGCCGATGCTGCGGCTGGAGACCGGTGGCTGCGGCAACCACGAGGCGGCGTTCGCCGCCGCGTCCGCGTCCCCGAGCGCCCGGCTGCTGCTCGCCGACGGGGCGCGGGCGCTCGCGCTGAGCTTCCTGTCGGCCGGGACCCGGCACGCCGAGCACTACCTCGCCGCCGGCTCCCCGGCCAGGCGGTCGGCCCGGCGCGCCGAGGCCCGCGCCGCCGAGGTCCTCGACCTGGGCGTCCCGCTGCTCGACCCGCCGAGGTGAGTACCCGAGCGATCCGCCGCTGACCGGAACCGAGCGCGACCGAACACCGCTACGCGCCCTGACGACCACGAGGCCCTGACCACCGCGACGTCCTGACCACCGCCGTGTCCCGCCTGCCTGCCAGGCCCGCGCCCACCCAGGAGGAACCGTGGCCCGAAGCGATCTGCCCGTCACCGGCCATCTCGTCGCCGGCGAGTTGCTCGCCGGCGCCGCCACCGACGCCATGGCGGTGCACGACCCGTCGACCGGGGAGGTGATCGGGTACGCCGGGCAGGCCGACGACGCGCTCGTCGCGCGGGCGCTGGCCGCCGCCTCCGCCGCGCGGCCCGGCTGGGCGGCGACCCCGCTGCGCGAGCGGATGGCCTACCTGGACGCCTGGCGCGGCAAGCTCGCCGCCGCCGCGGACGCGCTGACCGAGCTGGTCATCGACGAGATGGGCCTGCTGCCGGCGTTCGCCCGCAACATCCACGTCGGCCGGGCGGTCGCCTGCCTGGAGCACCTGGAGAAGCTGGCCGAGGCGGTGCTCGCGCCGCGCCGGGAGGGCATCTCGCTCGTCGTGCGGGAGCCCGCCGGCCTGGTCGCCGCGATCACCGCCTGGAACTTCCCGCTGCACATGCTGGTCAGCAAGATCTCGTCGGCGGTGGTGCTCGGCAACACGGTGGTGCTCAAGCCCTCGGAGGTGAAGCCGCTGGCCGCGTGGGCCGCGACCCGGCTGCTCGCCGAGCTCGACCTGCCGCCCGGCGTCGTCAACGTCGTCGGCGGAACCGGCCCGACCGTCGGCGCGGCGCTGGTCGCCCACCCGGACGTCGACATGATCAGTTTCACGGGCTCCCGGGCCGTCGGCAGGCAGATCCTCGCCGCGACCGCGGCCACGATCACCCGTAGCGTGCTGGAGCTCGGCGGCAAGAACCCGGCGCTGCTGCTGCCAGACGCGCCGCTGGACGCGGCGCTGCCGGCCGTGCTCGGCAGCTGCTACTTCAACAACGGCCAGGTCTGCGGCGCGCAGAGCCGGCTGATCGTGCCGCGCCCGCTGCTCGCCGAGGTGGAGGAGCGGCTCGTCGCGCTGGTGGCGGACATCGTGGCCGGGCCGCCGCGGGCCGCCGGGACCCGGCTCGGCCCGGTAGTGAGCGCGGTCCAGCGCGACCGGGTCGCCGGCTACATCCAGACCGGGGTCGACACCGGGCTTCGGCTGCTCGCGGGCGGCCCGGGCGCGCCGGGCGGGCTCCCGGACGACGCCGCCGGCGGTTACTACGTCCGCCCGACGGTGTTCAGCGACGTCCCGCCCGACCACCCGCTGGCCCAGGAGGAGATCTTCGGACCGGTGCTGACCGTGCACGCCTGCGACGACGTCGACGAGATGGTCGCGGTGGCGAACGGGACCCGCTACGGGCTGACCGCGTCGGTGTGGAGCGGCGACCTCGACCAGTCGATCGCCGTGGCCCGGCGGGTGCAGGCCGGCCAGGTCGTCGTCAACGGCGGCGGGTTCAACCTGTCCGCGCCGTACGGCGGGGTGAAGGAGTCCGGGAACGGGCGCGAGCACGGCCTGGAAGGGCTCGCCGAGCTGACCGAGGTGAAGGCGATGCAGCTGCCCGCCTGACCCCCGCGCCGCGCCGCCGCGCCGTCATCCCGGGCCCCGCCCCGCCACCCTGGACACGCGACCGAGGAGCATCCCTCATGGACAGCCATACCGGTTCCGCCACGGCGAGCCCGCCGTTCGACCTCGTCGTACGCGGCGGCACGGTCGTCTCGCACGACCGGGCGGTACGCACCGACCTCGGCATCCGCGACGGCCGGGTCGCGGCGGTCGGCGCCGGGCTGGGCGGTGGGCTGCGCGAGCTCGACGCGACCGGGCTGGTGGTGCTGCCCGGCCTCGTCGACGTGCACGTCCACCTGCGCGAGCCGGGAATGACGCGCAAGGAGGACTTCGCCAGCGGGACCAGGGCGGCGGCGGCCGGCGGGGTGACCACCGTCGTCGACATGCCGAACACGCTGCCCCCGGTGGAGACCACGGCTGGCTTCGCCGAGAAGCTGGCGCTGGTCACGCCGAAGGCGCACGTCGACTTCGGGCTGTACGGGATGCTCGGCAAGACGAACGCGGACGAGATCGCCGGCCTCGCCACCGCGGGCGCGATGGGCCTGAAGCTGTTCATGGGGCAGACCACCGGCGACAACCCGTGCCCGGACGACGGCGCGATCTTCACCGGCCTGCGCGCGGCCACGGCCGCCGGCCTCGTCGTCGGCGTGCACGCGGAGAACGACGCCCTGCTGCGCCGGCTGTCCGCCGAGCTGCGCGCGGCCGGGCGCACCGACCCCCGCGCCCACCTGGAGGGCCGGCCGGCCGTCGTCGAGGTCGAGGCCGTCACCAGGATCAGCACGCTGGCCAGCGTGGCGGGCACCCAGCTGCACATCCACCACCTGTCCACCGCCGCCGGCCTCGACCGGGTCCGGCTGCTGCGCTCGCTCGGCCACCGGGTCACGGTCGAGGTCCTCGTCGCCCATCTGCTGCTCGACGACACCGCGTACGACAGGTACGGGAACCTGGTGAAGCTGAACCCGCCGATCCGGCCGGCCGACGACGTCGCCGCCCTGTGGCGGGGGATCGCCGCCGGCGACGTCGACATCATCGCGACCGACCACGCGCCACACACCGCCGAGGAGCAGGCCGAGACGGACGTGTGGCACGCGCACGGCGGCTTCATCGGCGTGGAGACCATGCTGCCGCTGCTGCTCACCGAGGTGCACCGGGGCCGGCTGTCCCTGCCCGACCTGGTCCGGCTGTGCTGCCACACGCCGGCCAGGACCTGGCGGCTCGACGACCGCAAGGGCCACCTCGGCGTGGGCGCCGACGCCGACCTCGTGCTCGTCGACCCGGCCGCGCCCGGTGAGATCGACCCCCACCGGCTGCACTCCAAGCACCCGGTGACGCCGTACGCGGGCTGGCCGACGGTCGGCGCCGTGCGGGCCACCTACCTGCGCGGCGAGCTCGTCGCCAAGGACGGCCAGGCCGTCGGCGCGCCACGCGGGCGCCACCTCGCCCCGGCGCCGGCCACCGCGACACCCGCTCCCTCGACACCCGCCACCGCGACGCCGGCCCTCGCCCCGGCGACCCCCGCCGGGAGCATGGCATGATCGCCACCGTGACCGCCTGGACAGGCCTCGCCCCCGCGCCGATCTGGCCGAAGGGGGGCCCGGCGCCGAAGGACGACGTCGTCGGCGCGGCGGTCGCCGCCTTCCTCGCCGCGGAGCTCGCCCCGCTCGGTGTCCAGCCGGCCGGCGGCGCCCGGGCCACGGCCGGCGGGCCCGCCCCGACGGTCGCCATCGGTGCCATCGGCACCACCGCGCGGCACGCCGTCGGCAGCCCGATGCTCGCGAGCGCGGTCACGGCCGCCGGCCTCTCGCTCGGCGCCGCCCGGCCCTTCGCCGACCCGGACGCGCTCGTCGCGGACCCCGACTGGACGCTGGGCGTCGTGCTCAGCCCGTGGAAGCGCGACGTCGCCGCCCGGCTGGGCCAGCTGTCCGCGTCGGCCGCCGCGACCGGGGTCGTCGACACCGTGCTGCGCCCGCCGGCCGGCTCGTCGACGGGCGCCGCGGCCCGGACGGCGCCGATCGGCCTGAACACCAACTCGTGGGCGGCGCAGGCCGTGCTCGAACTGCTCGCCGCCGGCCGTACCCCGGCCAGCGTCGTGCTGCTCGGCGCCGGCGCGTCGGCCCGGTCGGTCGCGCTCGCCGTGCGCCGCGTGTGGCCGGCCGCCCCGCTGCTGGTCAGCGCGCGGTCCGCCACGGCCGCGGGGGAGCTCGCCGCGCTGGCCGGCGCCGAGGCGGCCGCGCCCGCCGACCTCCCGGACGCGCTCGGCGGCCAGCTCCCCACGATCGTGATCAACTCCACCGCGTGGGGGGAGACGGCCGACTCCGAGGCCCACCCGTTCCCCTTCCCGACCGAGGCGCTGCTCGGGCCGGGCAGCGGGTTCTTCGACCTGAACAACCGCCTGTCCGACCTGCAGGCCCGCGCGCTGGCCGCGGGCTGCACCGTGAACTCGGGAACGCTGATGCAACGCGCGACGCACGCCGCCCGCGCGGCGGCGGTCCGCGCGATCCTGACCCAGGAGACCCCATGACACCCGAGGTACTGCGCCCCTCCGACGGAGGCGAGCTCACCCGCGGCGCGGCTCCCGACGACACCGTGTCAGGCGGCTCCGGGTCAGGCGGCTCCGTGGCCGGCAACACCGTGGCCGGCAACGCCGTGCCTGGCGACGCCGTGCCTGGCGACGCCGTGCCAGGCGAGGGCTGGCCGCGGCCGGCGGGCACGGGTACCGCGACCGTGCGCGAGCGGGTGTACCGCTACCTGCGCCAGGCCGTCATGACCGGCGAGCTGGCGCCCGGCACCCGGCTCGTGGAGGATCGCATCGCCGAGGAGCTCGGGGTGAGCCGCACCCCCGTCCGGGAGGCGTTGCAGCGCCTGACCAGCGAGGCGCTGGTGACCCGGATCCGGCGCGGCCAGCTGGAGGTCTGCGCCGTCGGCCCGCGCGAGCGCGCCGAGATGCACCTGCTACGGGTCGCGTTCGACGAGGTGGTGGCCCGGCTGGTGAGCCGGCGCGCGGCCGAGATCGACTGGCAGGCGATCCTCGACAAGCTCGGCCCGCTGGACGCGGCGCTGCGCGAGGGCGGGATCGGCGGCCCCGCGTTCGCGATGGCGCATCTCGACCTGCACATGGCCGTCAACCGTGCCGCGTTCAGCCCGCGGACGTCGACCTTCCTCCAGTCGCAGGCGTTCCTGTACCCGACCGACGACTACGTCCAGCAGGGCGGCTACGAACCGATCGAGCAGCACCGGGCGCTGATCGCGGCTCTCGCCAGCGGTGACGAGGAACAGGCCGTCGCCGCGGCCCTCGCGCACGCCGTCCGCGGGCACGCGCGCCGCACCGGCCTGTCGGAGGGATGAGGAGCATGACCGACCTGACCACGGGCACCCGGCCCGGCGCGGACGACCTCGGCGCGAACGATCTGGGCGCGGGCGCTCCCGCCATCGACCGCTCCCGCCTCGACAACCGGTCCGACATCGTCCGGATGTTCGTCAACGGCCAGGCGATGAGCGGCGGATCGATCCACGCGCCGCTCGCGGACGCCGAGTTCCTGGGCCGGGCGTGGACCGCGCCGCGGTACCGCTTCTGGTCGTTCCGCGACGAGTTCCCCGGCCTGGAACCGGTCACCGCCGGCGGCTGGTCGGTGCCGGGCGAGCTCTACGCCGTCAGCTACGCGGTGCTGCGCGACCGCCTGCTCCCGCTCGAACCACCCGAGCTGGAACTGACGGTCATCGAGCTGGCCGACGGCAGCGGATCCCTGAGCATGCGGGTACGGGCGGCTGCCCTGGCCGGCGCCGTCGAGATCCGGCACCCCGACGGCTGGCTCGGCTACCTCGCCACCCGCCAGTCCGGCTAGTGACCGGCGCGAGCCCAGCCTGACGCGTGGTCGTCAGTTGCTGTAGACGCGGCGGGGGTGGAGGAAAACCGCGGCGCGGCGCTGTTCGGCCATCACCCGGTCGTAGGTGTCCCAGTCGTCGTGGGTGCCGCCGGCGGCGGTGAAGATCTCGCGCAGCAGCAGGCGCAGCCGCTCGGAGTCCACCTCCGGGTGCGGGTCGTCCGGCCCGATCAGCTCGGCGGTGCCTTCCGCGGTGACCCACCGCCAGCCTGAGCGCACGGTGACGGTCAGCTCGGGCCTGGCCCGCAGGTTCGCGAGCTTGACCGCCCCGTAGGTCACGAACGCGACGACGTTCTCGCCGGTGAGCGGGTGCGCGAGCACGCCGACGTTGACCACCGACGACTGGATCGTGCGATCCGCCCGGGTCGTGGACACGACGGCCAGCCCGTGCTCCTCGCGCCCCAGCTCGGTCAGGTCCTCCAACGTGGTCACGGTGCCGAGCCTCTCACGTCGTCAGCGCGTCGCCCCGGCAGACCGGCCCGACCGCGGGGCCGGTCCGAACGGTGTGTCCGCGCCTGCTACGGCGACGTCCGCCCGGCGTTCGCGAAAGACCGCTGAGGGCCGCGCGATGGTGGTCGGTGGTGACGACGCGGGTTCACCGATCCGATGCTGGTGCCGCGTCAGTCAAGGTTCGCCCGGTCGCGGACCCGCGCCGCGGGCTGGCGCCACCGAAGTGTCAGCGGTAGCGCGGTCCATGACTCGCGGATCGGCGAACAAGCCCGCAACCTGCCCCGCGCCCCCAGGCCTACCGGCACGCTCGGAACTTGTCCGGCAAAACGCGAGTCATGGACCGCGGATCGGCGGACAAGTCCGCGGTCCGGCCCGCACCGCCGCCCTCCGCGCCCCATGACTGCCGGCACGCCCGCACCTGTTCGCCCAGAAGACGAGTCATAGCGCGCGTTCGAGCTGACACTTCGCCTCCGGTCGGAACCGACCCGGCGGGTCCTGTCTTGTCGATCGTGACGGCGCGTGGCGGCACCCAGGTGGCAAAACCGTTCTGTCCTGTGCTCTCGGGCCCGGTGCCCGGCAGGGCGGTCCGGCTCGGGGCGTCCGGGTGGGGAGCGTTTCGGATCTTGACGCCTGGGACGGGACGTGCCGTCGGCCACACCCGCGACATCTCGGCGTCAAATGTCTTGACACGGACTTTTGTCGTTGCTGAGACTTATGTCAGTCGAATGACAGATCGCTTCGCGCCGCGCCGCGCTCCAGCCGACGGGGCGTCCCGCTGCTGAGGAGATCCAGGTGGCCAACGCGACGCACGGCATTCCCGAGCAGCCCGATCCGCCGGTCGGAACGGCTGACATCCGTGACCTCGACGACGCCGGCGGCGATGCCGGCGCGGCCGCCGGCGTGGTCGCCGGCGGCGGGTGGGCCGTCGACGACGTGGGCGGCAAGGCGGCGGCGCTGGCACGCGCCCGAGCCGCCGGCCTGCCCGTCCTGCCTGGCTTCGTGGTCACCACGGCCACGGCCGCCGCCGTGGCCGACCCGGGCCATCCCGGGCACGCGGCCGGTCTCGCGGCGCTGGCCACGGCCGTCGGCCGGCTCACCGGCCGGCTGCGTCCCGGCTCGTCGCTCGTCGTCCGCTCCTCTTCCCCCGTCGAGGACGGCTCGGTGTCCTCCCAGGCCGGGCGGTTCCGGTCGGTGCTGGACGTGGCCCCGGACGACGTGCCCGCCGCGCTCGCGGACGTGGTCGCCTCCGCCGACGGCGCGCCCATGGCCGTGCTCGTCCAGCCCCAGCTCGAGGCCCGCGCCGGTGGCGTGCTGTTCGGTGTCGACCCGGTCGGCACCCACCCGGACGCGCTGATCCTCGCCGCGGTCCCCGACACCCCGGCGGGCCTGGTCTCCGGTGACCTCGACGGCGTCACCGTCCCGCTCAGCCGCCGGGGCCGGCCGCTCGCCCCGCGCCCCGACTGGCTCCCGCCCGACCTGCTGCGGTCCCTCGCCGAGCTGGCCAGCTCCACCGACCGCCTGTTCGGCGGGCCGCAGGACATGGAGTGGGCACAGGACCGCTCCGGGACGCTGCGGCTGCTGCAGAGCCGTCCGGTCACCGCCACCGCCCGGCGCCAGCCCCGCCCGGCCCGAGGTGCCCACATCCTCGGGCCCGGGCCGGTCGCGGAGACCTTTCCCGAGCCCCTGACACCCCTGGAACAAGATCTCTGGATCCCCCCGCTGACGGAAGGCGTCGCCACGGCGCTGCGGGTCGTCGGCGGCGCGTCGCGCCGCCAGCTGGCCCGCACGCCGCCGGTGCGGGTCGTCGCCGACCGGGCGGTCGCCGACCTCGAGCTGCTCGGCGCGGCCCGCCGCCACCATCGCGTCTGGTACGTGCTCGACCCGCGTCCGGGCCTGCGCCGCCTCACGGCCGCCTGGCGCGTCGGCCGGCTGCGGGTCGGGCTGCCGGCGCTCGCCGCTCGTACCATCGCCGACCTCGACGACCTGCTCGCCGACGTGCCGCCGCTGGCCGGCCTCGACGACCGGCAGCTGCTCGTCGCGCTGCGCCGCGGCGCGGACGCCCTGGCCACCGCGCACGGCTACGAGATCCTCGTCGGCATCCTCGGCGCCCTTGACTCGCCAGCCTCATCGGGCGCGGGCGGCCGCCGGTCGGCGGGCACGGCCCGCGCGCTGCCCGGCGTGGCCAGGACGTCTGGCGACGACTCGTTCCACGGCGCCGCCAGCGCGGCGTTGCGGATCCTGCTCGCCGAACAGGCCGGCGACGCGACCCGGGCCGACCGCCTCGCCGTTGATCGTCCCGCCGCCGTTGATCGTCCCGCTGCCACCGACCGCCTCATCGCCGACCGCCCCGTCCTGCTGACGCTCTCGTCCCCGTCCATCCCGCCGAGCGCCACGCTGCCCGTGATGACGCCGGCGTCGCCGGTGCCCCGGGCCGCGCGGGCCGAGGAGGGGCCCGACGGCCGGGCCGGCGGGAACCGCCTGACCGCCGAGGCCCCGCCGCCCCTGGGCGCGGCGCCCTTCGCGGGGCCGGCGGCCGACGACCCGCACCCGGGCGCCGCCGACCCGCGGGTGCTGCGCGAGGCCCTGCGGCTGCGGGCCCGTTGGCTGCACGAGCTGACGGCGCGCATCGCGATGGAGCTGGGCCGGCGGCTGACCGCGCGCGGCCTGCTCGACGATCCGGCCGCCGTCACCGGGCTGCGCCTCGACGAGCTCGCCGGGGCGGTCACCGGCACCTGGACGCCTGCCGGGCAGCGCCTCGCCGGCCGGCCGGCCTCGCCGGGTGCCGACGTCCCCCTGCCAGCGGCGTTCCAGCTGTCCGCCGACGGCGAGGTCGTCCCGGCGCGGCTCGGCGGGTCGCGCCGGGAGTCGGCCGACCCGGGCAGCGTGACCGGGGTCCCCGCCGGCGGCGGCATCGGGGCCGGCACCGTCCATCACGGCGAGAACCCTGGCACCGGCGCGGTCCTGGTCGTCGACACCCTCAGTCCCCAGCTGGCGGCGTCGCTACCGGGCCTCGCCGGGCTGGTCAGCACCACGGGCAGCCCGCTGTCGCACCTGGCGATCCTCGCCCGCGAGCTCGGTGTCCCCACCGTCGTGGGCGTCGCGGACGCCCGCCAGGCGCTTCCGGCCGGCGCCCACGTCGTCGTGGACGGGAACTCGGGGCGCGTCGACATCGTCCCGGACAGCCCGCGCAGCCTCGGCGCGGGGCTTCCCGAGGCCGTCAGGGAACGCCCCGTCGCCGGCCCTCGCAGCCAGGACGGGTCCACGTCCGAAAGGAGCACGCCATGATCATTCGTCGGCTCACCGTGCTGGCGCTCCTGGCGACCCTGCTCGGCAGCGGCGGCTACGTCATCACCTACCTGGTGCGCTGGGAGTGGCAGCGCGCCGTCTTCTCCGCCCTGGTGTTCCTCGCCGCCGAGGTGGCGCTGGCCGCTCTGTGGATCACTAACCGGCTCGGCGCCGCCAGCTCCAGGCCGGCGCCGTGGGCCGCGCCGGCCGCCCCGGCCCACCCCGCCACCGACGGTCTCCTGGCCGGCTCCGTTCCCACGGCTGGGTGGACCGGGGCCGCGGTGTCGTCCGAGCAGCGGCGGCTGCGGGCCGTCCTCGCCGCGGGCCGGCCCGCGCTGTCGAACCCGTTCTCCTGGCTCGACCCCGCGAGCGGCCGCACGAACGTGTTCATCCCGCTCCTGCTGGGCGCGGGCCTGCTGTTGTCGGCGCTGGCGTGGGTGGTCGAGCGGGTCGCGGCGGCCGTCGCCAAGCCGCGGGCGGTCAGCTCGATGGCGGCCGAGCTCGCGTCGCTGCGGCTGCCAGCCCGGCTGGTGCCGCCCCGCGTCGACCCGGGCTGGGCCTACCGGCCGGGAGCCTGGTCATGGACCGCCACGGCCGCGGTGACCGTCGCCTCGGGGCAGCCGGCGCCGACCGGCGGCGCGCCGGCGGGAGGGGCGGGATCATGAGCGCCCGCCGGACCGGCGCCCTCGTCGTGGTCCTCGCCGTGGCCGTGGGGGCGGTGGTCGCCCTCGGCGCCCTGCGTGAGGCCACCGAGAGCCGGTCAGACGCGGTGCCGCCGGGCACGGCGAGCGTGGTCACCGTTTCCCTGCGGTCCAACCAGCGCGCCCCCGACAGCCTGGACGCCGCCGCCCTGTGGACCGGCTGCGCCCGAACGACGATCGGCGCCTCCGCGCGGGCACCCGGGCAGCTCACCTGGCTCGGCGACGGGCGGTTCTCCGTGACGGTGACGCCCGCGATCGGCGAGCACGGGCAGCGGCGGCTGCGCGGCTGCCTGGAGGATCACCGGATCGACCACCTCCTCGGCTCGGTCACGTCGATCTCGATGGTCCCCGCCGCGGTCCGGGCGAGCGGGTGACGTGATCCACCGCAAGGACCTGCCGGCCGCGGAATGCCGCCGGGGCGGGGACGGTGCCGGGCTGCGGGACCGCAAGAAGGAGCGGACCCGGGACCAGCTCGCCGCCGCCGCGCGCGACCTGGTGATCGAGCGTGGGTACGAGGCGACGACGGTCGACGACATCGCGGCGGCGGTCGACGTCTCGCCGCGGACCCTGTTCCGCTACTTCCCCACGAAGGACGACGCGATCGCCGAGACGCTCCGGGCGGACGGGAAGCTCGCCCTGCTGGCCGAGGTGTTCGCCGCGCGCGCGGGAGACGAGCCGCTGATGAGCTCGCTGCGGTCCGCGGCGCACACCCTGGTCGACGCGATCGGCCGGGAGCGGGCGAAGGCGGTGCGGCTGGCGCGGGTGCTCGACGCCGCGCCGACGCTGCGCGCGCGGTTCGCCGACGAGAAGCGCCGCTGCCAGGCGGATCTCGCGGTCCTGATCGCGCGCAGGCTCGACGCGGAGCCGACCGACGGCCGGGCGCCGATGATCGCCGCGCTGACGGTGGAGATCCTGTCCGCCGCGGTGGACCGGTGGGCGGCGATCGGAGGCGAGGCCGACCTGCGCGCGATGGTCGACTACGGCTTCGACCTGCTGGAATCCGGCGCGACGGCCTGCGCGGTCGTGGCGGCCGCCGGTGCCGGTCGTGCCTGTCAGGCGCGGGAGGCGCCTGGAGTCCTCGCGGGCGGCGGCTGGCCGGCGACCGGGTAGCGGGCGGCGGGAGCCGCGAGGCGCCGCGGGGCGACGGCGACTCGCGCCGCGCCGACGGTCTGTTCCGGGCGGCGTCCCGTGCCCGGACGGCGGCCCGAAAGGGGGACCGGGTGTCACGCGGCGTGGACCGGCCGCCTAGAGTCGACTGCGGTGGTCTCGTATGTCGCGCTCGAACTGGTCGTCCCGTCCCGCCCGGCCCGCGCCGGACGATGGGCGCTGCGCCTCGCCGTCGGCCTCGTCCTGTTCTGGGCGCTCGGCAACGGCGCGATCCTCGGCGTCAGCCACTGGCTCGCCGCCCGGCACGCCCCGCCGCTGGCGGCGTTCGCCGGGACCGGCAACGTGGAACGCGTCGACGAGCACCTGTGGCGGTCGGCCGCGCCGTCCGCCGACGGCTACCGGGCGTTCGCCGCGGCGGGTGTGCGGACCGTCGTCGACCTGCGTGACCTGGACGACGCCGGGCTGCGCCGCAATCCGGGCACGCAGGACGTCCTCCCGGAGCTCGGGGTGCGGCTGGTCCGCATTCCGATCAAGGATGGCCACACTCCCTCGGCCGGTCAGGTCGAGCAGTTCCTGTCGGTCGTGAGCGAGGCGCGGGGCCCGGTCCTCGTGCACTGCGGGGCGGGTGTCGGCCGGACCGGCAGCATGGTCGCTGCCTACCAGGTGAGCACCGGCCGGCTCGACAGCGACGACGCGCTGCGCCAGAGCCTCGCCGTCGGGCCGCCGTCCCTGGAGCAGATCGTCTTCATCGCCCGGCTGGAGCGCGGTGACATCGACGGGCCGGGCCTCGTGGTCACCGCGACGAGCCGGGTCCTGGACAGCCCGCGGCTACTGTGGAACCGGTTGCGCTGACAAGGACCCGCCCGCGCGGCCGCCAGGCGGCGCCCCGGTGACCACTGGGCCACCAGATGGTGGAGTCCGTGCCCCGACAAGGCCGGATGCCGATAATCGGCCTGTTCACGTCGCCCGTCGCGACGCACCCCGCCCCCACGGGCGGTGGGCGGCGGGCCCGATCGGAGGAGCCCTCGGTGGGACTGCGCCAGCGCAAGAAGGAACGGACGCGCGACCAGCTCGCAGCCACCGCCTGCCACCTGTTCACCGAGCGGGGGTACGAGGCGACCACCGTCGAGGACATCGCCGCGGCGGTGGAGGTGTCACCGCGCACGTTCTTCCGCTACTTCCCGACGAAGGGGGACGTGGCGGTCGAGATCCTGCGCGCGGTGACGCTCGACATCATGCAGACCTTCGCGGACAGGCCGCGCACCGAGCCACTGATGACGTCGTTGCGGGTCGCCGCGCACGCGCCCGTCGACGCCCACGAACAGAACGCCGACCAGGCAGCCAAGGTCCTGCGGATGCTGTGCACCAATCCGTCGCTGCGCGGACGCCAGCTCGAGGAGCAGTATCGCGTCCGGCAGGAACTGGCCGCCCAGATCGCCGACCGGCTGGGGATGGACCAGGCCCGCGACATCCGCCCGCGCCTCATCGCCGATCTCGTGGTCGCCGCGCTGGCCTCGGTGGCCGAGTTCTGGGGCGCCAGCGACGGCGACGCCGACCTGCGCCACCTCACCGAGGTCGCGTTCGACCTGCTCGGCGCGGGCCTGTGCGCGCTGGCCGAGCCCCCGGTGCCGGCGGACCTGGCCGAGCACGCCCCCCAGCGCGTCTGACGACCGGGACGCGCGTCGAGCGCGCGGGTCGCCCGCCGCCGCGGCGGTCACTCGGGCCGTTCACCCTTTTTGCAGCTGTTTGACGTGGTACATCGCGGTGTCGGCCTGGTGGAGGATCTGTTCGGCGCTGACAAGTGATTGGTGGCTGTCGGCGAGTGCCACGCCGATGCTGATCTGTATCCGCTGGAGATGCCCGGCGAGGGTGACAGGCCGGTCCATGGCCGCGGTGATGCGCCTGGCGCACTGCCTGCCGGCGGTGTGCGGGTCTGCGTCGCTGCGGGTGAGGAGAACGGCGAACTCGTCGCCGCCGAGGCGGGCTGCGAGGTCATCCTCGCGCACGGCGGTCCGAAGGCGGTCGGCGACGGTGCGCAGGAACTGGTCGCCCGCGGCATGACCGTGGGTGTCATTGACGGTCTTGAAATGGTCGATGTCGCAGAAGAGCACGACTACCGGCTGACCACGTTCGCTGTGCGCGGTGACCGCGAGTTCGAGCTCGAGGATGAACAAGGCGCGGTTGGCCAGGCCGGTCAGCCCGTCGTGGTACGCCTGGTGTCGAAGCTGCTGATGCACTACCCGCAGATCGCTGACGAGCCGCCGGTTCTCCGCGACGACGATGAGCTGGCGGAGGGTGGCGAGCGCGGTGAGACAGAGCGCCACGTAGAGGGTGAGGCCGCGTAGCGCGCCGTCGCGGACGGCGGTCGCGAGGACGAGGACGGCCGCGACGGCGAGAGGCAGGTAAGGCAGGTAGGCGTGGAGCCATCGGCGGACCTCGTCCCCCTGCCAGCGAAACCGGCCGATCGTCACCCGGTCGCGCTCGGGCGGTCGCTGGTGCCGCGTGTCCCGTGCCGGGGCGATCATGGCGAGGGCTACCAGGACGGGGCCGGCGGCGGCGCCGATCCAGAGCGGCACGGTGCCCTGCACGTCCGCGCCGGGCAGGCTGAGCCGGACCAGCACCGTCTCGGAGGCGGCGAGCGCGACCAGGCCGACGCCGAGCAGGGCGAGCGCGCGGCCGTTGCTGGGCCGGCGGAAGGTCGCCACCAGCGCGAGGACCACGACGAGCAGCGCCGAGGTCATCGCGAAGGCGAGGGCGATGACGAACGACGTCCCGCTGATCCCGCTGCCCACGACGTGCCGCAGCAGCGCGAACCAGGCGATCAGGAAGATGGACAGGACGATCATCAGCCCGTCCAGGGCGATGACCGTGTGGGAGTAGCGGGGCCATACCCCGCCGTCCGGCCGCGGAGGCGCCCGTTTCTGCCGCTCGTCGGTGCCGGCCGGCATGCAGATCAGACCGGCGATCGCGAGCACCGGAGCGACGAGGAACACGCTCTCGGGCGGAGTCAGCCGCAGCAGCTCCGGGTTGCCGGAGAAGTACTGGCGGGTCCACTCGACCGCGCCGGGCAGGGTGGACAGCGGGCCGGCGGCGACCAGCAGCCGCCAGCGCCGCTCGACGCCGCGGGTCCGCGCGATGCCGACGACCGCGAACACGGTCGCCAGCGCTCCGGTGGCGAACATGGTCGCCGCCTGGGCGACCAGCCGCGGCTGACCGGACAGGGCCAGCTGGCTGGCCGTCGACAGCGCGAGCAACGCCAGCACCAGCGTGAGCATGGCCCGAAACGTCCGGTCGGTGACGGGCCGCGCCGCCATGGCGCCGGCACGGCCCGCCGGTCGCGTCTCGACGCCGCCATCTGGCAAGATCCGGCCTCCCTCACGCCGTTCACTCCACGATGGCTGCCGCACGGGCACCGCGCACGTCCGATGACCGCGCTGCGTGGCCAGGCGACGGCGTGACAAACCAGGCAAGGCCGCCGGCTACTGGCCCGGCCCTCCATGGCCCGGCCCGGTCCGGCTCACCGGTCCGCTTGCGCGGGCCCCGTCGGCGCGCCGAACGCGCCCTCGGCCCCGCCCCAGGCGTGCCACCGCTCGGCGATCGGACCTTCGACGACAAAAGGCTCGGCCATCTCGTCCCCCGTCGCGGCCCGCACGCGCCTACCGTCGCGGCCGCCGCCGGTCGAGTGTAGGGAACGGCGCGTTTCGCCCATGTCCGCCTCGCCGGGGTCCGCGTGGCAAAAGCCGTCGGACCCGCACGACGGTGGCAAAGGGCGCGCGGAGGCGGGTGGCGGGACGCTCCTATCTGACGACCAGGTCGTCGTGGTTCGGCCTGCGCAGCCGGTGCCACATCTCGTTCCCGGGGAAGGGGCAGTTCGTGACCGAGCGGCCGTGCCCGTTGCGGTAGTAGCTGTTCGCCCGCGGATCCATGTAGATCTTGAACTTCTCGCGCGCGTCGAGCTGGTCGTTGTACCGCCAGTAGGCCTCCTCGGTGACCTCGACGGAGCGTTTCCCGGTGAGGATCAGCTCCTTGACGAGGTCCAGGAGGTAGCGCGTCACCATCTCCTGGTGGTTGATGACGCCGAGCCCGCCGTACGGGTTCATGTTCGGCCCGTAGATGAGGAAGAGGTTCGGGAAGCCGGGCAGCATGGCGCCGAGGTATGCCCGGGGGCCGTCCTTCTGCCACAGGGTGTGCACCGACTGCCCGTCGCGGCCGACCACGTCCATCGGCCAGAGGCATTCGTTCGCCCGGAACCCGGTCGCGTAGACGATCGCGTCGACGTCGTGGTCGGTCCCGTCGACGGTGCGCACGCCGGTCGGCGTGATTCGCTCGATCGGGTCGGTGACGAGGCTGACGTCGTCCCGCAGGATCGCGTCGTACATGTTGTAGGCGGCGTCGACCTGGATCGGGCGGGCCGAGAACGGCGGGTGCGGCGGGATCATCTTGTCGACCAGGTCCGGCCGGCTCGCGAGCTTCTGCCGGATGAACGCGACCCGCTCGTCGCGGATCTGCTTGTTGACCGCGCTGCGGGCGTACGGGTCCTCGAAGTCCGGGTCGATCTCGCGCAGCGGCCCGGATAGGTACGGGCCCAGCAGCCAGGTGGTCCGGAAACGCATGAAATGCGGGTGGAACGGCAGGTTCCGGTCCAGCCAGCCCACCTGGTCCGGGAACGGCGAGCGGTACCCGTTGTGCTCGAAGAGCCATTGCGGGGTGCGCTGAAACACGGTGACGTGCCCGGCGAGCCTGGCCAGCTCGGGGACCATCTGCACGCCCGAGCAGCCGGTGCCGATCACCGCGAACCGCCTGCCCGCCGGGTCGAGCTCGTCCGGCCAGCGCGCGGTGTGGAACGACGGGCCCTCGAACGTCTCCATGCCGTCGATGCGGGGCAGGCTCGGCCGCGACAGCAGCCCGACCGCGCTGACGACCGCGTCGGCTCGCAGCACCCGCTCGCCGTCCGGCCCCTTGGCCACGACCTCCCAGGTCGCGGTGTCCTCGCGCCAGGTCATCGTGGAGACCTCGGTGTCGAACACGATGTGCTCGCGCACCCCGAACCGGTCGGCGAACCAGTTGAAGTAGCGCTGGTTCTCGTCCCGTGAGCACCACGGCGACGGGGTCTCGAACTCGACGCCGAGGATGTGCGTGTAGGCCCGGCTGGGGGAGTCGACGCGGGCGCCCGGATAGTGATTCTCGAACCACGTTCCACCGACGCCCGAGTTCTTCTCGAGCAGGGTGAAACTGATCCCGGCGTGCTTGAGGTGGGCCGCGACGTTCAGGCCGCCCATACCCGCGCCGACGATGACGACGGAGAAATCTTGCAGGCGGCGCCGGTCCGGGGCCGGCTGGTCCCAGGTCAGCCCACGGGCCCACGGGTCGAGGGAGAGCTCCTCGACCCACAGCTCGGCGTCCTCGGCCGGCAGCTCGTCCACGCCGCCGGCGAGCGCGAGACTGCGGGGCAGCCGCTCGCGGGGGCCGGGGGCGACCGGGCCCGCGCCGGCGTCACGGTAGTCCTTCAGGAAACGGGCGGCCTTCGCCCGCAGCAGCGCGATGTCGGCCGGATCGGTCAGCCCGAACGAGAGCTTTCCGCCGACATAGCCGCGCACCGGGCCGATCTTCGTCGCGGCGACGCTCTCGTCGCCGGTGAGCTGGTACAGAAGCCCGCGTAACGCCAGGGGATCGGCGTGTTCGACGGCGTCGTCGATCTGCTCGTCGCTGGCGGCGAGAAGCTCCGGTCTGGTCCGCTGGTCCTCGCTGGTCATGTTCTCGGTTCCTCCACCCGCGCCGTGGGCGCCAGTTTCACGGGTCGGACTAGGCGTTTCTCGGGCTGGACTAGGCGTTTCTCGGCCCCGCGGTTCTCGGGTCGGACCGCGCGCTCAGGCCGATGGCGGTCGCTGCTCGGCCCGCAACTGGTCGGCCATCATCAGCGGTGTCACGGCCATGACTCCGCCGTCTACCGGCAGGACGACCCCGGTGATCCAGCGGGCCTCGTCGCTGGCGAGGAACACGGCGGCCCAGCCGACGTCCCAGCCGTCGCCGTTCGTGCCGAGCATGGTCGAGGCCGCCGCGAGCCGCTGGCGGTAGTCCGCCTCCGGCGTGACCCCGAGGACCGAGAACAGCAGGGGAGTGGTGATGTGGCCGGGGGCGATGGCGTTCACCCGGATGCCGTCGCGGCCGTGCGCGTACGCCATGTCGACGGTGAGCGCGTGCACGCCACCCTTCGCCGCCGCGTAGCTGGCGTAGCCGCCGCCGCGGGCTCCCGCGATCGAGCCGATGTTCACGATCGACCCGGCGCCCTTGGCCGCCATGACGGGCACCGCGCTCTTGCTGGCGAGGAACATGGTGCGCAGGCTGAGTGCCTGCACCCGGTCCCAGTCGGCCTCGCTGGTGTCGACGACGGTGCCCATCACGGAGACCCCGATGTTGTTCACGAGGACGTCCACCGTGCCGAAGGCGTCGACGGCGGCGGCGACCATGGCCTCGCAGTCGGCGGCCTTCGTCATGTCGCCGCCGAAGACGACCGCCGTGCCGCCCTCGTCCTCGATGATCTTCTGGGTCTCGGCGGCCCGGTCGGGGTCGATGTCGGCGAGCACCACCCGCGCGCCCTCGCGGGCCAGCAGGATGGCGCAGCCGCGGCCGGTCGCCATGCCGGGGCCGGGGGTCGAGCCGGCTCCGGTGACGATGGCGGCCTTGCCCGCGAGGCGTCCCTGTGCGGTCATGCGTCACGCTCCCGGCCCGACTCGTCGTGTGCAGGGCACGGTAACCGGGGTTTTTCGGGAGGACAAGTGAACGCTTACTTGTGTACGGGCCGGGTGTGGCCCGTCACCCGAGCGCGCGCAGGACCCGGCGGAGGAACGCGACCCGGCCGGCCCGCGCCTCGGCGGAGATCGCCGCCCCCGGCGCGATCCCGTCGAAGCCGTGGAAGCCGCCAGCCCAGACACGCAGGTCCGCCGAGCCGCCGGCGGCCCAGATCGCGCCCGCGTAGGCGACCACCTCGTCCCGGAAGACCTCGGCCGACCCGCAGTCGAGGTAGGTGGGCGGCAGGCCGGCCAGGTCCGTGGCGCGCGCCGGCGCGGAGTAGATCGACACCGCGTCGGTGCCCCGCCGGTCGCCGAGCAGGGCGGACCAGCCGGCGGCATTGCTGGCGCCGTCCCACACGCCGATCCCGCGGATCTGGCGGCTGGAGAGTGTCTTGTCGCGGTCGTCGAGCATCGGGCAGAGCAGGAGCTGCCCGGCGAGCCTCGGGCCGCCGTAGTCGCGCGCCAGCAGCACGGAGCCGGCGACGAGACCACCGCCGGCGCTCAGCCCGACGGCGAACAGCCGGCCGGGGTCGAACCCCAGCTCCATGGCCCGCGCGGCCGTCCAGACCAGGCCGGCATAGCAGTCGCGCAGCGGCGCCGGGTCCGGGTGCTCGGGCGCGCGCCGGTACTCCACGGTCATCACGACCGCGTCGAACAGCTCGATCCAGTCGAGGTAGCGGTCCATTCCGGAGAACCGGTCGCCCGTCACCATGCCGCCCCCGTGGGCGAAGTAGAAACCGGGGCCGCCCGGCGCCCCGGACTGCTTCCGGATGACGCTCACGGTGACCTCCGGATCCTCGTCCAGGCCGGGGACCAGGTGGTCCTCGCGGACGAGGCCCCGCGCCGCGAGCGCCGCGTCGACCTCGGTGAGCGGCAGGGAGATCCGCGATCTGATCATGGTGTCCACGTCGACGGTCGACAGCAGCCGGCCCGTGGCCAGGACCGGCTGGAGCTCGCGGTCGAACGGCGGTGCTGGTAACGATCCCTCGCTGGGCATCAGCTCTCCTGGCCTGGCGCGGTGGAACGCGCTCCGGCGGCCCGCGCCGCGGGCTCGTTGTTCGCGGTGAGCCGGTAGGCGGCGCGTTCCAGTGTCGGGAGGATGTCGGTGATGTCGAGCTCGCCGGCGGCGAACCGGGCGCCGACGGCGTACGCGACGTTGGTCAGAACGAGTGCGACGTCCTCGACGTAGCCGGGCTCGCCGTCCGCGAGCACGGCGCGCCCGGCGGGCCCGATGATGGCCATCGTCTGCCGTTCGAGCCGCTCGCCGCCCGGGGTCGCGCGGGCCCTGTGGTAGGCCTCGAGCATGCGCGGGTTGCGCTCCCACGGTTCGAAGACGTGCCGGAACACCCGCATCAGGCCGTCATAGAGGCTCTCGCCGGGTGGCGGCCCCGGCACCGGGGCACAGGTGTTGCTCGCCAGCCACCGCTCGACGGCGGTGATGATGAGCTCGTCGCGGGTGCCGAAGAGCTTGTAGATCGTGGAGAGCGAGACGTGGGCCCGCCGGGCCACCGTCCGCAGCTGCACGGCGTCGTAGCCCTCGGACTCCAGCAGCGTGAGAACGACGTCGACGATCGCGCCGGTAGGCCGCCGTGACTCCGCCACCTCCGCGAGCTCCCTTCGTGTCCTCCCGGCGGGTGTCCCCGGGTCCTGGCATCCCTGCGTCCGGCCACGCGGCCTCGGTTGACACCACCACAGTAACGTGGTTACTTCGGTAACCACGTTACTCGGGTGTCTGGTCCTGGTTCCGGTCGTTGCGTCCGGTTCCGCCCGGCGCCGGCGACGCGGAGGAGACGCGATCATGGCGACATACGTCCTGGTACACGGAGGCGGCCACGGCGGCTGGTGCTACCAGCGGGTGGCCCGGCTGCTGCGGGCGGCCGGGCACGAGGTGTACGCGCCGACGCTCACCGGCTTAGGGGAGCGGGCGCACCTGGTCGGCCCACACGTCGACCTCGACCTGCACGTCCAGGACGTCGTCGCGCTGCTGCACCACGAGAACCTGCGGGACGTGATCCTGGTCGGCCACAGCTACGGCGGAATGGTCATCACCGGCATCGCCGACCGCGCCGCCGACCGGGTGGGCCGTCTCGTCTACCTGGACGCGGCCAATCCCGTCAACGGCCAGTCGCTGCTGGACGTCGCCGGGCCGATCATCGAGGCCACCCGCCCGCTGGGGAAGGTGGTCGACGGGGTCGAGCTGGTGCTCATCCCGTTCCCCGAGGCTGGCGCCTTCTACGGGGTGACCGACCCCGAGGACATCGCCTGGATGGCCGAGCGGCTGACCCCGCACCCCTGGCGGTGCTTCGAGCAGCCGCTCACGCTCACCAACGAGGCCGCGCTGTGGGCGATCCCGCAGTACCACATCGTCTGCACCTCCACCCTGGCGACCAGAGACCCGGAGCTGATGGCGAAGGCGCGCGCGGCGGGCAGGCTCTGGGACATCGACACCGGGCATGATCTGATGATCACCGAGCCGAAGGCGGTCGCCGACGCGCTCGCCGAGGTCGCCACCTCCTGACCGTTGCTCGGCCTGGTCGTTCCTTGACCGGCACGTCGAGATCTGCCGCCCGCTGGTCCCCGAGTCGGTGACCGGCGGGCGCGGGCGTCTTCGGGCTCGCCCACGGCTGGCGGGTCGCGGTGGCTCCCGGCACGCCGGGCGGGCGGAGCCGGCGCGCGCCGCGCGGGGGGCCCGGGCGGTGGGC
>NZ_JADWYU010000131.1:5523-16512 GCF_016786325.1 Frankia nepalensis | reverse complement strand
CCCCCGGGGGGGGGGGGGGGGGGGGCCCCCGGCCCGGGGGGGGGGGGGGGGCGGGGGGGCGCGGGGGGGCCCAACGGGCCGTTCGCCCGCGACGACCTGACCGGGCGCGGGCTGGCGCCCCGGCCCGACCGCGGTGCCCGTCAGGCCAGGGCGCGCAGCACCGCCGCGGTCTGGGCTATGTGGGCGGCGAGGTCGGCCGGCTCGTCGGCGCGGACCCAGCGCCCGCACGCGATCTGAAAGACCGTGACCGCGCTGTGGGCGGCGAGGCTGGCGGTGGGCTCGGCGATGCCTCGCGCGCGCAGTGCCTCGGCAGTCGCGTCGACCATGGCCGCGAGCTTGAGCAGCTCGCGTTCCCGCAGGCTCGGGTTGGCCGCGATGATCTGAGAGCGACGCGCGGCGTGATCGCGGCGGTCGGCCAGCAGGCTGCCGCCCGCGACCATCCCGGCGAGCGCCGCGTCGAGCGGCGACAACTCGTCCGGCGCGCCCAGGATCGCGTCGTGCGCCGTGCGCGCCATGGTGTTCGAGCCGTCGAAGAGGACCTCGCGCTTGTCGGCGAAGTGCCGGAAGAAGGTGCGCTCGGTGACGCCGGCGCGCTCGGCGATGTCGCCGGCGGTCGTCTGCTCGAAGCCGCGCTCGGCGAAGAGCTCGACCGCGACACGGATCATCCGCCCCCGGGCGTCCGGCTCCCAGCGACCCATGGCGAGGATTCTAGTGATGACAGTCGCTGACATGCGGTGTTATGGTCGATGTCAGTAACTGACATGCTCGAGGAAAGGGCACCGCCATGCGCGTCTTCGTCACCGGCGCCTCCGGCTGGATCGGCTCGGCCGTCACCGATGAGCTTCTCGCCCACGGCCACCAGGTCGTCGGCCTCGCCCGCTCTGACGAGGCGGCCGCCGCCCTCGAGGCCAAGGGGGCCGCCTCCCACCGCGGCAGCCTTGACGACCTCGACGGCCTGGCGTCGGCCGCCGACACCGCCGAGGGCGTCATCCATCTCGCCTTCAAGCACGACTTCGCCGACTACGCCGGCGCGGGCCGTAGCGAGCGCGCCGCCGTCGCGCGGATGCTCGACACCCTGAAGGGCAGCGACCGGCCGTTCCTGCTCGCCTCCGGTCTGGCCTCCGGCGTCACCGGGCGGCCGCTGACCGAGGACGACGCCTCCCCGCACCATGGGGCCGACTCGCTGCGCGGCGGCAGCGAGAACCTCGCTCTGGAGTACGTCGACCGCGGGGTCCGCCCGGTGGCGCTGCGCTTCTCCCCGACCGTGCACGGCATGGGCGACCACGGCTTCACCGCGACCCTGGCGAAGATCGCGAAGGAGCGTGGGGTGGCCGGCTACCTCGGCGACGGCGCGACCCGCTGGGCAGCGGTGCACCGCTCCGACGCCGCGCAAATGGTCGGCCTCGCGCTGGAGAAGGCCCCCGCGGGCTCGCGGATGCACGCGGTGGCCGAGAACGGGCTGCCCTCCCGCGACATCGCCGCCGCTATCGGCGCCTACCTGGGCCTGCCGACAGCATCGGTCCCGCTGGAGGCCGGCGAGGCCCACTTCGGCTGGATCAGTCGGTTCTTCGGCCTGGACCTCACCGCGTCGAACGCCCGCACCCGGGAGCTGCTCGGCTGGGCGCCGACCGGCCCGACGCTGTTCGAGGACATCGCCGCCGGCGCCTACGCCCTGCCGGGCTGATCATCGCGTCATACTGGCTCAGGGTGAAGTGTTCCAACCGTCTCACCGTCGAGGAAGGAGCCGGATTTCCAGGATGCAGCCAATGTCCGGGATGCAGCCGATGGAGGGAACCGCGGCCCAGTGGGCAGCGGCCCAGCTCGCGTTGGTGCGCGATAACCCCCGGGCGCGGATAGCGCTGCTCGCGCGCACCTATCACGGTCCGTTTGGCGAGGCGCCGCGGCATCTCCCTTTCCGGAGAGCGGCCGTCTCCTTCATGCGCTGGCAGGCGGAGCGCGGGGTCCTGAACCCGCTCGACGCGGACCTTCCTGGGAGCCGCTGGTGGCGGGCGGTCAACGACCGGCTGCTGCTCGACGGCTGCGAGGCCATGGCGCGTTCGGGTGGCCTTCCCGGAGAGCCGTCGTCGCCCGCGGTCGACCTGTGGTCGGCGTTCATCACCGCTCCGACCGCGTGGAGCTGGTATCGCGCGCACAACGCGACCATCGTGTCCGCCTACCTGGACAACCGTGATCTCGCCGACTCGGAGTCGATGCCGGAGCGCTTCTTTCTCAACGTGATCCTGCTCCGGGTCCTGTATGTGCACGCCCTGGTCGCGGCGCCGCGCCTTTCACTGGGCCGCTTCGCCGTTCTCGGCCGGATTCTCGGAGATCCACGGCTCGGGATGGCGGGAGTGTTCCTGTCGCTCGGCCGGGTACTTCCTGACCGCTATCCGCCCGAGGAGGACCTGCGGGTGTACCTCGCGGAGGAACATCGCCTTGGACGGCTGCTCGACTACGGAGTGATCCAGCCACGGCTCCAGCGGCTGTACGAGTGGTCCGCGCTGGAGCTCGGACTGCCTGGGCTGCGGGGCCTGGTACGTGACGGCAACCCGATCTACGCGTGGTCCTACGCGGACCGGCACGTCTGGACACTGGACGACGCGTCGTTGCCGGTGCGCGTCCTGCGCCGCGCGACATCGCCCTGGTGAACGATCGGATGCTCAGTAGCGGCTTGCTTATGAGCGTGCAGCACGCCGCGCACAGCCAGTGGGGCCGGCGGTGTGCCAGCCGAGAGCTGTCGATCTCCGGAATGTTGGACACTCACACCGCCCGCGGTGGACCTCCCCATGACGGCAAACGTGCAGGTCGCCGCTCGAACCGAGGCTCGGAAGCAAACAGGCTCACCACCAGCCGGCACGACGCCGTTCGAGGACCTCGCCGCGGATGCCTACGGCCTGCCGGACTGACCGCCGCGGTCTGACGGCACTTGGTGGCGCCGAGCCACATGCCGGCTCACGTCCCGACCCCCTCGACGGCCGTCTCGCCGTCGAGCGAGTTTGTCATGGCAAGTAGCGAGATCAACGGTTCCAGGACGCGCCGGGGATGGACGCCGTCCGGAAACCAGGCGAGCCCGGTGTCATCGGGGACCTTCTCGGAACCCGTTGCCGACACGAAGTGGGCACCATGGTGGCGGAAGTTTTCGAAGACCAGAAGCGCGTCCCCGCGGTCTCTCAGGGCCAGATATGCGCGCACGTCCGAATCCGGCCAGCCGAATCTCGCGGCTGCGTCCGCTCAGGCGGACCACCTCGCCCAACTCGGTCCGCCACTGGCCGTCTGTCAGAAAATGTTGCGTCCTGGCTGTCAATATCACCTTGGCTCGGCCCCTGACCTTGTGACCGGTGAGCGGGGCGGCCCCGACGGGCGGCTGGTCATGACCTGTGGGGTGTTCGACCATGATCCCAGGCGCCATGGTGCCGAAACACCCCTCGTCGGGCACCACAACGCATGGACCGATCCCAGGACGGACAGGAGGAGGGCCGCTCCCGGGCGAACGGCCGGCGCCACGCCCCCGAGTCCACCGAACCAGCAGGCAGCACGGCGCTGACCCGCCCCTGGCCAGGGCGAGGCATGACCTGTGGGGTGTTCCATCCGTGATCCCAGCGGCCATGGTGCCGAAACACTCCTCGTCTGGCGCCACAGCCCATGGGCCGATCCCAGGACCGGCCGGCCACCAGCGGTTTTCTATCGCGCCGCGTGACCGGCCAACGCCAGCCCTTGGAACTATTGGGAGTGCTCGGGTGGGCCCGTCGCCCAGCGGATGCCGGCCACCGTGCCCGAGCCGACCAGCCGGCCGAGGGTGGACTCGACGACGGGCAGGTAGGGGAGGCGGAGCGGCCATCGGGTCCACGCCGGCATCAGGCCGACGGCGGCCGCCGCCAGCGCGGTGTACGGGCCCCGGGCCACGAGCGGGAGTGGCGCGCCGACCAGCAGGTACCACGCCGCCTGGCGGGCCTGCGGCGTGCCGGCGAGCTCGGGGCGGTACTCGGTGAGCTGGTCGGACAGCTCGGCCGCGGAGCGCGGCGGGCCGTCGATGCCCAGCTTCTCGGCCACCAGGCTGGTGTCCAGCACGTAGTCGTCCTGCTCGGCCTCGGTCAGCGGGGCCGAGCCGTAGCGCTGGTGGGCCGCGAGGAAGCTGTCGATCTCGGCGAGATGCACCCAGCGGAGCAGGTGCGGATCGGAAGCCGCGTACGGCCGGCCGTCGGGCGCCGTCCCGTGGACCCGGCGGTGCACGCCCCGAACCCGGGCGATCGTTCGCTCGGCCTCGTCGACCGGTCCGAACGTCGTCGCGGCGAGGAAGTAGCTGGTCCGTTGCAGCCGGCCCCAGGGGTCCGCGCGGAAGTCCGAGTGCGCGGCCACGCCGGCCATCGCCAGCGGATGCAGGGACTGCAGGAGAAGCGCGCGCATACCGCCGACGAACATCGCCGAGTCGCCGTGTACCCGCCGGATCGGGCGGTCCTCGGCGAACCACCGCTCGCCGGGAGCTTCGAAGATCCGCTCGCGCCGACGTGGGCCATCCGGCCCGGCGACCCGAGCGAGGACCTCGCCGCCGACCCGTGAGCGGAACTCACCCGCGTCGATGGGCAGCCTGGGCAGCTCCATCACCCCATCATGCGCGCCGTCGCGCCAATCGGGCTGGTCAGGGCGGTGGGCGTGAAGACCGACACATATGACCGGACACGCCCGATAAGACCGGCCCAAAGGGTGGAAACCCGAGGGAACTGGGGCTGTGATGGTCGGGGAGGCTCATGTGCTGGATCATTTCGTCGTCTCGGTCGTGGTCGCGCCGCTGCTCGTCCTGATCGGCACGTCGTTGCTCGCCGACCGCGTCAGGCCGGAGGTGGCCGCGCCGGTGATCGCCTGGTCGGCCCTGGTCGTCGCGTCCGCGAGCTTCGTGAACCTGGTTCTCTTCGGGCTGCAGGCGGTCGCGGAGTTCCCGCGGGTGGCCGCTCTTGGCGGCTGGTCGTCCGAGATGGTCCGGGCCGGCACCGAGCCCGTTGCCTGGGTGCCCGAGGCCGCGCTGGCGTGGGTGGTGGCGGCGACGCTCGCCGTCGCCTACGGGTGCCGCCGCCACCGCCGCGCCCTGGGCGCCGCCTGGTCGACGGTGGACGGCCTCGGCCTCGGCGGCCTCGGCGGCGGCGGCGGTGACGGCGGTGACGGCCGTGACGGCGGCCGTGACAGTGACGTCGTCGTGGTCGACGACGAGCGGGTGGAGGCCTTCGCGCTCCCCGGGCGGCCTGGCGCCGCCGGCCGCGTCGTGATCACATCCGGTCTGCGGGAGACGGTCGACAGCCGGCTGTACGAGGCCGTCGTCGCCCACGAGCGTGCCCACCTGGCCCGCCGACACCACCGGTTGGTGTGGCGGGTCCGGCTCGCCGGGCTGCTCCAGCCGATCCTCTGGCCGGTGATCAGCAGGGTCGACTACCTGGTGGAGCGAGCCGCCGACGAGGCGGCGGCACGCTCGGTCGGCGACCGGGACGACGTGGCCCGCGCGCTCGCGCACACCGCGCTCGCGTCTCTCGGCCCGGGCCGCGCGTCGGGGCGGCGCATGGGGCCGTTGGCGATGAACTCGTCGCCGGGTGTCGTCCCGCGGCGGATCGCCGCGATCATGAGTCCGGCGCAGACCCGTCGATGGCTGCTCGCGGTCCCGTTGCTGCTCGCCGCCGGAACGGTCGTGTGGACCTTCGAGTGCGCGTATGACCTGCACGAACTCGTGGCGCTCGCGCGCGGCGCCGGGGGGTGAGCCGGGCCGGCTCGTGCTGGAGGCGCTGGCCGCTACTCCTCGGGCGGGCGGGCTCGCGGGCGTGCCGGCCGGGTGTCGAGGTCGTCGAGCATGCGGCGCAGGACCTGCTCGTCGCGTTTCGACAGCGAGCCGAGGAACCTGCTCAGGACGACCTCGCGATCGGGACCCTCGTCGAGGATCTGGTGGATCCGCCGCACCGCCAGCCCAGGCTCGTCGGCGACCGGCCGGTAGGCGAAGGCCCGGCCCGTGCGCTCGCGCTTCAGCAGCCCCTTGGCGTGCAGCCGGAACAGGATCGTCATGACCGTCGTGTAGGCGAGGTCGCCCTCCAGCCGGGCCAGGACCTCACGCGGCGTCAGCGGGCGGCCCGCGGTCTGGAGCTCGTCCATGACCGATCTCTCGAGGTCGCCCGGCGGACGCCTTTCCCGATCCATCGGCCCTCCGCGTGTCACCGTCGGCGGCGCCAGCCCGGCAGGCATCGCGTACCCGCGGACGCGGTGCCTCATCCTACCCAGCGCGACCAGGTGGTACGGGCGCCGCGGCGCCCTTGGCGGCTTCCGACGGGCGGGCAGCGCCGTCGGCGGCACGCCGACGGGCCGTCACCGCGCCGCGCCCGGACAACGGACGAGGCGCCGCGCGCGACCCCGCCGGTCATGGGCGGTCACGCCAGGCGTTCGGGCTCGGCGGTCCTGGCCCTGGCGCCGTCGAGCAGGCCGGTGAAGCCGCCGGGCGCGTAGGGGCCGAAGACGCACTGTTCGAGCACGCCGAGGCCGGCCCGCTCGCCCCACCTGGCCCGCATCACCTGCTGCACGTGCACGGTGTCGAAGGCGAGGACGTCGAGGTCGGCGGTCTTGTGCGCCTCGCCGCCGACGGCGAACTCGCCATGCCACTTGCCATGGCCCCACGTGGGGTGCAGGTAGCCCACGCCCTTCATGCGGAACGTCCGGATCGGCTCCAGCTCGACGATGTCGCCGGGGGAGCCGCCGGGGGAGAGGAGAAGCGCCGCGCCCTCGGACCGGCGCAGCCCGGGGGCCCAGCGGATCTGGTGCGCAACGCCGCTCAGGCGGCGGATCCCGGTGTCCGGCCCGTACACCGGCGTGTTCGTGTCGATGACGGGCAGGACCGCGGCGGTCTCGGACCACGGGACGCCGTGGGCGTCCTCGAAGCGCAGGAAGTGCAGGCACTCGTCGGCGAAGTTGAGCGGCGCCCACAGGAAGCACAGCTGTGGCAGGGCCTTGCGGGGCGCGGCTGGCGCGGGGTCGCCCACGCCGCGGACGCCCCAGGACCGGTCCTTGGTGCCGTAGGTGGGGGCGGACAGCGGGAGGTTCTCGCCGCCGCTGGACAGCGTGCCGGCCCAGGTGACCATCTGGGTGGCGCGGGTGACGTCCATGGTCAGCAGGGTGCCGTCGTGACGGGTCTGGCGGGGCTCCTCGTACGCGGGCGTGCGCGCGGTGGCGGTCAGGTCGGCGGCCAGGCCGTGTTCCGGGGCGTCGACGACGACGCGGTTGACCCGCATCGGCTCGACGATCTCGACGGTGATCGGGCCGATCCTGGTCTGGGTGCGGTCGAGGGGGATGCGCCCGGAGGCGAAGACGGAGCGCTGCACGCCGTCGTGCACGACGCTGAACGCGGCGTCGATGATGCCGCGGTTGGGGTACAGGCCGAGCGCGACTGCGAAGTACATGTTCTCGTCGTAACCGTTGAACCAGAACCTGTCGTACTGGTCGGGGTGCCCGTCGCCGGCGTGCGCGAGCGGTAAGGCCGTCTGGTGGACCGGGTAGTCGTCGAACGGAATGAGCACAGCGGAGTTCCTCCCAGCGTCGTCGTGACGGCCCGTCAGGAGAAGAATGCCCGTAGGACGCTCCCCCGCATATATCTAGACGTTACCGAGTCCACTGGCTAGCATCGCGCCCGCGCCGTCGCGCATGACCTCGCGGACGTCGGCCCAGGAGACGGGAGAGGGCACGGCGGGCCGTCACGGCGGGTCGCCGGCGTGCCTCGGTGACCGATCGGCGGTGACGCGCTCGTCGGGCGCGGCCCGGTGGCGCGGGCGTGACCCGATAGCGTGGACGTGGCTCAGCGGTTCGGACGTGCCTCAGTAGTGCTGCATCAGGTCGATGACGGTCTTCGCGCGTTGCGCGAGCAGGACCCGGCCGACGATCTTCATGTGTTCTGCCCAGAATGTCTCGGCCTCGTTCGGCTCGCCAGCCTCGATGAGCGCCGCCAGCCGGGCCTGCGAGCGCAGGCCGCGCGCGCGGGTGGCGGCGGTGTCCTTGCCGTCGTCGGGCTGGCTCACCGCCGCGACGGCGCGGGCGACAACCTCGGTCAGCATCTCGGCGACGATGCTCAGGGTCTGGTTTCCGGCCAGTTCGACGAGCCGGGAGTGGAAGACCGAGTTGGCTCGGCCGAAGGCTTCGGGGTCGTCGATCACCTCGAGCTGCGCGGCGGTGAGCCGCCGCAGCTCGGCGGCGGCCGTCCGGCGCGAGCGGGACTGGGCGACGATCCGCGCGGCGACGGGCTCGATCATGCTGCGTGCTTCGTAGACGTCCGCGAGGGGGACGTTGCGTGCCTGGAGCAGCAATGCCGCCGTGCGTGCCGTCATCCGTCCGTCGGGCTGGTTGACGACGACGCCGCCGAGCACGCCGCGTTTGACCGTGATCAGGCCTTCTGCCTCGAGGATGCGCAGCGCCTCGCGCAGCGACGGGCGGGACACGCCGAACCGGTCGACCAGCTCGGGTTCACGCCCCAGGGACTCGCCGTCCGCCAGCTCGCCGGAGACGATGAGCCGCCGGAGCTCGTCGGCGATCTGCTGTGGCTTCTCGCGAGGTCCGGTGCGATCGCCGCCACGCGTTCCCCGGCGCTCGACCACCATGCTCGACCCTTCTCCCGGACGTCGTTTCTCCCGCACGTCGTTCCAGCCGCCGCCTGGACGTTCTGGGGCGCATCGTCGGCCAAGACCGACAGGCGCCGGTTCGACGCTGAGAGGCATCGGAGCAGGACGATCAGCCCAGCCTACCGGGCGGTCCCGCCCACCCGGGCGCCGGCGAGGCCATGAGTGCCCTACGTCGCCTGGCCCGCGCCGTCTCGGCCGTCGTGCCGACGGGCCGTCCGCCCAGAAGCGGCTGTCCGCCCGAGGCGCCGCGGGAGAGTCCGAGGCGCCGCGGGGGAGACGGGAGGTCCGCCGCCCGTCGCTCCCCGAGGTGGCCATCCATATAGATCTTTACGGTCGCTGCTGGCTGGTCGCCGCGGCCGTTCGCGCCCGGGCGCCCACCCGTGCCGCGGCGCGGTAAACCATTGCGGTCCCTGGTCCCACGCCGCCTGCCTCGTGGTTTGCGCTGGAACGACAACCGCCGCGCCGCGCGCCGGGCCGCCGGGCCGCCGGGCCGAGGTAACGGCGTTGACATATCTAAAGGTTTTCCGCTACTGTCGCGGCGCGCCGACGAGTTCTTTCTCGTTGACGCCGCGAGATGGCCCACCGGTGGTCCCACTTCCCTTTGCCGCCCGCCCACGCGACTGTCCGTCGCCATCGGACAGTCAGCGACCTTCGAATTTGGGGTCGGCGTCAGGCGACTAGGGCAGCGCCAGCCATGGGTCATGGCTGTGTGCTCATGGCTGTGTGGCCGCGGCCGCGGCTATGTGGCCATTGTTTCCCGGCTTGGGCGAAGGTCCCTCGCCGCCGTTTCCGACGCGGGGGGCGCTCGACCGCGCCGTTTTCTCCCGACACCCGCCAGGGCGCGGGACGACGGCCGCTCCCGCGCCCAGCGGCGATCCTCCGCGCCGATATTCGCGAAGACACGGCTCCGCGTTGGTGACGCGGTTCCGGAACCAAAGTCTCCGTTTGCACCACCTCGGCCCCTGGGCCTCGGGCATTGTCGGCCCGCTAGGCCCCGGGCGGCGAAACCCATGGACCTCGGCCGGCCGAAGGGCCGCCGATGGACGCGATGCGCGCGCTTCGCGCCACCGCGAGTCCGACGCGAAAGGGGCGATTCATGAGACCGAGCACGGGATCCCGGGTGAGGCGGGCACGGTGGCGAAGACTGGCCGGGCTGGTCGCGGGCGCGGCGGCCAGCCTCCTGCTGGTCGCGGTGCATGCGCCCGCGGCCTCGGCCGCGATGCCGCCGGTGGTGTTACCGGCGGACGAGTCGCCGCATCCCGACGCGGGAATGGAGTGGTGGTACTTCACCGGCCACCTCACCGGCAAGGACCTCTTCGGGAAGACCCATTCCTACGGTTTCGAGACGATGGTCGTCCGTAACGACGGCCTGGACACGGCGCCGAACACGGTCATCTACAACGTGAACCTGGGGCTCACCGACCTCACCCGAGGCACCTACAAGGGCACCAAGGAGATCTACAGCATCCAGAACGACGTCGTCCCGCCTGGCGGCGGCTTCAACTTCACCGTCGGCACCGTGCACATGGACGGGAAGAACGGCGTCAACCACTTCTCCGGCGGATTCTCCGACCTGAGCTACGTGTACGGCAACATGACGCTGAGCCAGTCCACACCCGCGGCCCTGCACGGCGGCGACGGCGTCATCCCCTACGGCCCGTTCGGCGAGTCGGGCTACTACTCGCAGACGAACCTCAACGTCAGCGGGGTGCTTTTCGACCACGGCATGCCGGTGAACGTGACCGGCAAGGCCTGGATGGACCACCAGTGGGGCAACTGGACCCCGGGTGAGGGCGGCTGGGAGTGGTTCAGCATTCAGCTGTCCAACAACACCCAGTACATGCTCTACTTCATCCGCGACGTCAACGGCAACTACGTCCAGAAGATCGGTACGCGGGTCAACGCCAACGGGACCACCGCCGACCTCGCGCCCGCGCAGATCAGCCACACCGCGCTCGGCAGCTGGACCAGCCCACACACCGATATCACCTATCCACAGAACTGGACGGTCAACGTCCCCGGCGGATCGTTGAACGTGACGGTGAAGCTCGCCGACCAGGAGGTCTGGAGCAACATCATCACCGTGGGCCAGTACTGGGAGGGCGCCGCGACCGTCTCCGGGACGATCAATGGCCAGGCCGTGACCGGGCAGGCCTACGCCGAGGTGATCCCGTACATCGAGATGCCGGGCCACGGCTATGTCTGGGAGCAGGTCCGCGACCTCCTCGGACTGTAGGAGCCCGAGGACGACCGGGGCCTGACTGACGGCGACCGGGTTCCCACGGGACCGGGGGGGGGGGCCCCCCCCCGGGCCCCCCCCCCCCCCCCGGGTGGTGGCGGGTGGCGGGCCGGGCAGCGG
>NZ_JADWYU010000131.1:0-5513 GCF_016786325.1 Frankia nepalensis | reverse complement strand
CCGGGGGCCTCAGTGCCGGCGACCGGGTCCCCCGGGGACGGGGCGGCGGACCGCGCGCGGTCCGCCGCCCGGCTACGGCGTCGCCGACAGCAGGTCGAGCGTGCCCAGGTCACGGATCGCCGCGCAGGCGTTCGCGGCCATGGACAGGAACATCGCGTCGGAGTCCGCGCTCTGGCCACCCGGCGCGTACACGCAGCCCAGGACGATGAGCAGCGGCGCCTGCGGGACGCCGACCCGGTAGTCGTGAAAGCAGAGCTCGAGGGGGTAGTCGTCGACACCGAGCTCGGTGAGGCGGCGATGGTAGGCCGCGACCAGCGACCTCTCGTGCGCCCGGCGGGCGGCGGGCGGCAGCGCGGTGGCCAGGAAGTACGCGAGGTCGCGGCCCGGCAGGCCGAGCTCGAGTGACTGCCAGTCGACCACCGTCGGGTCGTCCCCGGCGAACAGCAGGTTGTCGAGCCGGTAGTCGCCGTGAATCAGCGAGACGCGGTCGCGGACGTGTGGTGCCCAGCCGGCGAGCAGGTCCGAGGCGCGGCGCAGCGTGTCGGCGTCCTCGGGGGACAGGGCCGCGCCGAACCGCTCGACGAACGCCGAGGTCCCCTGGGCGTGGACCTGCGCGAGGAACTCCAGCCGCGCGTCGTCGGGGCCCCGCAGCCAGTCCACGCCGTCCGCGAGGTCGTGCCGGTTCCAGAACGGGGCGTGCAGCCCGGCGAGGTTGCGCACGGCCGCCGCGGCCTGCCCGGCGGTGCAGCCGTCGGTCTGCCGACCGGGCAGCGCCGGGTGGGCGTCCTCGAGGACCAGGGTGAAGTCGCGCAGGTCGGCGCTGATGCCCGCGCTCCAGCAACGTGGCCGCCGGATCCGCGTCTGGGCGGCGAACGTCCGGTAGAAGCCGATCTCGGTCTGGTAGCCGAGCTTCACGACCTCCCGGGCCTGCTCGGAGCCCGCGGCCATCTTGACCACGACGCTTGCCGGGGCGACGGCGCCCGGCCCGGCGTGGGCGACCAGGTGGAACCGGTAGCTGGCCCCGAGCAGACCGGTGCCGATCCGCTCATACCGCAGCTCTGACACGACGACGTCCGTCCCGCCCGCGCGCAGCGCCTCGGTCAGCCACGCCGGCGTGACGTCCGCCGGATCGTCGACGACCGGCGCCTCGCCGAGCACGACCTGGTCGGGTAAGGGCAAGGGCCCGTCATGGTCACGCATGATCAGGTTCTACCCCATTCGACCGAAGACATCTGGATATATAAGCGCTCTGGACTCGTGAAGCCGTGAAGCCGGGGCGGATGAGGCTCCGCGCGTGGGCCCGCCGCGCTGGCCGCCGCTGGCCGGCCGCGTCGCCGAGCCGGTCTCGGTCCCGCGGACGTGACCCGCGGCCGGCGGGCGCGTGGGCCGGCAGGGGTGGTCAGGCGGCGCCGCGCTGGAGCAGCAGGACGCCGGACGGGGTGCCTCCGCCGGTCGTGACGACGGCGGTGCGGGCGTCGGCGACCTGGCGGTCGCCCGCCTCGTGGCGCAGCTGCGCGACCGCTTCGTAGAGGAAACCGAAGCCGTGCGTACGGCCCTCCGAGAGCTGCCCACCATGCGGGTTCACCGGGAGCTCGCCGTCGAGCGCGATCCGCCGGCCCTTGTCGATCCAGTCCTGGGCCTCGCCGAGCCCGCAGAAGCCGAGCGCCTCGAGCCAGGAGACGGCGTTGAAGGTGAAGCCGTCGTAGAGCAGCGCGACATCGACGTCGGCAGGGCGCAGACTGGTCCGGCTCCACAGGTGGGCGGCCTGGCCGAGGACCTGGGGCTCGTGGGTGATCGTTCCCTGGTCCCAGGAGACGCGCTCGAGGATCTGGGTGCCGACCGCCTCGACGCGGACCGCCGGCCTGGGCAGGCCGGCGGCGGTCTCGACGGCCGAGACCACGAGCGCGACCGACCCGTCGCAGGGCACGTCGCAGTCGTAGAGACCGAACGGTGAGCTGATCATTCGGGCCGACAGGTAGTCGTCCATGGTCAGCGGGTCCCGGTAGATGGCGGCCGGGTTGCGGGCGGCGTTCGCCCGGCCGTTGAGCGCGATCGCGCCGAACAGCTCCCGCGTCGCGCCGTAACGGTGGAAGTACTGGTTGGCGTTCATGCCGATCCAGTTCGCCGCCGACATCGCCCCGAACGGCGCGCGGTACTCGAACATCCCGGAGACCCGGCCGCCGCCCCCGACGCCACCGCCGCCGCCGAGCCGCAGGGCCGCGTGGGTGGACGCCCAGACCGTGCGGAAACAGAGCACGTGGCGGCACAGGCCGGTCGCCACGGCCTGCATGGCGGCGATCACGGCGCCGCCCGGGCCGGGCAGGTCCCCACCGCCGTTGATCCAGGTCGGCTGCAGCCGCAGCGCCTCCTCGACCGCGGTGACGCCGCCCTCGCTCATCCCGCCGCCGAAGCCGTCACCGCCCGGGTAGGTCGACAGCCCGTCGATGTCGGCCAGGGTGAGGCCGGCGTCGGCGACGGCCGCGAGGCAGGCGTCGACCGTGAGCGACAGCGGGTCGACCATGAGCCGGCGGCCGAGCGCCGAGCGGCCGATGCCGGAGAGCACCGACCGGTGCTCGAACCGTTCCCCGCTCACCGGTGGGCGGGGGACCGGGCGGCTGGGCGTACCGACCCGGTCGACCGGATCGGTGCCGCCGGTCGGCTCGAACAGCGGGAGCCACACGTTGTCGTGCTGCTCGAACCGGACGGCGACCTCCTGGCCGACGTGCACGTCGTCGGGCGCGCAGCCGACGATGTTCGTGGTGAGCCGGACGTCGGGCTGCTCGGCCAGCGCGACGACCGCGACGACGTAGGGCGGCTCGAAGCCCGGCAGCCACTGGTGGGCGTTCACGGTGAAGCCGATGACCGTGCCCCGCCCGGAGACCTCGGCCGGCGCGCACTCGCGGCTCCGGCAGTTCGGGCAGATCGGCACGGGCGGGTGCACGAGCGTGCCGCAGTCGTCGCATCCCTGGATCCGCAGCCGGCCGTCGGCGCCCGACGTCCAGAACCACTCGTTCGCCGGCGTCAGCTGCGGAAGAAGCCGCACGGTTCGCTCCTCAGGGATACGGCGTCATCAGGGGCAGGTGGACCGGTGCGCGTACCCGCTCCGGGCGTTATATGTAGATGTATCACGGGTGGCGCGGCGCGCGTGGCGTGGCGGACGGCGAGCGCGCCTCGGCCGGGGCGGGGTCGCGGCGCGGTGGTGGTGCCATGCGCGCGGCAGTGGCCGCTCCCGGCGCCGGGCCGCCGGGCGGGGTCGGCTCAGGGGTTGTCGGCGCACCACCGCGTCTGGGATGGCACGCCGGGGCGCTCGTCGGGGACGAGCTCGAACGCGGTGCCGGCGTCGTTGACGCGCATGAAGATCAGACAGCTGATGGACTGCCTGGCCTTGGTGAAGTCGACCGAGCCGGCGAGCATCCCGTCGGCGTCGTAGTCGCGCAGCGCGCGCAGCGCGTCGCTGAACGCCTCCCTGGTCGGGCAGCTGCCCGCGGCCTGCAGACCCTGCACGAGAATGTCGGCGGCAATATAGGTCCCGTACGCCACGTCCTGGGTCGGTGTCTGGAGCTCGGGCGCATAACTGGTGGTCGCGGCCAGGTAGGTTTTCTGCGCGGGGATGTTCGCTTCGAAGGGCGTCAGGGTCGAAAAGCTCGTGAGGCCCGCCACCGACGCGCCGTACTGCTTGATGGTCTCTTCGCTGTAGCCGCTGATGCTGATGATCGTCTGGTAGTGGATGCGCGCGGCCTTGGCCGCCGCGACAATAGCGGGGGTGTCGGCGGAGCCGACATCCAGAACCATGACATCCGCGTCCGTCTCGCCGAGCCCGCGGACGAACTGCGCGGGAGTCTCCAGCGTCGTGTTGTATGTGACCGTCGTCGTGGGGATATCGGCCGCGGCAAGGCTCCGCGCCAGCGGGGAGGAGAAGCCCTGGTCGGTAGTAGAGTAGGTCTGGACGATGACGGCTCGGCTTCCGCCCTGCGCGCGGACAAACCGTCCGAGGACGTCCGGTAATGCCCCGCCCGCGACCAGCGACGGATAGGAAAACATGTTGGGATATGCCGGGTCGGCCCAGACGCTCCCGATGGGCAGGCCCACGGCGGGAATCTGGTGGTCCCGGAGATAGTTCGCGCCGCCGTCGGCGTTCAGCGTCGCCTCGAAGAGCGCGAAGACCCCGTCGGTCTCGACGAGGTTCCGCACGATCTTGTCGTTGACCTCGTCGTTGGCGTCGTCGCTCTTCCAGTCGTAGACGATCTTCCGGCCGTTGATGCCGCCGGCGGCGTTCGCCAGGCCGAAGCGGGCGTCGACTCCGCTCCGGGCGGCCTGAAGCGCGGTTCCGATGCTCCCGTTGTCGGGGTAGACCAGGCCGATCCGGATCTCGTCCGCCGAGACGCCCGGGGAGTCGCAGGCCACCGAGGTCGCGGGGGAGCTGGCACACCCTCCCGCGGCCGTCGCGGCCAGGACGGCCGTCGCGACCGCGGTCAGTATCGTGCGCCGGCGTTGGTGTACCTGGCCGGATAAGAACTGGGAACCGCCATGCGAGGGTGTCGTCAACAACGTGGCCTACCTCCCGGAGCTGTCAGGTCCGGCCCGCTGGTCACGCGAGAGCGCCGCCATACCAGGATGCCGGGGCGTCGACCGGGCCGGATGCCCGGAAGATATCGCATCCGCCAGGAGGCACGACCTCGGGCGACGCGAGCCTTGGCCGCACATTGAGGAGAGACCGTCGGCCGACGGGGATACGGGATGCGCGGGCCGTGAATGGCGAGCCATGTTGGACGCACAATGCGGGCGCTGTGCTCCGGGCGGCGAAGCCGTCGGTATCTCCCTCATCGACGAGCGATGCTTCTGCTCTCCGGATGGCCACCTGCCGCCCGACGGCCCGTATCCCGACAACCCGTATCCCGACGGCCCGTGGCCGTCGGATAGCCAGCGGGCCCGCCGCCGGGTGGTCGGCGCGCGAAGAATGCGTCGACCGGCGCGCGCCGCCGTGGGCGGGAAGAAACGAGCAAGGGTAAAACCCGGGGCTCGTCACGGATTTCCTCGTCGATGGGTCGTACTTGGCATCGCGGTGCCGCGCCGGGCAGGTCTCCTCGGAACCGCGGCTCGCGCCGGCTGTCGGGCCGGCCGGCGCGCGGCCGAGGGATCGCGTGAGGGTGCTGGCGTGGCGTCCTCCGGGGCGCATGACGGGGGCGCTTGCAGGTACGGCACGGTACCAAATAGATCTAGCTGTTTAGACGCCGGTACCTGTTGGACGCCAGGACGCCAGGACGCCAGGACGCCAGGACGCCAGGACGCCAGGACGCCGGCGCCGCCGCGCCGGCGTCCACCAGGTCGGGCGCCCGGGCAGGTCGTCGTGGGTGTGACGCCCTCCGGGTTAGTGGGTGGGCAGCCCGACCAGTTCGGCGCAGTTGGCGCGCATGATGCGGTGCACCTCGTCGGCGCTGAAGGCGGTGAGTTCGTCGGTGAAGGCGGCGGGGTCGGCGAGGCCCTCGCCGTGTGGCCAGTCGGAGCCGAACAGG
>NZ_JADWYU010000002.1 GCF_016786325.1 Frankia nepalensis | reverse complement strand
TGGTCGTACCAGAAGCTCGCCAGAGTGGTCGCGAAGCGGGCTCGCGACCTGGGCGTGGCGAACATGGCCGCCGAGCGGCAGAAGGTGTGGCGCTGGGAGCACCGCGGCGTCGTCCCCGACCGGGTCTCCCAGCTGGCCCTGGCCACCGAACTGGGAGTACCCAGAGCGCGGCTGGAGTCGCATCCGTGGCCGTCCTGGCTCCCCACCGGCGACAACGTACGCACCGACTACCCCTGGACCCAGGCCGGCAGCCTCACCGCCCTCACCGACGTCGTCCAGGACGCCCTCACCGACCGCCGCGGCTTCCTGACCATCACCGGCTCCGGCGTCGCCACACTCGCCACCGAATGGCTCGGCCTCGAACCAGCACACCTCGCCGGCGCCCTCGACGGCGGCCTCGTCGACGAACAGATCGTGCACCGCATCGCGCACAACATCCCCGGCCTGCGCGTCATGGACGACCGCCTCGGCGGCGAGAGCACCCGCCGCCTCGTGGACGCCGAACTCGGCGTCGTGACCGAACTGCTCTCCCGAAGCCGCTACCCCGAACGGATCGGCCGCGAACTGCACGTCGTCGCCGCCGAACTCGCCCGCTTCGCCGGCTGGGTCTCCTTCGACGCCGGCTACCAGACCGCCGCCCAGCGCTACTGGATAACCGCCCTACACGCCGCCCACGTCGGCGGCGACCGCCTGCTCGGCGCCAACGTCCTGAAGAACATGGCACTCCAGTGCGTCGACTTCTCCCGACCCACCGAAGCCATCGAACTCGCCGACGCCGCCATACGCACCGCCGCCGGCGCCACCGGCCGCGTCGGCGCCATGCTGCACATGCGCGGCGCCCGGGCACACGCCGCGCTCGGCGACCAGGTCTCCTGCGTCCGGGAGCTCGGCATCGCCGAAGCCGCCTTCGCGCGCGCCAGGGCGCAGGATCCGCCGTGGGCTGTCTACTTCGACGAGGCCGAGTTCCAGGCACAGGTCGGCTGCTGCTACATCGACCTCGGCCACCTGCCCTCCGCGGACCGCTGGCTCGGCCAGGCGCTCGCCGGCCACTCGCCCGACAAGATCCGCGACCGGGCGACCTACCTGCTGCGCCGCTCCGCCGTCCAGATCGACCTCGGCGACCTCGACCACGGCTGCGCACTCGCCGCCGAAGCCCTCCCCCTACTCGCCATCACCCGCTCCCGCCGCAATGCCCGACGCGCCGACGAGGTCCGCCGCCGCCTACGCCGCCACACCGCCGTCCCCACCGCCCGCGACCTCGACCAACAACTCGCCGA
>NZ_JADWYU010000001.1 GCF_016786325.1 Frankia nepalensis | reverse complement strand
GCCCGGAGTCATCCGTCGCCGCGCGCGGCGCCTGGGCGCCCGCCGGCCCGGTCGGGTGGGGGGAACGGGACGGGACGGCCAGCTCACCGGACATGGACCGAAACGGTAGTCACCCGGGCCGCGGGGAAGCGGCGGGCCCACGTCCGGGTTGTGGATGACTGGCCGCCGCGGCACGGCGGCCAGCCGGGGAACACCTCGGCCGCGTGACCAGGGTTCCTCCCGGATCGAAGGGTTCCTGCCCGACCGGCTTCGCCGGGCGGGCAAGGTTTGGAAGCCGATCCGGGAGGTGAGGGGCGACCTGGATGCGTGTTGAAGCGGCACCCCATAGGGTGGCCCAGGCGGGAGGACAACCAGTGCTCACGATGTACAGCACCAGCTGGTGTGGCTACTGCAGGCGACTCAAGCGCCAGTTGGACGACGCGGGTGTGGCATACGAGGTCATCGACATCGAGTCAGACCCGACGGCTGAGCAACTGGTCCGCGATGCGAACAACGGCAACGCGACAGTGCCCACGGTTGTCTTCCCGGATGGGACCGTGATGACGAATCCGTCCCTCCGCCAGGTCACAGAGAAAGTCACTTCTGCCGCATAACGGATACGCAGAGCAACGAGAAATCGGGGCTCTGCGCCGTCCGGACGCACACGCGACCGGCTCATGGGACGGTGTCCGTCACTGCCCGTGAAGTTTGTGGGAGAGTTCGGCCTGTGTCGTCACCACCCTCAGGACAGGCGCGGAGCACCGTGGACGCTGCCGCGCAGGCCGCCCAAGCCCTCCACCGCATGGAGGCGACCGGGTTCGTGGAGATTTCCGCGACAACGGCCACCTACCTGCGGGTCGCGGGGACGCTGCCGGGCCTGGAACCGGAAACACAGATTCCGCGCGCGGCGAGCCTGGTCGCCCGCGTTCTCGACGGTGCCCCGGCCATCGGCGCCAGCGAGGAAGCGGAAACCAGTCTGGCGGACACGGTCGAGTACGAGCGCCTCGGGGTGCGTAGCCACGTCGTCGTCCCCGTCCTGACCCGGACCGGGGAACTCGCCGGGCTACTGGTCGGGCTGGACCGCGGCGTCGTCGAGATCGGGGCCGCGACGCTGCCGCTGCTGCGCGGCATCGCCGACGGGCTCGGCGCGGGGTGGCCGGCCGTCGGCGCGGCCGGCGCGCCACCGGTCGCCGCGCCCACTCCGGCCGCGCCAGCTCCGGCCGCGCCAGCTCCGGCCGACGCCACCTCGGCGGCGCCCGGGCGACCGGACGTCGACGCGCCCGGCGCGGGTCCGACGCAGCCATCGGCGACGC
>NZ_JADWYU010000369.1 GCF_016786325.1 Frankia nepalensis | reverse complement strand
GTGGACCCTGATCACGCTGATCTGCTGATGAGGGTGGGCATGGAGTCCCATCCCCGGACCGTCGAGGTGGGCGCGCGGCGGGCGGCGGACAGGTCGACCTCCCAGTCGGGCCACCGCCTGAGGACCTCCTCGAGGGCGATGCGCCCCTCCAGACGCGCGAGCCCCGCGCCGAGGCAGAAGTGCGCCCCGTGGCCGAACGTCACGTGCTGGCTGAGGTCGCGGTGGATGTCGAACCGCTCCGGGTCGGGGAACTGACGCTCGTCGTGGTTGGCCGACGAGAGCATGAGCAGCAGCGCGCTGCCCGCCGGAACCGTCCGCCCGTGGTATTCGACGTCCTCGGTGACATGGCGGGCCACGTGCGGGCCGGGTGGCTCGTAGCGCAGCAACTCCTCGACCGCGCGCGGGATGAGCGTCGGATCCGCGGCCAGCTCGCGGCGCTGGTCGGGATGCTCGGCGAGCACCTTGCCCATCCAGCCGAACAACCGGCCGGTGGTCTCCACGCCGGCGCCCGCGACCACCCCGACGAAGATCTGGACCTCCTGCCGGGTCAGTCGGCGGACCTCCCCTGACAGGTCGGTGAACTCCAGCGTGAGCAACTCGCTGATGATGTCGTCCGACAGGTTGTCGGCCCGCCACCTGACGTACTCGGCATAGTTCCCGCCGTCGAAGTACTTCTCCCTGGTGACCGGCAGCGGCTCGCCGGGCCTGTTGCGCAGCGCCCGCTGGGCGGTCGACCGCAGCGACGGCTGCTCCGCGTCGGGGATGCCGAACAGCATGCCGATCGTGCGCATCGGCAGCTCGGCCCCGAGGTCGAGCACGAAGTCGAACCTGTCCTCGCCCACCAGTGGGTCCAGGCAGGCCGCGCAGAACGCCCGTACTTTCTCCTCCAGCGCCTTGATCTTCTTCGGCGTGAACATCCGCGAGACCAGGACGCGGTGGATGGTGTGCAGTGGGGGGTCCTCGTTGATGAAGATCCCCGGCGGCATGACGGGCGCCGCCTTGACGACCTCGAGGATGTCCCCCTTCGTCGAGGTCAGACGCTTGAGGTCCTTGAGCGCCGCCACGACGTCGCCGTAGCGGCTGAGCCCCCAGAAGTCGAGACGCTCGTTGTAGTACAGCGGCGCCTCGTCGCGCAACCGCCGGTAGACCCGGTACGGGTCCGCGTCGATCTCGACGTCGTACGGGTCGTAGTAGAGGTCCTCTGAGCCCACTGCCTGCCCTCCCCGGGACATCACTGTACAGATGTATAGCATCACGCCATACGCCCGTACAGTCCAGCGATCCACAGACAGCCAGAC
>NZ_JADWYU010000368.1 GCF_016786325.1 Frankia nepalensis | reverse complement strand
GCGCCGGTGGCCTCGTCGCCGGACAGGTCCAGCTTGTCGAACGCCGACACCGAAGCCTGCAGCAGCGCGACGCCACCGCCGGCGACGATGCCCTCCTCGACGGCCGCCTTCGCGTTGGACACCGCGTCCTCGATACGGTGCTTCTTCTCCTTGAGCTCGACCTCGGTCGCCGCGCCCACCTTCACGACCGCGACACCACCGGCGAGCTTGGCCAGCCGCTCCTGCAGCTTCTCCCGGTCGTAGTCCGAGTCCGACTTCTCGATCTCGTTACGGATCTGCGAGACCCGCCCCGAGATCTGGTCGGGGTCACCCGCGCCCTCGACGATCGTCGTCTCGTCCTTGGTCACGACGACCTTGCGCGCCTTGCCCAGCAGGTCGAGCGTGGCGCTCTCCAGCTTGAGGCCGACGTCCTCGGAGATCACCTGACCGCCGGTCAGGATCGCGATGTCGGTCAGCATCGCCTTGCGGCGGTCACCGAAACCGGGGGCCTTCACCGCGATGCTCTTGAACGTCCCACGGATCTTGTTGACCACCAGGGTCGCGAGGGCCTCACCCTCCACGTCCTCGGCGATGATCGCCAGCGGCTTGCTCGCCTGCATGACCTTCTCCAGCAGCGGAAGCAGGTCCTTGACCGCCGAGATCTTGCTGTTGACGATCAGGATGTACGGGTCGTCGAGGACGGCCTCCTGACGGTCGGCGTCCGTGACGAAGTACGGCGAGATGTAGCCCTTGTCGAAGCGCATACCCTCGGTCAGCTCAAGCTCGAGGCCGAAGGTGTTGCTCTCCTCGACGGTGACGACACCTTCCTTGCCGACCTTGTCGAGCGCCTCGGCGATCAGGCTGCCGATCGCCGGGTCACCCGCGGAGATCGACGCGGTGGAGGCGATCTGCTCCTTGGTCTCGACCTCCTTGGCCTGCTTCGAGAGCTCCTCGGAGACGCTCTCGACCGCGACCTCGATGCCCTTCTTCAGGCTCAGCGGGTTCGCGCCGGCGGCCACGTTACGCAGCCCCTCACGGACCAGCGCCTGCGCCAGGATCGTCGCGGTCGTGGTGCCGTCACCCGCGACGTCGTTGGTCTTCTTCGCGACTTCCTTGACGAGCTCGGCGCCGATCTTCTCGTACGGGTCCTCGAGCTCGATCTCCTTGGCGATCGAGACACCGTCGTTGGTGATCGTGGGTACGCCCCACTTCTTCTCCAGCACGACGTTGCGGCCCTTCGGGCCGAGCGTGACCTTGACGGCGTCGGCCAGCTGGTTCATGCCGCGCTCCAGGCCGCGCCGCGCCTCCTCATCGAAGGCAATGATCTT
>NZ_JADWYU010000367.1 GCF_016786325.1 Frankia nepalensis | reverse complement strand
GCACGTTCCGATCGATCGCGACATCGAAAGGGTCGTAGTAGACCGGGGACATCGTGCCGACACTCATCGGCTGCTCCGCTCCTGCTGATGGTGGCCAGGAGCTCAATCTACGAAAGATATATATATTTTTCAATGCGCGGCCCGGTTCCGGCGCCGGCCGGACCGGTGGTCCGTCGGCCACGGCGCGCGGCGCGCGGCGGCCATGATCCGAGTCGGGCGGCGGCTCAGGTGTAGTGGTGGAGGAGGTCGACGACGGTCGACGCCTCCTGGCCGAGCATCACCCGGCCGACCACGGTCATGTGGGACCGCCAGTGCTCCTCGGCCGCGGCGGGGACACCGGTCTCGAGCAGGTCGAGGAGCCGCCGCTGCGAGCGGATACCGCGGCGGCGGGTCGTCAGCGACCCGACGACGTCGTCCGCCTCGGTGCTGACCGCGGTGACGGCGCGGGCCACGACCTCGTTGAGCATCTCGGCGACGATGCTCAACGTCTGGTTGCCGGCCAGCGCCACCAGTCGCTCGTGGAACTGGGCGTTGGCGTCGCCGAACACCTCCGGGTCCTGGATCGCCGCCTCTTCCGCGTCGATGAGGGCGCGAAGCTCGGCGATGACCGGGCGGCGGTTGCGCATGCCGGCGATCGCCCGCGCCGCCAGCGGCTCCAGCAGAGCGCGGGCCTCGAAGACGTCGGCGAGCGACACGTTGCGCGAGTGCAGCACCAGAGCGGCCGTGCGCGCCGTCATCCGCTCGTTCGGCTCATGCACGATGACCCGGCCGTGCAGGCCACGCACCACGGAGATCAGACCCTCGGCCTCCAGGATGCGCAACGCCTCGCGCAGCGAGGGCCGCGAGACGCCGAACCGCTCGACCAGCTCGGGCTCCCGGCCGAGCGTCTCCCCCTCCGTGAGCTCGCCGCTGGCGATCAGCATCCGGAGCTCGTCGGCGATCTGCTGCGGCTTCTCCCGGAGCCGTGGGGCCTTGCGCTTGTCGACTACCACCGGACCACCCCACGTACCCCAAGCCGCGCCGGATCCCGCGGCGGATTCTCCCGAGCGCCGCTGGCACCTACTAGCCGCTGGCACTCGTCAGTTGCTGGCACCCACTAGTTGCTAGCACGACTATCGACATGGTTGCCTCTAGATGTTTTTCCAGTCTACGCAGGAGCGCACCGGAATCCGCGGCAAGTTGACCACGTCGCGGCGCGCGGACACCCACCGGGCGGCCGCGCCGCCCCGACCGCGGGTTGCCGCCGCCCCGCGTCCTCAGGCGCTGACTGGAAAACCCAACGCAACGTGGTCAGGCTCGCGCCCACCGGGGCGCTTGGCCGCTGGTAGGCGT
>NZ_JADWYU010000366.1 GCF_016786325.1 Frankia nepalensis | reverse complement strand
CTAGGGCGTGTTTTGGAAGTGGGTTGGCCTGGGTGGCTGGTCGGGGAGGTCGCGGCTGGTCATCCAGGTCGTGAGGTCGTGGGCGATCGTGGCTGGGTTGGTCATGGTCGCCTTGCCGTGTTCGCTGGTGCGCTGGTCGCGGCGTTCGACCTCGTAGGTGTGGGGGTCGAGCAGCACGACGGAGGTGAACCAGTCCGGGTCCTCGTCGTCGGGCTGGATCACGACGAACGTGTTGTCAGCGAGGTCGAGAGTCGCGATCAGCCGGGTCAGGGTCCGCGCGGACGGGTCCGCGACGTGGTCGCCGTTCTCGCTGTCCGCGCGGTAGCGTTCGGCGGCCATGGCCCGGCTCCTGTCCGTGCTGCCCGGTGTCGGATCCCAGCATGGCAGCGCCGCCGGGGCCGGGTCAGAGCCACTCGCCGATCGCCGCGAGGTGGATCGTCGCCTCGTAGCGGACCGCGAGCTTGTCATAGCGGGTGGCGACCGCCCGGTGGCGTTTGAGCCGGTTGATCCCGCACTCGACGGCGTGGCGGGCCTTGTAGTCCTCGGCGTCGAAGGCGGGTGGCCGTCCGCCGTGGCGGCCGCGCCGTCTGCGGTGCGCGATCTGGTCGGCCTTCTCGGGGATCGTGGCGGCGATCCCGCGGCGGCGCAGCCAGGCCCGGTTCGCCTTCGACGAGTAGGCCTTGTCCGCGCGGACCCGCACGGGCCGGGTCCGTGGCCGGCCCGGGCCCAGACGGGGCACCCGGATCGCGTCGAGCACGGCGGTGAACTGGGGGCTGTCACCCCGCTGGCCGGCGGTGACCAGGACCGCCATCGGCTTCTGCCCCTGCTCGACCGCCAGATGGATCTTGCTGGACAGGCCGCCGCGGGACCGGCCCAGCCCGTGGTCGGCCGGCTCGACCGACACCCCGCCAGGCGGCTGTTTCTGGGCGTCACCGTCGCGGCGGGCCCCCGCGGCGTGCTGGTGGGCCCGGCACACCGTCGAGTCCACCGACACCTCCCAGGTGATCAGCCCGGCAGCGTCCGCCCGAGCGCGCAACGCCGTGAGCACCTCGGCCCAGACCCCGTCACGCTGCCAGAGCCGAAACAGCCCGTAGACCGTCTGCCACGGCCCGTACTCCACCGGCAGGTCCCGCCACGGCGCACCAACCCGAACCCGCCACCGGATCCCATCGATCAACCGCCGCCGACACCCCGCCGGCCGGCCCCGCCCGGCCACCGGCAGCAACGGCCCCAGCACCGCCCACTGCTCATCCGAAAGATCCCCACGACCCACAGAAGATCATCAGCATGACACCAGCCAGCCCCACACCCGGAGTTCTCAAACACGCCCTAG
>NZ_JADWYU010000365.1 GCF_016786325.1 Frankia nepalensis | reverse complement strand
TGTCAAGCGCCGGGTTTGGTGGAGGCTGAGTTGTTACGCGCCGGCGGGCTGCCGGGCGTCGTGGCTGTCGGTCTGGTCGGCGGCCCAGGCGGCCTCATACTCGGCGGGCGGGACGAGGCCGATCTCGCCGTGGAGCCGGCGGTGGTTGTACCAGTCGAGGTACTCGGCGACCGCAAGCTCAAGATCGGACTGGCCGGTCCACGGCCCCCGGTTACGGATCAACTCGGCCTTGAACAGCGAGTTGAACGCCTCCGCCATCGCATTGTCATAGGAATCACCGGCGGAACCGACCGAGGCGACCGCCTCGACCTCACCGAGCGCCTCGGTATACTTGACAGAAACGTACTGCGAACCCCTGTCGGAATGATGAACAAGTTTCACCAGGTCGGCGCCCGCGCGCCGACGGGTCCAGATCGCCATGTTCAGCGCGTCGATCGCCAACTCCTTGTAGAGATTCCTGGAAAGCTGCCAACCGACAACTCTCCGCGAAAAGACATCGAGGACAAACGCCGCATACACCCAGCCGGAGAACGTCCGGACGTAGGTGATGTCAGCGACCCACAGCCGGTGCGGCGCTGACGCCGTGAACCTGCGTTTCACCAGGTCAGGACGGCTGTCTGGCCCCTTCGCCCGCACCGTCGTCCGCGGCGCCCGCAGCCGGGACACGCCCCGCAGGCCGGCCTGGCGCATGAGGCGGGCCACCGTACAGCGGGCAACATGCCGACCGTCGACCCCGCCTTCCCGGCCCAGCTGCGCATAGACCTTCCGCACGCCATAAACACCGTAGTTCTCGCCGTGAACTCGTTCGATCTCCTTGATGGTCTCGGCGTCGGTGACCGCCCGCCGCGACGGCGCCCGTTTCTTCGACGCGTAGTAGGTACTCGGGGCGATCTGAACACCGGCATCGCGCAGCACGGCACAGATCGGCTCGACCCCGAACCGTTCCTTGTGCCTATCGATGTAGTCGAGGACTACCGGCGCGGGCGGTCGAGCTCCGCCGCGAAGAAAGCCGACGCGGACTTCAGGATCTCGTTCGCCCGCCGCAGCTCCCGGTTCTCCCGCTCCAGCTGGGCCAACCGCTCGGCCACCTCACTCGGCACCCCCGGCCGGGTGCCCGCGTCGACCTCGGCCCTCGAGACCCACACCCGCAGCGTCTCCGGCGAGATCCCCAACTGCGACCCGATCCGCTGACACGCGCCCTTCGCGCTCGTCCCCGGCTCGGCTCTCGCGTCCAGCACCAGCCGGATCGCCCGCTCCCGCAGCTCATCGGGGTACTTCCTCGGCGCGCCCATGTCGTCCGCTTCCTCCTGGTTTCACTCCCTCCATCAAACCCGGCGCGGTTCA
>NZ_JADWYU010000364.1 GCF_016786325.1 Frankia nepalensis | reverse complement strand
CAGGGCGACGGCAAGTTTGCTTGGTAGCGGCCAGTGGGCCGTGCTGAGGGTTCCCGGTGGTTGCGGGTGGCAGGTCGCCGCTGGCGGGCTGCGCCGAAATGAGGGCGGGCATGACCCTTGGGTGATCATGGAGGTTCCTACGCCAGCCTGATCGTCCCCGAGGTGCCATGCCCGCCGCACCATTATCGTCACCTGCCCCTGCTCTGGATCAGCTGGCCGCCGCCGTGCCGGCCGGGGGCCGTCCGGTACCGCCGGCCGATCTGCTCGCGGTGTTCGAACGGGTCGCTGACCCGCGAAAACGCCGGGGCCGGCGGCACCGGTTGGCGGTCCTGCTCACGCTGGCGACCTGCGCGGTGCTCGCCGGGGCCCGCTCGTTCACGGCGATCGCCGAATGGGCCGCCGACGCCGGCGAGGCCCTCGCCGACCAGCTCGGCATCGTCCGGATCCCGGACGCCTCGACGTTTCGCCGGGTCCTCGCCCTGCTCGACGCCAACGCCCTGGACGCGGCGCTGGGAACCTGGGCCGCCGCGAGGACCGAACCCGGCAAGGGTCAGCGGCGCCGGGTCGCGGTCGACGGGAAGACCCTGCGCGGCACGAGGGCCGGCGACACCGCCGGCCGGCACCTGCTCGCCGCGTTCGACCAGCACCACGCCGTCGTGCTCGGCCAGTGCGCCGTCGACGCGAAGACCAACGAGATCCCCACGATCAAGGATCTGCTCGCCACCATCGACCTGACCGACACCGTGGTCACCGCCGACGCGCTGCACACCCAGGACGACACCGCCGACTGGCTCGTCGCACACGGCGCCCACTACCTGCTGATCGTCAAAGCGAACCGGCCGACGCTGCACGCCCGGCTCGCCGCCCTGCCCTGGACGAAGGTCCGCACCGTCTCGCGCACCACCAGCCGCGGCCACGGCCGCCTCGAACGGCGGACCGTCAAGGCCACCGAGATCCGCGCCGGGATCGACTTCCCGCACGCCCTCCAGGCCATCCAGATCACCCGCCGCCGCCAGCCCCTAACCGGCGGCCCGGCGACGACCCAGACCGTCCACGCCGTCACGAGCCTGCCGACACACCAGGCCAGCCCCGCACTGCTCGCCGCACTCGCCCGCGGCCACTGGACGGTCGAGAACCAGCTCCACTGGGTCCGCGACGTCACCTACGACGAGGACCACCACCGCGCCCGCACTGGAAACGCACCCCAGGTCATGGCCAGCCTCCGCAACCTCGCGATCACCATCCTGCGCCTCACCGGAGCCAGCAACATCGCCCACGCCCTACGCCACCACGCCCGCCACCCCGAACGACCACTCGAAACAATCAAGAAGATGAGTTGCTAACCAGCAACTTTGCCGCCGCCCTG
>NZ_JADWYU010000363.1 GCF_016786325.1 Frankia nepalensis | reverse complement strand
AGATGTGTTTAAGTGACAGGGAGGCGCGGGGCCCGACGCGTGACCGGCCCAGGCCCGTCCCGGGGCGCCGGCCCCGAGCCTCGAAGCGGTCGAGGCCCGCGGCCCGTAGCCGACCGGCCACCGCCATCGGCCATTGGCCACCACGGGCGTGCCCGGCCCCGGACCGGCGGCCCCGGACCGGCGGTCCCGGCCTCGGCCGTGCGGCCGATGGCTCGATGCGCGACGATGGCGCGGTGCGGATCGTGGTTTCCGGGGCGTCTGGGGTGCTCGGTTCGGCGTTGGTGCCGGCGCTGCGCGCCGACGGGCACGAGGTGATCACTCTGGTGCGCCGGCCGCCCCGCGGCCCGGACGAGGTCCGCTGGAATCCCGGGGGCGGCGAGCTCGACCGGGCCGCGCTCGGCGACGTCGACGCCGCGGTGCACCTGGCCGGCGCCGGCATCGGCGACCGGCGCTGGACCGCCGACTACCGGCGGGAGATCCTCGACAGCCGCGTCCAGGGCACCCGGCTGCTGGCTACGACGCTCGCGGCCGGGGTTCCCGCGCGTTCGGCGGCGGAGCCCGTCGTCCTTCTGTCCTCCAGCGCGGTCGGCTGGTACGGCACGGCGGCCGACGACCCGGTGGACGAGTCCGCGCCCGCCGGGACCGGCTTCCTCGCTGACATCGTGCGCGCGTGGGAGGAGTCCGCGACGCCCGCGGCCGAGGCCGGCGTCCGGGTCTGCCTGCTGCGCACCGGGCCTGTGCTCGCCGCCTCCGGCGGGATCCTCGCCCGCCAGCTGCCGTTGTTCCGGCTCGGCGTCGGCGGCCGGCTCGGCTCCGGCCGTCAGTGGGTGTCCTGGATCGGGCTCGACGACTGGGTCGCGGCCGTTCGCTTCCTGCTCGCCGCCGGCGCGGCGCCCGACACGACCGACGCGGCGACTGGCATGACGACTGGCGCGTCGGTGACCGAGCGCGGACGGGCCATCGCCGGGCCGGTGAACCTCGTCGCGCCGTGCCCCGTTACCGGGGCCGAGTTCGCCCGCGCGCTCGGCGCGGTGCTGCGCCGACCCGCCGTCCTGCCGGTGCCCCGGCTGGCGCTGCGCGCGGTCGTCGGCGAGTTCGCGGACGAGGGGGTGCTCGCCTCGCAACGGGTCGTGCCGCGCGTCCTCACCGACGCCGGATTCCAGTTCCAGCACCCCGAGCTTGCCGGGGCGCTGCGCGCGCTTCTCGCCCGCTGAGCCCAAAGATCGCCGGCTCTGGACCCGGATCCGCGCCCCGGTTAGTGCTTGGGGAAGATCTCAGGCCAGAACCGGCGATCGTGGTGAAGCGTCGGACTATTCGAGGTAGTCGCGCAGTTTCTGGGAACGCGACGGATGCCGCAGCTTCGACAGCGTCTTCGACTC
>NZ_JADWYU010000362.1 GCF_016786325.1 Frankia nepalensis | reverse complement strand
GGCGGTTTCCAGGGGTGCTCGCAACACCTGGTGGTCTATGTGGCTGCTAGTAGATCACGGAGGCGTTCGGCGGGGGTGTGCCAGTCGAGGGTCTGTCGGGGTCGGCCGTTGAGTTCCTGGGCGACGTGTTCGAGGTCTTCGGGGCTGTGGGCGGACAGGTCGGTGCCTTTGGGGAAGTACTGGCGGAGTAGTCCGTTGGTGTTCTCGTTCGAGCCGCGTTGCCAGGGGGAGTGCGGGTCGCAGAAGTAGACCGGGACGCCGGTGGCGACGGTGAACTGGCGGTGGGCGGCCATCTCGACGCCCTGGTCCCAGGTCAGGGAGCCGCGGAGGTGGGCGGGTAGTGATCCGATCAGGGGCACGAGGACGTCGCGGACCTGTTCGGCGGTGTGCCCGCCGGGCAGGTGCCCGAGCAGCACGTAGCGGGTGGTGCGTTCGACCAGGGTCACGATCGCGGACGTGTTGGCGGCACCCATGATCAGGTCGCCTTCCCAGTGTCCGGGCACGGCCCGGTCGGCGACCTCGGCCGGCCGCTCGGAGATCATCACCATGGTGTCGACGAACCGGGACGTGCGCTGGTCGGGCTTGCGGTGTGGCGTGCGCCGGGTCCGTCCGGACCGCAGCGCCGTGGCGATCTCGCGTTTGAGGCCGCCGCGGGCCTGGATGTAGAGCGCCTGGTAGATCGTCTCGTGGCTCACACGCATGCCCTGGTCGTCGGGATGCTCCTGGATCAGAGCGTGGCAGACCTGCTGGGGAGACCAGCGCCGGCGTAGCCCGTCGGCGACGAAGTCCCGCAACGGGCCGTCGCACAGCAGCTTGCGCGGCTTGGGCCGGGCCCGGCTCGCCGCCCACGCCCGCTGCGCCCGGTAGGGGTGGTAGACGCCGTCGACCGACCGGTTGTCGATCTCCCGTTTGACCGTCGAGGCCGGTCGCCCCAGTGCTCGCCCGATCGCCCGCAACGAGGCACCCTCCCGCCGCAGGTCCGCGATCCGCTCACGCTCGGCCAGCGTCAGAAACCTCGGATCCAGGGCCACCCCCTCCAGGTCCGGCCGCGCCGAGGCCACCCGGGCATCCGCGCACCTACGCACGCCACGATCCCAGCGCCCGGCCGTGCCCACATGAGCCCCGACACGCCGCGCAGCCTCGGCACGACCCACTCCCGACAGCCGAAGCCGGTCGTACTCGCCCCGACCCGGATGACCAGGCCCACCCATCCGGCTCTGCCAACGAAACCCCGCCCGCAACGCCCACACGACCGCCGTATTCCGATTCATCCCGAGCTGCTTTGCCGCAGCCGTGACACCCACCTGACCGACCAGCACCAGGAACCTCGCACGAAGCTCCACCCGCTCCGCACCCGACAACGCCATGATCCTCGAACCCCCAGAAGCCTGGGTGTTGCGAGGACCGCTAGAAGACGCCG
>NZ_JADWYU010000130.1:38358-69323 GCF_016786325.1 Frankia nepalensis | reverse complement strand
GTCTGCTCGTAGCCACTGGGCGCGAGAACGACCTTCACCGGCGCGCCGGCCGCCCGGATGCCGCGCATGACCTCGGCAAGGTCATTCCCCGCGAAGACAGCGACCACGGTGTCGACCTGGGCCGCGCGCAGCTTCTGCCCCAACTGCACGGGGTCGGTGATCGCCAGGTTGTAGACGAACGTGCCGGGAGCAGTCGAGATACCCGCCGCGGCCAGGCTGCTGACCATCTTCGAGCCGATATCGTCCGCGCTCGGGGTGATGTCGCTTGTGATCACAGCGGCTCGAGTACCGCCCCGCGCCTTCGCGTAGTCGCCGAACGTCGAGACCGACGGCCCGTCGGTGAACACATATGTGTAGGCAAACATGTTGCGGTAGCGGGGGTTCGCCCAGAAGGCCTCGGCCGCGATCCCCGCCACCGGGACGTTGCGCTCGAGCAGGTAGTCGGCGCCGCCAGCGGCGGTGATGGTCGCCTCGACAAGCCCGAAGACGTCCTCCCGCTCGACCAGCTCCCGCACGGCCACATGGTTCTGCTCCTGGGAGCTGGCGTCGTCACGCCAGATGGGAACGATCTTGCGACCGTGTATGCCACCGGCCGCGTTGGCCGCCTCGATCCGCGCGATGAACCCGCTGATAGCGGGCGCCAGTGAGGGCGCCGCCGGACCGCCGTCAGGATAGACAAAACCCAGCCGAATCTCCTCGGAACTGAATCCGGGCGTTTCACAGTTCCCGTCGGCGCCGCTGTCCGGGTCACCACCGGACAGCGCGCAGCCTTCCACCAGCATGGTCACGAGCGCGGCCACCAGCGCCGAGGTCCGCAAAACGCCGCGCCGAGCCTTGGCGCCTTCCGGGCCGCGGGCATCTCGCGAGTGAAAGAGCGCCGCGCCACAGCCCCCTCGACGTGGGCGACATAAAGGCTTGTCCCCCGCCCGAGATGTGCCCTGCCCGCCGAGCCAGGCGTGGGAGGAACGCCTCTTGAGAATGAACCAACCAGTCAAGATTCTCTCCATGTCGGCGTACTTCGGTTTAATCACCGGTCCAAGGGCGCACGGCGGTCCGCCAGCAGTCGGGTCGGCACGCACCCGCGACGACAGCCGGGCCAGGTCGACAGGCCAACTTCAACATCGGTGTCGACATCGGCATCCGCGAACCTTAGCGGGCGGGACGTGGGCACGGCAACGACCTGCTCGACCTGGTCGGTTCGGCCCGCCACCGAAGTGCTGACAGGGCTTCCAGCACTGCCCTCGACAACAACCGCCCCAGGAAAAGCCGGGGAGATGCACGCCATGGCGTCGGCGATCGGCCCGTCGCGGGCGGCCCGTTCGCTGACCGCATGACCACCTCGGCGTGGCCGGCGGGTGCGCGTCAGCGGCTGGCCTCAACAAGCGGCGATCGGGCGAAGCGGCGCTGTCCAGCATGAGCATTCGATACGTGCCCGCCCGCCCAGTGGGCGATGCCGAGTCAGGCCGATGTAACCCGGCTGTCGCCCCGGTGGCCAACACTGGTCCATGTGCGGGGAGCAGCCGACCTGGTCGAGCGAGTAACCGAATGCGACGTGCTGGGACGGGCGCACCAGGACGCGGCGGCCGCATCAGGGCGCCTGGTTCTCGTCGAGGGACCGGCCGGCATCGGGAAGACCAGTCTGCTCGCCCACGCGGCGGACCTGGCCCGGTCGACCGGCGACCTGGTGCTCACGGCTCGGGCTGACGAGCTGGAGAGGCAGCTCAGTCTCGGTGTCGTGCGCCAGCTGCTGGGGCCCGCGGTGGACCGGGGCAACGCTCTGCTGCGCGCGGCGCCCACTGATCCGCCGGTCGGTGACTTCACCCTCCTGGACGGCCTGTTCCAGCTCTGCGCCCGGCTGGCCGAACAGCGTCCCGTCACGCTGGTCGTGGACGACCTGCACTGGGCCGACCACAGCTCCCTGCGGTTCCTGGCCTATCTGCGCGCCCGCCTGGAGGGGCTGCGGCTGCTGGTGGTCGGCGCGACGCGGCCCCACGAACCCGGCGCCGACCAGCCGCTGCTGGACCTCCTGCTGCTGGACGAGACCTGCACGGTGCTGCGCCCGGCCGCGCTGAGCCCCGCCGGTTCGGCATCCGTCCTGAGGGCGGCGCTCGCGCGGCGCGCACCGGACGACGCGTTCCTCGCGGCGTGTCACCAGGCCTGCGGCGGGAATCCCCTGCTCCTGGGTGAGCTGACGGCCGCGGTCCTGTCCGCTGGGATCGCCCTCGACGGGGACAACGTCGATCAGGTCACGGCGATCGGGTCGCGGGCGCTGGCCCGTCGGGTGCGCGCACGGCTCGCCTCCCTTCCGGCGGCGTGCGCGGCGCTGGCCGGGGCGGTCGCGGTGCACGGGGAGGGTGCCCCGCTGCACCGGGTGGCGGCGCTGGCGGAGATCGATGTCGCGAGCGCGGACGTGGCGGCGGGGCGGCTGGTCCAGATCGACGTCCTGCGGCGGGTGGACGCGCGCCGGGCGCCGGTCCCGGAGCCGGTGACGCCCGGGGAGGAGATGTCCTTCGCGTTCGTGCACCCCCTGGTCCGGGAGGCGGTCTACGACGGTCTGGACCCGCGGGCGCGCCGGTCGGGCCACGCCCGGGCGGCACACCTGCTCCGGGAGGCCGGCGCGGACCCGGAGCGCGTCGCCGCGCACATCCTGCGCGCCGAGCCGGACGAACCGGCGTGGTACGTGGAGGTCCTGCGCCGGGCGGCCGATCTCGCGATGCGCCGGGGGGCCGCGCGGGACGCGGCCGGCTACCTGGAGCACTGCCTGCGGCTGGCACCGGAGCTGGCGCCGCGAGTCGGCGCCGAGCTCGGTCTCCTGCTGGTGATGCCGGACCCGCGGCGCGCCGGCGGCTACCTGCGCGAGGCCCTGCTGTCCGCCCGGGAGCCGGCACGGCGGGTCGTGATCGCGGATGGCCTGGCGACAACGCTGTTCATGACCAACCAGCTGACCGAGGCCGTCGACGTCTACCAGTCCGCGATCGCCGAACTGGACGACCGCCACGCGGACGCGCGCAGCCGACTGCGCGCGAACCTCATCAATTTCACGCTCGACGTCGCCCAGACGCACGACCTCGCCCGCGACCTCATCCGCGCCGTCCGCGCCGATGCCGTCCACGCCGGCGCCGTCCGCGTCGATGCCAGCGACCGCGGCGTGGGATCCCGGATGCTCAACGGCATGATCGCCCTCTACGACGCCGCGGCGGGACTCTCGCCGGACGCTGTCGCCCTGGCGCGCCGGTGCGTGGAGGACGGCGCGATCGTGATCCACGGAGAGGCGGTGACCGCTGTCGCGCTCGCCCTGTGGGTCCAGACCGCGGCGGATGATCCGGACGCCCCGCGTGGCATCGAGGCGGCCCTGGCCCGCGCCCGCCCGCTCGGCTCGATGCAGAGCCTGATGTCGCTCACGTTCGTGCGCGGCTGCGCGTTGTTCTGGCGCGGCGCGCTGGCCGAGGCGGAGGCTGCCTGCGAGCAGGCGCTTCGCTATCTGGAAGCCGAGGAGTGGCGCGCCGTTCGGCAGTTCATCACCGGCTACCTCGCCGATGCCCTGCTGGAGCAGGGCAGGCCTCGGCAGGCGGCAAGGCTGCTAACCCGCGCCTGGCCGGTGGGCGAACCGCCATACCCCTCCTTCCGCGTCCGCTGGCTGGCTGATGTTCGGGCCCGGCTCGCCCTGCTTGACGGACGTCCCGACGAGTGCCTGCGGATCTCGACGGCCGCCGGCCGGGAGGCGGCCGCCCACGGCTGGGTCAACCCGGCCTTCTTCCCCTGGCGGTCGACGTCCGCGAGCGCGTTGGACGCGATGGGCCGGGCGGCGCAAGCCCGCGCCCTGGCCGCCGAGGAGGTCGAGCTGGCCCGGGCCTGGGGGGCGCCCCGGGCGCTCGGGCACGCCCTGCGCGTCGCCGGTCTCGTCGAACGCTCCGACGGGGCCGACGGGGCGGCGGCGCGCCTGTTCGGCGAGGCCGTCGACGTGCTCGCGGACAGCCCGGCCAGGCTTGAGTACGCGAAGGCCCTCGTCGACCTGGGCGTCACGACCCACCGCGCCGGCGAGCATGCCCCCGCCCGCCGGTTGCTCTCCCTCGGCCTGGACGTGGCCACCGAGTGCGGCGCGGAGCCGCTCGCCCGCCTGGCCGCCGGCGAGTTGCGGGCCGCCGGGGGACGGCCTCGCCGGGTACGGCTGACCGGCCTCGGGTCCCTCACCCCGAGCGAGCGGCGCGTGGCCGAGCTCGCCGGGGCGGGACTCACGAACCGGGCGATCGCGAGCCGCCTGTTCGTCACGGTCAAGACGGTCGAGATGCACCTCGCGAACACCTACCGCAAGCTCGGCATCACCTGCCGCGACCAGCTTCGGGAGCATCTGCCGCGGGTCGCGACCGAAGGCATCTGAGCCGCGGCCCGGCGCCGGTCGGGCCGTGCTTCGACCGGCGCCCGGACGCCGGGCCGCTGCGCGGGCGCGAGTCCGGTCAGCGGCGTACCCAGAGCGAGGTGGGGCCTTTGAACATGCTGAGCGGCCGGTAGGCCGGTGGCTCGGCGCTGTCGAGCCGCAGCGTCGGGAAGCGGGCCGCCAGTCCTTCCAGCGTGGCCGCGATCTCCAACCGCGCCAGCGGGGCGCCGACGCAGTAGTGGATGCCGTTGCCGAACGCCATGTCAGGCCGAGTCCTGGCCCTACCGACCTGAAAGGTCTCCGGCTCCTGGAAAACAGCGGGATCGTGGTTCGCCGAGGCGAACATCAGAATGAGCCGGTCCCCCTTCGCGATCGTGACACCGTTGAACTCCACCTCCCGGGTCGCGGTCCGGAACAGCCCCATGATCGGGGTGTCGTAGCGCAGGCCCTCGGTCACCACGTCCGCCATCGGAAGCCGGCCGGCGGCCAGGTCGGGCCACATGCCGTTCGAGATCAGCGCGTGGGCGATGTTGGTGATCGCGTTGCCGGTGGTCTCCCAGCCCGCGCCGAACAGACCGGCCGCGTTGGCCGCGATCTGGGCGTCCGACAGCGGCTGCCCGTGGATCTCCCCCCGCACCAGGAACGAGATCAGGTCATCCTTGGGCGCGGCGCGGCGTTCCGCCATGAGCTCGTAGGTCCGGTCGATGAAGGGTGCCGCGATCCGTCCCTGCTCCTCGAGCTCGTCCGGGGTCAGGAACGGGTATCCGACGACGACGCTGAAACCCGCGCGCAGCCACCGCCTCAGGTCGTCGAGCTCGCTCTCCGGATAGCCCACCGCCACCATCACGCCGAGCAGCGGGATCGACTCCGACACCTCCGTCACCAGGTCGAAACGGTCCCGGTCGGCTATCAGGTCCAGCCGCCGGCCGATGAGCTCACGGATCCGGCTCTCCCATCCGGCGATCACCTTCGGGCCGAACGCCTCCTGGGCGATGCGCCGCACCGGTCGATGTTCCGGCGGGTCCACCAGGGTGAGCGGGCCGTGGTCGAGCAGGAAACCCATGAGCCGGTCCGCCGCGGGCGGCAGGCCACCCGGCCGGATGAAGGCTTCCCGCGAGGAGAACACGACCGGGTCACCCGCGATCCGCTGAATGTCCTCGTAGCGGGTCACGCACCAGGCGCCCAGCGCCTCCAGGAAGAAGATCGGCTCATTCTGCCGGGCTCTCGCGAAGTAGTCGTAGGCCACGGCGATGTGCGCGCCGAACGGGTCGAAAGATCTCAGATCGACGTCGCCTTGGCCGGTATCAGCCGGTGTCGGCGCGAGCGCACCCGTGTCCATGCATCCGCCCTCTCGGTGGGGACCGCTGCCGAGGAGAAGTCTCGGGAACGACGGTTGGCCCGCACCGCGGAAAGACCCCAGCACCCCACCCCAGACATTTGCCCGGGTTGGCACTCGACCACGACGAGGGGGCTGACAACAATGCCGCCTCGCGGCTTGATCTCGCCAGGAGAATACCCTGATCATTTAGGTGAGGGCGCGTCAACGCCGTTGACTATCTTGTAGGCCTCGTCGAACAGCGGCAGTCAGGCGCCGCGAACGCGTTCGGCAGCCGGCCGGCCTCGTGCACCCACTCGTCGAGGGCATCGTTGACGGCCGCGCGCGGGACATCGTTGCCGACACCGGCGGAACGCGGCGACCGCGGAGGGCGATCTCGCCGGTCCTTGTCGTCGTGGAATGGGATGATCGTGCCGTGGTCGACACGGACGGCTGGGACTTTCTGGTGTCCTATGCCGAGGAGGATCTGGCGTGGGCCTCCTGGGTCGGTTGGCAACTGGAGGACGCCGGCTACTCCGTGGTCCTGCGCGCGTGGGATCTCCTCCCGGGAACCAACCGCCTCAGTCTGCTGAACGAAGCGGTCACGAAGGCCCGCCGGACGATCGCGGTGGTCTCCGCGGCCTATGGCCGAGCCCCCGCCGACGCGGTCGCCTGGCAGGCGGCGTTCGCGGCCGATCCCGCCGGAGCGGACCGCGGGCTGCTGCCAGTACAGGTGGAGAACTGCCCCCGTACCGGGCTGCTCGCCCAGATCGCCGGTGTCGACCTGTTCGACCTCGCCGAACCCGTCGCCCGCCACCGGCTGCTGTCCGCGGTCAGCCGGATGCTGACCGGCGCCCGTGCCAAGCCCGCGGACCCTCCCCCGCTGCCCGTCGGCCCGCGTGCGTCGGCCGAGCAGGCGGGCTTGTCCCCGCCGCGCGCTGACGCTCGGGATTCTTCGGAGCCCGCTCCCTTTCCCGGCCGGCCGTGGCAGCTGCCCCCGCCGCCGACGACGCCGGTGATCGAGCGCCGCGAGATCGAGGCGAGGCTGCTCGAGGCCCTGCTGGACCCGACGGGACCGCTGGTGGGGATGACGACCGGGGTCGAGGGCGAGGGCGGTTTCGGCAAGACGACGCTCGCGGCGGCGGTCTGCGCCCGCGAGGAGGTTCAGTGGGCCTTCCCGGGCGGGCTTCTGTGGGTGGAGGTCGGCCAGGAGCGTGAGGGCGCCGCGCTGACCGCGCTGATCGACGATCTCGCGGTCAGCCTGACCGGCGCGGCCACCGGCCTGTCGGATCCGGTCAGGGCCGCGGACCGGGTCGCCGACGCGCTCGACGGCCGGCCGCCCACGCTGCTGGTCGTCGACGACGTCTGGCGCCCGTCGCAACTCGCCCCGTTCCGGGTCGTGGCCCGGGCCTGCCGCCTGCTCGTCACCACCCGGATCAGCCGGGTTCTGCCAGCCGGCTCCCGCACGGTGCTCGTCGAGCAGATGACCGACGACGAGGCCCGTGACCTGCTCTGCCAACAGGTGGAGGACCTGCCCGCCGCGCTGGTCGGACAGCTGCTGGACCTGATGGGCCGCTGGCCGCTGCTGCTCGCCCTGGCCAGCCGCAAGCTCGCGGACGGGGTGGCCACCCACGCCCGCGCGGACCAGGCCGCCGCGAGGCTCGTGGGGCAGCTCGCCGGCGGCGGACCCGCGATCCTCGACGTCCGCGACCACGACGCCCGCGGCCGTGGCGTCAAGGTGGTGATCGAGAGCAGCCTGTCCGTCCTGACCGACGCCGAACGGCGGCGCTTCGCGGAGCTCGGCGTCCTCCCGGAGGACACCTTCGTCCCCTACGAGGTCGTCGCGCTGCTGTGGGGACAGACCGGCGGCCTCGACGGCTACGAGACCGAGCAGCTGTGCGACATCCTGGTCGAACGACGGGTCGCCCGGCGCCGCTGGACCGATGCCGGCCCCGCCCTCGGCCTCCATGACGTGCTGCGCACCCATCTGCGCCGCGAACTAGGCCCCGCCGGACGGCTGGCGGCGCATGCCGCGCTCGTCGAGGGCGCCCGTTCCCTCGTTCCGCGCGCGGACGGCCAGAGCCCGTGGTGGACCCTGCCGACGGACCCCGTCGGGGACTACCTGGTCCGCCTGCTCGTCCACCACCTGCTCGCGGCCGACCTCACCGAAGAAGCCACCGCCGTCGCCGGCGACCTGCGCTGGGTCGAGGCGGCGATCCGCCGTACCGGATCGGTACTGACCGCCGAGGACGGGCTGGCGGCGGTGGGCACCGACGAGTCCCGGCTCCTCGGCCGCGCCCTCGCCCAGAAGGCCCATCTGCTCACCGGCGCGGCCACGCCCGGCGGGATCGGTCCCACCCTGGCCGCGCACGTCGGCACCGTCCCGGCGCTCGCCTCGGCCGCGGCGGGCTACCTCCAGGAGCTGCCCGGCCCGGTCCTGTCCGTCGAGTGGACCACGCTGACGGCCGACTCCGCTCAGCTGCGCGTTCTCGCCGGCCACACCGCCGGGGTGCACGCGCTCGCCTTCTCCCCCGACGGCCGGCTGCTCGCCACCGGCAGCGACGACACGACGGCGCGGCTGTGGGACGCGGCGAGCGGCACCGAACAGGCCCGGCTGACCGGCCACTCCGGCCGGGTGTGCGCGGTCGCGTTCTCCCCGGACGGCCGGCTGCTCGCCACCGCCGGCAACGACCTGACGGCGCGGCTGTGGGACGTGGCGACCGGCACCGAGCGCGCCGTGCTGGAAGGCCACCGGGGCCGGGTGAACGCGGTCGCGTTCTCCCCGGACGGCCGGCTGCTCGTCACCGCCGGCAACGACCGGAGGGTGCGGCTGTGGGACGTGGCGACCGGGACCCGGCGCGCCGAGATCGCGGGCCGGGTGGGCAGGATCGCCTCGGTGGCGTTCTCGCCCGACGGGCGGCTGCTCGCCGTGGGCGGCGTGCAGACGGCCCGGCTGTGGGAAGTGGTGGACGGCCCAGGTCACGTCCTGGTGGCCGGCCGTGCCCTCGACGCTGACCATGCCGTCGTCACCGATCATTCCGGCCGAGTACGCGCGGTGAGCTTCTCCCAGGACGGGCGGCTGCTCGCCGTGGGCGGTGGCCGGATGACGGGGCTGTGGGACGTCGCGACCGGCGCGCAGGAGGCCTCCCTGGTCGATGGGAGCAGCGAGGCACGGCTGGTCGCGTTCTCGGCGGACTGTCAGGTGCTCGCCGCCGGAGGCAGGGACCCGGTGGTGCGGCTGTCCGACGTGGCGACCGGCACCGAGCTGGCCGCCTTCACGAGCCGGGGCGGCGAAACCCGGGCGGTCGTGTTCTCTCCGGATGGGCGGCTGCTGGCCACCGGTGGCGGCGACGCGACCGCGCGGCTGTGGGACGTCACCGCCGGCTCCGGACAGGCCCCCGCCGCCGGCTACGCGCACGAGGTGACCGCGCTGGCCTTCGGCCCGGAGGGCGAGCTCCTCGCGACCGATTTCGGCGACAGGACCGCGCACGTCACCTTGGAGACCGGCGCCAGCCGCGCTGTCAGCCAGCGTTTCACGCACGCGCTCCGGCCGGCGGCCTTCGCTCCGGACGGCCGGCGGCTCGCCGCCGTCAGCGACCACGCGGTATGGATCATGAACACGGACGCCGACACCGACGCTGAGCCGGTCGCGCTCGACGGTCCTCGTGGCATGCCGACGGCGCTCGCGTTCTCGCCGGACGGGCAGGTGCTGGCCACGGCGGGTACCGACAGGGCGGTGCGGCTGTGGGACGTGGCGACCGGAACCGAACGTGCCGGCTTCACCGCGGCCGCCGTGGGCGTGCCGGCCGTGTTGGCGTTCTCGCCCGACGGCGGGATCCTCGCGGCGGGCGACGACCATGAGGTACGGCTATGGCAGGTGGCAACCGGCGCCGAACACGGCACCTTCACGGGCTATGCCGGCGAATGGGTGTACGCGGTGGCGTTCTCGCCGGACGGCCGGGCTCTCGCCGCCGGCGGTACCGGAACGAGGGTGTGGGTGTGGCCCGTGGTGGACGACGGCCCCACCGCCGTCCTCGACCCCGTTCTGTGGGTCCTGGCGCTGGCGTTCTCCCCGGATGGCCGCCTCCTCGCCACCGGCGGCATCGACGGGATGGTGTCACTGTGGAACACGGCGACGCAGGCCGTGGTGACGTCCCTGAGGTTCGAGGACCCGGTCACGTCGATCGTGTGGCGTGAGGACGTCCTCTACTGCGCGACCGGGCGCGACCTGGTGCTCCTCCACCTCCGCTAACGCGCCATCCATATGATCGTTACTTCCGCCGCCGCCTCGCGGGTCCCTCGCGCGCCGGATTCCGGGGGATCCCGAGGGCTTCGGCCAAAGCAGCGACCTTGGCCTCACGAAAGGTACGAGAGACGGCGGCGGAGGTCTCGAGGGTGTCGAAACCGTGATAAGCGCCGGGTACCTCGTGGAGGAAGCAGGACACCCCACTGGCCGTGAGCCGCGCGGCGTAGTGGACGTCTTCGTCGTGAAAGAGGTCGTGGGTGCCGACGCCGATCCAGGCCGGCGGAAGACCGGTCAGATCATCAGCACGGGCCGGCGCGGCGAGCGCCGGCACCTCCACTCCAACTCGGCCACCGAGGTAGGCATTCCAGCCGAATCGATTGCTGCTGTGGCTCCAAATACGCAGGCGCCGCGCATCGATATCGGACCGGTCGCTGGTGCGGTCGTCCAGCATGGGATAGACCAGAAGTTGAAAGGCGGGTTGGATCTCACCTTCCTGCTTCGCGAGAAGGGCGAGCGCGGCGGCTAGGCCACCTCCGGCACTCGCACCGCCGATCGCGATACGGCTGGCGTCGACGTCGGGCTGGGTCGCCAGCCAACGCAATCCGCTGTAGCAGTCATGCAGCGGAACCGGGTATGGATACTCAGGGGCGAGGCGGTAGTCGACGGAAGCAACGATGATGCCAAGCTCGCCGGCCAACCAGCGGCAGAAGCGGTCGTCAATCGCCGCGGTCCCCATAACCATTCCGCCGCCGTGGATCCACAGCAGCGCCGGCCCACCCGGGTGGGGTGACTCGGGCCGAAAGACGCGGACGGAAACCTCCGTTCCGATCTTCTCGACAACGGCCCAAGAATTCGTGCTCAGGGCGGTGAACCGGATCAGCGCCCGCACCACGCCAAGGCTGCGCGGTCCCACTATGGCGCGCGGCAGGAAGCGAGCGGCACGCAGGTCGGGGTGGAAAGTCGGCGACTGCATGTTGTCCTCCACTGACTCAGGTCGGCGCATGGTGAGAGCGTCGGTGACGCCGTCATCAACGACGAGGTGGTGCCGCGGTAGAAAGAGACGGCGGCGCTGACGAGAGGCCCTGGCGGCGACGCGATCGCTGTGCATCGAACTGACCACGCCGAATGGATTCACCGCGGCCCGCGCCAGCTCGTCCATCTCGCTCGCGAGCGCGTCGAGGCCCATCAGCCGGCGATGGCGCGGGGCCTGTGCCACAGTTCGGGCCTGGCGCGTCCCGATTGAGTGATGTTGCCGCCAACCCCAGCGCCTGGTCGGCACAGGGGCGGCGGTGAGGTGACTCGCCATCCGACAGATGAGCGCCGGCGCGCCCGGCTCGATGATCGGGCTACCTTGTCGCGTACCGGCTCCCACCAGGCAGGCCGGGCGCGAGAATCACAGCCGCCCTAGCCCGCACCTACGCGCGGGCCGGCCGTACAGCCGGCACGCGCTTATCGCGGCGATACCGAAAGGCGCTTTCGCGCTTCCTCCTGTCGCTCCCTACGAGGGAAGACCGGTCCGAGCTCGGGACTGTCTGTGACCCCGAGGTCAGCGAGACCCATCGGCACCATCCTCTGGATACCGTGAGCCATGTCGATGGCACGGAGATCGTCCCAGTGCCCCGCGTCGAAAAGCATGGACCCAATGAGTTGGATCACGCATATCTTGAATACTTGCATCGCCCGGTACCACGGCCGGTGCCGCACGCGAATTCCGGTGCATTCTTCGTACAGCGCGACGAACTCTTCCACCGTGAGCGACGACCGCTTGCTGGTTATACCAACCGGCATGGCCCAGAGGATCTCCAGGTAGCCGATGTCGGCCAACGGGTCACCAACGTCGGCGAGCTCCCAGTCGAAGACCGCCGACACTTCATCGTCCAGGAATGCAAAGTTCCCCGGCTTCGGGTCACCATGCACCAACGCTATCCGCTCGCAGGGTTCCGGTTGTTGGAGGCGCAGCTGCTCCAGCATTCGTTCCATGGCGGGCAGAGGACCGCGCTGCACGCGGCGCATCTCACCGGCCCATCGTTCAAGCTCCCGGTCGAGAAAGGTGTGCCCCTCTCCAAGCCTGGACAGTCCCGTCGCCTCAAGGTCCACGAGATGGACGGCCGCGAGCTGAGTGACCATACTGCCACACATCCGGCGGAGGAGTTCTTCGTCGCTCTCAGGCGGCGTGTGCCGTTCATAGACTTCACCGGCGACGCGTTCCATGACGAAGAACGGCCTGCCGAGCACCTCGCCGGAAGGTTCGATCCACAGAGACCGGGGCGAGCGCACCGCGGTCGACTCAAGGGCCTTTAGAATATCGAACTGACGTCGCATGTCATAGGGCTCGAGCAGCCCGGGTTCCGACGGCCGCAATCGGACGACGACATCCTGGCTGTGTTCGCGGCCGCCACGGCGGGACACGAGAGTCAGCGCGACCATCTCCGCCGAATGACCGAAATCAAGGTCCTCCGGTTCTTCGAGCCGCACCTCGTCGACGTTTCCCATCTGGCGGATCAACCACTCCGCCAGCCGATCGTACTGTAAGTTGCTTTTCATTCGCCCGCAATCTCCAAAGAAATGACACCGCTCGCCCGAGGTCACATATAGGAAACCCGATGGTCCGAGGCCGCCGTGAGTCCGAGCTCGGGCCATTCACCCGACATCATACTTTCCATGATTCCGTATCCGACCGCGTCACCCTCTCGTACTCGAATAGGAGTGTCCCGCAATTGGCCAAGGAGCCGAAGATGCTTCTCATCCCAGCAGTCGGGGATGTACTCGCCATCCACATGAAGCGGACCCATCCACGCTCCGTGCTTGTGACCCGCCCAGTCACCGTACCCTGCCGTCTTGAGGAAGAATCCCGACTCTCCCAGAGCCTCTACTGTGATGATCCGTCGCTCACCAGATTCCATCGTCACTATGAGCTCGCCACCGCGGACGAATCTTGTCCGAGGGTCGTACTCGATCCGTGGCTCCACGGCGCGGATCGCCTCCTGATGCCCGGACGAGTCATTCAGGTAGGCAGAGGTCGAGGTCCACGGGCCGCCCTCGATCACATGTAGGGCCGTCTCGTAGTACGTCTCGTCCGGTCGCTGGAAGAAGGCTGGTGACCACTTGAACCCACCTCGCTTGCCGTCTGCCGTCACGAGCGGCTTCGGCCTCAGGTCGGTCGGCGGGGCACCGACCGCCTGCCGTACACCCCAGGAGTGGTCACGGAAGCCGAACCACTCCTGAGGTCGCACCTCATGTGTGACGCCTTCAACGGTGATCGTTCCCGACAGCCAGCCGCCCTGGTGGTATCGAATCACGTCGACCTCGACCCGACCGTTTCGCGGATTCCGTACCAGGTTTCGATCTTCGAAGAACGGCGGCGTCACCCCCGAGAGCACAACGTCGAACGAGATCGGCTGGACGTCGTTCGGCAGCAGCCGAAAACGTACCTTCCTCAGCGGGTCGAGAATCTCGTACTCCAAAGGGCCGACATCCGTCGCCTCCGGCGCCGAGCCGAGTTCCCGGCTCGCCCGGACCGTCCACTGCTCGCGGCCGCGCGAGACCCCGCCGAAGCCGTCGACTATGCCCCGGTTGTGATAACGGCCGAGTCCGAAGTCGATTTGCAGCGTGCCGTCGGTCCGCGCGAGGGATCCCCAGATCTTCTCCGTCCAGGAAAGATCGCTTTGACTCACGGTCGCGAAGGTGTCGACGATCTGGTGGTTGAGTTGTTCGTCCGCGCCTTGCAGGCTTCCGATTCCATTGATCATGATTTTCTTCTCTCTGACATTCGGAACAGGTTCTCGTGGTCCTCTCGTCGGGCCACGAACACACCGAGCCGAAGCTCCGCTCGACCTCCCCCGCGGGCGGGCTTCTTCCCTGCCGCGGCGTCGACGGCCGGTCGCATCGCTAGGAAAAATCCATAAGACCAATATCGTGGGCAGGACGTACGCCTCCTCGGCGACCAGCGCCCGCGCACGGCCTTTCCCGGCTCCCCGTGCCGCGCCCAGCACCTGCCGGCCCGCCGTGCGGCCCGATCCCGATGACCCGTTCCTTCTATGAAGGGGAATGGAGTTGGTTGTTGACGGCGGCGAGTGCTTCCAGCTGCTCTATGTAATGGTCCCGAGAGCGGTGGACGAGCCTCGCGGAAGCGATGGTCGCTCCCGCGGCCGCGAGAGCGGCTAGTCCTTCGCCGGCCGCGTCCGGTTCCTGGATCGGGTTCAACGGGAGTTCCGGGCCGAGCACGATCTCGAAACCTGGTGGGACCTCCTCCTGTTTGATCCATTCGTTTGCCTGAGCGGGGGTGACACCGAAGGGGCACCACCCGTCCGCGAGGCTGAGCGCGCGTCGCAGCGATCGCACGGTCCGCCCGCCGACCCAAAGGGGCAGCCGGTCCTGCATCGCGCAGGGATCCACCACGAGATCGCCGAAGCTGTAATGGTCGCCCTTGTAGGAGGGGGTGGACCGCGAGAGCGATGCCCGCAGCGCCCGTAGCGCGTCGTCCGCGCGGAGTCCACGATCGTCGAAAGGCGCGCCGAGCAAGTCGAACTCCTCGCGCAGGGTACCTACACCGAGACCGAGGATTACCCGTCCACCGCTGATCACATCGAGGGTGCCGTAGCGTTTGGCGATCTCCAGTGGGTGGTGGTAGCCGAGGACCAGCACGTTGGTGGCCAGCCGAATCCGCTCCGTGCGGGACGCGAGGAAGCCGAAGGTCGCCAGCGGGTCAAAGTAGCGGGCGCCGCGGCGCGCCGCCTCGCGGGCGGGGACTCCGACATGCTCGCTGCAGGTGAGGTGGTGGTAGCCCAGCCGGTCGGCCGCCTGGGCTATCCGGGCTACGTCCTCGATCGTGGCGGTCTCTTCCCAAGGGGCATGGACACTGGGAAGCAGCGTGACGACCGGGGTGGGAACCGCCAGCCGCATGATTGGCACCTCCTTCATCTGGGCATCACGCCGCCGGCATCGACGATGATCGACTGCCCGGTGGTGGTCCGGCTTGCTCCAGTGACGAGGAAGGGCGCGGCGCTGGCGACGTCGTCGGTCGTATCGATGTCGCGCGGCGCGGTTCCGGACAGCGGCCCCGCGCGGTGCGCGTCCTGGTCGACGTCCTGCTCGGATGCCGTGCGTCGCGCCAGTTCTGCCACAGATCGGTACCGGTGCTGCCGGGCACAGGACAGTCGCGCCAAGTCCCGATCTCGCCGGCCTCGTCGGCGACCGACTGAGCCAGGGCGCGGACCGCGGCCGTCGCGTGAACGAGCTCGGGTAGCTGGTGTCGCCTGGGCAGGTGATCGGGCAGGTGCCAGCGCAGGTAAGCGCAGGTAGCCGCCGTCGTCGCTCGCGGGCGCCGGCCCGGCCGCGCCGAAGAGCGCCGACGTCACTCTGATCATCAATACCTGGCCTCCTTGGTGCGCTCACGCGCTCGTACCAGCGCATCATGGCCGAGGATCGGACGTTTCGGCAAGAACGTCCGATCCTCGGGTACGCTGCGGCCCGCGGGACCAGGCGCGCCGCCGTCGCGATGAACATCAAGAGTGACGTCCTGTTCGCCTGGGCCCGCGGCTTGGTGTCGCGACGGACTCGCTGGTGATCCGAAGCAGTCCTCGGGCTGCTGCCGGGCAATGGCTCGGATCTGGATGGTGGCCAGGCGCCGCCGTAGGAGGAGGTGCTGCCGCTGGGAACCAACGCGGAGCTGGCCGGGTGGGAGGCGCGGCTACGCCGAGTCGAGGACGAGGCAGCGATCAGACGGCTGATCCTGTCCTACGGCCCAGCGGCCGACGCGGGCCTGGCCGACCTCGCCGCATCAACCTGGACGCACGACGGCGTCTACGACTGGGACGCAAACGGCACACCACACGACAGCCGCGCCGCCATGCTGCGCACCGACGGACACCAGAACCTCATCCAGACCGGCGCCGCCCACATCGCGGGACCACCACTGATCAACATCGACGGCGACACGGCCACCGCCATCACCTACTCACTGATCATGCGCCGCGATTAGAGACTGAAGCCGTCACTCGGCCGAAGGCATAAACGAGAGGCAGATCCAGTGACCCTGACGGGCGACAGCGATGTCTATTACGACCCGTTCGACTTCGAGATTGACAACGACCCCTATCCGGTCTGGCGGCGAATGCGTGACGAGAAGCCGCTCTACTACAACGAGCGGTACGACTTCTTTGCGCTGAGCCGCTACGAGGACGTTTCCCCCGCCCTGACCGACTGGCAGACCTACCGCTCCGGGAAAGGATCTGTCCTCGAGATCATAAAGGCAAACATCGAGATCCCGCCCGGCGTCATCCTCTTCGAGGACCCGCCCCGCCACGACATCCACCGATCCCTACTCGCGCGGGTGTTCACGCCAAAGAAGATGATGGCATTGGAGCCCAAGGTCCGCGAGTTCACGACTAGGTGTCTGGACCCGCTCGTCGAGGGCGGCGAGTTCGACTTCGTCCGCCATCTCGGCGCGCAGATGCCTATGCGCACGATCGGATTCCTTCTCGGTATCCCCGAAAGTGACCAGGAAGCGATCAGGGACCGGCTCGACGAAAGTATGAAACTCGAGGACTCGAAAGACCGGGACATCTACGAGGATGGACTCCTGGATGGCTCGATCTTCGCCGACTACATCGACTGGCGGACCAAACACCCGTCCGACGATCTCATGACCGAGCTGCTCACCGCCGAGTTCCAGGACGAGACCGGGACAGTCCGCCGGCTCACCCACGAGGAGATCCTCACCTATGTGATGCTGCTCGCGGGCGCCGGAAACGAGACGACGACGCGCCTCATCGGATGGACAGGCAAGCTGCTCGCCGAGCACCCGGACCAGCGCCGCCAACTGGCGGCCGACCGGTCGCTGATCCCGAACGCCATCGAGGAGATCCTGCGGTACGAGGCGCCCTCCCCGATCCAGGCACGCTATGTAGCGCGGGACGTCGAGCTCTACGGACAGATGGTCCCAGAGGGCAGCGTCATGACCCTGCTCAACGCGTCAGCCAATCGCGACGATCGGCACTTTGCCAGCGGGGAAACCTTCGACATCCGCAGGAAGATCGACCGTCACCTGACCTTCGGGTACGGGATTCACTTCTGCCTCGGGGCCGCGCTCGCCCGGCTGGAGGGACGCGTGGCCCTCGACGAGGTCCTCAAGCGGTGGACCGACTGGGAGATCGACTGGGCGAACGCCAAGATGGCCCACACGTCGACCACCCGCGGCTGGGAACGGTTGCCAACGCGTGTGAGCTGACAATCACCTTCGGGTCCACCCCTGTGGCTGGCCCTGGACCCGCCAGCCCGGGAACCCCACCATCGCGGGGAAGCGTGCCGCGACGTGCCAGCGCGAACGGCGTCTTACTGCCGCGGCGAACATTCCGGTGGCGCCGTGGGCAACGGATCGCGCTACGGCGGGGAGCACGCCGGCGCGCGCCCCTGCTCGAGCCGGGTCAGGTAGTCGGCCGAGATCCCGGCGAGCGCGGCGAGTTCCTCGCCGCGTAGCTCGGTCGCCCGGCGGCGCCGGCCAACCGGCACTCCGGCCGGCACTCCGGCGGTCTCGGGCGCCACCCGGTCGCGCCACCGGCGCACACGTCGGGCGTGGGCCCGTAGGATCGGGAGCCGTGTCGCCCGATAACGCGAGGTCGCCTGGTGTGGGTCCGGAGGGCCGGGTGCGCTGGGGCAGCGAGACGGCGCTCGTGGACGACGACGAGGCGAGGCGGCGCCTGGTGGCCGCGGCGAGTCGGTGTCTGGTTACTCGGGGGACGACGCGGCTGACGGTCGAGGATGTCGCCCAGGAAGCCGCGGTAGTGCGGTCGACGGTCTATCGGTATTTCAGGTCTCGCGACGAGCTGATCCTCGGGGTGGTCCTGAGCCGAATCGACATCGGGATGCGGCGGCTTCTCGGGATGCTCGAGCACCCCGACGACGCGGCTCGGTCCGTGGTCGACCTGATCGTCTACTCGGTTGGTTTCGTTACTGGTGATCCGCTCAATGAGGCGCTGTTCGCGAAGGACAGCCGGGGGTTGGTCACTTCGCTGGAGTTGCGGTCCGAGGCCGTCGTGGACGCTTTTCACCGGCACCTCGGCCCGCTGCTGGCGCAGTGGCGGGCCGAGGGCCAGCTCCGCGAGGATCTTGACCTTCGTGAGATAAGCCGGTGGATGAACACCGTGGGACTGCTGCTGCTGGGACCGCCGTGGACGGAGCGCTCGGAACAGGAAAAGCGGGAATTCGTCGAATGTTACATCCTACCCGGTCTCCTTCCGCGCGCCACGGGCGGGTGAAACGCGCCAGTCCTTCGTGCCAGTCGTGGACGCCTGGCCGGCCAACTGCTCCACTGATACCGCTGACGCATGGATCAGTTTCCAGAAAACGAACAGACGTGCCCGAGCGGCAGCATGGCTGGGAGGGGACCGAAGGGCGGGGAACTTCGCCTTCAGGTCAGCAATACAGGTGTCGTGCCCGTTGAGGACTCCGGACCGTCAGCCCGGGATCGGGGAGCTTCCGAGGACCTGGAAATCCGCTGGTTGGCCAGAGCTGTCGAGGATCGCCGCAAGCCCGCCCCGCACGCACACCGCGGGTGTTTCCGGGTACGCCTTGCCGTTGCAGCGAAATGTGAGCCCGCCAGCGCCTGGCAGCTCCTTCTCCGGCATCGCCTTGATCACGGCGGTGGCCGTCGTCGGTGTGATGTCACCGGTGATGCCGTCGAGTGCCGCCGCAAGGCCGGCGAACGTGACGAACATGCCCCGGCCGATGGCCGAGGTCGGGGCGATCCCGTTCCCGTAGGTCTTGAGGACCGCGTTGTAGAAGACGTTGGAGGGGTCGTCCCCGCCGACCGGGGCCGAAGCGGCGACGTGCATTCCTTCCAGGACGTTGGCCGGCACGGCCGTGCGAGTCGCGTCGGTGATGCACTGCGAGATGGCGCTGATCTCGCCTTCGTGGCCGACCGCCCGCAGGCCGTTGAACGCGCTGATGCAGAACGCGTCGTTGCCAATGACGAACACGACTCCGGGCTCGCCGCCCGCCACGCTCGCCAACTGCGCCGTCATGTCGGCGGTACCTGGCGGGATCCAGAGGACCTGGTAGTCGAGGCCCGCCGCCCGCATCAGCCCCGGCGCGACCTCGTCGAGGGTGTGGCGCAGGGCCGGCACGTCGATGGCCACCGTGGTGACCTTCCCGAGGTCGTTCTCCTTCGCGATGGCAATAGGCAGCTGCTGAATCCCGAAGGTGGGATCGCTGACCACGAAGGTCGTCGGGTCGGTCAGGGCCGCCGGGCTGGTCAGGCCGTAGAACATCACGGGTATGTCCGCGTCGGCCAACGGCTGCCAGACCGCGTCGCCCACCGCCGACTCGCCGACCGCGACCGCGACGACGCCCTTCTCGATCATCTGGTTGCCGCAGTCGGTGCCCCGGGCCGGGTCTCCCTGGGTCTCGCACGTCACCAGTTCGACGGGACGACCGCCGATGCCGCCCTGGTGCTCGTTGAGGTACCTGGCGGTGGCATCGGCGACGTCGAACTGGATCGAATTGTCGATGGCCGCGGCCTTGCCGTCCGAGACAATCCCGATCTTGACGGGAGCGCCGACCGCCCGGTCGATCGGCCCAAGCTCGGTGGCCGCCGCGGACGGGTCCAGCGCGGGGGTGGCCCCGTCGTCGTCCGTGCCACACGCGGCGGCGAACAGGAGAAGGGCTATCGGCGCCGCTAACAGCATGCTCACCGAACGTAGCGGGTAGCGTCTGGCCGCGGCGCGGCGCTGGCGAACTGCCTTGTCTTCCATTGGTGTCTCCAACTTCGTAGTGATTTCCGTTCAGACGTCGGCCATCGACGCCGCGTCAGGCGGGGATCGTCGACGTGGTTCGTGGCCGCGAGCAGCGCCCCGTCGGGACCGTTTCCTTCGACCGTCTGGTCTGTCGAAGGACGGACGAGCGGAGCAGGACTGGTCCGCGGTCCCCGTCTGCTGCCGCCGGAGCCGCGGCGACCTCGAGGGTCGTCGTCCGCGGATGCCGGCCGTGTTCGTGCTCGCCGATCGGCATCTGGCCGGTCAGCTCGGCCACGCCTCCCACTGGATCATGGATCGCAGCGGACCCGCGAACAGCGGCCGTACGTCCCGCGAGGCCCACCGCTGCTCGATGCTCGGAGCGAGTCGCTTGGCGGTCGTGAGTGGGTCATCGTCGAGGTAGACGACGGTGATGTGCTGCGGCGGCCCCTGGCAGGCGGGGTGTAGCCGCCAGAAGTCGGTCGAGCCGTATTGCCAGGCGCCGGCTACCCCCGGCGTCTGGAGGAGTGCCGGGTAGTGCTGGGCGTGCAGCCACTGAAGCCAACTGGAGACGTCGTCCGAGGCGGGCTCCTCGATGATCAGGAACACGCCTCGGTGCGGCCGGAAGGGCACGACCTCGGCAGAGATCAGCGCGCGCGGGGCTGCATGCCAGTGGTGCAGGGCGAGCAGCCGCAGTTGGAGCGAGGGGCGGCGTTCGGGGAAGCGTCCTGCCTCGGCGAGGCGCAGGCCGAGTTCCATGAAGTCGTCGTGGGTCTTTTGGACGGGGTCCCCGACGAGGTAGTTGACGACGTTGCCGATGTCGGCGAGGGGACCGTCGCCGGCGATGCGCGCCTGCTGGCAGTCGCCGTCGGCGATCCATCGTGTGGCGTGGACGAGTCCTGGGAGCTGGTACTGCTCGGGCATGTGGTCGAGCAGGTGCCAGCGCAGGTAGCCGCCGTCGTCCCCGACGGGCGCAGGTCCTGTCGCGCTGAAGAACGCTGCCTTCACTCTGATCATCAAGGTCCTCCGACCCGTCGGCGTCGCTCGAGCGGCCCGCGCCGCGCCTGGGCATCATGAGGGAGGATCGGACGTTCTCGCAAGAACGTCCGATCCTCGGGTACGCTCCGCTCGCGGGTCGGGAGGGTGGCTCACGGCCACGACCGCGACTCTGCCTTGATATCGACCTCGATATTGAGGCTCGTCACGTGGTCGTGGGCGCTCCGTCGCGCGGCGCGTGAGGGCCGGCCCGCGGTCCGCGAGAACGGAGACGCCGGCACGCGTGGCAGCTGACGCCGCGCGGGATCAGGAGGTGCTCATGGGTGCTGTCGGAGAGCTGGCCGGGTGGGAGGCGCGGCTACGCCGAGTCGAGGACGAGGCAGCGATCAGACGGCTGATCCTGTCCTACGGCCCAGCGGCCGACGCGGGCCTGGCCGACCTCGCCGCATCAACCTGGACGCACGACGGCGTCTACGACTGGGACGCAAACGGCACACCACACGACAGCCGCGCCGCCATGCTGCGCACCGACGGACACCAGAACCTCATCCAGACCGGCGCCGCCCACATCGCGGGACCACCACTGATCAACATCGACGGCGACACGGCCACCGCCATCACCTACTCACTGATCATGCGCCGCGATCGCGCGGACGGGCGGTACTACCTGTGGCGGGTCAGCGCCGCCCGCTGGGAGCTGATTCTCGACGACGGCGCCTGGGCGGTACGGCGCCGGACAAATCGGCTGCTGGACGACACCGGAGCCGGCCGGAGCCTGCTGCGCGCCACCATGCAGGAACTGTCCACGGCGGTCAGCCGATGACCGCGGGACGCCTGGCCGGCAAAGTCGCGATCATCACCGGTGCCAGCACCGGCCTTGGACCGGTCATGGCGAAACTCTTCGCCCAGCAGGGAGCGAAGGTCCTGCTCGCCGCCCGCCGAGAGGACCTGGTGCGCGAGGCCGCGGCGGCCTGCGGCCCGAACGCGGTCGCGATGCGCGCGGACGTGACCGACGAGGACCAGGTGGCCGCGATGGTGGCCCGCGCCGTGGGCGAGTTCGGGCAGGTCGACATCATGTGCAACAACGCCGCCGCCCCCGGCAAGGACACCTGGATCTGGGAACAGACCCTGGACAACTGGGACCGCACTATCGGCATCGACGTCACCGCGGCGATGCTGTGCACCCGCGAGGTCCTCAACCAGTCGATGCTGGAACGTCGAACTGGCGTCATCCTGAACTTCTCCTCGACAGCCAGCTTCCGGGGGATGCCCCGCAAGACCCACTACGTGACCGCGAAGGCGGCGCTGCGAGCCTTCACTCAGTCAGTCGCCAACGAAGTCGGTCAGTTCGGAATCCGCTGTAACTGCCTCGTCCCCGGCAGCATCGACACCGACCTCTGGCAGAACTGGGTCCGGCGCACCGCCTCCGAACAGGGCATCGGCTATGAGAAGCACCGCGCGTCACTGCTGTCCGGGACCGCGCTGCGTGACATCTCCACGACCGACGACCTCGCCAACGCCGCGCTGTTCCTCGCCAGCGACGAGAGCCGCACCATCACCGGCCAGTCGATCATCGTGGACGCCGGCGGCGTGATGCTCGGATGACCGCGGCGCCAGCGAGGGGGCTGTCTGTGACGACACCGTCGTCGCGCTGCTTCCCGGCGTGCGCGCCCGCTGGGCGCAGACCGCCCCGGCCCTCGCCCACGTCCAGGGGGGCGTCTTGCTGCTCGCGGGCTCGCCAGGCAGAAGTAGCCCGAACACCTCGACGAGCTGAACGCCCTTGCGCGCACTCCCTCCGGGAAGGCCCAGAAATTTCAAGCTGCGCGCCATGGCCCGCGTCGGAGAGCTGGAGGAACCATGATCGAGATTCCTAGCCGCCCCGACGAGATCACGGCCGAGTGGTTGACCGGGGCCCTGTCGTCGTCGCTGCCCGACAGCCGCGTCTCCCGCCTCGAGGTGCTTCGAGAGGACTCCGGCACCACAGGCCGGTTGCGACTAGGCCTGACCTACGAGGCGGGCTCGGACGGCCCGGCCTCGGTCTTCGTCAAGCTGGCACCGTTCGACGAAGCCCAACGCAGGCTCGTCGCCGCCACCGAGATGGGCCGCCGCGAGGCGCGCTTTTACGCAAGTCTCGGCCGCGAGGCACCACTGCGCATCCCTCATGCCTACTATGCCGCCGTCGGGGACGACTCCAGCCAGTACGTGATGGTGCTGGAAGATCTCGCGGCCAGCGGATGCACCTTCCGTACCCGGCTCGAACCACATCCCGACGAACTCGCTGGCCAGCTCATCGAATCTTTGGCCCGGCTCCACGCCCACTTCTGGGAGGACCCCCGCTTCGACGACGAGCTCTCCTGGGTGCCGACGGCGATGCGCGGGCCGTTCGGTGCCCAGCTCGTGGCGAGCGCGCGCGAACAGTACTCGGACGATTTCCCACCGGTATTCGACGCGCTGTGCGAGGTCTTCATCGACAACCACGAGCGCATCTCCGCGATACTCGATGACGGCGAGCGAACGCTGATCCACGGCGATACCCATCTCGGCAACCGCTTCGTCGACGGTCAGAGGGTAGGCCTGTACGACTGGGCAGTGAGCAGCCAGTCCCCCGGCGTCCGTGACGTCGCCATCTACCTCGGCAACTCGTGCACTCCCGAGCAGCGTCAGGACAACGAAGAGGCGTGGCTGCGCAACTACCACCGCGTCCTCGTCGAATCCGGGGCAACCGCTCCTGCCTTCGACGTCTTGTGGGACCGCTATCGACGATCGGTGATCTACTCCTGGGTCGCGGCAACCACCGCGGTGGCGATGGGTAGCAAGTGGCAGCCCATCGAGGTCGGGATGCTTGGGACGGCGCGGGCGACACAGGCCTGCGCGGACTTGGAGACCGTAGAAGCACTGCGAGCGGCGCTCTGAACGCCGTGGTCGAAGATCGCCGTGGACCGGAGGCAACAGATCATGCCCGCCATCGAGGTAGTACGACCGTGGTGTGACGGGCCGCCACCACCTGGGCCGACGCCCTTCGCGCCCAAGCCCACGCGATCCTCACGGCCGGGATTGTGGGTCAGGTCGTCACGCGGCGCTGATCGGGCGGTACTCGGGCTGCCACATCGCGTCCTGGACCTGGCGTGCCGTGTCCGTCAGGGTGGCCCGGGCGAGGCCCTCTGCGGCGGCGCGGTCCGCGACCGCGACCGCGACCGTGGCGGACACCGAGCGCAGGGTGTCCACCTCGGGCAGCAGGGAGGCGCCCGGTGCGCGCACGTCCGCCAGGCTGGCGACGGCGTCGGCGGCCGCGGCGAGCATCCCGTCGCTGATCGTCTTCGCGCGGGCGACCGTGGCGCCGAGACCGAGCCCGGGGTAGAGCAGGGCGTTGTTGGCCTGGCCGATGCTGTACGTGACGCCGTCGTAGGTCACCGCCGGAACCGGTATCCCGGTGCAGATCAGTCCCCGGCCGGCTGTCCACGGGATCAGCTGGCTCGGCATTGCCTCGATGCGTTCGGTCGGGTTGGACAGCGGGAGGATGATCGGCCGGTCGACGTGCCTTGCCATCTCCCTGACGATCTCCTCGGTGAAGGCGCCGTGGACGGTGGAGGTGCCGATCAGAATGGTCGGGTGGACCTGGGCGACGACCTCGGCCAGGCCGATCCGGCCCTCCCGTCGCCAGCCGGTGACCTCGCGCGCTGGCCGGGCATAGGGGACCTGGAAGTCGCGCAGATCGGTCATGTCGTCCGTGAGCAGCCCTTGCTGGTCGATGCACCAGACCTGGCGGGTGGCGGCGTCCCGCTCCGCGCCGTCCCGGACGATCGCGTCGCGGAGCTGGTCGGCGATCCCCACTCCGGCGGTGCCGGCGCCGAAGACGACGATCCGCTGGTCTCGCGGCCGGGTCCCGGCAACGCGTAGCCCGCCCAGGACCGCGCCGAGCGTGATGGCGCCGGTGCCCTGCATGTCGTCGTTGAACGTGCACACCCGGTTCCGGTACTTCTCCAGGATCCGCCGGCCGTTGCTCGGGCCGAAGTCCTCCCAGTGCAACATCGCGTTCGGGAAGAGTGTGCTGGCGGCGTTGACGTATGCCTCGATGAACTCGTCGTAGCGTGGCCCGCGGACCCGTCGATGCCGGTTACCGACATAGGCCGGGTCGGACAGCAGGTCTTCGTTGTCGGTGCCCACGTCCAGTCCCACGGGTATCGCCCGGCCCGGGTCGATGCCGGCGGCGGCCGTGTAGACGGCGAGCTTGCCCACGGCGATATCGATGCCGCCGACACCCCAGTCGCCGATCCCGAGAATCTCCTCGGCGTCGGACGCGACGATCAGATCCACGTCAGCGGCGCCAAGCCCCAGGTCGGCGAGCGAGGCCGCCACCCGATCCGGCCGGTCGATCGACAGGTAGACGCCGCGCGGACGCCGATATTCGTGGCTGTACCGGCGGATCGCCTCCCCCACTGTCGGGTCGTACACGACCGGCAGCATCTCCCGCAGATGCTCACCGAGCAGCCGGTAGAACAGCACCTCGTCGTTGTCCTGCAACATGGCGAGGAAAACGTTCTTGAGCAGGTCCGTTGGCTGCTCGTGGTACTGCTCGTACGCGCGGGCCAGCTGCTCGTCCAGGCTCAGCACGGCTGATGGCAGCAACCCTTCCAACCCGAGCGCTCTGCGCTCTCCAGGACTGAACGCCATCCCCTTGTTCAGTAGCGGCGTGTCGAGCACCTCCGCCCCGCGGGCGGTGGTGACAAGACCTCCATCGCCGGACCAGAACCCTCGCCGCGCCCCCGCCACAACCATGAGATCATCCTCCCTGGCAGAGCGCCCCATTCCCGCGCAAAGCCAATCAAGCCAGGTCGAGCAGCCTCGCGCACCGTCCCTGGCGCCGCGGACCGGCGCACCGCCCCTGGGCGCACGAGAAGTCTTACCTCCGCCGCACCCGCCCACACCTGCGCCGCCGAAGCGGCGGAATGCGCACATTTCCACTTCTCAGTGAGAATCAGAGGCTTCGGATTATTGTGCGTGCGCGGCGGTCAGCCTGCGCCCGCGGGTGGCCTGCGGCTATCTCGTGGTTCGGCCGGGCGACGACGGTGTTGTGCGATGTCCGCTGTATGCCCCTGCCCCGGGTAAACGATCGGCGGGGCGGTTCTCGCCGTGTCGCGCGCCGCCAGGTCCGTTTCCGCGTATGTGGGCATCGCCGCAGGTCAGCGTGTTGGCCGACTTGAGCATGCGGTGAATCGTCGCAAGGTCACGGGAGCGTGCGCGGAAGACAGGGCTAGTACTACGATCATGCGCATCGCGTGGCGGCCCGTTTGGGGGGATTCGGGATGGCGCATGCTGGCCGTCGTCGGCACGGGACCACGACCGCCTCATGATCGAGGAAAGGGAACGGATCATGGCGGCGCTGCCGGGCTACGAGCCGGGTGCCCGGTTGGGGCGAGGGGTGTTCGGGCACAGTGCCAGCCAAGCCAGCGGACAGCGGACAGCGGTGCATTCGTGCGGACTATTGGCCGCCCGATCAGGTCCGCTGCCTCCCGATCGTCGGAGCGCGCCCCACCGTCGACCTCTGCGACAGCCTCGCCGCGGCCTTCTGGGCTGCCCCGCGAGTCCAGAGACTCTCGATTCGCCGGGGCAGCTCGGCCTCGAGGATCCGGCCAGCGGTCAGCAAGTCGGCCGACACCGCGACAGAACGGAGCAAACGCGGACCGATCCCCGACGGCCTGATCAACGACTACGAGCCAGCCGCATAAAACACCAGGTCAGGCCAGTGGCCCAGTTCTAGCACCCCCAAGCAAGGAGACGGGTGTGACCGACACCGACCATCCGCAGGTCACCCTGTGGCACGCTGGCCGGCCGATTCAGGTCGACGAGGGCATTGCCGAGCTGATCGCTGCGCTGTGGGCTGCTGGCGTTGACACCCGGTACTCCTGCCAGGGAGGTCTCCCGCCCGACCTCGGTGATCCACTCGCCTATGTCGCCTTCACCGAGGAGGCTCTCGCCCGATTCGACGCACTGGTGCCCGACCAGCCCACCCACTGGGAACGCGAGACCGCCACGATCTCCCGCTTCATCGCGGTCCGGTTCCCACCGTCAGACATCCCCTGGCTGATCGCCGCGCTACGAGACGCGCCCCCGCCGGAATCACGTCCTCCTGACTATTAAAGTCGTCGCGGGCAAAGCGAAACCGCGGGGCGAGGCGCCGGATCGAGTTCCGGCACGCCAGAGAACGAGGGCCCGCTGGTCCAGGGCATCGGTCATCGGCCGAATCGGCGTTCCGGAACCATAGCGTCGGCCACCGGCGCTATCAGGGCCTTGACCATTCGCTTTCGCTGGTCAAAACGGACATCCGTCTCGTTGCGCTCCCACAGCTCTGTTCAGTAGAAACGCCGGGTTGATCAGCTCATCGCCGTGATCAGGTCGAGGCCGTCCAGGAGGTGAGCAGGCGCACCATGTGGGCCTGTACCTTGTCGTCGGGTTCGCGGTGGCGGGCGGCGGTGACGGCTTCGACGATCGTGCTGGTCACGAGGTCGGGAGGCCAGGTTTCCAGTGCTTTCAGGGCCATGTTGCGGCAGCGGATGGTCGGGGCGGCGAGGGCGACGCGGATGAGCGGCCAGCCTTTGCCGGGGTGTTCGTCGAGCCGGCTGACGACAATGTCGAGGGTGTGGAGTGGCTCTCCCAGGCCGAAGCCGAGCTCGAGCGTCGGCGTCCCCACGAGATCGTCGAGTGGCAGCAGTTCGGCCGCGAGGGCCAGGTCGTGGTCGATGCCGAGGGTGGGATCGGCGCTGTCGTAGTCGAGCAGCATCATCCACAGATAGCCGTCGTTCGGCGCGGTCCGCAGCCGGGTGTGGATTCGCCGGCGGACGGGGATGCCGAGTTCGATCGCGGGCCAGAGCGCGGCGGAGAACCGGCCGAGGTCGGCGTCGTCCAGTGCCCGCTCGACGGTCCCTTTCCAGTCCGGCTGCTCGGCGAGGTAGCGGCAGCGGCGCCAGAGCCGGTCGCGGTCGGCGTCGGTCCAGGTCCATGTGAGCAGGTCCGTCCACGCGGCGATGCCGGAGGCGAGGAGCTCGGCGAGGCGCAGGGCCACGGTCACCCGGGCGACCGTCGGCGGCCGGGTGGAAACCAGGGTGAGATACCGGTCGATCACCTCCGGAGCGTCCGGATAGTCCGTCATGTTCCCGGCAGGCCCCTCGAGGTCGGCCAGGGTTGCCAGGATGCCGCCAGCGCTGTCGAGTAGCGGCTCGTCGACGGGCTCGGTGCTCAGCGCGCCGCGCAGGTCACCGGTGGTCGCCGCGAGCAGGGCGAGATAGTCGTCGAGAACCGTGTTGCGGTAGCCGCCGCGCAGCAGCCAGTCCTTGATCTGGGGATCGGTCGTGTCGGCGAGCCGGTGGACCACGTGGATTCGGCCCCAGCCGTCGACGCGCTGGGCCAGCAGGAACAGCGCCTGTTCGCGGTCTGGCTGGCTGCGTGCCAGTGCTACCGCGGCATACAGGGTCAGCGTGTCGAGGGCGCCCAGCAGGACGATCAGGTCACGGTCACGCTCGTCCCCAGCATGGCCCAGCAGAACGAGCCCGAGCGCCACCGCTCCGCGGTTCGAACCGTTCTCGGCGAGCCACCGCCCGACCGCGCGGACCCGGTCAGCGGGCACGTCGCCCGCCACCAGTACACGGACCAGTTCGTCGGCGATCCCGAGCGGATCGCGGGCCGCGGCGTCGTCGTGCAGGCGTTCGAGCCCCGCGAGCATGGCCTCGGGATCGGCTGGCTTGCTGGCCAGCGCCTCGACCTGGTGGGCGAGGAGAACGGCGTCGGGGTCGGCGGTCTCGTCGGCGACGTGGAACGTACGGATACCGTCGGATACCGCGTCCGACATCAGCTGTCGCCCGCTACCCCGAAGCTCGTCAGGAAGCGGCTCGCCGCCGTCAGGCCAGGGCCCAGGCCCGTGGAGCGCGGCAAGAGCCAGCGCATGCGCGAAGTAGGTGAGGCCTCGAGTATCGGCCGCGGCCGAAAGCCGGCACTGCTCGGCCGTCATGCGACCCGGAAAGAATCGCCCATCATGGGGAAGATCGCCATGCCCGCATGATAGCTACCTGCTATGGGGTGCGAGAAGTCGTGTGGCGTGCCAGAGCTCTACCCGGGGCCTTGACCTGCGGTTTCGCTGCTCGGTCAGACCGCGCGGCAGTACTCGCTGATCACGCTGCCCAGCGTCTCGCGGCGGCGGATCGGGCCGTCGGGAACTGATGGGAGTGCGGGCCCTATCGCGACCGGCAGCTCCCATTGGTTCCGAGGTCCGGCGTTGGCCGGCCACGTGGGGCGACGGAAAATCGCTGGTGGCTGGCCGGTCCTGGGATCGGTCCCTGGGCTGTGGTGCCAGACGAGAAGGTATTCGGCACCATGACTTCTGGGATCATGGTCAAACGCCCCACAGGTCATGACCAGCCGCTCGTCGGGGCCGCCCCGCTCACCGGTCACGAGGTTCCCTCCAAGGCTCGCGGACGCCCCTCCCAGCCCAACCCGCGGGGAGATGCGTTCGTCGTCTTCGTCGTCTTCGGCTCAGCTGGTGGTCGGCACGGGTTCCGCTTCGGTGACCGTGGTCGCGATCTTCCAGTCCCGGCCTCGACGCCACGGACCGGTGCGCTTCAAGCCGATCTCGGTAAGCAACCTGTCGGCAGCCCGTTCGAGTTCCCCGAGGTCGGCCTCGTGATCAGCCCGGCCGCGTCGGGTGACGCCGGTGTCGCCGATGCACTCGCCCTCGTCATGGCGACGGCGGCTGACGTGGACTTCGCCGGTGTCGTAGTCGGCCTGGGCGCGCAGGTCCATTTCTGTCAACGGGTCCCTTTCCCTGGGAGGCACCGGCCCGTCCGGCTCCTGCCCCGCATCGTCAGCCGTGGTTGAGCTGGCGGACAAGGGTCCGTAGCCAAGGTTCGGACAGCGTTGATTCACCAGCGATCGCCCGGGCGAGGGCGTGGCGACCGGCACGACTTCGCCCGTGAGCGACGAGCGCAACCGCCTCGGCGAGCGCCACCCGGGTGCGTTCGTCGCGGCCAGGCCCGTCGGCCTCGGCCCGCCACCGCTCCGGGCGGAACGTCCGCGTCAGCTTCGTCTGACTGTTCCCGAAATACGACCAGACTCCCCGGCTCAACGACACGTTCACCACCGCCGAGGCCGGCAGCTGCCCCGTCCACGGCGCGTGCTGCTGCCAACGCCAGGTGTTCGGGCTCGTCTTCGTCCGCATCGTCACCCCGACGAACCGCAGCTTGCGCCGGACCACCGCCCACGAACCCCGCTCCTCGTCGACCCAGTCACGCACCAGCTCGAAGACGTCGGTGAACGTCGATCCCTCCCAGACCACGTCCACGAAGGTGACGGGCCGGCTCCGCCGGGCCAGCGAATCCGGTGTCACCCCGAGCGCGGCCAGGAAATCCCGGGCCCGGGCGATGTCGCCGTCCGTCAGCACACGCTTCACCCATCCGCGATCGGTCCAGGAGGTTCGCGCGAACGACAACGGCAACCGGTCCAGCCGCTGCCGGTCTGGCAAGCCTGCGAACGCCCCGCCGAGAAAGTCGAACATCGAGTCCAGCGACCGGCCGACGAACACCAGATCCCCGCCGCCGCTACGCGCGACCACCTTCCCCGCGCACTCGACCAGCGCGTCGAGGAACCACAGATCCGGCTCCGCGACCCCGTCCAGCAACGAACCCAGCTCATCCGGCGTCACCAGGTCCCACCGGAACGGCCCCGTCACCTCGCTCGAAAGATCCACGCCACCGACTCTGCCATCCATGGGCCCAGCAGAACGATGCTCGCTCCACGACCTGGTCAACAGCAGGCCACCGGGGGCTACGGGCATTGGGCCGAAGGGCCAAGACGCCGGCACCCGGGTCCAGCGGCAACCAGCGATGGTGCCGGACCGGAACGACGCGGCGTCCTGTTCCTCGCCTCAGCGCACAAGAGCCCAATTACCCGGAAAACAGACGCGCAAGCAGGCGGAGTGGCAAGCTGCGGCCACGTCCCGTCAAGTCGGCTAGTAATGCTCTGGCGCGGATCGTATCCGGGTGGTCCTCGCCGAGGATCCGCCGCCGCCGGGCAAGCACATCCTCTCCCAGGACGCGGGCAGCCGCATAGTCCCCCAGGTCCCGCAGAGTGATCGCGAGGTTGCCCGCAGCCATGAGCGTGGCCGGATGGTCCTCACCGAGGATCCGCCGCCGCCGGGCAAACACGTCCTCCTTCAGGGCGCGGGCAGCCGCATGATCCCCCAGATCCCGCAGGGTGATCGCGAGGTTGCCCGCAGCCATGATCGTATCCGGGTGGTCCTCACCGAGGATCCGCCGCCGC
>NZ_JADWYU010000130.1:0-38258 GCF_016786325.1 Frankia nepalensis | reverse complement strand
CGGGCAAACACGTCCTCTTCCAGGGCGCGGGCAGCCGCATAATCCCCCAGGCTCCCCAGGGTGGCCGCGAGGTTGCCGGCGGCCATGATCGTGGCCGGGTGGTCCTCACCGAGGATCCGCCGCCGCCGGGCAAACACGTCCTCTTCCAGGGCGCGGGCAGCCGCATAATCCCCCAGGCTCCCCAGGGTGGCCGCGAGGTTGCCCGTGTCCATGATCGTATCCGGATGGTCCTCGCCGAGGACCCGCCGCAGCCGGGCAAGCACATCCTCTCCCAGGACGCGGGCAGCCGCATAATCCCCCAGGTCCCGCAGGATGTTCGCGAGGTTGCCCGCAGCCATGATCGTATCCGGGTGGTCCTCGCCGAGGATCCGCCGCCGCCGGGCAAGCACGTCCTCTTCCAGGGCGCGGGCAGCCGCATAATCCCCCAGGCTCCCCAGGGTGATCGCGAGGTTGCCCGCGGCGCTGATCGTATCCGGGTGGTCCTCACCGAGGACCCGCCGCAGCCGGGCAAGCACATCCTCCTGCATGGCGCGGGCGGCCGGATAGTCCCCCTGGTTTACGAGGGTGTTCGCGAGGTTGCCGGCGGCCATGATCGTGGCCGGATGGTCCTCACCGAGGATCCGCCGCCGCCGGGCAAGCACGTCCTCCTTCAGGGCACGGGCGGCCGGATAGTCCCCCTGGTCTGCGAGGTTCGACGCGAAGTTGCCCGCGGCGCGGATCGTGTCCGGGTGGTCCTCGCCGAGGTGGGTGGACCATTGGTGGTGGGCGTGTTCGGCGAGACGGCGGCTGGTCGGATAGTCACCCTGGTCTCGCAGCGCCCAGGCCAGGGCAAGGATGAAGTCCCGGGCCTTGTCGCTGTCGGTGTCGAGCAGATCGGTGGCGAGCGCATGGGGGTAGAGCTGGGCATACCGGCGCCAGCCGTCAGGCGTCGTCGGGTTCTCGGGGTGACTGTGGGCGAGCAGCCCGCATGCCGCCTGGCGCAACGCCGGGCGGAGACTGTCCGGGGTGTCGTCGCGCAGCACCGCCTGAACCAGCCGATGCATCACCACCATGTCACCGACGACCAGCCGCACGATTGCGGTCCGCACCAGCGTGCCGATGATGTCCCGCAGCGCCAGGGGGTCACAGGCGACAGCGCCGAGCGGTGCGGGCAGCAAATCTGCGACCTCAGACCGGATCAGGTCGACCGGTATGGGTTCTGGGCCAAACTGAGCCCACAGCCGGGCGAGCAGAACGGCCGGTTCGTCAAGGGAGCGCAGGGCGATCGTCCACGTCGCCGCGACCGGCGCGTGATCCGCCGGGATGCCCCGGGCCATCACCTCGGACACCCGCTCGCGGAGCAGGTCCACATAGTCCCGGGCGGGTGTGCCGGTTTCCGCTAGCCACGCCCCAGCCTGTGCCAAGGCCAGCGGCAGGTCGTCCACCGCCGCCGCGATCTGCCCCGCCTCGGCCTCCGGGAGCCGCGGGACCCGCGCCCGCAGCAAGACCACCGCCTGGTCGCGGGGGAGCACGTCCACTTCCACCGTGCCGGCCAGCCGCGACCAGGCCAGATCCCGCGTTGTGACCAGCACATGCCCGCCGCCACCGGCCGCCGACAGCAGGCCGTAAAGATCCTCCGGTCTCTCGGCGTTGTCCAGGATGACCAGCCAACGCGGGAACCGTCCACCCTGGCGGAGCAATTCGACGACCGCATGTGCGGATTCCTCCGCCTGCCCGGCCACGGCAACCCCGACCCGCTCCGCCAGCGCGGCCAACGCCGTCAATGCCAGCGCCGGATCCTCGGCCGGCACCCACCAGACCAGGTCATAATCCCGGGCATGCCGGTAGGCGTACTGCACCGCAAGCTGCGTCTTCCCAACCCCACCCAGGCCGTGCAGCGCCTGTGGCACGGTCGCCGCCCGCCCATCCCCGACCAGCCGGCTACGCAGCTCGGACAGCTCTTCTTCCCGGCCGGTGAAATGCCGGTTGCGCTCCCACGGCAGCGACCACACCCCCGCCCGTCCGGCGGCCGGGAACCGCGGCCCCACATCGCCCGGACCAGCCCCGGGAAACGACGGCGGCCGGGACGGTCGAGCCTCCCCGGATGTTGCGGCTTCGACCATCCCGCCAAGCCGGGTTGCCGCCTCTGTCTCGTCGACGCCGTAGAGGTCGGTCCAGACGATCCCGTCGAATGGTGGTGGTGGGGAGAACTCCGCCACCCGGACCGGCAGCAGCCGCCGGCCGCGCCCGACGAGGTCTGAGCGCCAGGCCGCTTGCCACTCCGCCCCACACGCCTCCGACGCCACATACGCCGGCGAGAGCATCGCCACCGTCCGAGCAGACCGCGCCATCCCCGCGGCCATCCGCTCCGACCAACTCATCCCCGCCACCATGTGCCACGCCTGCACAAGAACCCGGTGGCCGGCCGCCTCCAACTGCCAGGCCACCCATTCCGCCCAACCCCGATCCACCTGCGTGTACGAGACGAAGAAGTCCCACTCGTACCCGTCGCCCCCGCTATCGACCACGACGCACAGCATCCCACCGATCACCCGGCCAGCAGCGCAAGAGAGCACTGCCACAGCGGTCGATCCGTCTTCGTAGCGGCCCGGTCTCGCGGGTGTTTTCCGCGAGGCCGGGCCGATTCGTGCTACGGGTGGTCGCAGTCGGGCACGGCGAGGGGACACTCGGGCTCATCGGACGGCGGAGCTTGTTCGTCGACGGGCGGCTCGCCGGAACCCGGGTTCGGGAGCGGCTTCGCGACCTGCTCCGGTCGGGCGATGGCCAGGCTGAAGAGATGGCCCGCCGCCATCGCTGGAACCCCGGAGAGACCCGGAATCTGGGTGGCGACGGGCACGAAGGCTGGCGCCGTCGGCCCGAGACCCAGCCGCCCAGAACTGTTGGAACCCCACGACCACGCCGTTCCGTCGGGGCGCCGTGCGAGAGCGTGATTGTTGCCGGCATCCAGGTCGACGAAGTCGTCCGGGGCGCCGACCGCCGCCGTCGGAGTGGCCGTGTCCTGCGTGTTGCCGATCCCGAGCTGCCCCAACGCGTTGCAGCCCCAGCCGAGCACCTTGCCGACAGCGCCGCCATCGGTCGACAGGACCAGCGTGAAGTCAGCTCCGCCAGCGGCCCTGGTGACGCCGCTCAGCCCGTCGATGCGGACCGGCACCGTGCCGTCCGCGCGCACGGCCACACTGTGGCTTCGGCCCACGGTGACATGAACGATCCGCCGCAGCAAAGGAGCCGAACCAGTGACCGAACCTGGCCCACGTGTCACCGACAACAACTGGGTCCTGAGCCGCGCCCTCGCACCCGCTTATCACGCGCACACCGCCACCCTGCGCGGCGTCGTCCGCCAGCACCTCGTCACCCGCGCCCTGCGCACCCACCTGCCCGCCCCACCCGGCAGGATCCTCGACGTCGGCGGCGGCGACGGCACCCAGGCCATCGCCCTCGCCCGCGACGGCTACCAGGTCACGATCTGCGACCCCGACCCCGACATGCTCGGCCAGGCCAGCGACAGCCTGCTCGCCGAACCCGCTCCCGTCAGCGCTCGTGTCAGCCTGGTCCTCGGTGACGGGCACGACGCCGCCACGCTCGTCGGCGACGGCTGGGACGCCACCCTCTGCCACGGGGTGCTCATGTACCTGCCCGACCCGGCCCCGCTGCTCGGCGTCCTCGTCTCCCTGACACGACCCGGCGGAACGATCTCCCTCGTCGGGAAGAACGCCACCGCGCTCGCGCTGCGCGCCGGCCTGCAGGCCCGATGGCACGAGGCCGTAAGCCTCCTCGACGACGAGACCACCGGCACCGAGATCGGCAACCTCGGCGTCCCCAGCCGCGGCGACGACCCCCTCCAGATCCAGGACCTGCTGGCGGCCGCCGGCGCCGACCCCGTCATCTGGCACGGCATCCGCGTCTTCACCGACCACCTCGGCGACACCCCACCCGGCCCCGACCTCGACACCGTCCTCGAAGCCGAATGGCAAGCCGGCCGCCGCGATCCCTACCGCCAGGTCGCCCGTCTCTACCATCTGATCCATATCCGCCGGTCATGACCACCACCCGGCCGCCCACCGGCCCACCCGGCCCACCGGCCGAGGCCAACGCACCCCCAGGACCATCCAAGAGCGTCTCCGGGCAACCTGGCCAGCCGCGTCAGGCACGCCGCTCGTGCCCCGCGTGCTTCGGCTACCACGCCACCTGGCCCCGCTGCCGCCGCCTCGGGATCAAGAGCCACCCCGGCTGGCACCAGAACTTCCTCCGCGTAGGCCTCACGAGCCACCCGGAGTCCGCGACCCGCGCCCTCGACGTCGTCATCGCGGGCGCCGCCGGCGACATCATGCTCACCACCCACCCTCGGCTTCCCCCGACCCCACACGGCTTCCCAGCGCACCCAACGCGAAGGCGTGAAGACGCCCACGCCCGACCCGACGAGAGGACTCCCCGTGCAGCCCCTGGCCCTGGACGCCACCCTCACCGATCTGCAGCGCTACGTCGCCGACATGGAAACCGAACGTGGCTTCACCAGCCACAGCGTGCACGAGCAGACCTGGCGCCTGATGGAAGAAGCCGGCGAACTCGCCCGAGCCGTCCGCAAGAACAACGGTCACCGATCTCAGGACGGCGACCTCGTCGGCAGCATCGACGAGGAGCTCGCCGACATCCTCATTTTCGCCTGTTCCATTGCCAACCGTCTCGACATCAACCTCACGCAGGCCATCCGTGACAAAGAAGCTTTCAATGAAACCAGAACCTGGCACTGATCGCGTTCGACGGCAGGAGAACGTCGCCAACCGCCAACCGCCAACCGGCAGAGCGGCGCGGTCACCGAGGCGACGAACCCACGACACCACCCGCCAACTCCTCCAGACCGTCACCGGCAGCCCATCCGGCCGCCTCACCGGCAGCCCATCCGGCCGCCTCTGCCAGTCCGAAGGCCTCTCCGACCTCGGAACCCTCCACAGCCAGCGTGCATGACCGCCGCGGCGGGGACACGCCGCGACAGGAGCGACCAGTGACCGATCCTCTTCCCGCCGGCGAGTCGCCTTCCCGCGCCGCGCTCCTCGACGCTCTCAGCGAGCTGCTCACCGGACACCGCGACGGCGGGGTGCTACGCGTCGCGATCGACGGGCCGGACGCGGCTGGTAAGACCACGCTCGCCGACGAGCTTGCCGACCGCGTCGGCCTCCGCGGCCGGCCGGTCATCCGCGCCAGCGTGGACGGCTTCCACCAACCCGCCGCGACCCGCCGACGCCGCGGCTCCCTGTCCGCGGAGGGCTACTTCCACGACGCGTTCGACTACGACGCTCTGCGCACCCGCCTCCTTGACCCGCTCCGCCCCGGCGGCGATCGCCGCTACCAGCCCGCCTCGTTCGACTACCGCGCCGACACCGCGCTCGACGTCCCCACCGAACGTGCCCCGGACAACGCGGTGCTGCTCGTCGACGGCGTCTTCCTTCTGCGTCCCGAGCTGCGCGCCCACTGGGACCTCGCGATCTACCTGCACATCAGCCCGGCCGAATCACTACGCCGCGCGCTCGACCGCGACGTCGAGGTCTTCGGCTCCGCCGGCACGGTCCAGGAGCGCTACAAGGCCCGCTACCTGCCGGGCCAAGCCCTATACCGCGACACCGCGACCCCACACGACCAAGCCCACATCCTGATCGACAACGAAGACCCGTGGGCGCCGCGCGTACTCCACTGGCGCTCGGTCTGAGCCGATCGACCGGTGCCGGCCGCGAGCGCGGCATCCGCACTTCTTCGGGACGGCGAATCGAGAATCTAGATGCCGCGTTGGCGCGGGCGGGCTGCCGTTTCGTGTTCGCCTGCCCGATCGCCGTAGGCCTGCCTCAGGACGGGCGCCGACGCGCCTCGGCAAGGCCACGATTCGCGAGCTGGTCAGCGAGGACGTTCCCGGGATTGCCGGCGTGCCCCTTCACCCACACCCATTCGACCTGGTGACGCCCGGCCAGAGAATCCAGCTGCCTCCACAGGTCAGCGTTCTTGACGGGCTTCTTTTCTCTCGTCTGCCAGCCGTTGCTTCGCCAGCGCGGCAGCCAGCCGCGGATCCCGTCGCGCAGGTACTGGCTGTCGGTATAGATCTTGGCGACCGACGGCCGGTTAAGCGACTCCAGCGCCTTGATGGCGGCCAGGAGCTCCATGCGGTTGTTGGTCGTGTCGTCCGGCTCGCCACCACAGAGCGTCTTCTCGTGGCGGCCGTAGCGCAGGACGACGCCCCAGCCGCCGGGCCCGGGGTTACCCTTGCACGCCCCGTCCGTAAAGATCTCCACCACGCCCGTCATACCAGGTTGCCGCACTGGCTGGACTTCGCCGGTCTCAGTCAGCCTCGCCCGGTCGCCGACCGCGGCCAGCCGCGTCGGTGGCGGTTCCAGACCCGGGCCCTCCGCTGAGGAAGCGTCCTGCTGGGCCAGTCGTTTCTTCCAGCCTGGCGGAGGCGGCCAGGCAACGCCCCACTCCGCGAGCTGTTCACGGGTCCAGCCGCCGGCAGACGTCCGCGCGGCCTCGATCTCGTCCGGGGTCGGAGCCACGACGTGATCCTAGATCACGGTCACCTGGGGATGCCTGTAGGAGGTCATCCCCTCCCCGCCCCGGACCGGCTTCGCCGACACGCCAGGCCTCGGCAACGGCGAAGCTGTCCGACCAGCGCCGCGCCTCGGCCCGGTCTGGTCCGGCGCCTGGTACGGCCAACTCACCAGAACCTCCACGGTGGCGGCCCGGTCACGGAGTCCGGCGGCGTACTGGTCGATCACGTCGCTGAACTTCCACTTCCCGTCGTGCAGGTGCCGAGGCGGCCCGGCGCCGTGCGGCGAGTGGCGATCGGTGGTTGCGATCGCCGGCACTACGGCTGGATCCGGTCTGTGTCGGTCTTTAATCGCTTGACCGACATGGAATGCTGAGGCCGTGGATGGCTCAACTCGTGTCGAGACTCGCGTCGGGACTTTGTGGCTAGGCTGACGGTCGCGACGTGCCAGTTTCCGGTGGACGCCGACGTCGCGCGCAACGGCCGATACGTCATGCGTCAGATGCTGTCCGCGCGGAAGCAAGGGGCGGACGTCGCGCACTTTCCGGAGGCATGCCTGTCGGGCTACGCAGGCTCAGACTTCCCGAACTATGACGGGTTCGACTGGGAGTTGCTCGAACGTGTCACGCGGCGCGTCCTAGCCCTGGCTGGCGAGCTTCGGTTGTGGGTCGTGCTTGGTTCGACACACCGACTGACCGGTGATCATAAACCGCACAACAGCCTCTACATCATTGACGCCAGGGGTCGTATCGTTGATCGCTACGACAAGCGTTTCTGCGCCGGCGATCCCGAGGGACGCACCGGCGACCTGGCGCACTACACACCCGGCGACCACCCGAGCGTGTTCACAATCAGCGGTGTTCGGTGTGGTGCGCTGATCTGCCACGACTACCGGTACCCGGAATTGTACCGCGAGCACAAACGGCAGGACGTCCAGCTGATCTTCCACTCCTACCACGCCGCCCACATGACATCTGGGAAGGTGGCCGAACTCCGCGCCGCCATCGGAGAAGACGTGCAGCGCTTCAACCCCGGGAGCACCTACCCCGGCATCACCATGCCGGCGACGATGATCGCGCAAGCGGCAGCCAACCACGTCTGGATCAGCTGCCCGAACTCCTCTGCCCGCGAGAGTTGTTGGGGCGCCTTCTTCGTCCGCGCCGACGGTGTCACGACCGGACGATTGCCGCGCAACCGGACCGGCGTGCTGATCTCTACCATCGACACCGAGGCTGCGCTGTACGACTCCACCGCGGCCTGGCGTGCCCGCGCGATGGGCGGCGCGCTCCATAGCGGGACGCTCGTGCACGACTCCCGCTCCGAGCAGCGCACCCAGCTGTGACCGGCTGACCGGCGGCTGTTGGCACCCACCAAGCCGACCGACCATCACGAGTCGCTCGGCAGGCCAGGCGGCACCGGGGACGCGCCGGATCGTTGACCTCAACGAGGATCTGGATCAGCAGCGCCCGGACAACCCTGGGCGATCAACCGGCCATGGGTGCCTACGCCTCCCCCGCGAGCGGCCCGGATGCCCCGGGAGGAAGGCACCAGGTGTCGCATCCGTGGTCCGCCTTGCCTCGCCGGGCCTGCCGCGACTTGTCCGGATTGAAAAGGGACTGATTGGCAATCCGCGCATGTCCACAGAGGGCGGAGGACCCGCCTGGCGGGGGCCGTCCCGGTGGAAAGTCAGGTGGGGTCACGGCGCATCTCGGCGCTCAGCGTGCGCCGAGGCGCGCGGCGAGTTCTGGCGGGAGAGCGAGGGCCCGTTCGTCGGGGAGGAGGGCCTGGGCATCGGTGAGGGCGCCGACGCGGACGAGTGATCTGATCTGGTGCGCCAGCGGCGTCACGTCGCGGATCCGCTGGATCCAGCCAGCGACGTAGCGGCGGCTGGCTTCTGGGCCGAGGCCGATCTGGATGGCGCGCCGCTCGGTCGGTCGTAGGTGAAGGTCGCGGTCGGGGTCCCACTGGATCCGGACAGGGGACGCTGCCAGGGCAGCCCGCCAGGCCCGCTCGTCGTCGTGCAGGCGCCGGTCGAACGCGCTCAGGCACGCCTGTGACAGCGCCCAGGACAGGTCGTCCCGGCCGATCTGGATCTCGAGGACCCGTTCCTGGTTCGGCTTGGTCGCCCAGCCGGAGCGGTACATCATCCACAGGAAGGAGGGTTTGATCCAGGTCATCCGCTCGGCGCGGAAGGGTGGGACGAACGTTCCCGCCCGCACGGCCGGCTCGGCGATCGCGGCCGGGTAGGCCTGGTAGACGGTGACCGTCTGGTCGGTGTAGCTCGCGTGGATCTGTCGCATCGCCCATCAGAGTCGCGTGGCTACCTGCTCACCGTCCAACCAATTTCAGCCATCAGCCCCGGAATGCGCCAGCCGGGCATGCTCCTGGCCGGGACCGAGCCAGGCCGCGTCCAGCGCGCCGCGCATCACAGGATCACCCGGTATCTCCGGTGGCTCTGACACCCTGTCGTCGTGAGCTCCCGTGTCATCGCGCCAAAGACTCGAGCCAACCGCGACGCGGCGGACATCACGTGGGACTCTGTAGACGATCGACCCAGATTTGCTGGCGCCCGTTGAAGGGCTGAGTTGATGGGCTTGACATGCTTGACGGCGCGGAGCCTCACCTGAGTGGCGAGGAGGGCCTGCCGCGGCTGAGGGATGTCTACTCCGATCTCGTGGATGACCTTGTGACCATGCTGCGGGAGGCATGTTCAGAGGATCCGATTGCCGACTCGATCGCGGACCTGCCCTTCCACGGTGTCTGCCGCGGCTACGTGCTGACCGCTCCGGAGGCGTCGCCGACTCCATCGGTCATGGAAGTGGGGCGGGGAGATGAGGTGATCTTCCTGCTGGGCCTTGATCCCAGCCACTCGGTGGTCACCTGGATCGATGTTCTCGACGGCCACGGGTTGTCTCTTACGCCTCCGACTTCGTAGACAGTTGACGCCCGCAACCGTCACTGATGCCGCGACCCGGCATGGTCGCGGGCGCTGGCTCGCTGTACCCCTTGGCTCCCTGACTTGACCAGGCCCGGCAGTGCCAGATCCATTCCGGGCCGGAGCTAACGCCTGGATCGAGTTTGACACGCTACAGGCATTTGTACTCACCCTTTACGTGTTCCACGGAAGTAGCGATGCGGGTAGCCGCAAAATTTCAGGGTCACGCTCGGCCACGAACCGCGCCTCGAACGGCCAGCGCCTTTCGCCTAGTTCTCGTCGCAGTAGGAACACCAGGAAAAGGCCAAGACCAGACGCGGCCACGAAGGTGGGCTCGTCCTCCCGTTCAGCTACATCAATAAAGAGCACAGGGTCACCGTCGAACAGTTCTCTGCTCGCATCGACCACGTAGGCATTTCCATGCCCGCCACCAGCGACCGGAATCCAGCACCGGCCGCTCCACACTGGATGTAGCGACATCACCGACCCAATGTTGAGACTCGCCCTCGGGTTTCCGGCACCATAGATCCCGCCTGGTCCCGCCATAACTCCGTTGCATTGGTACAACCACTCTTCAAGGTCCGCCGGGAGGGCATAGCCGAGCCGGACGGATAGCTCGTCAAGCTGCTCAGATGTCGCGCCGGCGCCTCCAACGGCTTCCGGGGGTTGCGGGACCAGCGGAAGCAAGGAAATCGCCTCAGCGAGATCCGGATTCATTTCGGAAACTCCATCCTCGACCTAAGCCATGGAGAAGGGTCAGTCGAGACCGATCGTCACCCAGAAGGAGTCCAGGTGAACGGGCCGTACCGCCGCCGACCACGATGGCCATCTCACCTTCCGAGGTATCCAGGAGGCCAGGTGTTCACGTCACGGCCGTTGACCAGCCAGGTCTCGAAGCCGTGCACCTACCGAAAAGTACGCCCGCACAGATCAGGCTGCATGCCCTTACGCGTGAAGGATGCCGCCGAGCGGGTCGCGTCGGCCGGTCGGACTGTCCTCGGTCGGTGTGAGGCGAGGCACACCTGCTCTCGACGGCCGGCGGATTGCACCCTGCGCAAGAAGGCCGTTGCGGCGGTTCGCGCCGCTCCGTGACTGTGTTGGACCGGGGGCGTCACGCCTGGACAGGTGGCGCCGCTGCGGCGTCAGGCAGGTCACACCACTGCGGGCTGGAGGCCTTGTGCGGTTCTCGCTGTTCTACCCGGTGGCGGTCGCCCGCCATGACCAGCTCGGTTCCGGGCTGCTCGGCCTCGACCCCGGCCTGTACGCGACGGCGCTCGCCGAGCTGAAGGAGCAGGCGATCTGCGCGGACACCTACGGGTGGACGTCGCTGATGCTCGCCGAGCACCACTTCGAGGTGGAGGGCTACCAGGTCACGCCGAACCCGCTGCTGCTCAACGTCTTCCTCGCCCAGCACACCACCCGGCTGCGCCACGGCCAGATGGGCCTGGCGCTGCCGAACTGGAACCCGCTGCGGCTCGCCGAGGACATCGCGATGGCCGACCATCTCACGGGCGGACGCCTCGACGTCGGTCTCAGCCGCGGCTACCAGAACCGGTCGATCGCTACCCTCGCCCAGCATTACCACGCCGACGCCGCCGGCACCGGGCGTACGGACGCCGAGGCACGCAACCGGCGGCTTTTCGAGGAGTGGTTCGAGGTCATGCGCCGGTCATGGACCCGGGACCTGTGGTCGTACGAGGGAGAGTTCATCCAGGTCCCGCCACCCGGCCTGCCCTGGCCGCACCCGGTGACGGCCCGCCTCGGCGGTGGCGTCACCGACGGCGTCGTGACCGAGCTCGCCACCGTCCCCAAGCCGCTGCAGACCCCGTACCCGCCGCTGTTCACCACCCTCACGCAGAGCACGCAGACCCTCGACTGGGCTGCCCGCGTCGGCAGCACGATCGTCACCATCGCCACCCAGCCCGAGCAGGCCCGGGGCATCTTCGAGGCCTACGCGTCGGCGGCCGCCGGCTACGGCCGCACGGTCGGCGTCGGCGCGTACCACCCGGGCGGCGGGGTCGCGCTGTCCCGGGCACTGGCCGTGGCGGCGACCCACGAGGAGGCCTGGGAGGCGGCCCGGCAGGGCGCCGTGATGACCACCGACTGGCTCGGCGAGTTCGGCTTCTTCGAGGCGTGGCGGCTGCCCGGCCAGGAGGGCCCGGTGCCGCGCACCCTGGAGCAGATGGTCGCCGCCGGGGCGCTGCTCGTCGGCACGCCGGACGAGGTGGGCGAGCAGTTGGAGAAGCTGCGCGACGAGACCGGCGTCGAGTACGTCATCTTCAACGCCGCCGGCGGCATGACAGAGCATCAGCGCATGCTCGACATGATCCAGCTCTTCGGGGAACATGTGATCCCGGCGCTGTCGTCGGTGGAGCCGGCGGAGGTGTCACCGAACGAGCCGGCCGCGGCCGATCCGGTTTCCGCCGCCGGCTGACCGCGCCGCCGGCGCAACCTCGCTCGAAGGGCCGACCGCGTGCACGGCACCAACAGCGACGACGACGTCAACGGGGACGACGTCGACCGGGACGACGACCGCGGCGACGAGACCAGCGGCGGCGGCAGGACACGCGGCGACCGTGTCGGCGGCAACCTCGGCGCCGGCAACGCGAGCGGCGATGCCGGGACGGCCGCCGGAGTCGCCGGCGACGGCGTGAGTCCGACGGCCGGCGGGGTGCGGTCCATCCACCGCGCGTTCGCCGCGCTGGAACTGCTCGTCGCCGCCGCCCCACGGGCGGTCCGGACGTCGGACGTCGCCGCGCACCTGGAGGTCGACCCGGCGACCGCGTCGCGGCTGCTGGCGACACTGCTGGCACGCGGCTACGCCACCCGCACCCCGCAGCGCCGCTACACCGTCGGCCCGCGTTCCCTGCGCATGGCGGTCGACTGGATGGAACGGCTGCGCGCCGCCAGCGACGGGCCGATCACCAGGGTGGCCCGAGCCACTGGCGAAACGGTGCTGCTCTGCCAGCTTCTCGGCGGCGGCGCCGTGCCGATCGCCGCCCGGCTGCCCGCCGCCGGCCCGCCCGCCCGCATCCCGCCGATCGAGCGCGCCGACGGCGGCTATCCCATCTGGGCGACCGCCGCCGGCCGCGCGCTGCTCGCCGCCCTGCCCGCCGCGGACCGACGCAGGGTCCTGCCACCCGAGCCGTACCCGACCCTGACCGGCCAGACGCCGACCACCTGGCCGCGGCTGCGCGACGCGATCCGGGCCGGCAGCCGCCACGGCGTCCACTTCGAGCACGGCGAGACGATCGCCGGCCTGTGGTGCTACGCGACCCCGCTGCTGCCCGGCAGCGACGGCGAGATCCTCGCGCTCGCCGTGGTCGCGACCGGCGACCTCGATACCGCCCGCCACGCGCGCATCACCCGCACACTGCGCGCGGAGAGCCGCGCCGTCGCCGACCACCTGGCTCACACCCCGGCCTGATCCCGCCCGGCCACGAGGCCCGGCGCGCCCCGCCAGCGCCACCTCCCGCACGCCCCGCGCACAGAGGAAGTCGCGGATCAAGGTCCCTAATCGAGTTCTGGCCCGGTGCAGGTGCCGTCTCACGTATCTGTCTCCCGGTCGAGTTTGTGATCTCCCGGTTGGTGTCGAGTCGGCGCTGTTGCGGCGGTGGAGGCCACGGTCGCGGCCGGCGGCCGGGGTTCCCCAGGTGATGGCACCCTCGTCGCGTGGCACGGTAGTGGCACCGCTACTCTCACGCACTATGTGGAGGCGTGGTCAGGATCTGTCTTGATCGTTGATCAGACACAGCTTGCCGCGGCGTTGCCCGGCTACACGCTAGGTGACGAGATCGGAGCCGGATCGTTCGGACTGGTGGTGGCCGGCTGGCACCGACGTCTGCAGCGCGACGTCGCGATCAAGGTGGTCTCCGCGGGCTGGCGCAGCCCGGGTCAGGCCCGTCCCGTCGCCGCCGAGGGCCGGATCCTGGCCAGCCTGGACCACCCCCACATCGTCCGCGTCTATGACCACGTCGAGTCCGGCGACCTGCATCTGATCGTCATGGAGATGCTCGCCGGGGGGACGCTGACCCGCAGGACGCCGCGGCTCGGCCACCGCGAGGCGTGCGCGGTGGGCCTGGCGGTGGCCGACGCGCTGTCCGCCGAGCATGATCGCGGTGTCCTGCACCGCGACATCAAGCCCGACAACGTGCTGTTCGACGGCGCCGGCCTGCCGAAGGTGGTCGACTTCGGGATCGCGAAGCTGATCCGCGGGTCGGCGGCGACGGCCAGCCGGGTTTTCGGCACGCCGATGTTCATGGCACCGGAGCAGTTCCTGGCGGGTCGGCTCGGACCCTACACGGACCTGTACGCGCTCGGGGTGATGCTCTACCTCCTTATGGCCGGCCACGTGCCCTTCGAAGACGCGGACGTGGGGCCGGCCGGCACGTCCGCCGGACCCCTGCCGTCTCGGTATCGCGACCGGCATCTTCTGGGTGACCGTCCGCCGGCCCCCGTCGGCGTGCCCGACGCGGTGGCCGACGTGATCCCGCGCTCGCTGGACCGGAATCCGGACCGGCGGCCGCCCTCCGCGCGCGCCTTCGCTCTGGACCTCGCCCGCGCCGCCGCCGCCTCCTGCGGCCCCGGGTGGCTCGCCGAATCGGGAATCCCCGTCCGGCTCGCCGACGAGGTCCGCGCAGCAGCCGAACGGCCCAGTGCCCTCGCCGGCCCCGCCACAGGGACGCTCATCCTGCCGCCGCCGGCCGGTGCCGCCTTGGCCCCCGATCCGACGATCACCTATCCCCGCGCCGCGAGACTCGACGGCGACATGGACCCGGAGTTGGAGGAGAGCTCGACCGGGCCGACGGCCGGGCCTCCGGCCCAGACAGCGCCCCTGGACGACGCCGACGGCCACCCGCCCGCCAGCGATGATCTTCAGGGCCCGCGCGGCGGACATCCTGGCCAGCCAGACACACCCCGGCGCCGCTCGCCGCAGCCGCACCGCCGGCATGTCACGGCCGCGGTCGCGCTGCTGCTTTCCGGTGCCGCCGGTACCGCCCTAACCCTCACTCTCACCCTCGGCCGTGAGAACGGCACCCGGTCCCTCGGGCGTCCACTGACCGACCACACCGACTGGGCGCTGTCGGCGGTGTTCTCCCCGGACGGGCAGATCATGGTCAGTAGCAGCAGGAACGGCGAGGTGTGGATGTGGGACCTGACCGACCGTTCCGCGGCCAAGCGACTCGGCCACCCGCTGACCGGTCCTCGCGACGGGGTGACGTCGTTGGTGTTCTCCCCGGACGGGCGCATCCTGGTAGGCAGCGGCTGGGATGGCACCGTGTGGCTGTGGGACCTGACCGACCGCTACGCGCCCGAACTGGTCGGCCGCCCGCTGACCGGCCACACGGGACCCGTGTGGTCCGTGGCGTTCTCCATGGACGGCCGCACGCTCGCCAGCGGCGGCGACGACAAGACGGTGCGGCTGTGGGACATGACCAACCGCGTCGCGCCACAGCAGCTCACGCGACTCACCGATGACACCGGCTATGTGACCTCGGTGGCGTTCTCCTCGGACGACCGCATCCTGGCCGGCGCCGGCAACGGCAAGAACGTCCTGCTCTGGGACATCGCCGACCGTTCCGCCCCGCGTCGGCTGGAGCGGTCCGTGGCCGGGCCCACCGTCGCGTTCGCGGCGGCGTTCTCCCCCGATGGCCGCGCCCTGGCCACCGGCGGCTCCGACGGCGTGATCCGGCTGTGGGACCTCGCAATCCCGGACGATCCGCGCCCGGTCGGCAGGCCGCTGACCGGGCACACCAACCGCATCTGGTCGCTGGCATTCTCCCCAGACGGCCGCACCCTGGCCAGCGGAGGATTCGACAACTCGGTGCGGCTGTGGAACGTGGCCGACCGCTCCAACCCGAAGCCTCGCGGCGGGCCGCTGACCGGCCACACCGGCTGGGTGTTGTCCGTGCGGTTCTCTCCGGACAGCCAGGTGCTGGCCAGCGCCAGCAGCGACCACACCGTGTGGCTGTGGTCCCTGCCCTGACCGCCCGTGGGTCCGAGCTCGAAGCCTCCGGCCGCGTCTACCTCCACCAAAACCCCGAACCTCTTCAAGGGCACGCGCGAGATCCAGCGCCTCATCATCGCCCGCACCATCTCTGGGGTGCACATTCGCTGGCAGCAGGTTGGTGACTGCCAACCGTCGGGCCCCCGACTTCATGATCGAGTGCCCGTGTTGTGCGCGACGGTTCGGACGAGCCCGAGCCGGGCAACGCACGGGTTCGGTCCGCCTGGCCCACACCCGCGCCTCCCGCTGACGAGGAACGAGACCGCCCGATTCCTCAACGCCGGTGTCAGGCCGCGGTCGTGGTCAGCCGATCGGCAGGCCGAGGACCCGGGCGGCCGTGATCGGGTTGGCGTACTCCTCGCCGGCCGCGATACGGCCGTCGCGCCAGTCGAAGCGGAACAGGTACACGTTGCGGTAGGGGCTCCCAGCAGCGGTGGTGAAGTTCCCGTTGGCCTGGACGATCACGGTGTCGCCGCCGGCCGCGACCGTGATCCGCCGGTCGACGAAGCTGATCGTGCCCATTCCAGCGAAGACCTGTCGGAAGTAGCCAACGACCTGCTCCTTGCCGGCGAAGCGAATCGCCGGTTGTTGGGACCCGTCGAAGCTCATGGGCTGGACCAGCGTCACGTCCGGCGCCAGTAGGCCCGAGATCCAGTCCAGGTCACGCCGTTCGAAAGCATCCAAAAAACCCCGGGTGTCGACGGCGACGCGCTCCTCGCGAGCGGCCTCGGGATCGGGATCGGTGGCGGTCGCGGAAACCAACGGTGGCGCGTCGTCGCCCGTCGCGCACCCCGCGAGCGCGGAACCCGACGTCAACAGTGCGAGTGCCGCCACCGCAAGCGCGGGCACCAGGCGCCATCCCGCCATGGTCGAGGCTCCATTCATTCTTCTGAGTCGACGGGTCCTGGCCGCGGCACGCTCGGCATCCGCCATCAGCGCGTCCTCCCTGAACGGACGGAACAACGACGACGGGAGCAGACCACCCACCCCCGCCGACCGCATCTGGCCACGGTCCATCCGCTCCAGGCACCGCGGACCATCACACCCTGGCCTCAGGTCCGATCCCCGCCCCGGCACGAACACGGGGATCCAGAAGATCGAACGGAAACCGCGATGCCTCTCGACGCATGGGGGCGCGATAACCGGGAAGGCCGACATCGGGATTCGACCACCCGCTACCCCGGTGACATTCGACGCCGCCACGTCCGGCAGCCTCGAACGACCCGTGTACCTACCCCGGCTCACCGCTCGGATGCCAGCCTGCCGCCGCCGACACCTACCACGGTCCAGTGGCGATGACGTACCACCGTCCATGTCGCCACCGACCCAAGTATCGGTATCCGACGCACGGCGGGCCGATGCGACCAGCACCCCGCCCATGGCCTTCTTGTCCTGCCAGCGACCCAGACCCGCGTCAGCCGACACCGCAGGAGGCAACAATGCCAGCACCGAATCCGGCCGCACATCCCGCGACGTCCTCCGGAATACCCGGACGCCCAGGTCACACGACGCCGAACAACGCCGGCGCGCCCGCCAGCCTCCGGGATACGGGATCCAGGAAGGCGATCGGCCGACGCGCCCGGTGGAAAGCCCCGGCCCCGGTCCGTCTCGCGGCCGTCTGCCTTGCCGCCGCCTCCTCGTTTCTCGTCGCGGCCGTCCCGGGCTCGGCCACCACACGCCCGCCGGACCCCGCCCCACTCGGCCCGCAACGCCCCACCGAACCCGACGTCGAAGGCCCGACGAACCTCGACCGGCTGACCGTCACCACCACCGCCTCCGGACCCCCGGGAGGCCTGAACGTGACGTTCGACCGCCACAGCCGCACCGCCGACGGCGCCACACCGGCCGCCGCCCGACGGTTCGTCTTCCTCCTCGACTCCTCGATCCGCCTCAACCCCGACGCGTTCCCGATCTGCACACGCGAGACCGTCCAGGCCGCCGGCGTCGCCGCCTGCCCACCGGAGTCGGTCGTCGGCTCCGCCACCGGCTCCTACCAGGACGGCAGCCAGGTCCAGGCCGTCGCCGTGAACAGCCAGATCGCCGGCGGCCCCGGCATCCTGCTCGCATTCCCGACGACCGGCCTCATCCTCGAACAGACCCTCGAACGCGTGTCACCGCCCTACCAGTCCACATACACCTGGGCGATCGACGAACTCCTCCCCCCGACCGCCACACCGCCGCGGGACCGGCCGGGCACCAGCCGGTTCGTCATCACCTTTGGCGCCGTCACCCACCACGACGGCCGAACGGTCAGCTACCTCGAGACCGCCGACCCGCGCTGCGCACACCACTTCGGCCTCTGGAGCGAATTCGTCACCGGCCAGGTCGTCCTACCCACCGACCAGACCACACCGACCCGACGGTGAGAACGCGGCCAGCCTGACGTTCCGCGGATCATCCGGCACCTGGTCTCGCGCACCGGAGTGTCTGGCCCACGCAAACTATTCAGAGAGCACGAGGGTCTGCGCCACCAGCGCGAAGACGCCAGACATCACGGATGGTGTAGAAGACCAGGTACCGCAGCGCAAGGTCGGCGTCGTTCCGAGCGCCTCACGCGCCAGCGGCGGCATGAGCTTCTCCGCCTCCCGCGTCGACTTCCGGATGATGTCGAGCGTCGCGGGTGACCTCTTCGGATCCTTCCGAAGGTTCATCGTGATCTGCAGGACGGCGAAGGCCTCCGGCCGCCCATAGTGACCCTTCAGAATGTAGAAGAGGCTCCGGATCTCTCCTCGGCCGTGTCACCCTCGACACAGGCCTCACGCATGGTCGCCAACAAGTGCGCCCATTCCTGCTCGTAGACGGTGAGCAGGAGCGCCTCCCGGCTGCCGAACTGGCGCTGGATGGCCCCAGGTAAACCCGGACCGTCGGGCGATCTCGTTCGACGTGGCCCGGTAGAAACCGCGATCAAGTATGCAGGCGCGTGGCTTCGATCATCCGGGCCCGCGTCTGGTTCTCGCCCGGGCCGACGGCGGCCACGTCCGTTCGCTGGCCCGAGTCGCCGGTCGTGCGTGTGGTTCTCAGGGTCGGCACGACCACCAGCACTGATCCGAAGGGAGAGTGGATCCCTTACCCTGCCGCAGCCGGCGCGGATGGATCAGGCGCGTCTGAGAGCCGCCGGTCCGGTCGCGACCGTGCTGTCGGGTCGCAGCATTCGGATGGTCATGTCGACGATGCGCTCGACCGGGGTGTGTCGCGCGATCGTGTTGGCGAGAAGAACGCGGGTCAGGATCGCGCCGAGGAGCATGTCGAAGGCATCATCGGGGTCCACGGCGGGGTCGATGCTGCCTGGTGGGGCCGCGCGCAGGATGTCGGCGAACTGGGGACGAGCGGAGATCCGCCGGATCAGTTCCGGCTGCCGTGGGCCGGTAGAGGTCTGGCTGTGCGCGAGCAGGCCGGCGGCGGCCTCGCGGGCCGCGGGCGCGGTGAACACCTCCAGGTAGGCGTCGACGAACCGGCGAAGATCGCGGCGGAGGTCGCCGGTCGGTCGCATGTTCAGCGGGCTCGGACCCGGGAACACGGCCTCGGCGATCAGCTCGATACGTGACGGCCATCGCCGGTAGATCGCGGAGGCGTGCACGCCGGCGCGGTCCGCGACCGCCTGGATCGTGGTGGCGGCGAAGCCGTCCTCCGTGAGCAGCTGACGCGCCGCATCGAGGGCACGCGCGTCGATGCTGGCGTCGCGTGGGCGACCGGTGCGCCGCCGGGCGACGGGATCCGTCGTCACCGTTGCCAGCCTACGGGCGCGCGGGTTGCGACCTCCCACTTATAGGAGTACGGTCCCGTAATCGACTTACAGGACGCTATCTCCGTAAGTCGGGCCAGAGGAGGCACTGGTGACAAAGATCGACGAATCGTTTCGTGCCCGCTATGGGCCGTGGGCGGTGGTGGCCGGCGCGTCCGACGGGGTCGGTGCCGCGCTCGCGCGCCGGCTGGCGGCCGCCGGCGTGCACGTGGTGCTGCTCGCGCGCCGGCAGGCGTTGCTCGACGAGGTGGCGGCGTCGATCCGGGCGACGGCGGGGACGCAGGCACGCGCCGTGGCGATCGATCTCGCCGCGGGGGACGCGATGGACCGCGTCGTCGCGGCGACCTCGGACATCGAGGTCGGGTTCATGGCTTACTGCGCCGGCGCCGACGCGAACTACGAGCCGTTTCTCGCCAACCCCGTCGACACCGCGCTCGCCATGATCCACAGGAACTGTGCCGTGCCCGTACAGATGTGCCACCACTTCGCGGGTCCGATGGCCGAACGCGGCCATGGCGGGATCGTTCTGGTGGGCTCCGGCGCGGGACTGGTCGGCGCGCCGAACATGGTCACGTACGCGGCGACGAAGGCCTTCGACATGGTCCTCGGCGAAGCGCTCTGGGCTGAGCTCCACACCCAGGGTGTCGACGTTCTCAGCCTCGTCCTCGGCTCAACCGACACCCCGGCGCTGCGCCGGCTGCTGGCTCGCCGCGGGCTCCTGGACGGTCCCGACGACCCGAGCCCGATCCCCGGGGCCACCAGCGCGGAGGACGTCGCCGACGAGGCGATCGCCAACCTCGCCAACGGTCCGACCTGGTTCGTCGGCGACCAGCTCCGCGACGGCGCCCGGCAGCTGGGCGCGATCCCCCGCGGCGACGCCGTGCGACTGATGATCCAGATGGGCTCGGCCACCATGGGAACCAGCCAGCAGGTGGAAGCGTGAGCGCGTCCGCGGCCGACGACGCGGTCAAGGCAGACCTCGCCGAGATCCTGGTGCGGTACGCCACCGGCATCGACCGGCGCGACTGGTCGCTGTTCCGTACATGCTTCACGGACGACTGCGAGGCCGACTACGGCCCAATCGGCCACTGGCACGGCGTGGACGAGATCACCGACTGGATGACCCGCGCGCACGCGGACTGCGGGCACACCCTGCACCGCATCACCAACATCGCCGTGGAAACGGACGACGACGGCTCGGCGCGGGCACGCAGCTACGTGGACGCGCTCGTCCTGGGCGCGGACAACCGCGACGGCGTGCGCGCCATCGGCTTCTACGACGACGAGCTCATCCGCGCCGGCGATGGATGGCGTATCGCCCGCCGCCGCTTCACCTCAGTGCACCTCCAGGCCATCGACAGGTCCTTGACGGCCTGATCCACTCCCGCCATCAGGCGAAAGACGGCCACAGAGGCACCGCGCGGTGGCGACGAACCGAACGGACAACCATGCCTGAAATGATCCACATCTGATGCGTGCCGTCGTCCTGCGCGATGGCCAGCTCACGGTCCGCGAGACGCCCGACCCCGTTCCCGGGCCAGGCGAACTTCTGTTGCGGACCTTGAGCACCGCCATCTGCGCGTCCGATGTCCACTTCATGGACCATCCCGAGGTCGTGAACGACGGGACCGGCCGATTCGTCTACGACCCCGACCGCGACATCGTGCTCGGTCACGAGTTCGTCGGCGAGGTCGTCGCCCACGGCCCCGGCTGCGCGGGCACGTTCCCCGTCGGCACACGTGTCACCGCGATGCCGATCCTGCTCGTGAACGGCGGCCTCACCGGCACCAAGGTCATCGGACAGCACCCCGAGGCACCTGGAAGCTTCGGCGAACTCCTGCTGGTCTCCGAAGCGATGGCCCGCGCCGTGCCCGAGGGGGTCTCGAGCGACGCGGCCGCGCTCGTCGACGCCTTCGCCGTCGGCGAGTTCTACGTGCGTTCCTCGCGCATCGTCCCGGGAGAGATCCCGATCGTCATCGGCGCCGGCGCGATCGGCCTGTCGACCGTCGCCGCGCTCATGGCCCGCGGGATAGACCCCGTCATCGTGTCCGACCGCAAACCCGAGCGCCTTCGCCTCGCCGCCGACGCCTTCGGCGCGCACCTCCTCGTCAACCCCGACGAGCGATCACCGTTCGACCTCTGGCGACAGACCGCGGCGGCGCGCGCCGTCACCACCCCCGCCGTGGTGTTCGAATGCGTCGGCGCGCCCGGAATCGTCCAGCACATCGTCGACTCCTGCGACATGTGGACCCGCGTTCACGCCGCCGGCGGCTGGTACACCGGCGACCAGCTCAGCTGCACCACCGCCACCCACAAGGGCGTCACCATACAGTTCGGCGGCGGCCCACACCCCGAGGACTGGTACGGCACACTCGACGCGATCATCGCCGGCCGGCTGGACCCGCTCCCGAGCGTTGGGGAGGTCATCGGCCTCGACGACGTCCCCGCCGCGCTCGACCGCGCCCGCCGATCCGAAGGCCCACCCCGAATCGTCATCCACCCAAACGGCTGACAGGGCGTTCGATCCCGCGGGTTCTATGTGGTGTGGATTCAGGCCGGACCCACCTCTCGAGAGCCGCCGCCGCGCCCGAGAGCACGGCACCGGGCGGTGCGGCGCCGCTCCCAACGCAGGTGGACACCGAGCTCGACCTTGGGGCCCGTCAAGGACGACGCCCCCTGGAAACAGCGCCCCGTGTGTCCCGTCGGCGATCACGCCCTTGGCATGGTTGCGGGAGTCCGCGAACATCTCGACGCCGAGCTGGGCGAGGGCGACCGCGTCTCGAGGCCACGAGGCGGGGGCGGTGGACTCACCCCTCAGCGCGGCCAGGTCGCCGTGATGGGAGGCTCCTCCCGATCGTCGCCGGGCGAGCGCGAGCAGAAAGTAGGGATCATGGTGAACGGCGCGGTGCGGGACCTCCGGGGCAGGACGGTCGTGGTCACCGGCGCCAGCTCCGGGATCGGCTCCGCCGCGGCGCGCCGCTTCGGCGAGCTGGGCGCCACCGTGGCGGTCGTCGGCCGGTCAGCCGAGAGGACGGCGGCGGTCGCCGCCCAGGTCGGGGGGCGGGCGCACCTGGCGGACTTCGGATCACTCGCCGAGGTGCGCAAGCTCGCCGCCGACCTGCTGGCCACCTACGAGCGGATCGACATCCTGGCCAACAACGCCGGCGCCATGTTCACCGGCCGCAGGACCAGCGTCGATGGTCATGAGCTGACCTTCCAGGTCAACCACCTGGCGCCGTTTCTGTTGACCAGTCTGCTGCTGGACCGGCTGATCGCGTCGCCGGACGGCGCACGGGTGATCAACACCGCCAGCGTGCAGTACCGCAGGGCGCGCCTCGACCTCGACGACCTGGACAGCACCGGCACCCGCTACCGCCGCCTGCGGGTGTACGGCGCCGCCAAGCTCGCCACGATCCTGTTCACCCGGGAACTCGCGCACCGGACGCGGGGCACGGCCGTCACCACCTCCGCCTTCCACCCGGGTGCGGTCGCCACCGAGGTCATCCGAGACACCCCCTGGCAACAGGCGATCCTGAATTCCCGGCTGGGCAAGATCCTGCTGCTGTCTCCGGAAGCCGGCGCCGAGCCGCTGACCCACCTGGCCACTGTCGCCGATCCGGACACGGTGAACGGGGCCTATCTGCACCGGCTCACCCGCGAGGACCCCAGGAACAAGCAGGCCCGCGACCCGCAGTTGGCCCGGCAACTGTGGCAGCGGTCCGCGGAGCTGACCGGACTGTGAATCACCCCCGCGCGGGAAGGTCGACACGGCGGAGCATCAGGGCTCGTTGGCGCTGACGCGTCCGGTTCGGACCGCCTCGACCAACGCGGCGTGGTCTGCCTCGTTCTGGTCGGCGTACGCTTCGGCGAAGCGAGCGACCGCCTGGTCGAACGTCGCGCTGGCGCCCAGGTACGCCGCGATCGCGATCCGGTCTCCTGACCGTGCGTGCGCCCGGGCGAGGGTGGCGGCACACAGGCGCCCGAACAGCGTCAGGTCGTCGGCGTTCATCCTTTCCGTGTCCGCGATGCCTTTCCAGTCCTGTAGCTGCCGGACGTAGAAGTCGCGCCGCTGCCCGTCGAGGCCCTCCACGCGCTGCCAGCCCAGGAAGATGTCGCTGCTGGCCTGGATGAGCCGTTGCCCGGCGACCACGCGCTCGCCCTGGTTGCCGTATTCGCTCCCCGGCAGGTGATCGGCAAGGACCGATGTCCCCGCCTCCTTGATCTGCAGCAGCAGTGGGTCACCGTCGTCGCGGCCGAGCAGCAGCGCGACCCAGCAGCGGGTGCCCACGCTGCCGACACCGACGACCTTGCGCGCGAAGTCGACGAGGCGGTACTGGGCGAGCAGCCAACGCCGATCGGTCGACAGGGTGTCGGAGTACCGGCCCACGATGGAGCCAAGCCATCCCATCAGCAGCTCGCGTTCGCGCCCGGTGTGGAGCTCATCGATCGGGATGAGAAGGGGCGGGTCGGACGCGAAACGCCGTTCGCCGCCCACCACCTCGGTCAGCTTGGTGAACGCCCGCAGCCGGTCGCGCGATCGGGCCCGCGAAGTCGCCCGCGACAGGCGTCTGGAACCCCGCCCGCCCAGCACGTCCGCGAGCCGCGAGGCCACCTCGTCGACATCGACGTGCGCATACCAGACGTCGAGGTTGGTCATCGTCGCGAACCGGTGCATCCACGTGCGGTACGCGCTGACCGCCGTGGCGACGATCTCACGTCGTTGGGACGGGCCAAAACCATTGGCACGGGCGGCGATGGCCAGACTGGTCGCGAACCGCTTCACGTCCCACTCCCACGGGCCGGGAAGGGTCTCGTCGAAGTCATTGATGTCGAACACCAGGCGTCGTTCAGGGGAACCGAGCAGCCGGAAGTTCAGCAGGTGCGCGTCGCCACAGAGCTGGACGTCGATCCCCGACGTCGGCGTCCCGGCAAGGTCCGCCGCCATGATCGCGGCGGCGCCTCGATAGAACCTGAACGGCGATTCCGTCATCCGCTGATAGCGCAGCGGCACCAGTTCGGGCAGGCGGCTGCGCGACTGCCGGTCGATCACGTCGATCGGGTCGGCGCGGTTCGGCGCGGGTTCGTACTCCGCGTGCGTCCGGCGTGGGGCCCGAGCTCGCGCGGCCTTTCCTCGGGCCGCGCGCTCCGCGGGTCCCAGCGGAGCACCGCCGAGCGTCCCCTCGGCTGCCTGCCGCCGGGCACCGCTCACGGGAGAAGACGTGGCAACAGTGGTCATGTTTGGCCCCTCGTGGCCTCAGGGAGACCGGGTTCCTGGATGGGCGGGTTTCGAGGACTTCTCGTCCGCGGCCTCGGCGGTCGTGTCGCCGAGAAACGGACGCAACCACTGGGCCGCGGGATCGGAGTCGATGAGCAGGGCCTTGGCCAGCAACGTCATCGGAACCGCGAGCAGCGCCCCGAGCGGGCCGAGAACGAACGCCCAGAACACCACCGAGAAGAAGGCCAGCGTCGCGGACAGCCGCACCACGTTCCCGACGACCTTCGGCTGGATGAACGACTGCACGACCATGTTGATCAATGAATAGACGGCGACGACCCAGAGCATCCGGGCAACCCCGCCCTCGAGCAGGCCGAGCAGCGCGGGCGGGACCAGGCCCACCAGGAACCCGATGTTGGGGATGTAGTTGGTGATGAACGAAAGCAACCCCCACAACAGCGGCAGCGGGATTGCCAGCCAGTGCAGAGCGAACACGTCGAACGCCGCGACGATCAACCCGAAGACCGAGGAAACTGCCAGGTAGCGGCGCGTGTTGCGGGCGAATTCCCGCAATGCGCCCACCAGGAGCGGCCGTGACTCGGCGGCAGCGTCGAGCCGGCGCGCGAACAGCTCGCCATCGATCGTCAGGAAAAAGACCAGAGTGACGAGGAACACCAGACTCGACCCCGCCGAGGTCAGCCCGGAAAGAATGTTCTGCAGCACGCCGGACAGTTTGGACAGGTCGAGCCGGCCGACCGTCGCGCTGGCTTGTTCCGGCTTGACACCGAGGTCTTCCAACCGCCGGGCGGCCTGGTCGAGCAGGTCGTCGAACCGCGCGCCGTAGTCCGCCAGCAGCGTGACCAGCCGGGCGGCCGACGCGACCAGGGCGGCCACCAGTCCGGCCATGACCGTATATATGGTCGTCATCGCCACGACGATGCCGACCCACCCGGGTGCTCCACGCCGACGCAGGCGTTCCTGCAGCGGATGCACGGTGACGACGAGGACCAACGCCAGGAACGCCGGGCCCAGGGTGTCCCGGAAGGCCCGCATCCCGGCTATGGCGACGGCCAACGACGCCAGTCCCAGCAGAATCACCGTCGAGCGCGCCAGCGATCCTGTCGGTGCACCAGTTGACGACATCCGCACGTATCTCCGGCCCTTCCGCGCTCGCCGTGTCGAGAGGCGCCGACACCGATGTCGACAATCTCAGTGGCCCCGGCATGTCCGAGCCACCCGATACGCGAGTCGGTCCCATGTGGTTTCTCCACCATCCGGCCAGTCCGCCGGAAAAACGTCGCCGCGTCGATGCCAAAAAATCGGATCCACGGCGCGGACCTGACAAATGCTGTCAGTCGCGGCCAGTGGGGCGGGACGGTGGTCGGTGTCCGTGACATGGGGCGGTTTTTCGGGATAGCAGGGTGGCGAGGCCGAGCGGGCCGATGGCGGCGAGGGCGGTCATGGCGGCAGCGTAGGCGTGTTTGGTGAGGCCGGCGACGAGGATGGCGCCGGCAATGACGGTGCCGAAGGAGGAGCCGAGGTTCGCGACGCTGCGCGCGAGGCCGGCGATCTCTCCTTGGCGTTGTTCGGAAAGGCTGACTGAACGACGTTGACCGAGGGTGTGAGCAGTGCGACGAGGCCGATCAGTAGCGGTCCGGGGTGAATGCCCAGGGGCTGGGTGCTCCTGGGACCAGGCTGATCAGGACAGCGATGCCGAGGACAGTCAGGGCGAACCCGGCTTCCCGGTGGGCCGGGTTGCCCCTCGGCCGTTAGTCGAAGACGACCAGGCCGCGGATGTTGCGGCCGGCGTGCATGTCGTCGTAGCCCTGCTGGAGGTCGTCGAGCGAGTAGCGGCGGGTCACCAGGTCGTCGAGCCTGAGCAGGCCCCGTCGGTAGAGCTTCAGCAGCTGGGGCACCGCCACGGCCGGCGCGTACCCGCCGAACAGCGAGCCGCGTAGCTGCTTCTGCCAGATCGCGAGCTCGAAGAGCGACAGGTTGGCGTCGGTCTCCGTCCAGGGCGCCACGGCCGTGACCACGGCGATGCCGCCTTTGCGGATGAGTGCCAGCAGCGGTCCGACCATCTGGCCGTGCGCCACGCCGACGGTCAGGATCGCCTTGTCGGCGAGCACTCCTCGGGTCAGGTCGACGAGCAGCGGGACGGCCTCCTCCATCGAGGCGACGCCATGGGTCGCCCCGAAGACCTTCGCCTGGTCCAGCTTCCAGGCCACGGGGTCGACCGCGACGATGTGCTCCGCGCCGGCGACCCGCGCGCCCTGGATGGCCGCGGCGCCGACCCCGCCGACGCCGACGACCACGACGGTGTCGCCGGGGCCGACCTCGGCGGTGTTGATCGCCGAGCCGAAGCCCGTGGCGACCCCGCAGCCGACCAGCGCGGCAAGCTCGAGGGGCACATCCTGGTCGATCTTCACGACCGAGTACTCGTGGACGACGGTGTGCGGGCTGAACGTCCCGAGCCCGGTCATCCGGGTCAGGCCCTGGCCACGGGCGTGGGTGCGGTGGGTGCCGTCCATCGGCAGCCCGCCGAGGATCTTGGCGCCGACGTCGCAGAGGTTCGCCATCCCGCTCATGCACCAGCGGCAGCGCCCGCAGGCCGGGACGAACGTGAGCACCACGTGGTCGCCCGGGGCGACCGAGGTGACGCCCGGGCCGACCGCCTCGACCACGCCAGCGCCCTCATGCCCGCCGACCATCGGCAGTCCGGCGGGCATGTCGCCGGTCACGGCGTGGTCGTCCGAATGGCACAGTCCGGAGGCGGCGAGCCGCACGAGGACCTCGCCCGCCTTCGGCTCGTCGAGTTCGACCTCTTCGACCGACCACTTCGCGCCGGTCTCCCAGCACACCCCTGCCCGCGTCCTCATGTCAGTTCCTCTCGTCGGCGGTCGCTGTCGGTGATAAGAGCCCGCCGCGGCCGGCTGGCCCCCGCAGAGCGCGCCGGGTCATGGCCGGGCTCCGATCTTCTGGACGGGTGTGAAGGCGACCTTCATGCCCTCGTAGCCGCTGACGAAGTTGGCCGGCCGGTGCTCCGGCTCGGCGTCCTCGGCCAGTCGCAGGTCGGGCAGGCGGTCGAGCAGCCGGTCGAACAGCACCCGCAACTCCGCCCGGGCCAGCGAGTTGCCCAGGCAGAAGTGGGAGCCGAAACCGAAGGCGACGTGCTCGTTGGGGGTACGGGTGATGTCGAACGTGAACGGGTCGGCGAACACGTCCTCGTCCCGGTTGGCCGACGGGTAGAGCAGCAGCACCTTCTGCCCCGCCCGCAGCGACGCGCCGTGGAAGTCGACGTCGGAGGTGACGGTCCGGGCCATGTTCTTGATCGGACTGACCCAGCGCAGCATCTCCTCGACGGCGCTCGGCAGCAGTGACCGGTCGGCGCGCAGCCGCTCCCACTGCTCCCGGTCGCGCAGCAGCTGGTAGAGGCCGCCGGTGAACACGTGCCTGGTCGTCTCGTCCCCACCGATGAGCAGCAGCAACGACTCGTAGATGAGGGCCTCGTCGTCGAGCCGGTCGCCGTCGACCTCCGCGTGGACCAGGGTGCTGATCAGGTCCTCGCGCGGGTTCTCGCGCCGGTCGGCGATCACGCCGGCGATGTAGGTCGTGTACCCGGCGAAGACGTCGGCCGCCGTCGCGAGCCGGTCGGGGTCGGGCTGGCCCAGGACGCTGAGCATCGCGTCCGACCACTCCAGCAACTTCGGCTGGTCCTCGGGTCGAAAGCCGATGGCGTTGCCGATCACGATGAGCGGCAGCCAGGCGGCCACGTCCCACACGAAGTCGCACTCGCCGCGTTCGGCGACACCGTCGATCAGGTCGTCGGCGATGTGCCGGATGACCGTCTCCTGCTCCTGCACCCGCTTGGGCGTGAAGCCGCGGTTGACGAGCTTGCGCCGCCGCACATGCCCAGGATCGTCCATATCGATCATCATGGGCACCGGCCCGCTGTCCGGCCGGATCCCGCCCGCGTTCGAGAAGAGCTTCGGGTTGGTCGAGGCTTCCTTCAGGTGGGCGTACTTCGTGATCGCCCACACGCCGTTCTTCTCGTCGAAGAAGACCGGCTCGTTCCGGCGCAGCCAGGTCAGCTCCTCGTGCGGGTTGCGGCCCCAGAAGTCCCCGCTGACGAGGTCGATGTCCGGTCGGTAGGTCACAACGTCAGCTCCGGATCTGCCAATCACGACGAAATGGGCGTTGGAGGGTACTGGTGCGGGGCGCCACCGGGCACGGCACGGCCCACCGGAGCCGGACGGTCGACTCAGGATTTCCGCGAGGGCTCGGCACGATTCCCGATCAGCTCGCCGGTTCGAGGACGAACAACGGGATTGTCCGCTCGGTGGCCGCCTGATACTTGTCGAAGTCCGGCCACACCTCGACGGCCCGACCCCACCAGGTTGCCTTCTCGTCGCCCTGGACCTCGCGGACGGAGTAGTCGAGGAGGACATCGCCATCCTGGAGACGCGCGACGTGGTTCGCCCGGATGTTGTGCACCCAGTGCGGGTTTGTCGGCGCGCCACCCTGCGAGCCGATCACGGCGTAGCGGCCCTCGCCGTCGGCCACCCGCACCAGGGGTGTCTTGCGGACCTTGGCCGACTTGACCCCCAGGGTCCACAGGATGATCCAGTTCTTACCGACAAGGTCGCTGGGCTCGGCGCCGTTGGTCCGCTCGTAGCGCTCGACCTCCTGAGCGATCACTTCCCACGAACTGGGCTCGTATTCGGCTTCGAACGCAGCCATGGACGACTCCTTCGCCTTCTGCTCCGATTTACGGAAAAGGTCGCGCGGCGCGTCACACGGTGGCGACGGACCCGATCCGTAGGGACTCATCGACGCTAGTGTATCCAATATACATCCTTGTCCGCGAGGCCGCTGACGCCGATCTGGCCGACAGCACTGGCCAACCGAACCGCGATCCCCCACCATCGCACCCCTCGACGGCCCGATTCGGCGACGCAAGTCGAGCAGGCCGAGAGGAAGGCCAACTCGGCGTCGAGCCGGAGCCGGGTCACGTCAAGCACGGTGCGGAGGTGTGTCTCGTGGTCGTTCAGCAGGAGTCCGCTGCGCGACGGATCGCCAAGGTCGAACGACCCGTGGCAGGCGAAATGCGCCCACTGCGCCGACAGCAACGCGGGCGGCACCGCCTCGCTGGTAGCGTCGGCGTCGGCGAACAGCTTGACCCGGCCGGAGACCGCCCCGCCAATGCCGCCGCCTCGCTTGCCGCGCCGGGCAGTTCCGCGCGATGAGGGGACCGTGACGGTGCCCGCGGCGGCTGTGCGGCGGCCGCCTGGTGGACGGCCGCCAGCTACGCCGGCGGTCGTATGCGGGCGGTGATGGCGAGGTTCCGATACGTCGCCGATGCGGGTCGGGGTCCGTAACCAGCCGCCGATAGGCGCGCTTGGCCTCATCAGACGAGCCCCGTTCGAGCAGGACCAGGTCACGCATACCTTCGTGCCGGACCAGCCGCATCACGATCGCCAGCGGCACTTCCGGATTGGCGAGCAGCTCAGCCTGGACAAAGGCTTCCTCGTCCCCGACCAGCGCGAGATAGGCCTCGTCGGGCAGAAATCGCCACGCCGACGGCCAGCCAAAAGGCACCACGACTTCCCTAGGACGGACCACCAGCATCCGGCGTACGGAGAACATCCGGACCGGTGGCCAGCCGTACCAGCATGACAGCCGACACTAGCGAGTGCGCCTCATCTATCCGTCGATTACCAGAGTGAGAAGAAGCTACGTAGTGGGTGGGGGTGGTAGGAGTCGAACAGCGCGAAGTTGATGAAGGGGGTGGTGGCCACCGCGAGCAGGGCGAAGGCGTGGTTGAGCTCGGTCATCCGTCGCAGGTAGCGGCCGTTGCCATCGACGTCGAGGGCCGCGTCAGGGGATGGCTCCTCCTCGGAGAGAGACCCGCCGGCTGGGGCATGGCGTCGCGTGACCTTCTCACCGACCACGGTCGCGGCGCCGGTGAGAACCGTGCCGGCGACAAGCACGTCCTTGACGGTCACCATGACCTTCGCGTCATTGGCGAGCGACCGGCCGCGCAGAGTTCTTCGCTCACTCAGCCAGCCGGCGCCGACGGCGGCGTTGACGAACAGGTCGAACAGGGAGTCGTCCATGTTGAGCCGGACGCCGCGAGCCGTCTTCGCGGGCCCCCTACCGCTGGCTCCGGGTCGCTCGGCACCGACGGGCGTAGGTCTGCCGAATGCGGCAGCGGCCAGGCCGAGGCGGCCGATCGACGCGGCCGCGGTCTGCGCGATCGTCATAATCGTCACCGCCGGTCTTGTCAGGCGAACAGTCGGAAGATTCTTCCGGGCCGGTAGGAGCGCAATATGTTGAAGTTGACGCGGGGAGTGAACCCGATGGCACCGGCCGCACAGGCGCGGTTCAGCATCTTCATCACCGTGAAGCAGCGGTAGTAACGTTCCCCGCGTCGGGAGGCGTCGGACGTGAGGCTGCCCTGAGCATCCAGCGGCAGCCCCTGTGGGAACTCACGCCTGACGAGGTGACCCGCGGCGATGGTGGCGATGTTCGTGAGCGCGGATCCGACGACAGTGAGATCCTTCAGTCTGACCGCGTCGTCGGTCTCCTGATCGAGGTGGCGTTGCGTCCTCAGGGTGTGCTGCTCGATCAGCCAGCCTCCGGCAAGCATCGCGTTCGCCACGACGTCGTACCTGCTCCACAGTCCCCTGGCCCCAGCGCGATCCGCCGTGCCGGGGCCAGCGGACCGTGGGCTGCCGGCGAAGGCCGCGGCGGCGCCCAACTGGTGGATGGACGCCGCGGAAGTCGTGAGCAAACTCATGAGTGCCCCTCCGCGTCGAAGGCGGCTCACAGGACCTTCCGTGGCGAGCCAGGAGCTTGACGGGTCACTGCTACGCCCTCAATCAAGTCTGTGACCTGCCGTTTCCCGCGTCAAACGCACGTCCGGGGCAGGATGCCCGCTGGCAGACAACGAGGGCACAGACACCTTGACGGGGCACGGCGGCCGTCGCCTGATCGGCTCACGTTCGGCGTCTCATCAGCGCCAGCGGTGTCGCGGCTTCTCTCTTGCGGCTCTCCTGCGGCGCGGCGCACCATCAGTCACGTTCTGCGGCCTTTACAGCGGACCTGTGCCAGGACGGTCAGGTCCGTCAGGGCGCACTCGGTCAGTTCGTCGACCGTCAGGCACAACCGCGCCCAGACCGCATCGCCTTCGGCGGCGTCATCCGCGATGCCCTCCCTTGGATCTGGACTTTTCAGACGGTTGGTCCGGATCTGTTCCGCGTTGTGACCGGGCCCGGTGTCGGTGGTCGTCATGATCATGGTGGCGGCGTCGAAGGACTCGTCACCGAACGGGAGCCGCTCGGCGCTGGCAACCAGCGCGGCGAGGCCTCCGCGGCGGGCAATGCCGATCGGGGGTGCGGAGATGCCGACAGGCCGAAATACATGAAATGTTCAGGGCGACGTCGCGTAAACGACGCCGAACTTCGCCCAAACCTGCCGTGCCACCTGAAGGTTCACCATCTATTCCCGCGCACAGCAACGATCGGCTGGTAATGCCCTGCGATCCTCTCCTGGGTTTCGCCGTGCCCCCACGCCGGATTCCACGCGGCGACGGCGAGACCGGTCAGGAGTACGCTGTGACCCCTCGGACCCTCAAAACGGCCGCCGTCGTCCTGGCGGCCACGATCCTGGCTGCGCTGTTCGCGGCAAGCCCCGCGGGAGCCACTCCCCCGAACATTCCGTCGGCGAGCACCGCGCTGAGCCGACTCAACACGCTGACGGTCACCGCGGAATCGCACGCGTCCACCTACAACCGGGACCTGTTCCCCCACTGGATCACCATCAGCGGAACGTGCAACACCCGCGAACAGGTACTCAAGCGCGACGGCACCGGCGTGGTCGTGAACAGCAGCTGCGCACCCACCTCCGGATCCTGGTACAGCCCCTTCGACGGAGCCACCTGGACCAACGCCTCCGACGTCGACATCGACCACATGGTGCCGCTCGCCGAAGCCTGGGCGTCCGGAGCCTGGGCCTGGACCACCGCGCAGCGCCAGACCTACGCGAACGACCTCGGCGGACCCGAACTGTGGGCCGTCACCGACAACGTCAACCAGGCCAAAGGCGACAAGGACCCCGCCGAATGGCAGCCCCCGCTGGCCTCCTTCCGCTGCACCTACGCACGGGCCTGGGTCCAGGTGAAGTACTACTACCACCTGAGCGTCGACAGCGCGGAGAAGTCCACCCTCACAAACACGCTGAACTCCTGCTGACGGACTGACGGCGGGTAGCCTGGGGGAACTCACTCCGGGCTACCCGCGGATCCGGCGCGACGATCCGCCGGCCCCGCACTCCGGTCATCCTGTCTGCCAATGCCCTGTGTCCGGTCCTCAGCGGCCGCGACCGGCAGCCGTTACGGCGTCGTCGCCGTGCCGCCCTCACGACAGCGTGGCTGATCTATAGTGACGGCTCCGGTGACGACGAGACCGCGACGAGGGATGATCCATGCCAGCGGAAGACGACAACTCCAGTACGGTGAGTAGCGTCGACCTGAGTCGCGCCGTTTCCCACGCCCTTCGGCACGAACCCTGGCTCTACGAGCTCGAACTGGATGACGAAGGCTGGACGCCGGTCGACCAGCTCATCGCGGCGCTCCGCGAAAAAGGCGGCCGGTGGACGTCGGTCGACCGCGTCTCGCTGGAACGGATGCTCGAAACCGCCACAAAGCCGCGCCACGAACGCGACGGTGAACGCATCCGAGCGCTCTACGGCCACTCACTGACCGGCCGGATCAGAAGAGTCCCGACCACCCCGCCCGCGACGCTGTTCCACGGCACCGCCCCGGAAAGCTGGACGACGATCAGGACCGACGGTTTGCTCCCGATGGGACGCCAGTACGTCCACCTGTCCGCCGACCGCGAGACGGCGACCTCGGTCGGCCTCCGCAAGAGCCCCAACCCGATCATCCTCCTGGTCGACGCCGCGACCGCCGCCGAGACCGGCCTCCCCTTCTACCAGGGCAACCACCTGGTCTGGCTCGCCGACACCGTTCCCGCCCGCTACCTCCACGCCCCCGATCAGCGTCTCTGATCCTGTCTGGTCACGCTGGTTGGGACGGTCCCCAAAGCGATGATCTCGGTCCGCGACAGCGAGCGGCTCGCGTTCATCGGCCACCGTCCCGCCACCTCGACAGCGGCGGTCGACTCGATGACCGCGCGACGCGGCCGACCAGCGAGCGCGTTCCACCCGCCGCGCGCACCCCGAGCTCATCGAGCCTGGCGGCGGCCACCGCGCGGTGCCGATACGAGTGCGCTGGCGCCACGACATGAGCGACGTTGCGCGTTGACCCTCCTCGCACTATGACACTAGTGTCACAGCGGTCCTGATGATCAGGAATTGTCGCGTGGTCGTCGTGGAGGCATGTGACGACACCGGCAGGGAGCTGGAGTGGACATGCGATTACCTCGACGACGGACCGGAATTGTGCTGATGGCGGTGTTGCTGGGCGCCGCGGCCTGCGGTGACGGGGGCGGCGATCAGGGAGCCGGAGAACGGCCGTCGCTGCGCGGCGTGACCGTCACCGGACCAGTCACCACCGGGGCCCGGCCGAACGCGTTCGCCGAACCCGCGTTCGATCTCGCGGAGTACGGCTACCTCTCGCAGGAGTTCCTGTTCGGCGGGCAGGCCACCGCCTACGCCCCCGCCGACGGCACCGAACTCGGCACCGACGGCCGGTGGACGCTGAGACCCGACCGTACCGAGCCGTTCAAGACCCGGTTACTCGTCATGCGGCCGTCGGACCCGGCGAAGTTCAGCGGAACGGTGTGGCTGAGCTGGGTCAACGTGACCGCCGGATTCGAGATCGGCGACATCACCCGGGCGAGTCTGCGCGACGGCGACGCCATCGTCTACGTGTCGGCGCAGAAGATCGGACTGGACGGCGTTCCCGGCGCAGAGGGCAATGGCCTGCGCGCCTGGGATCCCGAACGGTACGGCACGCTGACCCATCCCGGTGACGCGTTCTCCTTCGACATCTTCACCAAGGCCGCACTCCTCGTCGGCCGTGACCGCGGCGATCTACCGGTCGACCCCATGAGCGGCCTGGACGTGCGCCGGGTGTTCGGCACCGGGGCGTCCCAGTCCGCCATCCGCCTCACCGCCTACCTGAACGGGGTCCAACCCCTGGCCAACGCGCTGGACGGGGCGCTGCCGGTCGCGAGCTTCGGCCACGCGGCGAGCTTCGACACCCCCACCGGCCAGACCGAGAACGTCGACGCCGTCTTCGGCCGCCCGCCGGTCCGCATCCGCGACGACCTCGGCATTCCGGTAATCCTGGTGACCACGGAGACCGAGGCCGAGTCGCTGTACCCGGCTCGTCAGCCCGACTCGGACACGTCGCGCACCTGGGAGATCGCGGGTGCCGCGCACGCCGGCGCGGGCGCGGGCAGCATCGGCGACGTCATCGCCACCCTCACCCGGGACGGGCTGACACTGCCGACCGGCGCCTCCGGATCCACCTCCGGCGCGGTCGGCACGCCGACCCAGCCGAACTCGGTCGACTGGCTTCCGGTGATGTCCGCCGCCCGCCAGCACCTCACCGCCTGGTCCCGCGACGGCGCGGCACCACCGAAGCTGCCACTCATCACCCTCAAGGGCGACCCGCCACAGATCCAGCGCGACCAGCACGGCAACGCGCTCGGCGGCATCCGGATGCCCGAGCTGGAGGTGCCGATCGCCACCTACAGTGGCAGCGTCGAGGGCGCCGATCTGAGAGCCTCGCTGTTCGGCTCGATGAGACCTTTCCCCGCCGACCAGGTACACGCCCTCTACCCGAGCCGGCAGGACTACCTGACCGCCTACAACAACGCCGTCGACCGCGCGGTCAACGCCGGATACTTCCTGGACCGTGACGCCGAGACCATCAAGGCCACCGCGGCGACCACGGCCGACCAGCTCTTCCCTCAGTAGAGCGCCATCCAGCCGGTGGAGCGTGTCTGGCGGCTTGTCAGGCCCGGTCCGATCAGCCATATTGGTGCGGCTCTAGTAGCGCTAATTTCCGACGGTGGTCCGGAGGCGACCGCTCCGGGCGTCGAGGTGCCCTTGTCGGCACGCCGCCGTGCAGCGCGGGAGCTGGCTCGCGGAAGGAGGTAGCGGGGCGCGGTGACGAGCGGCCCGGGATGTCCTTCGATCTCCGTTCGACTTCCGTAATCCGGCTCTCGCCTGGAGGGCACCGCGGCCGGCCCTTTCGCCGTCGCGTGGCGGGATCGCCGGGTCGGCGGGCTGTCCGGGCCTTGGGGGCACGCGGCCTCCCGTGGCGGGGCGTCACCGCGTCTCGCGTAGGTCGCGTGCCGGCGGCGGTCCTGGTGGCGCCGGCAGGTCGGCGACAGCGCCCAGGTGGCGGCCTCGCGATTATAGATCAACAAGGAAAGGCACCGCCTCATGATCCTGACCCGATTATGCGAGCGGACGGGCACCGCGGCCCTCGCGACGCTGCTCGTCGGCTTGCCAGCCGTCCTCGGCGGTTGCGGGACGTCGTCGCCTGCGCCCAGCGTCACGGCGATATCGTGCGAGACCCAGGAACCGGGCGTGACGGCAACCTCCATCAAGATCGGGCTGGTGCTCCCCGACACCGGGCCCCCCGGGATCGTCGACATGTTCAAGGGAGCGCGCAGCGCGGTCGACGCCCGGGTGCATCTGCAGAACGCCGACGGCGGCATACACGGACGCGGCATCGACCTGGTCTGGGGCGACGACCAGACCACCGCCTCGGGGTTCTCCCGGGCGACGCGTGACCTCGTCAACAACCAGCGGGTCTTCGGACTCGTCGCGCTCACGCTGAACCTCAGCGGCGCGGCGGAATGGCTGCAGTCCAAGAACGTCCCGGTCACGGGGTTCGCCTCCAGCGCCGACTGGAGCGACCACCCCAACGTCTTTCACTTCGGCAACCTGTTCAACAAGGGCACCGTCTCGACCTTCGGCGACTACCTCAAGGCGCAGGGCGGCACCAAGGCCGTCATCGTCGTTGACTCGAGCACGGCGGCGGCACCGGACCTGTCCGCGGCGCTCGCCTCCAGTCTGCGAAGTCGCGGCGTCGAGGTCGTCAGGGAGTTCGAGTTCACCCACGGAATCAGCAGCGCGGCGAACATCGCCGATCAGTTGAATCGGTCCGGAGCCGACGCGCTGGTCGGGACCGCGCATGTCGCTGACTTCGTCGACATCTACTCCCGGGCCAAGGGCCTCGGGGCCCCGATCAACGTCGCGCTGAACACCGCCGGTGTCAGCGCCTCGGTGCTCGCGACATTCGGCTCCGGGATGGCCGGGCTATCCACGATCTCGGGTTTCGCCCCGCCGGACTCGCCAGCGATGGCTGCTTACAGCAACGCGGTGAGCGTCTACTCACCCGAACTGGCGGACGCCAGCGACGAGATCGCCATCTCGTCCTACGTGGCCGCGGACCAGATGATCCAGGGCCTCCTGCTCGCGGGCTCCTGCCCGACTCGCGCCATGTTCATCGACAAGCTCCGCCAGGTAACCGACTTCACCGGCAGCGGGCTGATCCCCCCGGTCGACCTGTCGAAGCCCAAGGAGCCCCAGGTCTGCGAGACCTTCACCAAGGTGGACCCGACAGGAAGCAGCTTCGCCATGGTCCCGCCGCCGGCCGCGCTCGACCACGCCGGGTTCTGGTGCGGCGAGGTGCTCTCGAACCAGTGACCCCTCCGCCTACCAGGCGCGATCCACTTGCCTATTCTTCGTGGCGCGTGGCGGATCTCGGCGGCCCCGCGGAGGTGAAGGCGGTACCCGGTGGGTCGATCGCCCACGGCGCGGGCTCGTCCCAACGCTCGCCGTACACGAGTTCCGGCATCGGCCGGCGCCGTACCGGTCCCTGACGGCCGACCGGTCGGCCCAGCGTGATGGTGCCCGCGATGAACACGTTGTCGGGCACCCCCAGCAACTCCCGCAGCTCCGCGTCGACGGCGAAGTTGAAGCCCGTGAACACGCCGCCGTAGCCCAGGGCCCGCGTCGCGACCAGCAGGTTCTGGCAGGCCGGATACACCGACGCGCCCTCGCTGGGCATCGGGTCACGGTAACGGACGAGGCACGGCAGGATCAGCACGGGCACCCGCTCGAAGGCGTCCACGAACTCCTGCATCGTCCGCGCCATCCGGGCCTTGGGCGAGTCGGCCACCGCCCCGGAGCCCTGCTCGTACTGGTCCGCGGTCCGCTTACCACCCCAGATCCGGCGCGCGCCGGCGCCGATGATCTTCTTTGCCGCCTGGGCGTTCGGGCCGTCGGTCAGCACCAGGAACCGGAACGGCTGCCGATTGGACCCGCTCGGTGCCCGGGTCGCGGCGAACAGGATCGCCCGCAGCGCCTCGTCGGGCACCGGCTCGTCACGGTAACGCCGGATCGCCCGGGTGGTGGTCAGCCCCTCCAGCAGACCCACGGTGTCCGGCGGAAGCGGCACCGCGGACAGGTCGTGCGCCTCGGCGGATCGATCGGAACACATCGTGCTGGGCACCTCTCGCTCGTCGGATCGGTGGCTGCGCGAGGGTGCCCCCGCGCGCTGCTTGGGCTGACCTGCCTCGGCGTCACCCATGCGTTCACGCTGTCGCGTCTACCGCCTCGCGTGCCTCGCGGCGACCGCGATGGCAGGCACCGCCGCTGTGCGACGCGGTCCCTGCCGGCACCGGGATCGCGATCGTCCGCGGCGGAGAACCACCCGCCGCTCCCGCGGTCGGGGCCGCGCGCCGTGCGCCACGCCGGTTGCGGCGGTTCGCGCTGTCAGGGATCCACGGGAGGCGACGTGCCGGACCCGCCGGCGGCGGACAGCTCACTGGCGATGCCGTCGAGGAA
>NZ_JADWYU010000361.1 GCF_016786325.1 Frankia nepalensis | reverse complement strand
TGGTAACACAGGGGACCTGTTCGCGGCAGACGAGGTGAGGAGCCAGGTTTGGCCATGATCGGCCTGTCGGAAGGCAGCCTCGCCCCGGAGTGGGCGTCGCGGTACCCGGCGCACGCCAGGGGCGCCATCCGGCTATACGGCGAGGAGTTCCATCGCGATCCGGCCGCGGTCTACTGGCGATTGCGGACCGTTCACGGCCCGGTGGCACCCGTGCTGGTCGACGGTGACGTCCCAGCCTGGCTCGTGCTCGACTACCGGGAGTTCGGCCAGGTCCTGGCCAGCCCGGCGTACTACACCCGGGACTCGAACGCCTGGAACAGCTGGGACCTGATCCCGGCGGACTGGCCACTGATCCCGATGATCACGGCACGGGACACCGCCTGGTTCCTGACCGGGGACGAACACGACCGCCGGGTGGCCGTGCTGGCCGACGGGCTCGGCACGGTCGACCCGTTCGAGCTACGGACGGCCTGCGAGCGGGTCGCCGACGACCTGATCGACGGCTTCGCGGGCCACGGCCGGGCCGACCTGATCTCCCAGTACGCCGAGCTGCTTCCCCTGCGCGTAGCGACGGCCCTGCTCGGCCTCCCGCCGGCGGACAGCACCGCGATCGTGGCCGACCTCGCCATCGTCGTCAACGGCGGCCCGGACGCCGTCACCGCGAACATCCGCCTACGCGACCGGCTCCAGGCGCAGGTCACGGCACGGCGCGAACACCAGCGCTTCGACGTGCTCTCCCGACTGGTCACCCACCCGGCCGGGCTTCGCGACGGCGAACTGCTCGAGGAACTGCAGACCATCTTCGCCATCGTCCACCAGGCCACCTCCGCCTGGATCGGCAACACACTGCGCCTCATGCTCGGCGATCCCCGGTTCGCGGCGACCATACTCGGCGGACGGCGCAGCGTCGGCGACGCCATGGCCGAGGTCCTCTGGGAGGACCCACCAGGGGCAACCCTCACCGGCCGCTGGACCGTCGGACCACGGACACTCGGCCGATACCGCCTCGGCGCCGGCGACCTGCTGCTCCTGAGCATCACCGCGGCCAACACCGACCCAACCATCCGGACGACCGCCGAGGTCCATCACCGCAACCAGGCACACATGGCCTACGGCCACGGCGAACACCGATGCCCACTCGCCGGCCAGGAGATCGGCGAAGCCATCGCGCAAGCCGCCGTACAGATCCTCCTCGACCGCCTCCCCGACATCGAACTCGCGACACCGATCGACCGGCTCGCCTGGCGCCCGTCCCTGTGGCTGCGCAGCCTCGTGGATCTCCCAGTCGTCTTCACACCGTGAGAACACCGACCAGCGCCCACAGCATCTGAGACGGGACCGTGACGTTGCGAGCAGTCAGAGCGCGCTAAAGAGCCGGTTCAGAATGAGCTTTTCAGTCGACGTAGACAGATGATCGAGCAG
>NZ_JADWYU010000360.1 GCF_016786325.1 Frankia nepalensis | reverse complement strand
TCGATGCCTTCCTTGCCGAGTTCGCGGCCGATGCCGCTGGCCTTGACGCCGCCGAAGGGTGCGGCGGGGTCCATGCTGTAGGCCTCGTTGACGCCGAAGGTGCCGCTGCGTACGCCGCGGGCGACGGCCAGGCCGCGGTCGACGTCGGTGGTCCACACGGAGCCGGACAGGCCGTAGTCGGACTCGTTGGCGATGCGGATGGCGTCGTTCTGGTCGGTGTAGGGGATGACGGACAGGACGGGGCCGAAGATCTCTTCCTGGGCGATGCGCATGGAGTTGTCGACGTCGGCGAACAGGGTGGGGCGGAGGTACCAGCCACGGTCGACGCCGGCGGGCAGGTCGGTGCCGCCGACGAGGAGGCGGGCGCCTTCCTTCTGGCCGATCTCGATGTAGCCGCGGACCCGGTCCTGCTGGCGCTGGGCGACCAGGGGGCCGATCTGGGTCGCGGGGTCGGTCGGGTCGCCGGTGGGCAGCGTCTCGACCATGGCGGCCAGCGCGTCGACGTACTCGGCGTAGCGGGAGCGGGGGACGAGCACCCGGGTCTGGGCGACGCAGGCCTGGCCGGAGTTCATCAGGCCGGCGATCTCGATGCCCTTGGCGGTGGTGGCGGGGTCGGCGTCGTCGAGGACGACGGCGGCGGACTTGCCGCCGAGCTCGAGGCTGACGCGCTTGAGGTTCGCCCCGCAGGAGGCGGCGACGTTGCGGCCGGCGGCGGTGGAGCCGGTGAACGAGACCTTGTCGACGCCGGGATGGGCGACCAGGTACTCGCCGGCCTCGCGGCCGGCGGGCAGGATGCTGACCACACCCGGCGGGATCTCGGCCTGCTCCAGCAGGCCGGCCAGCCAGTAGGCGTCCAGCGGGGTCTCCGGGGACGGCTTGAGCACGATCGAGCAGCCGGCGAGCAGCGCCGGCACCAGCTTGCCGATGGTGAGGAACATCGGCATGTTCCAGGGGATGACCGCGGCGACCACGCCGACCGGCTCCTTGCGGACCAGGATGTCCTGGCCGTAGAAGCCGGGGCGGCGCTCCTCCCAGGCGAGGTTCTCGGCGATGCCGGTGAACGCGTTCATCAGGAACATCGGGATGGCGACGTGCCCGACCTTGGCGAAGCTGACGGGCGCGCCCATCTCGGCGGTGATCAGTCCGGTGAGCTCCTTGCGGCCGGCCTTGTAGAGCGCGGCGAGCCGGTGGACGGCGGCGATCCGTTCCGCGGGGTCGAGCCGGGGCCAGGGGCCCTCGTCGAACGCCAGGCGGGCGGCGGTGACCGCGGCGTCGATGTCGGCGGGCGTGGGGTCGGGGACCCGGGCGATGACCTGTTCGGTGGCCGGGGAGACGACCTCGATGGTGTCCGGGCCGCTCGGCGCGACCCACTCGCCGCCGATGAACAGTTTTTCCTGTACCTGCATGGTGCTTCCTCCGGTGG
>NZ_JADWYU010000359.1 GCF_016786325.1 Frankia nepalensis | reverse complement strand
CGCTGGTTGGTCAGGTTGGGGTAACTGGACGTACGGTTGTGGTGTCTGGCTGGGCCGTTTCGGGGGAGGTGCCCGATGGCCACACCTCGCAAGCCGACCGCGCCGACGGCGGAGGCGGTGGACCGGTTCTGCGGCCAGTTCGATGATCTGTTCTGTCGTGTGGCTGAGCGCTCCGCCCTTCGGCACTACCTGATCGGTCTGTTGTTGCCCCGGGAGCGCAACAAGACGCTGACGGAGCTTGCCGCCCTGGTGCCCGGTGCTGACCGTCAGCGGTTGCACCACTTCCTGCACGATGCGCCCTGGGATCCCGACGCCCTGGGCGCGCGGCGGGTGGCGCTGTGGCGGCGGGATCCGGACCTGGGGCCGCACGGCAACGGGGTGCTCATCATCGACGAGACCGGGGACCGCAAGCGCGGCCAGGGGATCGTGCTGGCGGCCCAGCAGTACATCGGCAAGCTCGGCCGCACCGCCAACGGCGTCGTGGCTGTCACCAGCCACTGGGCTGACGGCACCCGGCATGCGCCGCTGGGGGTGCGGCCCTACCGGCCCGCCTGTCGGCTGCCTGGCGGTAAGGCCGACCCGGCGTTTGCCACCAAGCCGGAGCTCGCCTGGGAGCTGATCGAGGAAGCCCGCGGCGCCGATGTGCCGTTTCGGGCGGTGGTGGCCGACTGCGTCTACGGCGAGAACCCCACGCTGGAGGGACGTCTACGGACGGCCAGGATCCGCTACGTACTGGCTCTGCGTCCCCGCCACGGCACCTGGCAGTTCGTCGAGGACCCCGCCCACCCGCCGGCGTTCACCCCCGCCGAGGCCGCCGCCCGCCTGCCCTTGGAGGACTGGCGGCGCCTGGTACTGACCGACAGCCACAACCGGCCGCTGGCCCGCCATGTCGCCGAGCTGGAGTTGGGCCCCTGCTACGGACCGGTCCAGGGCACCCGCCTGATCGCCGCCACCGCCGACCCGACAAGGCTCACCCCCGACTCGACCTGGTTCATGGCCACCAACCTCACGGTGGCCGAGGCGGACGCGGCCGAGGTCTATCGGATCTACCGGCTACGGGACTGGATCGAGCACTACTACAAGCCGGCCAAGCACGAACTGGGCTGGGCGGACTTCCAGGTCCGCTCCGAGCAGGCCATCGTGCGGCACTGGCAGCTGGTGATGCTGGCGTTCACCTTCAGCCTGCTGACCACACCACCCCCCGGCCAGGCCGAACAAACGCCCCGCGGGCACGGCGGGGCGGCGGGGGAAAAATCCGCGCCGGCGGATCATCTGGCAGGACACGCTACGGCAGGTCCGCGGCTGGCTGTGCCCCTGGGCACGTCTGCAGCTGTACTGGCACCGCTGGTCGACCGCTCCACCCCCACCGGAACTGGCAGCCCTGCTTGACCACGTGAGCCACTCCCGCCCACTAGCCACCCCAACCTGACCAACCAGCG
>NZ_JADWYU010000358.1 GCF_016786325.1 Frankia nepalensis | reverse complement strand
CGGCCCCCGCCGGGGGGGCGCACCCCCCCCCCCCCGCCCGCGCCCCCCCCCCCGCCGCCCCCGCCGCCGGGGGGCGCCCCGCCCGGCCCGCCACCGCTCGTGTCGCCGTTCCCGCCACGCCCCGCCGCTGGCCCCCGGTCGGCCCCGCCCGCGCCGCCGGCCCCGCCCGCGCCCCGCAGGCCGCCCGCTCCGCCGGCCCCGCCCGGGCAGCAGGGCGCGCCCGGGCCGCGGGGAGCCTCGTCCGCGCCCCTGCTGCTCCCGCTTGCCCCGGACTCGGCCGAACCGCGTCGGGGCCGGCGGCGCGACCTCACCCGCCGCGGGCTGATCGCCGCCGGTCTGGCGCTCGGCGCGGGCGGCGGCGCGGCGGCCTTCGCGATCAGCCGCGGCCGGGACGACGGGCGAGAGCCCGCGGGCGGCCCGGGCGCCAGCCCGGCCGGCGGGCCGTCGGGCGGCGCGATCCCCGCCGAGCTGCGCGTGCAGCTGTCCTGGACGCCGAACGTCGAGTTCGCCGGCTGCTACATCGCCGCCGACCGGGGCTACTACCGGGACGCGGGGTTCCAGTCCGCGACGCTGCTTCCCGGCGGCTCCGGCGCCCCGCAGGCCGAGGACGCGGTCACGAACGGAACCGCGCTGCTCGGGTTCAGCGCCGTCGACGGGCTTGCTCGCGAGATCATCCGTGGCGCCCCGGTACGCGCCGTCGGCGCGCTCTACCAGCGCTACCCCTGGGTCGTCGCGTCGCGGGCCCAGGCCCCGCTGCGCGTCCCGGCGGACCTGGCCGGCAAGCGGATCTGGGTGGAGAAAGGCTCCGCGCAGATCTGGGACACGTTCCTGGCCGCGAACGACATCCGCCCGGACACGATCACCCAGGTCAGCGAAGGCTCACCGGACGACCTGCTGACGGCCGGCGAGATCGACGGGCTGCTCTCGCACGCCTACGACGTCGCGCTGCGGCTGCGGCTCGCCGGCGTCGACGTCGTGACGTTCCTGCTCGCCGACCACGGCTACCCGCTCGTCTCGCAGGTCTACGTCGCCGCCGTCGACGCGCTCACCCGGGAGCGCAACGCGATCAAGGCGGCGCTGACCGCCGACATTCGCGGCTGGCGGGACAACCTCGCCGACCCGGCGCTCGGCACCCGGCTGACCCTCGCCACCGGCGCGAAGGGGCTGGACGAGCCCACCCAGCGGGCGATGAACGAGATCCAGAACACGCTCATCGTCAGCGACGACACCCGCCGCAACGGCCTGCTGACCGTCACCCCGGCCCTCGCCGAGAAGAACGTGAAGGCGCTGCTGAGCGCCGGCTACCGGGTGGACGTCGCCGACCTGTTCGACATGTCGCTCCTCGCCGAGGTCTACCGCGACGACCCGACCCTGCTGGGCTAACCACCCGGGCTGGCCGCCCGGCCCGGGCGGGCCCCGGCGCCCCCCCCGGGGGGGCGGGGGACCCCCCCC
>NZ_JADWYU010000357.1 GCF_016786325.1 Frankia nepalensis | reverse complement strand
CAATGCCGTTGCGTTAGGTGGTTGCGGGTGGGCACGCCCTCTGAGGGTGGTGGCGATGGCCGGGAGCGTGCCGGAGTTGTCCGGGTTGGGTGTGTTGACCTGGATGTATCCGCCGGGTCTGGTGGATCGGGTGGTGGCCGCGTGTGGCCGGACCGAGCAGCGGACCCGACTGCTGCCTGCGCGGTTGACGGTGTACTTCGTCCTGGCGTTGGCGTTGTTCTCACCGGCTCCGTATCTGGAGGTGCTGCGGCAGCTGACCGAGGGGCTGCGCGGGATGGGCCTGTGGGGTAGCTGGCGCCTGCCGGTGAAGTCGTCGCTGTTTCGGGCTCGGGACCGGCTGGGTTCCCAGCCGTTGCGGATGTTGTTCGCGGCCACCGCCGGGCCGGTGGGCCCGGTGGGTATGCCGGGGGTGTTCTGGCGAGGGCTGCGGCTGATGGCGGTGGATGGCACCTGCTGGGACGTCGCCGACACGGCGGTGAACGAGGCGGCGTTCGGCCGTCCGGGAACGACGCGGGGGCAGGGTCGGGCGGCGTTCCCGCAGGTGCGGATGGTCGCGCTGGCCGAGTCCGGCACGCACGCGCTGTGCGACGCCGAGATCGCCGGCTGCCGGGTAGGCGAGACCGTCCTGGCCGGGCGGCTGACCCGCTCGGTGGCGCCGGGGATGCTGGTCCTGGCCGATCGGGAGTTTCTCGGTGTCCCGCTGTGGCAGGCCTTCACCGCGACCGGCGCGCACCTGTTGTGGCGGGTGCCGGCCAACCGGATTCTGGAGGTCGAACAGGTGCTGGCGGACGGGTCGTGGCTCAGCCGGATGTACGCGGCCGGGGACCGGCCGGGCCGGCGCCGGCCGACGCGGGTCCGGGTGCTGGCCTACCACCTCGACGATCCTGGACGCCCCGGCAGGCAGGAGGGGTACCGGCTGGTCACCGACCTGCTCGACTCGACGGCCTACCCGGCGGCGGAGCTGGCGGTGCTCTACACCCAGCGATGGGAGGAAGAAACCACCCTCGCCGAGATCAAGAGGTACCAGCGAGGCGCCGGTGTGGTGCTGGCCAGCAAGACTCCCGAGGGGGTCCGCCAGCAGGTCTGGGCCCACCTGCTGGTCCACCGTGCCCTGCGGGCCCTGATGTGCCAGACCGCTCGGAGCGCCGGGGTGGACTGCGACCGGCTGTCGTTCACCGACACCCTGCGGGCCGTCCGGCGCAGCGTCACCGCCGCGGCCGGCGTCTTTTCCCCCTGAGTACCTGGTCGCGGCCCTGGTACGACTACGCGACGATCTTCTCGCTCACCCCCTGCCTCGGCGGCGGCTACGCAGTCAGCCCCGGGCGGTCAAACGCAAGATGTCGAACTTCGGGCTCAAGCGAGCCGAACACCGCCACTGGCCTCAACCCACCAGAGCACCGCAGGAGGCGGCGGTCATCCACCCGCCGCCAGACCCATAACGCAACGGCATTG
>NZ_JADWYU010000356.1 GCF_016786325.1 Frankia nepalensis | reverse complement strand
CGGCGCCAGGACGGCACGCTTGACGTGGTCCGCTCGCTTTCCGTGTTCGTTTTCAACGAGGACGGCAAGATCTGCAAGCTTGAGGTCTTCCTCCAGCAGCCCCGCTGACGCGCGGTGCCACCGTCGAGCTTGTCGATCCGACACGGATCGGCCCTGAGGACATTCCGAGAGGAGTAGCACGGTGAGTGGTGTCGAGGATGTGGATTTCTTTACGGACTCCGCGGTGGTCGCGAACCCGTATTCCTACTTCGACGAGCTTCGGGCGCAGTGCCCGGTGCGCGCCGTCAAACACCCAGGCGTCATCGCGGTGACCGGCTACGACGAGGCCGTGGAAGTCTATGCCGACAGCACCGCGTTCTCGTCCTGCAACGCCGTGTCAGGACCTTTCCCAGGCCTGCCAGTACAGGCCGACGGCGACGACATCAGCGAGCTGATCGAACAATATCGCCACCAGTTGCCGATGAGCGACCTCCTGGTGAACCTGGACGAACCCGCCCACCACGCACAGCGCGCTCTTCTGCGGCGCCTGCTGACCCCGAGCCGGTTGAAGACCAACGAGGCCACGATGTGGCGGCTGGCCGACAGCTACATCGACAGGTTCATCGAGACCGGCACGTTCGAGGTGATGAGCGACTACGCCAAGCCGTTCTCACTGCTCGTGATCGCCGACCTCCTCGGAGTGCCAGAAGACGACCGGGAGGAGTTCGGCGCCAAGCTCGGAGCCGAGAAGCCCGCACCCGGGGTCGGCGAGGACACGCAGGCGGTGTCAAACAACCCGCTGGAGTTCCTGCACGAGCGATTCACGACCTACATCGAGGAACGACGGCGCAGGCCGCGGGCCGACGTCCTGACCGACCTCGCGAACGTCACCTACAAGGGCGGATCGACACCCGAGGTCGACGTCATCGTCGGCCTCGCCACGTTCCTGTTCGCGGCCGGACAGGACACGACCGCCCGACTGATCACCTCCGCCATGTGGATCCTGGCGGAAAACCCCGACATCCAGCAGCGACTGCGGGAAGACCGCAAGCGGATCCCAGTCTTCCTCGAGGAGACCCTGCGGTTCGAGAGCCCAACCATGAGCGACTTCCGACTCACCCGCGTCACGACCACCATCGCAGGGCAACGCATCCCCGCCGGCACCACCGTGATGATCCACCCAGGCGCCGCCAACCGCGACCCCCGCAAGTTCACCGATCCCGAAACCTTCCAACTCGACCGAGACAACGCCGTAGAACACATCGCGTTCGGCCGCGGCGCACACTCCTGCCCCGGAGGCCCCCTCGCACGCACCGAGGGCAGAGTGAGCATCGAGCGCTTCCTCGACCGCATGACCGACATCCGAGTCTCCGAGACCACACACGGCCCAGCCCCGTCCCGCACGTACGAGTACGAACCATCATTCATCCTACGCGGCCTACGCGGGCTGCAAATCGACTTCACCCCGGTGGACTGAG